>NZ_JBICWS010000030.1:0-55660 GCF_043199875.1 Streptomyces sp. NPDC048516 | reverse complement strand
AGCGCACCGACCTCGATCGGATCACCCAACCGCGTCCCCGTGCCGTGTCCTTCCACCACGTCCACGTCACCCGGCCCCAGTCCGGCACCTGACAACGCTTGCCGCACCACCCGCTCCTGCGCGCGTCCGCTGGGAGCTGTCAGACCGTTCGAGGCGCCGTCCTGGTTCACCGCAGAGCCCCGCACCACGGCGAGCACCCGATGCCCCTGGCGCACCGCATCGGACAACCGCTCCACCACCACCACACCCACACCCTCAGCAAACCCAGTCCCATCAGCGCTACCGGCGTACGAACGGCACCGGCCGTCCGCGGACAGTCCGCGCTGCCGACTGAATTCCACGAAAGTCGCCGGGTTGGACATGACGGTGACACCACCCGCCAGCGCCAGGGAGCATTCACCGGAGCGCAGCGACTGCGCCGCCCAGTGCAGCGCCACCAACGACGACGAACACGCCGTGTCCACCGTCACCGCGGGCCCCTCAAGCCCCAGCACATACGACACCCGGCCAGACAGGACTCCGCCGGATTTTCCCGTGGTCAAGTGCCCTTCGAGCTCTCCGGGGACCTGGTCGACCGTGGATGCATAATCGTGGTACATCAATCCAGCGAATACGCCGGAATTGGTGCCACGGAGTGAACGCGGGTCAATCCCTGCCTCTTCGATGGCTTCCCAGGACGTTTCCAGCAGCAACCGCTGCTGCGGGTCCATCGCCAACGCCTCATGCGGTGAGATGCCGAAAAAGCGCGGATCGAATTCCGCTGCTCCCTCCAGGAAACCTCCCCGCTTGGTGTAGCTGGTACCTGCGTGATCGGGGTCCTCGTTGTAGAGAGCGGCTACGTCCCACCCGCGATCGGCAGGAAATTCCGTGGTGGCATCCTTGCCGGCAGATATCAGATCCCATAGGCCCTCAGCCGACCGCACGCCCCCGGGGTAGCGGCATGCCATCCCCACGATGGCGATGGGATCGTCGGCGGATACCTCGCCCTCTCGCACGGGGCTCTCTTGGAACGAGCGTGATCCGGACGGAGGTTCCGTGGCCGTTTCGTCGCGGAGCAGGGGGAAGAGGTGCTCAGCCAAAGCCAGCGGGGTGGGGTAGTCGAAGACAACGGTGTCAGGCAACGAAAGGTTCGTGACATCGTTCAACCGGTTGCACAACTGGACGGCAGCGATGGAGTCGAACCCGGCGTCCTTGAACGACTGATCCACTTTGACCATGTCCGGCTGCACGTAAACGAGCACCTGAGCCACTTGGGTGCGAACCAGGTCGACTACAGAGTTGAGATCCGGGAAGTGTCGCATGGCGGAGCAGTCCTCGGTCGGGCTGGAAAAGTTCTCCTGATTCACCTGAGCACCTCATCGAAAACATTGATGTCACCCCGACATTGCAGGGTGAGGGAATCCGTAGTGATGACACCTTCAACATGACCCGTATGACGACCAGTCGCCCGGCGCGGAGTCATGGGCTTGTCTGCGAGGACGGTGCCTTCGGTATGGTGTTCGCGGAAATATGCGGTCAAGGTGCGACGGGGGAGTGCGACGGTGGTAGAGCGCCGAATTCACTGAGCGGTCCCGGTTCCACCGCAACGGCGTCATGTCCCAACGTTCACCAGCAGTCGGGCCCGATCCTGGCCCCGCTGGTCAGCTCAGCTTTTCGCGTAGCACCCAGGCTTCCAGAAAGTAACTCCAGCGTGAGGTTCATCTCGAATGTTCGACCATGTTGGGTTTGATTGCTCCCGCGGTTCTTCGCAGGCGCTTGAACCGGTTTCTTAAAGTATCAATGGCTATCGCGGCTTGCCATCATCAACTTTGACGGTTTCTGTCCTGGACCTGGCCGGCCCGGGGCTGCCGCGACGTTGCGGTGCCCGGCCCCGGCCAGGCTCCTGGGCGATCCGCCGCGATGCCCGGGTGGGCTGTGGCCGAACGCGCGTTGCGGCGTAGGCCTCACTGAGCCGGCCTGCACCCCTCGGCGTAGCGGGCCAGCCCATCCGCCATGCCCTGCATGAACTTCTGCAGGTAGCGCGGCATGAACCAACCCAACAGCCGGCTTGTCTCGTACTCGCCGTACCAGTGGATGACCGTGCCCGAGCACGCTGTCGGCTTCAGTTCGATGCGCGCGTGATAGTTGTGCATCGACGGATTGAACGCGTCTTCGTAGGCCAAGAGGCATCCCTCGACCTTCTCGGTCAGCCGCTCGCCGGTCACGACGCGTCCCGTCCGGAAAGCCCGGACGGCACCGATGCCGTCGTCGCCGCCGGGGTCGAGGCCGACCGACCGTGTCGTGTCCAGACTGTCCACCTTGGACCACAGCGGCCAGCTCGCGGCGTCGACCAGCAGCTTCCAGACGATTTCCGGCGAGGCGCCGGTGGTCACTGTGACGTCGTATGTGTGCATGGTGGAGGGCTCCTGTGCGTGGATGTGGGCGGTGTCCGTGTCAGGAAGACGCGGACGCCGTGGTAGCGGTCGGCCGCACACGTGGATGCGGTGGGGCGAGAGCCGGTCGGCGATCTGGAGGGTGATGACCACGGGGCCCGTGCCGAACGGCGTCCCGCACCCCCTTGGCGGCGTGGTCATCCGTCGAGGAAACGCAAGAGCTCGGCGGTGACGACGTGGGAACGACTTGTGCAAGTCGGCCCGCACGGTGGTGACACGGTCGGGTCCAGGCCGTGTGAGCGGGCGAGGGCGGCGAGCCGCTCGACCGCCACGGCCGAGACGTCGACGGCGGTGACATGCCACCCCTGGCGGGCGAGCCACAGAGCGTCGCCGCCGTTGCCGCATCCGAGGTCCAACGCGTCACCGGGCGGCAGGCCCGTCCCGGTCTCGGCGAGGCGGACATTCGGCTGCGGGCCGCCGGCTGCCGGCCGGGCCGCGTGGACGCCGTCCCAGAACGTGACCGTATCGGTGCTGCGCATCAAGGCTCCTTGTGTCGGGATGCACTCAGTCTTGCCAGGCACCGCACGACTTGGCACGAAATCTTGCGGTTACGGCAAGATGGCCTGATGGATCGCACGACGGACGACGAAGTGCTCGACGTGGTGGGGCCGCGCCTTCGTGCGCTGCGTCGTGACCGCGGCATCACCCTCGCCGACCTCGCGGCGACGACCGGCGTATCGGAGAGCACGCTGTCCCGGCTGGAGAACGGCCGGCGCCGGCCGAGCCTGGAATTGCTGCTGCCGCTGGCCCGTACCTATGACGTTCCGTTGGACGACCTCGTCGGCGCCCCGCGCACTGGCGACCCCCGGATACACCTCAAGCCGGTCAGGCGCTTCGGGATGACCTTCGTGCCCCTGTCGCGGCGACCGGGCGGGGTGCACGCGTTCAAGATGATCATCCCCGCACAGCCGGAACCACTCGAACCGACTCCGCAGACCCACGAAGGCTTCGAATGGCTCTACGTGCTCAACGGACGCCTGCGGCTCGTGACCGGCGAGCGCGACCTGACGCTGCCGCCCGGTGAGACAGCCGAGTTTGATACGTCCTTGCCCCACTGGCTGGGCAGCGCCGACGGCGGCGCGGTCGAGCTTCTCATCCTGTTCGGCCTGCAAGGGGTGCGTGCGCACGCACGCACTGACCCTCATCGATCCGATCAGACCGGTGGACGGCGGTGAACTCAGACTGGGGGTCTGCCCGCGCTCGGTCCGCCGGCCCTTTCGAGGAAGACGACCGCGTCCCGCAGGTTTCCTCCGTTCCGCAGGAGGCTGGGGTCACCGTCGGGCTGCGGTGTCGGAGGGGAGTTCGGCGAAGCGGTCGCGATACGCGCTCACGAAGCGGGCAAGGTGGAAGAGCACTCCCTTGAGTTGCGCTGGTCAGTTCCGTCGTTCGCCAGGTGTCGGCCGAGGTGTTCTGCAGGTCGTCCTTGCCGTTGACCAGAAGCAGCGGACAGCACGGCATGTCCAGGACGCGCCGGTCGAGCAGGGACAGCTCCGGGCAGAGGGCGAGGCAGTCCTCGACGGTCGGCGCGCGAAGCGCAGGACGCAGGACGCCGGAACTTCTTCGGCCCGTCCGTCACTTCGCACCGGACAGAGCACCTGGTTTCTTCGAAACCGTAAGCTCCGCCGGCGCTCCGCCTCATCCGAATCCGGCGGAGCCCATCCGCTGTGCGCAATGAATACCTGGTCGGCCTGATCGGCCTGGTCGGCCTGATCGGCCTGATCGGCCTGACCGGACCCGGTGTGGAGGTGTCGATGGCCGGCCTGCCCCGGTTCCGTCGCAGGCCACCTGATCCGCATGCTCGTTCACAGATCTGGATGCTTCGTCGCCACGTGGTAGTACCCCGAGTGAAACACCAGGGGGGTGCCGCCGTCGGCCTCGTACTGTTCGACCTCGCCGAGGAAGATGACGTGGTCGCCGGCATCGAGGCGTTGGACGGTGCGGCATTGGAAGCGGGCGACCGCGCCGTCGAGGAGGGGGGTGCCGGCGATGCCGGGGGTGGTGGGGGTACTGCGGAATTTGTCGTCGGCCGGGGTGGCGAACTGGCGGGAGAGGTGGTGCTGGTCGGCGGCCAGCACGTGGACGGCGAAGTGCGAGGCGTCGGTGAAGTCCGGGAGGCTCGGGCTGTTTTTGCCGGGGCACCACAGGACGAGGGGCGGGTTCAACGAGACGGAGGTGAAGGAGTTCGCCGTCATGCCGACGTTGCGGCCGTCGGGGGCGCGGGCCGTCACCACGGCCACTCCGGTGGCGTACTGGCCCAGCGCGCGGCGCAGTTCGCGGCCGTCGAAGCGGGCGGCGTGCCGGTCGCGCTTCTCGGCGAGGAAGCGGTGAGCCTCGGCCTCCTCGAACCACCAACGGTAGAGAGTGCGCGGGTCGTCGAATCCGGCGGCGAGCGCGTCGGCGACAGAGGGGATTTCGGCCGCCGCTGTCAGGAGGTCGCGGTGGTGGGGACTCAGCTCGGTCAGGAGGGAGTTGGTCCAGCCGACGGCCCATTGAGCCCAGCCGCGCCAGAAGCTGTCGAAGGTGCGCTGCATCCACTGCGGGGTGAACTCGGCGGTGCCGTGACGGAGAATGCTGTCGAGGTAGTGGGTCGCGGCCTGAGCCGCGTTGTTCGAACCCTGGCCGGTGATCGGATCGTTGAGGACGACGGCGTCGGCCATGCCGAGGACGTGCCGGCCGGAGGACAGTCGGGCGACGGGGTGCCGGACGGTCGGAGTGAACTTGCCGCGCAACACGCCGCCGTCGTCGGTGAGCCGGGCGTGCCGGTAGCGCTCGTATGCGTCGGGGAAGAACCGGTGGAGGATTTCCAGGGAGCGGGTGAGGTGGCCTTCAGGCGTGCGGATGTCGTCCCAGCAGTCCATCGGGCCGCCGGGGACACCTTCGAAGACCATGATGTCGCAGGGGCCGGTGGTGGTGAGGGCGGGGAAGGAGAAGAATTCGCCGACGCCGGGGACCAGGTGGTAGTGGACGGCGTCCTCCCCCTCCCGCGGTGCCGCTCCCGTGACGTACGTCAGGGCCAGCGCACGGCGTGGCCGGTCGTACGGGGAGAGTTCGCAGTTGCGCGTGAAGAGCTGACTCAGCTCGCCCTTGCCCGTGGAGACCACGACGAGATCGTGCGTACGGGCGTACCATTCGAGGTCGTTGACGCCCGCCTCGTGCAGCACGATCTCGCCGCGGCCGCCGTCCGCGAACTGCTCGATCCAGGCGGCACACTTGACCCGCTGGTCGACCGAGTGGGCAGGGGCCTCCAGCGGCGCGCGCCATGAGACGGCCGGAGTACCGTGCGGGCCGATGAGAGAGAGCGCGATGCCGGAGATGTCCGGGGCCTGGTCCTCCCAGTGGTGCAGGCCGAGTTCGCGCTCGCTCTGCAGCGCGGTGTCGAACATGCACTGGCTGGACATGACCGGGCCGCGACGTATCTCGTCGGGGTCGCGGTCGGTGACCAAGGTGACGTCATAGCCGTGCGCCTGTAGTCCCAGAGCGAGTTGGGCACCCGCCTGCCCGGCGCCAACCACCGCGATCCTTCTCATGCCCTGCAGTCCTGTTTCTCGTACGTCAATGTCACTGGCGTAGCGTCAGTTGTCTTTGCCCAGCTCCTGCCGGCCACTCAGGCACCGGCCTCCGTCAGATAGTTCTTCGCGGCGACCGGGTCCAGGAACCAGTGGAGCAAGTCGCGCGGGTCGTCGAAACCGTTGACGAAGCGGGCGGCGATACGGGAGTTGGCGCTCGCCGCGCCGAAGATCTCCAGGACGTGCTGCGGCGGGGCGCCGAGCATCGCGTTGGTCCAGGTCGTGGCGGACTGCGCGTTGTCCCAGAAGCGGCCGAAGGCCAGCTCCATGAACGCGGCGTCGTACGGGCACTCGCCGTGGTCCAGGATGGTGGCGAGGTAGGAGGCCGCGCACTTCGAGGCGTTGTTGGACCCCTGGCCGGTGATCGGGTCGTTCAGGACGACGACGTCGGCGAGGCCGAGCACCCGGGCGCCAGAGGGCAGCGTGGCGACGGGCTTGCGGACGGTCGGCGCGAAGCGGCCCGCGAGGGTGCCGTTCCGGTCGGTGAGCGTGACATCGGTGCAGCGCTCGGCCTCCCACGGAGCGTACGTCCGCAGCAGTTCCTGGAACGTCGCCAGCTGCTGGTGGGGGGTGAGCCCGTCGAAGCAGTCGAGCGGGCCACCCGGGATGCCCTCGAAGAACATGATGTCGCAGGGGCCGCTGGTGGTGAGGCTGGGCATGGTGAAGTACTCACCCATACCGGGGATGACGTTGAAGCTGACGCCGGGGCGGTCGGGCAGCGGCGCCATGCCGGTGACGTACGCCAGGGCCAGCGCGCGCTGCGGCGCGTCGTACGGGGAACGCACGGCGTCCCGCTCGAACAGCCCGGCGATCTCACCCTTGCCGGCCGCGACGATTACCAGGTCGGACTCGGCGGCGTAGCGCTCCAGGTCCTCGATGCCGGCTTCGCAGAGCTCCAGACGACCGCCGCGGCGCGCGAACTCGCCCATCCAAAGCGGCATCTTGACGCGCTGGTCGATGGAGCGGGCGGTGGCCTCGAGGCGGGCGTCGAAGGACAGCGCCCGGCCACCCTGGCCGTCGGCGATGTTCACGCCGAGACCGTCGATCGACGGGCAGGCTTCGCCCCAGAAGTCGAGGCCGAGGTTGCGCTCGTGGGCCAGCGCGGTGCCGAACATGGCCTGGCTGGACATGACCCGGCCCTCGCGGATCTGGTCTCCGGTGCGGTTCGAGACGATGGTGACGTCAAAACCGTGGTCGACCAGGCCGATGCCGAGCTGGAGGCCGGCCTGGCCGGCTCCGACGATGGTGATCTTGCGCATGAGGGGATTCTCCGGGGTTGTATGTGCGTTTTTCGAGCGGTGCCGTGCGGTGCCGTGCAATGCCGTGCGGTGCCGTGCGCTGTGCAGCGTTTCGGCACGTGGCGGCGTCAACGAGAGGGCGGCGGTGGTGTGGGGTGCGGCTGCCCGCCTGAGGGGGGTTGGCGGGCAGCCGCGGGAGGCCGGGGCACCCGTAGGGCCGGGGGATGGGCCCCGGGTGAACCGGCCGGCTAGAGGGGCCCGGCCGAATCGGCGAGCCGGGCCGGCAGAGGCAAGGGTGCCGCGACGTGCGGAGGTATGGCCTTGGCGGCCCTCTCCGCGCCGGTCGCGCGTAATACGCACGGCGCGCATGCGACGGGCCGTCCGCTGGGCGTGACTCCGCCTCTGACGAGCGCAGCCCGGCCCGGCACTCCCTGCATTGTTGATTCCAGGATTCTCTCGGGTCCGCGGCGGTCAGGGAGCAATCCTGGTATGGCAAGATCACCTTCGCTATCCGGATCACGCGGGTTGCTGTCCCGATCGCGCATCTCGGCGGTGGAGGTTTACATGCCCGCTGAAGAATTCCCCCTCGCAAATCACCAGCGGTTCCATACAGCGGACATTTGGGAGGCGCGGGTCGAGGTCGGCCGCGCCTTCTGTCCCCATGAGCTGCGCATCACGCGGCGCTCGGCGACGCTCGACGCCCGGCTGCACGGCGCACCCTTCGATCGGACAGGTCTCTATTATCTCGATTACGGAACGGAAGTCCGGATTACACCGGGCGATCTGGAGAGCTTCTTCCTCGTCCAGGTCCCGCTCGCCGGTTACGCCGAAATCACCTGTGGCCGCGAGGAGATCATTTCCTCCCCGGAACTCGCCTCTGTCCCCTCTCCGACCGGAAAGTTGGACATGCGCTGGGGTGACGGCAATCCGCAGCTGATCGTGTGGTTCGACCGATCGTCGCTGGAATCGCACCTGGGCAGCTTGCTCGGCCGCACCGTGCGCCGCCCGATCTTCTTCTCGCTCGGCATGAACCTCACCACATCGGCCTCCCGGTCCTGGCTCAACATCGTCGACCTCATGCGCCGGGAGGCGGAGGGGCCCGGTGGCATGACAAGCCAGCCCATCGTGACAAAACAGCTTGAATCGCTCCTCATGACCCAGCTGTTGCTGGCCCAGCCGAACAATTACTCGTCGGCGCTGCTCGGCGAGCAGCCGCGCGTCGCGCCGCCCGCGGTCCGCCGCGCCATGGAGGTCATCGAGGGACACGCCGCCGAGCCGCTCACGGTCGCGGAGATCGCGGAATGTGTCGGCGTCGGCGTACGGGCCCTTCAGGAAGGCTTCCGCCGGCACCTCGGCACGACACCGCTCGCGTACCTGCGCGAGGTCCGCCTGGACCGCGTACACAAGGAACTCCTGGCCTCCGACCCGGGTGCCGCGACCGTCACCGCCGTCGCCTCCCGCTGGGGCTTCCTGCACCCGGGCCGCTTCTCACTCGCGTACCGCCAACAGTTCGGGGAGTCGCCTTCGGAGACATTGCGGTCATAGGGAGGAATTCGGCCGTTCGACCGACCTGCCGACCTGCCGACCTGCCGACCAGGGGGCGGCGGGGCTTGAGGGCGCCGTGGACCCGCTGTGCGATCCCCGGCCGTCTGTGTGGCCATGGTCACGGCGTCAAGTCGAGAAATTCCCAGTGCGCCCGGGGTTGCGCGCCGCTGAGCCACTTCCCGCAGTTCTGCAGGACCGTGGGGCTTGAGGTGAGGTGCTGGGTACCCGTGCCGAGATCACGCAGAAACCGGTCGATCGGCCCGCGCCGGATCGCCGCCGTCCCCGCCCATCGGTGCACCGTCTGCCCCACGTCCTGCACGGTCCACGTCGCGTGGTTGAGCGCCAGCCTGAGCAGAGTGTCGTGCTCGGTGCTCGGCAACTCGCCTGCAGCCAAGGTCTCTTCGATACCCCGCCATACCTCCGTCGCCCACGCCCGTGCCGAACGAAGCTTGGCTTCGGCGGTCGCGTACTCCGCGTGGAACTGCGTGGTGTCGACGGCGGCGTTACGTGTGCCGGATTTCGCCGCGGCGACCGACTTCAACTCGTCGAGGAGGCGCCGCCCGACCCCCAACGCCCAACCGGTGTGTCCGATCGCGGACATGTTGACCAATCCGAGGCGGTAGATCGCGCCACCGTTGGCCGGGTCCGTCGTCGTGGCGAGATACGTGTGCGTTGCCGGGACAAGCACGTCGGCGCAGTGGTAATCAATGCTGTGCGTCGCACGCAGCCCGAGCACATCCCAGTTGTCGACGAGTTCCACCTGCGACTTCGGCATCGCCAGCACCCGCAGCTCCCCACTGCCCTCGACCTGGATCGCACTGTGGATATGGGTGGCGTGCGCCATGCCGGAGGCGAACTGCCAACTGCCGCTCACCAGATAGCCACCCTCCACCGGGACGGCCCGGCCGGGCCGGGTGCCGTGCCCGGCCAACAACGCGTGGTCCCCACCCGCGACATCAGGGAACAAGTCGGCCGTCGCAACGGCATCGAGATAGGCCGCAGTGGTACCGGTCATCAACTGCAGCGCCATCATCGTCCAGCCGGCCGCGGAATCGTGATAGCTGATCCGCTCGACCGTCTCTATCAATTGGCGTGGGGAGAATTCGTATCCGCCGAGGCTCTGCGGCAGTGCGGCTCCCACGACCCCAGCACCCAGCAACGCCCGCGCGATGTCCTCGGTGAGTCTGCCGCGTTCCTCGGCCGCGCCAGCGTCCGCCTCCAGCGCCCCGCCGAGTGCGTCAATCCGCTCCAGCATCGCGGGAAATTCGGGGCTGACATGCAATCCGATCGAGACCGCCATGGCTGGTTGCTCCTCGCTATCAGTATTGAGTCAGCGTCACCATAAGGGAGGAACCGTTCCGTTCCCCGAGCTGTGGTCGCATGGTGGCGATGCTTTCCAACGAACCTTCCGCGGAATGCAAGGCGCGGGTACCGGCCGGTCGTGCTCCCCGGGACCGGCCCGGCCTCGAACGACCAGGGCCCGGACGAGCCGTCGGTCCAGGGCTCCGGAGAGCCGGACGCCTCCTCGGCCCACGGCAACACCGCCGGCGCCGGCTCCGGTGCCGGCACCGGGAGTGCCACCGCCACTGACACCGGGAGTGCCACCGCCGCCGACACCGGGAGTGGCACCGCCGCCGACACCGGGAGTGCCACCGCCACTGACACCGGGAGTGGCACCGCCGCCGACACCGGGAGTGCCACCGCCACTGACACCGGGAGTGCCACCGCCACTGACACCGCCGTCACCGACAACGGCATGGACTCGAATTCCGGCGCCATCGACCACGTCGAGGTCAACGTCCCCGATGTCGACGCCGGGCCGGTCTCCGTCGCTCAGGTGAAGGGGACGGTGGACGACATCCGGATCGTCGGCAGCCTGCCGTCCTCGGTCAAGGGTGCGGTGCTGAGCCGGGTGCGCGGCGACGTCCAAGGCCACTGCACTGGCGCCGGCGACGGGGGCCGGCCGATGGAAGGAAGCTCGAACTGCCGGTCCGACCGACCGGCCGACCGTGCCGGTGACGCTCTTGCCCGATCGTGCCACCACGCTCCCGGCTGACGTTCGACCGCCGTGCTGCACGGGCTCAGGGGGTGGGCAGACCGCCCGGGCGGGCAGGGCGGCCGAAGCGAACCGGTACGCCGGGGGAGTACAGCACGCTCACCGGCGGGCCGACCGGCGAAGGCAGCCCGGCTGCGGTCACCAACTCATCCTCGCAGTCAAGGAGTTCTGCCCGGTGCAGCGGCCAGCGCGGGTGGGCATTGGGCAGATACACCGGTCGGCCGAAGAAGGCGTTGTGCATGCCCCAGCGGGCGGTCAGGAAGTGTTCGAGGGGGGTCGGCTCCTCGATCCGCTCGCCGATGCGCACCGCGATCCGGCAGCGCACCCCGCGCGGCCCCGGCCAGCGTCGGCTGCTGGTGTAGCTGATGGTGTCCGCGTCCGCGTCACGATGGATCGCCATCTTGGCCCACACGTAGGGCATCCGGAAGGCGCTGCGGGCGACGGCCACCGGCAGCAGCCGCGAGGCCTCCAGCGAGCGGAAGACCACGCCGCGTCGGCCGTGCCGGTCCACCGAGTAGAGCCGCACGTTGGTCTCGGGAAAGGTGCCGAGGTACGGGATACCCGGCATCCTGAACCAGCCCACCCGGTGCATCCGGAAAGCCACCAGGCCGATGTAGGTGAGCCCGTCGTAGGTGTCCGGCACGGTCCCGGCCGGCAGCAGCGGCGCCACGTCCGCAGGGTCGGCAGCCCAGTGCAGGAACGACAGGTCGAGCCAGGACTGGGTGAGCAGCGTGTCCGCAACCTCATTCAGCGGATCGGGCGTTATCGGCTCCGCAGGGGCGGAAGAGAGCGACATCACGTCAGCCTTGCACACCTGTGCGATCGTCGCGCCAGGAACCCCTCGTCGGCTGCGAGGCAGCCCCGACCGGATTGGCCGGCGTGGGTGGCAACCTGGACCAGAGCGTGGCATCCGCGTGATCGTGGCGAGCTGCAGCATGTCCTCGGTGGTATCCCCTCCCAGGACCCAGCCCTGTTGGGGGCACAGGTTCGAAGGTCTTGCGATGACGAAGAGTCACCCATTGCGCCGACGGACTTCCTGGCGACCACTCTCCCGGCGTCGTGCGCAAAGAAGCCGCTAGGCGGAGGCGGTGCCTTCCCAGATCCGTCGGGACGCTTCCAGCGGGTAGCAGGTGTCGGCGGGTGGGAGGTTCCAGACTCTGGTGGTCGACCGGTCCAGGGTGAAGCGCGGCCAGCCCGGGTCGCCGGTAGCGGCGAACGAGGTCCAGGCAGTTCGCAACCGGCCGGACAGGTCGGCGAAGTCGGAGGGCGGCGGTGAACCCAGAAAGCGGGCGGCGTAACGGCTGGTGGCGTTGCCGAAGGTGAACGGGACGTCGATGCCGTGGGCGGCGCCCAGGGCGGGGCCTTGCCAGGTGAAGTCGTACAGCCAGGTGAGGCCGCCTGCGCGTGCGTGGGACCGGGCGACCCGGGTGGTCGGGATCCGTACGAGCGCGTCGGACAGCATGACCGTGAACAGGTCGGTGTCGGTGAGCCCGGGGTGGGCCCGGCGGTAGGCGGTTGCCGCCTCCTTACCCAGGCCGACCGCCTCGGCGACCGGCTCCAGGTCGACTCCCGCCGCGGGGGCCGGGCCCTGGCCCCGATACTCCTCGTGGGTGAATCCGCAGACCAGGTCGACGTCGCAGCCCGCGCCCGTTTCGAGGGCGGCCCACGGCTGCCCGGTCACCAGGTCGCCGTCGATGACGGGACCGAAGGCGCTGAATCCGTCCGCGCGGGTGCGAAGCGGCGCGTCCTGGACCGCCAAGAGTGCCTCGGGCGGCAGGCCGGCCAGCCCGTCCCACGTCGCCGGGACGCCTGCGGCCTGCGCGATCGTGGCAGTGATCGTCTCTGCCTCGGTTCGGGTCCGGGCCCCCGCCGGGATGCTCTGGGCGATCGCACGCCGGAACAGGCCCCGCGCCGCGGGCGCGGCCATCAGCAGCACGGCGGAGGCGGCGCCGGCGGACTGTCCGAAAACGGTCACGTTGCCGCTGTCGCCGCCGAAGGCAGCGATGTTGTCCCGGACCCATTGGAGGGCGGCGATCTGGTCGTGCAGCCCTCGGTTGTCCGGCACTCCGGGCAGGTGCCCGAAGCCCTCGAAGCCGACCCGGTAGTTGAAGGTCACCACGACGACTCCGGAGCCGGCGAGCGTGGTGGCGTCGTAGTGGGGCATGCTCGCCGAGCCGTGCTTCCACAGGCCCCCGTAGATCCACACCATGACCGGCAAGTTGGCCGCACCGGGGTCAGGGGTCCACACGTTCACCGTCAGGCAGTCCAGCCCGTCGCCGGGCCGCCACATGGCGGGGGCGCCGGGGGCCGGGGCCGGCTGCGGGGGCGCGGCCCCACATGCGAGAGCGTCGCGGATCCCGTCCCACCCTTGAGGCGCGGTGGGGGGCCGGAACCTCAGCGGACCCTCGGGCGGCGCGGCGAAGGGGATCCCCCGGAAGCACGAGATCCCGTCCCTGCCGGCCCCTCGCACCTTCCCTGCGGACGTCACCACCACTGGATTCATACAGCGCTCCTCAGCCAAGACGGGCCTCCTGGCCACGACAGGCCGACCCGATTCTACGGCTGGGTGTCAGCCGGCCTCATACGCCGTGCCCGAAGGTGAAGTGGACGTTGTCGCCCGGCCGGCGCTTGAGCTTGGCCGATCCCTTCAGCAGCGGTTCTTCGACGGTGCGTCGGACGGCATGTGCCCCGGTCCCGGCGGGGGCTGCGGCGGTGGACTCGGCCGCGGTGGCCGCGCCCGTGGTGCCCAGGGTGAGTGCGGATGCCGCACCGGCGATGAGGGTCGTGGCGGTGACGGGAAAAGGGCGTCGGACGCGGGTGCGGAGCATTGCTTCCTCCAACGGGAATGGCATCGGTCGGACCGTCATCGGGTCCGTCGGCCGGGATATTCCCGGCCACTCACCACGGTGTCGTCCGCACCCCGTATCGCCGCATCGCACCACAGGCGGGTGTGCCTCCGCCGCCCGGCACCACGGACGGATCATTGCCAGGAGCCTCCGTGCCTGACCGGTTGGCCATCGGCTACAACCGCCACTCGGCAGGTGGTCCTGACCGCCTCGACAAGGCACATGAGCCGTGGCTCCGGGCCGGTGTGGGAGGCCCTGTGGCGTGTCTCGGAGGGGTGAATTCGGGAACCTGGCCGCTCCCGGATTCCGGTAGGACCGTTGGGCTGGGTGGATAGCCGGATGATCGCTCTTCGGGCGTCCTTTTCCTTTCCCGTACACGTACTTGAGGAGACGTCCCCTTGGCTACCGCTGATCTTCCTGGGCCTGATTCGCTGCTGCGCCGCACGCTGGGGGAGTGGCGGATCGGGTTGGTGGCATGGCGGCTGCTGGTTCTGCAGACCGCGGATCCGGCGGTCGCGGCCGGCATGGCCAACTTCTCCACCTACCGCGCGCACCCGTGGCGGCGTGTCGAGCACACCATGGACAGCGGGAAGCGGCTGTTCTTCTCCGACCGTGAAGGGCTGCGCCGTGAGGTTGCCCGTCTGGAGCGCACGCACCGCCGTCTGGCCGGGACCGACGAGCAGGGCAGGCCGTTCACCGCGTCGGACCCGGCGGTGCGGGTGTGGGTGCTGGTCACCTTGTACGAGTGCATGACGGCGATGCGGGAACTGTCCGGACGCCCGCTGATGCCCTCTGAACTGGATCAGATGTACGGAGAATTCCGGGCGGTGTGTACCGAGTTCGGACTCTCCGACGACCTGTTCCCGGCCACGGCCGCGGACGTGCCCGCGTATATGGACCGCACGATCCGCGAGCGTCTTGAATACAGCGAACCCGTGCGCTACCTGCTCTTCGACATGCTCCGTGAAGCACCCGCGCCCCGCCGTCTCGGTCACCTCAAGCCGGCCTGGCCGCTGCTGCGCACGGTGGCCGCCCACGTGATCGGTGCGCTGACCATCGCGGACCTGCCGGAAGCCTTCCGCGAGCGCTTCAACTTGCCCCGCACCCGGCGCGCGGCCCTGCTGTCCTTCATCCTGCACCGTGGCGTGCGCGTGCTGGTGAATGCGTTGCCCGAGCATCGCCGCTACCGCACCCCGCCGGCGGGAAACTCATCGACTTCGCAGCCTTCCACCGCCTCCACCGATCGTCCTTCTCCGCCGGAGGCAAGCCCTGTCCGGCTTCCCGCACCACGCCGCCGCCGGGGCGCCGATTCCCGCCCGGCGCGTCTGCGGACCTTCTTCCGCCAGGTCCTTGACCAGACCGGCGACGGCCGCATCAGCTCGGTCGATCTGCAGGCCATGGCGCACAACGTGTGCTGGCCGCTCGAACTCACCCCCGAGCGCGAAGCCCGCGTCTATGCCGCCTTCGAAACCTGGTGGCAGCACCTGCGGACCGGCATGGATGCTGACGACGACGGACAGCTGACCTGCGAGGAGTTCGTCACCGCCATGCTCACCGGGATCGACGCCGGGCCGGCCTATCTCGAGCAGGGGTTGCATGTCGCGGTGCGGGCGGTCTTCCACGCCGCGGACACCGACGGCAGCGGACACCTGTGCGCCGATGAGTACCGCACGATCTTCGGCGGCTCCCGGGTCCACCCCGCCGAACTCAACCACGGCTTCCGCCAGCTCGACCACGATGGAGACGGCCGCATCACCGAAGCCGAATTCATCCAGGCCTTCACCGACTACTTCACCGCCCGCACCGACAACACGGCCGGCACCCAACTCCTCGGACGCCCATAGCGGCCGCTGCGGGCCAAGTGCCGGGGCAGCCACTGATGCGGCCGGGCGCGCATGCTTTCGCAGGGCGTCATCATCGCGCTGCCCCGCCAACGCGACACCAGCCGGGTGCCGGTGCGCAACGCCCCTCCGTGGTCCGTGAAATGCTCGCCGCGGCCAGTGCGGGCACGGGCCCCGCCGTGGGTAGGAAGCGGGACGGGGGAAATGGGATGACACAAGGACGAGTTGAGGGGCCCCTCGAACAGAATCGACGGCAGGACTTGGGACAGGAGGCACCGTTATGCGCATCCCCGGACCCGGGCACCAGGAGGACGGCGGGCTGAGCGCCGTTGCGGCCGCGGGCGGGCTGCACCGTTACCAGTTACGCCTGCACGAGGCGTACGGACCCGTCGTGCGCTTCCAACTGCCGGGCGCGGACACGGCCGTGTCGGTCGCCGATCCCGTGCTTCTGGAGGCCACGGCGCACATCGACACGCGGCCCGAGGAGCTGTTCGCGTTCCTGGACCCGCTGTGCGAGGCAGGCAACCTGCAAGTGCTACCCGCCGACGAGCACGGCCCCTGGCGCCGATTGCTGCTCTCGGTGCTCGCCGGACGGCCGGCGCACGAGCGGCACTTCGCGCGCTTCACCGAGCTGGCGTGCGAGCTCGCGGACCGCTGGGCGGGGGAGGGCGACGGCGAACCCGTCGAGCTGCAACAGGAATTGGCCGCGCTCTCGCTCCGTATGATCTGCGGGTTCGCGCTCGGCGGCGCGGAAACCGACACGGACCGTGTCGTCGCCGCGTTCGAGGAGGTGCTCACCGAGCACCTCGGGCGGCTCTACCAGGTGCCGCGGGCCGACCCGCGCTCGGCGGAGCGGGCCGAGGTGGCCCTTGCCTATCTGCGCGCGACGGTCGACCGCGTGGTGGCGGCGCACCGCTCGGGTGGCCGTACCGACCGCGGCGACCTGATCGGGGCGCTCGTCGAGGCCGGTCAGAGCCCGGCACGGCTGCGGGACACCGTGATGGTGACGCTGCTCGCCGCCCACCACACCACCGGCGTCGCCGTCTCGTGGACGCTGCACCTGCTGGGCCGCCATCCTGACGTGGCCGATCGCGTCGCCGCCGAACTGGACCAGGTGTTGGGTGCGCGCGAAACGCCCGATTACGGTGATCTGCGGCGGCTCACGTATCTGGACATGGTGCTCAAGGAGTCGATGCGCCTGTTCCCGCCCGGCCCGTACGGCGCACGCGAGACGACCGAGGACCTGGTTCTGGGCCCGTACGAGATTCCGGCCGGGACGACGGTGTTCTATCCGTTCTGGGCGGTGCACCTGAACCCTGAGCACTGGCCCGAGCCGGAGCGGTTCGACCCCGAGCGGTTCACGCCGCAGGAGGTGTCCAAGCGGCCGCGGCTCGCGTACATCCCCTTCGGAATCGGGCCACGCAGCTGCGAGGGCGCCGCTTTGGCCATGGTCGAGGCCCAGCTCGTCCTGGCCGTCCTCCTCAAGCGCCTGCGCTTTCGGCCCGCGCCGGGGCACGAGGTGACGCCGGTGGAACGGTTCGTGCTGTGGGCTCGGGACGGGATCCGGATGACGGTGCGGCCAAGGGACCTCTAGGGCTTGTCCGGCTTTGCGAGTCCAAACCCTCAGTCGCCGCGGCGCACCCGGGCTGCCTTGCGGGCCTCGGCGAGCTTACGGGCCTCGCCGGCCTTGCGGGACTTGCCGCCGGCGCCGCGGGAGGTGTCCTTGCTGGTGCCCAGGCCGCGGAAGGGGACGTTGGTGTTCTTGGTCCGGGGCGCGGTGGGCCCACCGTCGAGCGGGGTGCCGGAGGGGGCCTTGGCCCCGGTGAGCCGGCTGAGCTCCGCCTCACCCGAGCGCACCTTGGTGATCGTCGGCCTGATGCCGGCCGCGGCTATCAGCCGGCTCGTCTCGCGGCGCTGGCCCGACAGCACCAGCGTGACGACGCTGCCGGACTCACCGGCCCGGGCAGTGCGGCCCGCGCGGTGCACATAGTCCTTGGGGTCGGTGGGCGGGTCGACGTTGACCACGAGATCGAGGTCGTCGACGTGCAGACCACGGGCCGCGACATTGGTCGCCACCAGGACGGTGACCTGGCCGTTCTTGAACTGCGCAAGGGTCCGTGTGCGCTGCGGTTGGGATTTACCGCTGTGCAGGGCCGCGGCGTGCACTCCGCTGGCCCGAAGATGCCGGGTGAGCTGGTCGACCGCCTGCTTGGTGTCCAGGAACAGCAGTACGCGGCCGTCGCGGGCGGCGATCTCGGTCGTGACGGCGTACCGGTCGGGGCCGTGGACGACCAGTACATGGTGGTCCAGCGTCGTGACCGCACCCGCGGACGGGTCGACCGAGTGGACGACGGGGTCGTGGAGGTAGCGGCGGACCAGGTGATCGACGTCGTGGTCCAGGGTGGCCGAGAACAGCATCCGCTGGCCGTCGTGGTGCACCTGGTCGAGCACCGCGGTGACTTGCGGCAGGAAGCCCATGTCGCACATCTGATCCGCCTCGTCGAGGACGGTGATCCGTACTCGTCCCAGGCGGCAGTCCCCGCGCTCGATGAGGTCGTGCAGGCGGCCAGGGGTGGCGACGACGACCTCGGCTCCGTCGCGCAACGCAGCGGCCTGCCGGCCGAGCGACATGCCGCCGACGACCGTGGCCATCCGCAGCCGGAGCGCGTCGGCATACGGCGCGAGGGCTTCTGTTACCTGTTGGGCCAGCTCCCGGGTAGGCGCCAGGATCAGGGCGAGGGGCTGCTTCGGCTCCGCGCGCCGCCCGGCCGTCCGTGCGAGCAGCGGCAGGCCGAAGGCGAGCGTCTTGCCCGACCCCGTGCGCCCGCGCCCCAGGACGTCGCGTCCTGCGAGGGCGTTGGGCAGCGTGGCCGCCTGGATCGGGAAGGGCTCGCGTACCCCGAGCTCGGTGAGCGTTCGCAGGACCTCGGCCGGCAGTTCCAGGTCGGCGAAGGAGGCGACCGGGGGCACCGTCGAGGTGAGGGGCACCGGCCGGGCGGGGGTGCCGTGCGAGGTGCCGAGGCGGTCCGGGTGGTTCATGTAAGAGCCTTCCGTAGGGGGAACGTACCGAGGAAGGCCCGGCAGGAATGAGCACCGACGAAACAATGGGAACCGCACGGACGGAATCGCCGGTCGTCACGGCCGCCCGAAAATTTGAGGCTAACACGAAGTGACTGCTCGGCCCCGGCACCGCGGTGCTGATCTCGGCGAGGAGCAGGTTGCCACGGAGGCGGGTGAGGGCACCGTGGACAGCGAAGCGACTGCCCTCTGCCGGTGACGGAACGGTGTCAGCCTCCAGGTGCTGCAACGGCCCCAGCCGTCGCCCGGAAGCTCACGGGATGAGCTGACCCGTTCGTCCGTGGGCCGGGGGCGGCGACGGAGGAATGGGTGATCGTCGGGGCGATCTCGTTGGTGGGCTTCGTCGTGTGCGTCGAAGTGGCGGACGCTGTGGTGCCATGGGACCGCGCGGGCCGCCCGGCAGATCCTCGTGCCCGTACTCGCGGTAGCCGTTGGCGGCCGGCCGGGCTCTCAGCAGCCCCTCCACCTCGTAGTAGCGCGGCGACCGCGTGCTCACCCCGGCCGGCTCGGTCAGCTCCCCCATCCACACGGCGGCTCGTGCCACTGCCACCTCGTGAAGCGGTGCGGCCCGGACTCCTGTGGGGTGCCGGTCCAGGCGGAGACGCGGACCACCGCCGAGACGCGGCGAACGTCGGAGGCCCAGGGGAGTGCTGCCGTTCCCCTACCGATGCCAGGAGCGTTCACACAGCGCGGTCAGACGCGGCGTTTCCCTCATCGGAGTGGTTTCGCCCCGTCACCGGACCGCTGCCGGTGATCTTCCGGTTGCCTCTCGAAGAGCACGCATGGCGCGCACTTGCAGACCATGCACCGACTACGTGCAAAGCAGAGGGGCCACAATGAGCGACGGGACGGTTCTGTTCGCGGTACGCGAGGTCTCACAGAGCGGAGGCATCGCCGCCGAGCAACTACGCAGAATGCGCCGTGAGTTGGAGACCCGAGGTCTCGACGTGCGCTGGGCCACCACAGCCGACGACGCCCAGGCGGTGCTGCGCACCGAGGCAGGCCTGGCCGCCGCCGTGGTCGACTGGGACCTGCCCCAGGCCGCCGGAGACGGCGGCGAAACAGGCGGCGCCGCGGTACTGCGCCACGCCGGTCGGCGCTTCCAGAACCTCCCCGTCTTCCTGGCCATGGCCGGCGAAGACCTGGAACACCTGCCCCTGTGGGTGGCCGAAGCCGTGATCGGCTATATCTGGCCGCTGGAGGACACCGCATCCTTCATCGCCGGACGGATCGCCGGCGCCGCCCGCGGCTACCAGCACAACCTGCTGCCACCGTTCTTCGAGGCACTGCGCCGCTTCGACCACGCGCACGAGTACTCCTGGCACACCCCTGCCCACTCCGGCGGTGTCGCCTTCCTCAAGTCCCCCGTCGGCCGGGCCTTCCACGACTACTTCGGAGAACGGCTGCTGCGCAGCGACTTGTCGATCTCCGTCGAGGAACTCGGTTCCCTCTTCGAACACACCGGCCCGGTCGGCGCGGCGGAACGCAATGCCGCCCGCGTCTTCGGCGCCGACCGCACCTACTTCGTACTCCACGGCGACTCCACCTGCGACCGGATGGTCGGTCACTTCAGCGTCACCCAGGACGAGATCGCACTGGTGGACCGTAACTGCCACAAGTCGGTCCTGCACGGCCTGGTCCTCTCCGGAGCCCGGCCGGTCTACCTGGTCCCCACCCGCAACGGTTACGGACTGGCAGGACCCCTGTCACCTGCCGAGATCCAGGCACCGGCGGTCGTCTCCCGGACCAGCCGTAACCCGCTGACCCAGGGCGCCGTCTCACCCAAGGCCCAATACGCGGTGCTGACCAACTCCACTTATGACGGCCTGTGCTACGACACACTCCAGGTCGCCCAGGCCCTCGCACCCAGCACCCCCCGGCTCCACTTCGACGAAGCCTGGTTCGCCTACGCCCGCTTCCACCCCCTCTACGCCGGCCGCTACGGCATGGCGGTGGGCCCCGACACCTTCCCCGGCCCCCAACGCCCCACCGTCTTCTCCACCCAATCCACCCATAAGATGCTGGCCGCGCTGTCACAGAGCGCCATGGTGCACATCAAACCCGCACCCCGGGCGCCGGTGGAGCACGAACGGTTCAACGAGGCGTTCATGATGCACGGCACCACCTCACCGCTGTATCCGATGATCGCCTCCCTCGACGTGGCCACCGCGATGATGGACGGCCCCCAGGGCCGCTGCCTCATCGACGAAGCGGTGACCGAAGCCATCCGCTTCCGCCAGACCGTCGTACGCGTCGGCCGGCGCATCACAGCCGCCGACGACCGTCCGGACTGGTTCTTCGGCGTCTGGCAGCCCGAGACCGTGACCGACCCGGCCA
Source organism: Streptomyces sp. NPDC048516 (assembly GCF_043199875.1). NCBI lineage: Bacteria > Bacillati > Actinomycetota > Actinomycetes > Kitasatosporales > Streptomycetaceae > Streptomyces > Streptomyces sp. NPDC048516. The sequence goes on along the minus strand of NZ_JBICWS010000030.1, from coordinate 34,721 downwards.
CCGGCGAACGTGTGCCCTTCGCCGACGCACCGGCCGAACTGCTGCGCAGCGAGCCGTCCTGCTGGCAGTTGGAGCCCGAGGCGGACTGGCACGGTTTCACCGGCCTGACCGAGGGCTACTGCCTGCTCGACCCCATCAAGGTCACCCTCACCTGCCCCGGCATCGACGCCACCGGGCAGATGTCCGACTGGGGCATCCCCGCCCGCGTCCTCACCGCCTACCTGGCCACCAGGAACATCGTGGTGGAGAAGACCGACAGCTACACCACACTCATCCTCTTCTCCATGGGGATCACCAAGGGCAAGTGGGGAACCCTGATGGACGCCCTGATGGACTTCAAAGCGCTCTACGACCACAACGCACCCCTGGAGCGTCTGCTGCCCGAGCTGGTCGCCGCCCACCCCCACCGATACACCGGCCAGACCCTGCGCGAGCTGTGCCAGGAGATGCACCACCACCTGCGCGACGCCCGCCTGGTCGAGCTGCTCGACACCGCCTTCCAGGACCTGCCCGAGGCCGTCACCCCACCCCAGCACTGCTACCAGCGCCTCATCCGCGGTGGCACCGAGCGCGTAAGACTGACCGACGCGGCCGACCGGGTGGCCGCCGCCATGGTCACCGTCACCCCGCCGGGCATCCCCGTCCTGATGCCCGGCGAAAACACCGGCACCCCCGACGGCCCGCTGCTGCGCTACCTGACCGCCCTGGAATCCTTCGACCGGCGCTTTCCCGGCTTCCGCAGCGAGACCCACGGCGTCACCCTCGCCCCGGACACCGGCGACTACCTCATCGAATGCGTACGCCAGATCCCCGCCCAGCAAACCGGTGGCACAGCCGAAGAGCACCACAAGAACCGACACGGAATCCGCTAAGCCCCCGACTGCCCCCAGGCTGACCCCATGGCACAAGGCCCCCCGTCCCACGCGGCCGGACGGGGGGACCGGCCGGAAAGCGGCCAGGGGTACAGGGCCTTGCCCCGCGGGATGTATGGGTGTCGGCACCGTCCCTCACCGAGGTACCTCTCCCCACCAGCAAGATCCCGATCCACGGCTGGAGTATCAGGGCTGTGCCCCCCGCCCGGGTCCCACGGGCCACGCCGCCCGACCACATCACCGTGTACCCGTGAATGTCTCTCCTGCGGGACGTGCGCCTTAGATGTACTGGTCGGCCCAGGCACTGATGATGTGGGCGGCTCGCTGTGCTTGTCCTCGGGCGGTCAGGAGATGGTCCGCTCCTTCGAGTGAGACGAAGCTTCGCGGGTGTCGTGCCTCGCGGAAGATCTCTCCCGCGTTGTCGATGTCGACGGTGTTGTCGGTCGGCGAATGCAGGACGAGCAGCGGCAGGTCCAACTCGCCGATCCGATCCCGCAGGTGAGCACGGCGGACGTCTTCGACGAAGGCACGCTTGAGGACCAGGGTCCTCCCGCCGACGAACCACTCGTGCGACCCATCACTGAGCACGCGATCCACGACCGCGTCGTACTGTCGCTCGACGTGGCTGGGATCGACAGGCGCCCCGATCGTGGCGACCGCGCGGACGCCGGTTGCCTCGGCCGCCGCGGCCAGGACGGCGGCGCCTCCCCACGAGTGCCCCACCAGCAGGTCTGCCGGAGTCCCTCGCTCCGCCATCATGGCTGCGGCACGGATCGTGTCCTGGACCTTGACGGTGAAGGAACCGTCCCCCCAGTCGCCGTCGGAGTCCCCGATCCCGAGGTTGTCGAAGCGCAGCATGCCGATCCCCTCGCGTGCCAGCTGCTTGCTGACACGCGACGCGGCCGGCGAGCCCTTGCCGAGCGTGAATCCGTGCACGAAGATCCCCCAGCCGCGAATCTCGCCGTCCGGCAGGTCGATCGCTCCGGCCAGTTCGGGGCCGACGACGCTCGGGAAACGCACTTTTTCGCTCATGTTGTGATCACCTAGGCAGGGGCTGTTCGTGGAGCAGGGAAGGGAAGACAAGGGTGCCACCGGTCGGCGCCACGCGCGCTCCCGGCAGGGGAGCAGTGAGCGCGGTGCCTGTCGTGATCGGCGCGTCAGGCGGTCGGCTTCTGGCCGGAGGACTGCTCGGTGGTGAGCAGTGCGGTGATCTCCTCGGCGAGGTGCGGGCCGAGCTCGCCCCAGCCGTCCTTGTAGCCGTAGACGCCGGCCAGGGTACGGGCCTCGTAGTCGCCGTTCATGATCTCGATGTCCGTGGCCGTGATGAGCGCCGGGTGGGCGACGCCGACGGCCGCCGAGATCTTCAGCAGCTCCTTGCGCAGGGTGCGCAGGTAGAGAGCGGCCCGGGTGGCCTTCGAGGCCGGGTCGAGGCCGCGGGCCAGCCACGGGCTCTGGGTGGCGATGCCGGTGGGGCACTTGTCGGTGTGGCACTTCTGCGCCTGGATGCAGCCGATCGACAGCATGGCCTCACGGGCCACGTTGATCATGTCGGCACCCAGGGCGAAGGCGACCACGGCGTTCTCGGGCAGGCCGAGCTTGCCGGAGGCGATGAAGGTCAGGTCGTCGGTCAGCCCCAGCTCGGCGAAGACGCCGTAGACCCGGGAGAAGCCCATCCGGAAGGGCAGCGACACCGAGTCGGAGAAGGTGAGCGGCGCCGCCCCGGTGCCGCCCTCGCCACCGTCGATGGTCACGAAGTCGACCCCGCGGTCACCTCGCGCCATCTGTGTGGCCAGCTCCTGCCAGAACTCCATCTCTCCCACCGCGCTCTTGATTCCGACCGGCAGGCCGGTCTCGGTGGCGAGCAGTTCGACGAAGTCGAGCATCGAGTCGACGTCACTGAACGCGGTGTGCCGCGACGGGGAGGCGCAGTCCTCGCCGAGCGGGATGCCGCGGATCTCGGCGATTTCCGGGGTCACCTTCGCGCCCGGCAGCATTCCGCCCAGCCCCGGCTTGGCGCCTTGGGAGAGCTTGATCTCTATCGCCTTGACCGGGGCACCGGCGACCACATCCTTGAGCTTGTCGATGTTGAAGCTGCCGTCCTCGTTGCGGCAGCCGAAGTAGGACGTACCGATTTGAAGGACGAGGTCGCCACCGTTGCGGTGGTACGGCGAGAGGCCGCCCTCGCCCGTGTTCTGCAGGGTGCCCGCCAGCGCCGCCCCCTTGTTGAGCGCCGTGATCGCCGCGCCGGAGAGCGATCCGAAGCTCATCGCCGAGATGTTCACCACGCTCGCCGGCCGGAACGCCTTGGCGCGCCCGCGCGGCCCGCCCAGCACCTTGGCCGACGGCAGTGGGGCCTGCGGGTCGTGCGCGTCGGGCAGCGTACCGGCGAACGTGCGCTGCTTCAGGTATGCGTGCCCCTGCATGTGCTCGACGTCGTTGTCGGTTCCGAACCCGAAGTAGTTGTTCTCCCCCTTCGCCGACGCGTAAACCCAGGTGCGCTGGTCGCGGCTGAACGGGCGCTCCTCGTCGTTGGAGGTCACTATGTACTGCCGCAGCTCGGGCCCGATCGTCTCCAACAGGTACCGGGCGTGCCCGAGCACGGGGAAGTTCCGGAGCAATGCGTGCTTCTTCTGGACAAGGTCACGAGCGGCCACCAGTGCCAATGCAGTTGCGGTGGCCGTGGCGATGCTCCGGACGCGCATGAACGTTCCTCTCCTCGATGCTCGACTCCATTGCCATGCGGTGGAGCCGTCGTGCCGCGCGTGGAGCGGCGGGCACGACCCAGCGGGCGTCAACGTCCTTCGGAGGACGCCAAATGATATTAGGGTCTCACCCGGACAGAGGGTCGCGGGTGGGGTGGTCTTCCCAGTGGTGGGCGGTCCAGGCGCATCGGAACGGGCTGTGCACGGTGACGCTCGTGTAACACGGCGTAACGTCTGAGCGTCGGCGTCGGCGTCGGCGCCGGGCCGGGCGAGGCCAGGGCTGCCGGACGGCCTCGTCGCCGAGGCCGCGACCCAAGGAGCTGCGACCCGGCACCTTGCCCAAGTCATCGGTGCCTGACCGGGCCGCCCTCGCGCACCTCCCAGCCGACCTGGTGCGTAGCCGGAAGGGAGCGGCGTGAAAGATCGGTTCGAGGCCGGCTGCGCGCCGTGCTCGGTGTGGGTGTCGGCGGGGTTCTCGGCAACGGCCTCGGCGGAGGCCGGGAAGTACGGTGCTCCCCCTCGATCTTGCCCGGGCACACGGGGCGCGTCGCGGAGCGGAATGGGCGGCACCTGCTCCCACCACAGAGGTGTGAAGTACTGGTTCAGGTAAGCCGGCCCGACGCATGCAGCGTTGGCGTACCGGCACCTCGCCTGCGCTACCGACGGGCAACCTGCAGTGATGAGCCGACTGCCCGTCAGCTCGGACCTGACACCGTCAGCGCGGAGTCGGACGGGAGCATGGCTTATGACTTACGGGCGACGCCACCGGCGATGCACCGCTGGGCTGCGTTCTTCTCCTTCGGCTGGATGGGGCCGCGGAGGTGCGGATGGGGGTTCTTCCTCCCGGCGATGGCCTTCGCCTCAGGGGAGCAGCGTCGATCTCGACACGCTCAGCGCCCTCAGCCAGACGGTTGCCACCCGTACCCCAGCAGGCGCTGAATGGCGAGACACCTACCGCCGCCTTCGGCCGTTCCTGAACTTCGCCAAGGTAGTCGCGCCTGTACCTGCCAGCAGACGCAGTCGGGGAGGGTGCCTTGCGCGCAGCCTGGCGGGCAGGGTCGCCATCGGGCGATTCACGGTGGCCGGCCACGGCTGATCGTGAGGCAGATCGCTCAAGGAGACTGCCCTCCTCGCCGGCCTCGGGCGAGGATCCAGCCGAGTGGCTCTCCGCGACCGCGGTGAGGACCGTCAGCCCGCCTGGATGAGGAACCGCTGGTCGGCCTCGCTGGTACACCTTTCTTCGATCGCTTCGGCTCCCGCCGTGGTGTGGTTGTCGGCAATGCCGATGCACCTGCTGCTGTTGGCCGGGCGAAGTCGGAAACCCTCGCTGTCACCGGCGGCGGCTTCCACGCGGAACACAGTGGCCTGGCCACAGTCGTCCCGGGGCTCAAGCATGCCCTTTACCCTGCCAGTGCTCATGATCGTCAGGCATCCTCTCCCTTGCCGGGGATGATGCCACTGGATGCGGTAGCGGCCCTCACCAGCCGCTTCGAGGTAGGTACGCGGCACCGTGGCTTGGGCGCAGGGGAGCTGGACCGCGACGGCGCTGGCATAGGCACCGGCCCGGTCACGTCCGTCGGTCAGACAGAGGTCTGGCGTACGGACGGGGCGGATGGTGACCCAGCCATCGGTGGGAGTCCGGGAAGCGGTGGCCGCGGCAGGCGGTGCGCCGGGGGTATCGGAGCTGCCGGGGAGCAGCCACCAGATGACCAAGGCGACCAGCATGACCATGAGACCGGTCGCGAGCACGACCGTACGGCTCTTGGCCCGGTGTGGCCGCGAGCCTGGCCGCGAGCCTGTGGGCTCTTCGATCTGCGGTTGAGTCTCGGCTTCGGCCTCGGGGCCGGGCGCCGTGGGGGACTCGGGAGCGATATCTGTGGCGATCCGGTCCCGGGCATCCAGCCAGGCGCCGACCTGTTGGTCCTGCCCGCAGGCACGGACGAACGCGGCCAGCACATCAGGTCGCGGCAGGCTTGTCCGGCGCAGGATGTCGGCCAGTGTGCTGCGCGCCAGCACGTCACCGTTTCGGGCGGCCCTCTCCTCCAATTCGCGGTAGGTCAGCCCTGAACGCTCCTTGAGTTGCTGCATCGACTCGATGAAGCGGGCAGCGTCTCGGGCTTCGTACGGCGAGAATTCCCCCAGGTTCTCCACGAAAGTCATCCTGCTGCGGCCATGGCATACGAAACAAGGGCGGATTCAGCTATCCCCTGCAGTCCGGGACAGACTTCGGGCAACGCCCTGACCAGCCCGGACAGCCCGCGACTGTCCGGGACTTCCGGTCCCGCTGTTTTTGCGGAAGTGCGCCGGCTGCCGCATGCTCAAGCGGTCGACCCTGACGCCCCCGCACCTCGCGCACCCGTCCAGGTTCCGCCCGGTCACTCTTCCGAAGCAGCCGGTGAAGGAGCAACGGTTGGGCGCGGCGCACGGTTTCACAGTGTCTTGGCCGGCCAGTCGAGCAGGCGGGCGCCGATGACGGCGGTCTGGAGCATGTAGCGGTGGTCGGGGTCGGCGGGGTTGGCGCCGGTCAACTGGTGGATGCGTTCCAGGCGGTAGGTCAGCGCACGCACGCTGAGGGAGAGGCGGCGGGCTGCTTCGGCGGCGATACAGCCGGAGTTGAAGTAGGCGGTGAGGGTGTCCAGGAGAGGCTGCGGGCCGCCGCGGGCGGTGGTGAGGGGGCCGAGTGCGCTGTGGACCAGGTCGGCCATGGCTTGCCGGTCGCGGGTGAGGACGGGGTAGACGAGCAGGTCGGCGGCGCGCAGCACGAGGTCGTCGAGCTCCATGCGGTGGGCCAGGTCGAGGGTGTTGAGTGCTTCCTCGTAGGACTGGACCACGCCGCCGGGGCCCGGCTGGGGGCGGCCGATGGCGACCCGGCCGCCTTCGGTGGCCGCGTAGGCCTGTTTGGCGAAGTGGAGGAGGATCTCGTCCTGGTCGCCGGGTGCGATGCACAGCATGCGGCCGCCTTTGGTGGTCAGCAGGATGCTGCGGTCGCCGAACCGGGCGATGAGGGACCGCTCCACCCGCCGCAGCACCGCGTCACCCTCGTCGTAGGCGGCCGGTCCCTGGGCCACGGCGACGGCATGGGCGTGGGAGAGGCGCAGCCCGAAGCGTTCGGCGCGCTCGGCCAGGCGGCCGAGGTCGCTGCGGCCGTAGAGGAGGTCATCGATGAACTCCCGGCGCGCGGCTTCCTCCTGGCGTACGGCCAGCCGCTGGGCTCGCTCATAGCCTTCGGCGAAGGCGTCGATGGCCTGCTGCACGGCGGCGAGCACGCTGTCCGGTGAGCTGGACGAGCCGGGCCAGGCAGCGCGGGTGGCGGTGAGGTGTCCGCTGACGAGGGCGCGCAGGCCGAGGCCCGCTTCGGCAGCCTGTTCTCCGAGGGCGCGACGGGAGTTGATCTCTTCGCGGGTGAGCCGGCGGCCGGTGGCCGAGGCGTCGGCCAGAATCTGGGCGTAGCCGGCCAGATAGTCCTCGGGTATCTCGTACTCCGCCACGTGTCTCCCGGTTTCTTGACGTGCCGGTGACGCGTTCTTAGCGGCAACCTGGCATGGAGACCTTAGTGAAGATTGCCGGAATCCGGCAATGCGAGTGCCGTACGGGCCGGGCAGGATGGGTGTGGGGGAACACAGGGGACGGTCCCGATGCCGCTTACCGGCAGGATGGGTGTGCCGCGGGACCGTCTTGCCCCTGGCTGCCGCACAGGCAGGGCACAGAACAGAGCCGGACGAGATCTCGGGGAGGGTTGGCATGGGGACGTTTCTGGCGGCGGCCGCCGGTTTTCCCACCATCGTGTTCACCGCCGCCCTCGTCGTGGTCGTGGCCTTCTGGCTGCTGGTCGCCGTCGGCGTGACCGAGTCCGGGAGCTTTGATGCGGATGCGGATTTCCGACCCTGGGGGATGGGCGGGGTACCGGTCACGGTCGCCTTCTCGCTACTGACGGCGCTTGCCTGGTTCGTGAGCCTCGCCGGGACCGTTCTTCTGGATTCCACCGCCTCTCCGGGCTTGGTGCGGGAGCTGCTGCGGCCGGCCGTGCTGGTCGTGGCCATGGTGGTCGCGTGGCGGGTGACGCGGGTGCTCGTACGGCCGTTGCATCGTCTCTTCCCCGCCGCACCCGGGCCGCCCCGGGCCGATTTCATCGGGCTGACCTGCATCATCCGCACCGGGCGGGTGGACGCAGGCTTCGGCCGGGCCGAAGCCGCCGCCCACGACGGCTCCACCACCGTGATCCAGGTCCGCCAGCCGGGCGACGAACCTCTGACGTACGGCAGCACCGGGCTGCTGTACGCCTACGACGAGGCCGGCGGGTTCTTCTGGGTCGAGCCCTGCGACGCGGCACTCGACCCGGGCGGGCACGCTACCTGACCCGGGCGGGCACGCCGCCGAGCCGCCGGGCCGCGCGCACGGCCCACCTCACGCTTCCGCTTCCTCACGCCTCAAGGACCGTTCCTATGGATGCCGTCACCGTGGGCATCGGTGTACTCGTCGCCGTTGTCCTGCTCATAGCCGTCGTCATGCTGCTGGGCTTCTCCCGCTTGTTCCGCAAGGTGGAGCAGGGCAAGGCGTTGATCGTCTCGAAGATGCGGAAGGTCGATGTGACCTTCACCGGGCAGGTCGTGCTGCCGGTGCTGCACAAGGCCGAGGTGATGGACATCTCGGTGAAGGCCATCGAGATCACGCGCACCGGCCGGGACGGGCTGATCTGCCAGGACAACATCCGCGCGGACATCCGGATCTCGTTCTTCGTCCGCGTCAACAAGACCGTCGAGGACGTCATCAAGGTCGCCCAGGCCGTGGGCACCCAGCGAGCCAGCGATCAGGCAACGCTGCAGGAGCTGTTCCACGCGAAGTTCTCCGAGGCGCTGAAGACGGTCGGCAAGCAGCTGGACTTCACCGACCTCTACACCAAGCGCGACGAACTGCGGTACCGCATCATCGAGGTCATCGGCGTCGACCTCAACGGCTACCACCTTGAGGACGCCGCGATCGACTACCTGGAGCAGACGCCGCTCGGCCAACTCGACCCGCACAACGTCCTTGATGCCCAGGGCATCCGGAAGATCACCGAGCTGACCACGGTCGAGCACGTGCGCACCAATGAGTTCCAGCGCACCGAGGAGAAGGAGATCACCCGGCAGAACGTCGATGCCCGGGAGGCGATCCTCGAACTGGAGCGGCGGCAGGCGGATGCCGAGATCAAGCAGAAGCGGGAGATCGACACCTCCCGGGCCCGCGAGGAGGCCGAGACCGCGCGGGTGGTGGAGGAGGAGCGGCTGCGGGCGCAGGGCGCCTTCCTGCGCACCGAGGAACAACTCGGTGTGCAGCGCGAGAACCAGTCACGCGAGGTTGCGGTGGCAGCGAAGAACCGGGAACGGGTCATTGCCATCGAGAGCGAGCGCATCGAGAAGGACCGCCTGCTGGAGGTCATCGCCCGGGAGCGGGAGACCGAGCTGACGCGGATCTCCGCCGAGAAAGAGGTCGAGGCGGAGAAGCGGGACATCGCCGAGGTGATCCGGGAGCGCGTGGCGGTGGACCGTACGGTCGCCGAGCAGGAGGAGTCCATCAAGAAGCTGCGCGCCGTGGAGGCGGCTGAGCGGGACCGGCAGGCGGTCATCATCGCCGCCGAGGCGGAGGCGCAGGAGAAGCTGGTCAAGGACATCAAGGCGGCAGAGGCCGCCGAGCAGGCCGCGACCCACCGGGCGGCGGAGGAACTGACCCTGGCACAGGCCCGGTTGAAGTCGTCCGACCTCGACGCACGGGCCAAGGTCCGGCTCGCCGAGGGCATCCAGGCCGAGTCGGCCGCGGAAGGCCTCGCGGCCATTCAGGTGCGCGACAAGGAGGCCGAGGTCATCGAGAAGGCCGGCCGCGCCGAAGCCGAGGCCACCGAGGCACGGCTGCGCGCCGAGGCCGAGGGCGTACGGGCGAAGGCGCTGGCCGAGGCGACGGCCATCGGCGAGAAGCTGAAGGCCGAGGCGGCCGGCCTGAGTGAGAAGGCCGCCGCGATGGCAGCCCTCGATGAGGCGTCCCGTGGCCACGAGGAGTACCGGCTGCGGATCCAGACGGAGAAGGAGATCCGGCTGGCCGGCCTCGACGTGCAGCGTCAGGTCGCCGAGGCGCAGGCCACGGTGCTTGCGACCGGACTGGAGAACGCCGACATCAACATCGTCGGCGGCGAGTCGGTCTTCTTCGACCGGCTGGTGTCCTCGATCGCGCTCGGCAAGGGTGTCGACGGCTTCGTCCAGCACTCCGAGACCGCGCAGGCGCTGGCGAAGCCCTGGCTGGACGGCTCGGCGAGCTTCACCGACGACCTCGGCCGCATTCTCGGCTCGGTCTCGACGGCCGACGTACAGAACCTGACCGTCTCCGCGCTGCTGATGAAGCTGATGAAGACGGGCGACGGCGTGAGCGCCGGGCCGCTGCGGCAACTCATGGACCGGGCCGGCGAACTGGGCCTGGCCGACGTGCCGCTGAACGCCCTGAGCGGCATCGACACCACCCACACCAACGGCGCCGTCAAGGCGTGATCACCCGCGTCGACCGGAGCTGCCGCACAGGGGACGGCAGCTCCGGTCCGCACCTTTGTGAAGGGAACGAGATCCCATGGCAACCGGCCTGGACACCGGTACGTACGAGGTCCTGCGCGACCGGCTCGCCGCACAGGGCGCCGAGCTCGCCCGCCGGGCCGAGGAACTCAACAGCCGGCGCACCGCGGAATTCGGCTCGACACGGCTCGAACTCACCGGCACCGGGCAGCTGCGCACCGAGCGCGCCTGCCTGCCCCGCGACATCGTCGCCATCGGTGATGCCCTGCTGTTCGGGTACGGCGCCCTGGCCGGACGCACGAACGAGCCCGGCTCCCACGAGGCCGTCCCGGGCGAGGTCTTCGCGCTGTACGACCGAGACCTGCAACCGATGCCCGAGGACGCGGTGCCGGGCCTTCTCGACGACCCTGCCTTCGTACGGGAGTTCGCCGCCCTCCACCGCTACTACCGAGAGACCCGGCTGCTTCAGCTGCGCCACGTCGAGGGCAAGCTGCTCGCCGTCTTCCGGACCGGCGACAAGCCGGACGACATCCGCGTACTGCGCTGGTCGGTGACCGAGGACGGCCGGGTCTCCTTCCTCGACGCCCGCGGGGAGCGCGACCACCTCTTCCCGCCGTCTCATGACATCGAGTGGACCGAGGCGACGCGCGAGGACCATGTTCCCGGCCGTCACCCGCATGTGTCCATTCAGGGCGAGGTCTTCGTCGCGACGGTCGGCGGCAGGCTCACCGTCAAGGTGGGCAACGACACCGAGACCGGCGAGGGGATCTACGCCGAGCCGGTGGACGAGCCGCTGCAGGCCCTCGCCGACGCGGAGGTCGCCCACGCCAGGGCGGGCGCCCTCATCCTGCTCCGCATCCGCCCCTACAAGGAGTCCGCCGAACGCTACTTGGTCTTCAACACCCTCACCAAGGCCGTGGTGCGGCTCGACGGCCTCGGTCAGGCGTGCCGCCGGCTGCCCGAGGACCAGGGAATCGTCTTCCCGGGCGGCTACTGCCTGGCGACCGGCGCGTACAAGGTCTTCGACACGGACACCGCCGACCTGGAGTTGGCGCGGATGGTCCGCTCGCCCAACGGCGAGGACCTGCTCTTCGCCTTCCACGCACGTGCCGAAGGCCGCAACCTGCTGCTCTCGTACAACCTGATCCGCAAGGAGGTCGACACTCCGCTGTCCTGCCGAGGCTGGGCGTTGTTCGAGGACGGCACAGTGATGCTGCTGCACGGCGGCAGCGACGAGGCGGCCCGCGTCCACGGGCTCCAGGTGTGGCGCTCGCCCTACGTCTTTGACACCTACGCCGCCGCACAGCCGATCGGCACCGGCCCCCTGGCCCGGGTGAGCAATGCGGGCCTCGTTCGTGGCATCTCCGACTGTCTCGCCCTGGCCGGCACCGTCGCGGGGAGCACGGCGACGACGGAGGTCTACGAGGCGCTGGTGGCGGACTGCGTCCGGGTCGCCGACACCCACCACTGGCTGGCGGATGCCGAGTTGGGTGATCTGCGCGGCCCGCTGGACGCGGTGCGGGCCACCGCCGAGCAGGTGCTGAGCGAGTTCGAGACCGTCCAGGCGCTCACCCGGCGGGCCGCCGAAGCACTCGACGAGGCCGCGGCCCGTATCGCGTCGGTGGTACGCCGCCTGCGCGGCGAGGCCCCGCGCAGTGCCGGCGCCTGGGTGGCGGGACTGTCCGAACTGCGGCAGGCCCAGGGCCATCTGCTCACCCTCAAGGACCTGCGGTACGCGGACACCGCCCGCGTCGATGCACTCGTCGCGGACGCCGCGACCGACCTCGCCTCGTTCGGCCGGCGCGCCGTCGCCTTCCTGGCCCATGAGCACGCCTTCACCGGCCACCGTCAAGACATCGAGCAACTTGTCGCGAAGGGGGAGTCGATTGCCACGGTCGCCGAGGCCGCACCGGTCGCAGCCCGGCTCGACGAGCTGACCGAAGGGCTCCGGACCGTCACCGAGGTCGTCGAGGGGCTCGACATCGGCGACGCCACTGTCCGTACGTCCGTCCTGGGAAGCGTCGCGGAGGTGCTGGGAGGGGCCAACCGCGCCCGTGCCACGCTCGACGCCCGCCGACGCGAACTCCTCGACCACGAGGGCCGCGCCGGATTCGCCGCCGAGTTCGCCCTGTTGGGCCAGGCGGTCAGCGGCGCCCTCGCAGTGGCCGACACGCCGGAGGCATGCGACGAGCAGCTGGCGCGCCTGCTCGTACGGCTGGAGAACCTGGAGTCCCGCTTCGCGGAGTTCGACGACTTCCTCGGCGAGCTGACGGACAAGCGCACCGAGGTCTACGAGGCGTTCTCGGCCCGGAAGCAGACCCTCGCCGACGCCCGTTCCCGGCGCGCCGAGCAGCTGGCCGCCTCGGCGGTGCGGGTGCTGGAAGCCGTCGGCCGCCGCTCCGCCACGCTCGCGGACGCCGACGCGGTCGCCACGTACTTCGCCTCCGACCCGATGGTGGCCAAGGCCCGGGGAATCGCCGGGGAACTACGCGAACTCGGCGACGGCGTACGGGCGGAGGAACTGGACGGCCGCCTGAAAGCCGCCCGCCAAGAGGCGTCCCGCGCCCTGCGCGACCGCACCGACCTCTATACCGCGGACGGCCAAACCCTCCGCCTGGGCCGTCACCGCTTCGCCGTCAACACCCAGCCCCTGGACCTCACGCTGGTACCGCACGGCGACGGCCTCGCCGTCGCCCTCGCCGGCACCGACTACCGTTCCCCGGTCACCGACCCCGCCTTCGCCGCCACCCGCCCGTACTGGGACCGGCCGCTGCTCTCCGAGTCGCCCGACGTCTACCGGGCCGAACACCTCGCGGCCAGGCTGCTCGACGAACACGGCCCGGCCGCCCTGGCCGCCGCCGACCTCCCCGCCCTGGTACGACAGGCCGCGGAGCAGGCGTACGACGAAGGCTACGAACGCGGCATCCACGACCATGACGCGACCGCGATCCTGGCCGCGCTGCTGCGGCTGCACGATGGTGCGGGGGCGCTGCGCCACCGGCCCGCGGCCCGTGCCACGGCCCAGCTGTTCTGGGCGCACGAGCCGACCGCCGAGGCCCGCGAAGCCTGGACCCGCCGCGCCGTGTCGCTCGCCCGCGCCCGGGGGACCTTCGGCCCGGCCCCGGCGATCGCCGACTTCCAGGCAGAACTCGCCGCAGCGATCGGCGGGGAGGGGGGAGGGGCCGCCGCCGTGTACCTCTTCGAGGAACTGACCAGTGGCCCGGACGGCTTCGTCCTCAGCTCCGAGGCCCGCACGCTGCTCGACACATTCCGTCGTGCAGTGGGCACCTCGGCCTACGACGACGACCTGACCGCCCTCCACGACCTCGCCGCCCGCCGCCAGCTGGTCGAAGCCTGGCTGTCCTCGTACGCCCACGCCACCGGGTCCGACCTCGCCCCCGGAGACCTGGCCGAGGCCGTGGCGGCAGAGCTGTGCCCGGACCTCGCACGCTACGCGTCGGATGCGCCGCTGAGCGAGACCGTCGGCGGCCTGCTCGGCACCCACCCCCGCATCACCGGCCGCGCCCTCACCGTCCGCATCGACGAACTGCTCGCCCGCGCCCGCGACTTCCGCACTCACGATGTCCCGGGCCACCGCGCCTACCAGCGGCAACGCACCGCCCTGGTGGCTGCCGAGCGCTCCCGGCTCCATCTGGAGGCCCACCGTCCCCGGGTGATGTCGTCCTTCGTCCGCAATCGGCTCGTCGACGAGGTGTACCTTCCCCTCATCGGCGACAACCTCGCCAAGCAGCTCGGCACCACGGGCGAGACCAGGGCCCCCGACACGGGCGGACTGCTTCTGCTCATCTCCCCGCCCGGATACGGCAAGACGACGCTCATGGAGTACGTCGCCGACCGGCTCGGCCTCCTCCTCGTCAAGATCAGTGGCCCGGCACTCGGCCACTGGGTCACCTCCCTCGACCCCGCCGAGGCCCCGAACGCCACGGCGCGCCAGGAGATCGAGAAGATCAACTTTGGCCTGGCTGCCGGCAACAACACGCTCCTCTACCTCGACGACATCCAGCACACCTCACCCGAGCTGCTCCAGAAGTTCATCCCGCTGTGCGACGCCACCCGCCGCATCGACGGGGTGTGGGACGGCCAGCCGCGCACCTTCGACCTGCGGGGCAAGCGCTTCGCGGTCTGCATGGCCGGCAACCCCTACACCGAGTCGGGCAGCCGCTTCCGGGTGCCCGACATGCTGGCCAACCGCGCCGACGTCTGGAACCTCGGCGATGTCCTGACCGGCAAGGAGGACGCCTTCGCCGCCAGCTTCGTCGAGAACGCCCTCACCGCGCACCCCGTACTGGCCCCGCTCGCGGGCCGCGACCGCGGCGACCTCGACGTGCTGATCCGGCTCGCCGCCCACGACCCTACGGCCCGCGCCGACCGGCTCACCTACCCGTACGTCCCTGCCGAACTGGACCGCATCACCGCCGTGCTGCGGCATCTGCTCACCGCACGCGCCACGGTCCTCGCCGTCAACGCCGCCTACCTCGCGTCCGCTGCGCAGTCCGACGCGACCCGCACGGAACCCCCGTTCCAGCTCCAGGGCTCCTACCGCAACATGAACAAGATCGCCCAGCGCATCCAGCCCGTCATGAACGAGGCGGAACTCGCGGGCATCATGGACGACCACTACACGACCGAGGCCCAGACCCTGACCACCGGAGCCGAGGCCAACCTGCTGAAGCTGGCCGCATTGCGCGGCACGCTCACCTCCGAACAGGCAGCCCGCTGGGCAGAGCTGAAGTCCGCCTACGTCCGTACGCAGCAGCTCGGCGGGGCGGACGGCGAACCCGTCATCCGCGCTGTCGCCGCCCTCGGGCTGCTCGCCGACCATGTGGCGGCAGTCGAGCAGGCGATCATCCGTGCCACCGACCCCCGCAGGCTCATGGTGCAACCGGCGGCCCGGCACAGGGCCAAGCCCCAGGACGAGTGAGGCGGCCAATGGGGAGGACCGCTCGCGGGGTGCGTCAAGATGCCGTATACATCGTCGCGCGCCCGCTGGTCGCCGTGCCGCATCCGCGTGACGCTGGCCCTGGGCAGTCCGAGAGCCGAGACAGGAGCCGATCGTGCGCGCACGTGATCTGGCAGAGGAATACGAGACAGTCAGCCTCGACAGCGAAGCCCTGGACGCGGCACGGCTGATGGCTCAGCACCGGCTGCCGGGCCTGCTGGTGCTGGACGAGCAGGGCGCACCGGCGGCTATCCTGCCCGCCTCCCAGATGATCAAGGCGCTGGTGCCCGCGTATGTCGTGGAGGACCCGACGCTGGCGGCGGTCGTCGACGAACGCCATGCCGACCGGCTCTGTCAGGCGCTGTCCGGCCGCACGGTGCGGGAATGCCTGTCGAAGGCGGCTCCCGCGCCGCCGGTCGCGGCGCCCGACGACACGGCACTGGAGGTCGCGGCACTGATGGCGCGGGTACGCAGTCCGCTGGTGGCGGTCGCGGACAAGGACAAGGCCGGTTCCCCGCGGCTGCTCGGCGTGATCACCGCCTCCCATCTGCTGGAACGGCTACTCCTCGCCACGTCCTGACGAGGGAGGCCGCCTACGCCGAGCCGGACCGGGACCAGCCGGCCCGGGCCGGACGGCGTGCGAAGCCCGGCTCGCAGACAGTGCCCAGGCATCAACGTCTGTTTTGCCGGAGCCCGGCAACATCTCCGGTCGGCTGACTGCCCGTTAGTGGTCTGTCAAAGACCCATCAAAAATATGTAAACTTCCGGACGGTGTGCCGGGAAGCCTGGTCGGCGAGCAGGGGATCACTCTCTTTTCGATCGGGGTTCGTCATGGTGCCCGTAGTGGTGTTCGGTGCCGCACTGCTGGTGGCGGTGTCGTTGTCCGGGCCGGCGGCCCGGACCGTGCTTTTCACCTCCTTGCTCCGGTTCGGGCCGAAGGGCTGCGCCTCGGTGGTCTACGGCCTGCTCGTGCTCCAGTCCGGCATCCCGCAGGCGGAGCCGGCATTCACCCTCATCGCGGTGTGCATCGCCTTCTCGATCATCGCCCACAGCTCCACGGACGTGCCGATCGTCCGCGCTCTCCACGTCGAGGAGCCGGCCGGAGTCCCGGCCGTGCACGACGATGTGGCTCCTCGACCGCGCTCATCCGCCGCTCAGGAGGACCACGCCGGTGCGCCCTGCTGAAGACACGTCGCCGGCCGGCGAGCGCCCCCTGCCGAAACCTTCCATCGGAGGATCGTGAACAACTGGCACAGCTGGGCCGCGATCGTCGTGTTCGTCGGCGCGTACGCCCTGATCATCAGCGAGAAGATCCACCGCGTTGCCGTGGCCCTCGGCGGCGCGGGACTGATGCTGGCGATCGGGGCGACCGACGACGTCTCGGCGTTCTACTCCGCGGAGTCCGGCATCGACTGGAACGTCATCTTCCTGCTCATGGGCATGATGATGATCGTCGGTGTCCTGAAGAAGACCGGCCTGTTCGAATACCTGGCGATCTGGTCGGTCAAACGCGCCCGCGCCAGACCCTTCCGGGTGATGGCCATGCTCATCGTCATCACCGCGCTGGCCTCGGCCCTCCTCGACAACGTGACCACGGTCCTGCTGATCGCGCCCGTCACCCTGCTCGTCTGCGAACGTCTCGCGCTGCCTGCCGCGCCCTTCCTCATCGCCGAGGTCCTCGCCTCCAACATCGGCGGCACCGCCACCCTCGTCGGCGACCCGCCCAACATCATCATCGCCAGCCGGGCCGGCCTCACCTTCAACGACTTCCTGGTCCACCTCGCGCCGCTCTCCGCAGTCCTGATCGTCGTACTCCTCGCACTGTGCCGGGTGATGTTCCGCAAGACCTTCGTCTACGACGAGGAGCGTGCCGTCGAGATCATGGCGCTGGAGGAGCGCGAGGCCATCAAGAACCCGCGCCTGCTGATCCAGGGCCTCGTCGTGCTCGCCCTGGTGGTGGCCGGCTTCGTCCTCCACCCGGTCCTGCACTACGCCCCCAGCATCGTCGCCCTGCTCGGCGCCGGCCTTCTCGTCGCCATCTCCTCGGCGGAGACCAGCGAGGTACTGGCCGAAGTGGAGTGGCCCACGCTCGCCTTCTTCGCCGGCCTCTTCATCATGATCGGCGGGCTGATCGACACCGGCGTCATCAGCGAGGTCTCCAAGGCACTCGCCCACGTGATCGGCTCCAACGAACTCGCCGGCTCCATGACGCTGCTGAGCGCCTCTGCGGTCCTCTCCGGCGTCATCGACAACATTCCCTACGTGGCCACCATGGCCCCCATCACCAGCGACCTTGTCCACAACATGGGCGGCGGCAGCGACCACGTCATGTGGTGGGCCCTCGCGCTCGGCGCGGACCTCGGCGGCAACGCCACCGCCATCGGCGCGTCCGCCAACGTCGTCGTCCTCGGCATCGCCGAACGCAACCGCCAGCCCATCTCCTTCTGGCAGTTCACCAAATACGGCCTGATCGTGACCGCGGCGACGGTGGCACTGTCCCTCGGCTATGTGTGGCTGCGCTACTTCGCCTTCGGCTGAGTCGGCTTGGCCTGTGCGTGGGACGGAGCGGGTCGGGGCCGGTGGCGATCACGGTCGTGGTGTCGGGCTGCCCCAAGGCCGGCTTTACGAGTCTGCCGGACGCCGCCGGCGCACGGAGCGGGAGAGACGGTCGAGCTGCGTGACCTTCTGGACCGCCTCGGGGCACTGGGCGATCTGCCGCAGCGGTCGGTGCCCATCAGGCAGGTGATCACCCACGTCGATGGCAAGCCCATGGCCCGGCTCAAGATCGGCCGGCGCACCAAGCTGGTGACCCGCCCCGGCCTGCTCATGTCCCAGGCCGAGGTGGAAGCCCGACTCCGACACCGGCTCGCCGGCCTGGGGCACGAGGTGGAGTGGGGACGGGAAGTGCTCACCGCCGACCAGGACGCCGACGGCGTGACCGTCCGGCTCGCCGGCGGGCAGATGCGGGCCGATTGGCTGGTGGGATGCGATGGTGCCCACAGCCAGGTGCGTAAAGCGGCGGGCATCGAGTTCCCCGGCGTGGCCGTCATCGAACGCTTTCTGCTCGCGGACGTGCGGGCGGTGCTGCCCTTGCCCCGCGATGCGGTGTCGGTGTGGCTGCGCGCGGACCAGATGGTCGGAGCCTTCCCCCTGCCCGGCACGGACCTGTGGCGGATCATGGCCCCGGCCCCCGCCGGCACCAGCGAAGACCTCGATGCCGACGAAGTGCTGGCCGTACGCACCGAGGCGCTGCGTGATGAGGCAGGGCTGTCCGGCACGGTAGTGCGAGAGGCGGTGTGGACCTCCGCCTTCCGCATCCACCGTCGTCTGGCATCCACAGTCGTCTGGCATCCGCCTACCGGCACGGGCGGATCCTGCTGGCCGGGGACGCCGCTCACATCCACAGCCCGTTCGGCGGGCAAGGCATGAACACCGGTCTGGGAGACGCCGAAAACCTGGCCTGGAAGCTCGCTCTCGTGGCCACCGGCCGCGCCCAGACACCGCTGCTGGACAGCTACCAGGCCGAGCGCCGGCCGATCGCCCAAGAGGTGCTGGACTCCACCAGCGGCATGCTCCGGATAATCGTCGGCCGGACCCCGCTCACCCGGGCGGTGTGCGATCACCTCTTCGTCCCGCTGATGAACAGGCCGTTCATCCAGCGGCTGATCTGGGAGGAGTCGTCCCCGCTGAAGGTCAACTACCGCCGCGGTCCGCTGGCCGGTCGGTCCCTGGCAGCCTTGCCCGGCCGCGGCCCGTACGCCGGGGACCGGGTTCCCGATCTGGCCTGCACCAGGCGTTTCTCGCCCTGCGGGCCCACGGCCCGGCAGCGCGGCGGGCTTGCTCGTGACGTCGGCGATGGAGCGGATGCCGCCGAGCGGCACGATGCCCACAACCGCGGCGATAAGGGTGCCGAAGAACAGGGCACCCGCGGAGGAGCCCGGCCGAGGGGTCCGGTAGGGGGACGAGCCCCACTGATCACACTCGTGCGCCTCTGCGTGCGAGGAGCCCGTCGTGGACCGGGGTGAGGTCGGGTGGGGGCCAAAAGAGGTCCGTAATGTGCGGCAAAGGATGAATTGCGCGTCGAGCTGCATACGGTGAGTCCTGAGCGGCGATCTTGCCGCACCGGCCACCGTGAGGGGATCGATGTGGAGGGTAGTGACCGTGATGGCGAGCCTCGTCGCGCCGGGCCGCAAGGACAGCCCGACAAGGCGGCCGAAAGCGGCCCGCCACCCCGAGGGGGCTCCGCACATCGACCGGCCGCCGGTGCCTCCCCACTGACCAAAAAGGCAGCCAGGCCCCATCCCGGTCGTCGCCGGTCCCTCGCCGCACTGCTCAACAGCCCGCCGCCGGGCCCCACGCGGCCGGGATTTTGGCGCAGTCCGCTGCGGGGACCGTGGCTGACGTCGGTCTTCGGGCTGATGCTCCTGGTCGGCATCACCGTGCTGTTCGTGACCGGACTGCTGTCCTACGCCGCGTACAACCCGAATCTGGCACCGGGCAACGACCAGACACCGGGGAAGGGCTGGCTCGGCTTCTATCTGTTCTCCTGGCCGACCAGCCCGTACTGGCTCTACCGCCTCACCCAGGGAATCCATGTGACGCTGGGCGTGGTGCTGATCCCGATCCTGCTGGCGAAGCTCTGGTCGGTCGTCCCCAAGCTGTTCACCTGGCCGCCGGTGCGTTCACTGAGTCATGCGCTGGATCGGCTCTCGCTGCTGCTGCTCGTGGGCGGGGTGCTGTTCGAATTCGTCACCGGCGTGCTCAACATCCAGCTCCATTACATCTTCCCCGGGTCCTTCTACACCCTGCACTTCTACGGCGCCTGGGTCTTCATCGGCGCCTTCGTCGTTCATGTCGCCTTCCGGATTCCCGCCATGGCAAGGGCGCTGCGCAGCCGTCGCTTCCGCAGCGTCCTGAGTACCCCCGCCGCACGCACGACACCCGAAGCGGCGGATGACACCGGCCTGGTGACCCCCCACCCCGCGCCGCCCACGATGTCGCGGCGAGGCGCGCTCGGCCTCGTCGGCGCCGGCGCGCTGGCACTGCTCGTCGTGACGGCCGGTCAGAGCATCGGCGGGGCCCTGCGCAAGACCGCGTTGCTGGCGCCGCACGGGCAGGAGCCGGGGACGGGCCCCAATGGCTTCCAGATCAACAAGACCGCGGCGGGGGTAGGTATCCGTGCCCGTGACATCGGGCCCGACTGGCGTCTGGTCGTGCGCGGCCCGGGCCGGGAGCGGATCTTCACCCGTGCACAGGTGCTGGCGTTGCCGCAGCACACGGCGGTCCTGCCGATCGCCTGCGTGGAGGGCTGGTCCACCGACGACCAGCACTGGAGCGGGGTACGGCTGGCCGACCTGGCAGCTCTGGTCGGACTGCGGCAGAGCCCTCCCGGCGTCTTCGTCGAGTCTGCCCAGCGGGGTGGATCCTTCAGCTCCACCCACCTGCGGGACAACCAGGTGCGCGATCCCAGGTCACTGCTCGCCCTGCGGGTCAATGGCGCGGACCTCTCTCCGGACCACGGTTATCCGGCGCGGATCATCGTCCCGGCCAACCCCGGTGTGCACAACACCAAATGGGTCACTCGCCTCACCTTCGGAGCAGCACAGTGAAAGGCTTCCGCACACGCTACGGTGCGTCCCCCCTGCACCTCTTGCTGGTGCTGTGCTCATTCGTCCTGGCCGTCTATGCGGGACTTCGATTGCTGAAGGGGGACACGCTCGGCGTCGTCCTCTGGTTCGTGGGCGCCGCGCTCCTGCACGACTTGGTCTTTCTCCCCCTCTACACCGTCACCGACCGAGTGGTGCAACTCGCCTTCCGGCGCAGAAAGGACGCGAAGGACCGCTCCCACTCGCTGACCGGCTGGATCAACTACCTCCGCGTGCCCGCTTTCACGGCCCTTCTGCTGCTCCTCGTCTGGTATCCGCTCATCCTGAACCGGGTCCCGGGCTTCACCTCGTACACCGGCCTGCCGGCCGACGTGTTCTGGGGCCGCTGGCTGCTGATCACGGCTGCCCTCTTCGCGGCCTCCGCAGTGTGTTTGCTGGTCGCGATGTGGCGTGCGCATGCGCCCCGGCCGAGAGCGCACGAAGCCCCTCCGAAGGCGCCCGGCCGGCACCAGGCGTAACGCGAACCCAAGGCAGCGAGTTCCGAGAAAGGGCGACAGGGAAATTCCGATGCTCCGCGCACCCGAACGAACCACACGGACCGTCCTGGCCAGGCAACCCGCCCCGTGCTTCCGGGCCGCCGGCCTGCCCGAAGCGGATCCCAGGCTGCTGCGGGGCGTCCCGATGCCCACGGATACCACCGGCGCCCCCCAGCGCAACCGGCTCCTCAACGCGCGCCTGACCGTGTGGGACCTGCCTCGGCTCCGCGACGTCGGTGCCGACGCCGACACACAAGCCGGCGCGGCGGCAGCACCGCACATCCGCTTTGCGGCCATGCTGCACCGCATCGCGAAGGTACCTGTCCGGTGAGCACCGAAGAGCATGCGCCACAGCCGCCGCTGGGCTCCGGCCCCCGGTACGAGGACCCGTATGCGCACGCATTGCGGGACGGCCGCGGCCCCCTTTACATGCGTCGTATGGACGGTGGAGTGCTGTCGTCAGAGGTGGACCGCTGGTGTGCCGCTCCGGACCCCGCCGACATGAGCGTCCTGCGGCGGTGCAAGGGGGCGGTCCTCGACATCGGCTGTGGACCGGGACGCTTGGTCAGCGCCCTCCGGGCACTCGGCCACCTCGTGCTCGGCATCGACATCAACAGTGCCGCCGTCGCGCGGACCGCCGACACCGGGGGCGCGGCGTTGTGCCGATCCGTCTTCGAGCGACTGCCTGGTGAAGGGTTTTGGAATACGGCGCTGCTCATGGACGGAAACATCGGGATCGGCGGCGACCCGCCTGCCTTGCTGGAGCGGATCGGGAGCCTTGTGTCTCCTGGTGGAGGCCTGTTGCTGGTGGAGGCGGCCGCCCATGACGTCGACGAACGGTTGCATGTGCGGTTCGACGACGGCCGTGGCCGTCTCGGCAGGCCGTTCCCCTGGGCCCATGTCGGTATGGCAGCGCTGCGTCGCACGGCAGCGGCCGCCGGGTGGCAGCCGGGCGAACACTGGTCGGTCGGCGACCGCCACTTCCTCGAACTGAAGCGGTGTGCCAAGTCTCGCCCGGCACACACTCGGCGGCAAGGCTGACGCAGGCCGCAGCAGCGCCGCGTTGCGGTCTTGCCGCGAAGGTCAGCAAGATCGGTTCGGCCTCTGCCTTGCTGAGTGCGCCAGGCAGCCGGGGGAGTGCGGGAACTCCGACGAGCGGTGAACCGGTTCGTCGGAAGCACGTCGGCCGCCCGGAAAGCCAGTGCCTTCTGGGCGGCCGTTGGGCCGGGGAAAAGGGTCAGTGGCTCCCGGTGAGTTCGCCGCTGAGCTTCTCGTGGATCCGGGCGCTCGGCTTGTTGAGGCCGGTGATCTCGACGGTTTTGCCGCGCTGCGCGTACTTGGTCTCGATCGCGTCGAGGGCTGCGACGGAGGAGGCGTCCCAGATGTGTGCGGCGCTCAGGTCGATGACGACCTTGTCGGGGTCGGTGGCGTAATTGAATTGAGTGACCAGGTCGTTGGAGGAGGCGAAGAAGAGTTCGCCGGTGACGGCGTAGACGACCTGGCCGCCGTCAGGGTCGGTGACGGCGGTGACGTTCGCCAGGTGGGCCACGCGCTTGGCGAAGATGACCATCGCGGTGAGGGAGCCCGTGACAACGCCGATGGCGAGGTTGTGGGTGGCCACCACGCAGGCGACGGTCACGAGCATGACGGTGATCTCCCCGACGGGCATCCGCTTCAGGGTCTTCGGGGCGATGGAGTGCCAGTCGAAAGTGCCGACCGACACCATGACCATGACGGCGACGAGGGCCGCCATGGGGATGTCGGAGACGATGGGGCCGAAGACGATGCACAGCACCATCAGGAAGGCGCCGGCCAGGAAGGTGGACAGGCGGGTCCGGGCGCCGGACACCCGCACGTTGATCATGGTCTGGCCGATCATCGCGCAGCCGCCCATGCCGCCGAAGAAGCCGGTGACGATGTTGGCGATGCCCTGGCCGATGGACTCGCGGGTCTTGGAGGAGCGGGTGTCGGTGATGTCGTCGACCAGCTTGGCCGTCATCAGCGACTCCATCAGGCCGACCAGCGCCATGGCGAGCGCGTACGGAGCGACGGTCTTCAACGTGTCCAGGGTGAACGGCACGTCCGGCAGGCCCGGTACCGGCAGCGAGGAGGGCAGTTCGCCCTTGTCGCCCACGGTCGGCACCGCGATGCCCGCGGCGACCGTGATGACGGTGAGGATCACGATGGACACCAGCGGCGCGGGCACCACCTTGGTGACCTTGGGGAAGAACACCATCAGCGCCAGGCCGGCAGCGATCAGCGGATAGACGGCCCACGGCACGCCCGTCATCTCCGGCACCTGTGCCATGAAGATCAGGATCGCCAGGGAGTTGACGAAGCCGACCATCACACTGCGCGGCACGAACCGCATCAGCTTCGCGACACCCAGCGCGCCCAGCACGATCTGGAAGACGCCGGCGAGGATGACGGCCGCGACCAGATAGCCGAAGCCGTGCTCGCGGTTGAGCGGCGCGATGACCAGGGCCACGGCGCCGGTCGCCGCGGAGATCATGGCTGGGCGGCCGCCGACGATCGCGATGGTCACGGCCATGGTGACGGACGCGAACAGGCCGATCGCCGGATCGACACCGGCGACGATCGAGAACGAGATCGCCTCGGGGATCAACGCGAGAGCCACCACGAGACCAGCCAGGACCTCGGTGCGGAAGACCTTAGGGGACAGCCAGGAAGGGCGAAAGCCGCGCAGCCGCTCGGCCGCCGGAGGCAGTGCAGACGTGGACAAGATGGAGATGGTCCTGTCGTGCTCGGGCACACCTGACGTCACGACAGGCGTGCGGGGAGACGCGGAAGGCCGGGACGGCACTCCGCAAAGTCCGCGAGCGGCGGACTTGATGTCACAAGGCAGCAGCGAGTGCGGGCGGGAGGAGCCCGGGCACAGCTTGGCGGCGAAGGGTCACGGCGGGCAGACGGCGGCGCTGGGCGTCATGGGGGTGCGCACGCTCTCTCCTGCAGGCATCGGGCTTCGCCGGGGGCGTCGTCGGCCCCGACACGGCTGGGAAGTGCGGGATGGTGTCCCGCACCGTGGAGTGGCGACGGCGCAACGCCACCCCACCCCTCATATCCGATGACCCTACCCTAACGTTACGGTAGAGATTGCTACGGGCCGCCTGGCCTGCGGCGGAACCCGAGGAAGGCGCCCGCGTGAGCAGCGAGCACATGCAGATCGGCGAGGTCGCCGCGCGTACCGGACTGTCGCTGCGCACCATCCGGCACTACGAGGAGACCGGTCTCGTCATTCCGTCGGCCCGTTCCCAGGGCGGATTCCGCCTGTACGCCGAGGCCGATGTCGCCCGGTTGATGGTGATCCGGCGCATGAAGCCGCTGGGCTTCACTCTCGACCAGATGCGCGACCTGCTGGCGGCCACGGACCGTCTCGACGCCCCCGCCGGGCTCGTTGACGGCGAGCGCGAGGCGCTCCTGGGCCGTGTGCGGGAGTACCAGCAGGCGGCAGCTCGGCGCGTCGAGGAACTGCGGGTGCAGTTGTCCCGCGCCGAGGACTTCGCTGCCACTTTGCACGCCCGTCTGGACCGGGCCGCGCCCGCCCGGGCCTGACGCAGCCGGTCGATGCGGTCCGCGCCGGACCTGGTGGTGCAGGGGCGGCATCCCTGCTGGCCGGCGGAACGTCCGGTCTGATGCTCTCGGGGACCGCCTGGTCCGGGAAGTCTCCAGCACCACCGTCACCCAGCGAGGGTGTCCAGCGCCGGGCGAGCGCGGGGCCGGCGATACCGGCTCCGTAGCTGACTCTGCGGGGTGCGGGGCGGGCGGGGGCGTGGGCCGTCAGTTCCCGTCAGGTGGAGAGGGGGGTGTGGAGCGCACGCAGGGCGCTCTGGTGGGTGAGCCAGCCGACCAGCCGGTCCTTTCCGGGGCCGAGGACGGGCAGGCCGGTCCCGGGCGCGGCGACGAGGGCGTGCAGGGCCGTGGAAAGCGGCATGTCGGTGGTGAGGGGAGTGGTCGGTTCGGCGAGGTCGGCCGCGAGGGCCGGCGGTTCACAGTCGCCGCCGGGGCGTTCGGCGAGCACTTCGGCCACGGATCGGGCGGTGAGCGTGCCCAGGTAGCGCCCTTCGGTGTCCAGAACCGGCAGCGCTCCATGATCGGATCGGACCAACAGGTCCCCCGCTTCCGCGAGTTCGGTGGCAGACGGCAGGGGAGCGGGAAGCGGCTCCATGACTTCCTCCACGGTCTGCGAGCCGATCGCGGCTCCGGGCGCGGGTGCGTTCAGGTCGATGCCCCGGCGGCGCAGCTTGAGGGTGTAGACGGTGTCGTGGGAGAGCAGTCGGCTGGTGAGGGTGGCCAGGACGATGGCGAGCATCAGCGGCAGGATGATCGAGTACTGGCCGGTGAGCTCGAAGAGGATGACGACGGCGGTGATGGGCGCGCGGGAGGCGCCGGCGAAGACCGCACCCATGCCGACCAGGGCGTAGGCGCCGACCGCTCCTGCGGTCGACGGCAGCAGCTGATGGGTGGTGGCGCCGTACGCGGCGCCGAGCATGGCGCCGATGAAGAGGCTGGGGGCGAAGACGCCGCCGGAACCGCCGATGCCGATGGTCAGGCTGGTGGCGAGGACCTTGCCGACGAGCAGGAGCAGCAGGAAGCCGGCGAGGTACCCACCGTGGGCCGCCTTCTCCAGTACGGGGTAGCCCACGCCGTACATCTCCGGCAGCACCAGCAGGACCACGCCGAGCAGCAGCCCGCCCACGGCCGGGCGAAGCCATTCGGGGCCGCGCCAGGCCCAGTCACAGGCGTCCTCGATCCAGTACAGGATCCGGGTGAAGCCGACGCCCACGACGCCCGCGAGCACACCGAGCACGGCGAACAGGCCGTACTGGCCGAGGTGTTCGACATGGAACGGCGGTAGCGTGAGGAAGGCGGTGTCGCCGAAGGCGGCCCGGCCGATGACGCTCGCGGTGACGCTGGCCAGCACGGTGGCACCGAACGCCTCGATGCTGAAGGCGCCCAGTATCAGCTCCATCGAGAAGAAGACGCCGGCGAGAGGGGCGTTGAAGGTGGCCGCTATGCCGCCGGCCGCGCCGCAGGCGACCAGCAGCCGCATCCGGTCTTCGGACACCTTGACCACCCGGCCCAGGGTGGAGCCGAGGGCGGAGCCTATCTGGACGATGGGGCCCTCACGGCCGACCGAGCCGCCCGAGCCGATGCACAGCGCCGAGGCGAGCGCCTTGACGACGGAGACCTGGGGGTTGATCCGGCCGCCGCGCTGGGCGACCGCCAGCATCACCTCCGGCACCCCGTGGCCGCGCGCCTCCTTGGCGAATCTGTCGACCAACGGCCCGTACAGCAGGCCTCCGACCACAGGCGCCAGCACGACGAAGAACCGCCCCCACCACGGAACGAGCGGATTCGCCTCCGGGCCGGCGCCCGCGTAGTCGGCGTGACCGGAGAAGAGGCGGGTGAAGGTCACGATCAGCCAGCGGAAGACGATCGAACCGAGACCGGCGCCCGCGCCGACCGTCACCGCGAGAGCCAGAAGTCCCCATGGAGCGTTGCGCACGCGCGCCGCGGGCGAGGGGAGGCGGGTTTCCACGGTGGTTCCCCGGGTGCTGGTGCTGGTGCTGACGGCGTCGGTGGTGCCTGTCCCGCTCATCTTGTCCTCTCGTCCTCACTGGGTGCCAATTTGCATTATGCAAAAGTTGTCAAGTGGCACTTTTGGTGGGGTGGAGGTAGGCATGTCGGGAAGGGAGTGCGGGATGCGAGTACGGGGCGCACGCCCGTCCCGGGGGCCGGGCCGGTTCATGCGAGCTCATGTCCGGGCGTCGCCTCGAGCCGGACGAACGGGATGCGCCGTCCCGCCTGGCGGTACGCCGCTTCGCTGCCGTCCACCTCGAACCCCATGAAGGAACACAGTCGGCGGGCCAGCCGCGGGTGCTCCGGGGCGTAGCGGGCCATGATGGCGCCGCCGTCCTCGGGAGGGAGGAAGTGGGCTGTGGCGGTGTAGCGCCGGTTGCCGCTCTGGATCGTCGTCCGGGGGGAGTGGCGCAGATTCTGGTACCAGGCTGCGGCCGGGCCGAAGCCGGAGGCGATGGTCCAGCTGAGCCTGTCGCCGTCCTGCTCGTGGGCTACCACCTCCAGGACCACCTGGCGACGGAGTCCGGTGAGGCGGCCGGTGTGATGCAAGAGCAGCATCCTCTTGCCGAGGAGAGGCCCGAGGCCTGCCCGGTAGAGGCGGATGGGCAGGCGGGCCACGAAGCGTCGCCATCCGGTGGGCAGCGGCGGGCGTTCGTGGGCCGAGAAGTGATGCGTCATGGTGTTCCTTCCGAGCGGCAGTCGCGGCCCGTGCGTGGAGTGGGCGAGGCGCTGGGATGGATTTTCGTCAGTGCAACAGTTGCATAGTCTAAAATAGACTCCCCGGGTGCAAGGCGTGCGGGGCTCCGGAGTGTCGTCACGCCGACGGCCGGACGCGCCGAGCCCTCAGGACCAGGCCCTTCACGCCTGCGGACGGCGGGCCTGGCCAGGGGAAGTGAGCCCTCGCGGAGCAGGCGGAACGGCCGGGCGAAGGCATCCTGCGGGCCAGGCCGTGGGCCGGACGGCACGGAACGGGCGCTCGCCCGTCGGCACGCCGGGAATGCCCTGGACCGGGTGGCGGAAGGAATCGCACTCGATGGTCGTATGCACTGTGGGTGTCCCGATGGGGCCACCGTCGCTGCCGGACGGTAGAAATGGGGGATGGTCGACAGCGGAGCCCCCACGAGGGGTGTGGATGATGTGGATGCGGTGACCCGAGCGGTGCTCACGGCGTCAAGACTGCTGGTCGCGGTGTCCGCACGGTCACTCGGAGAGGTCGAGGAGCGGGTGACGCTCCCTCAGTTCCGGATGCTGGTGGTGCTCTCCACGCGAGGGGCCACCAAGCTGGTCTCGCTCGCCGAACTGCTCCAGGTCGCTCCCTCGACCGCCATGCGCATGGTGGACCGGCTCATCGCGGCCGGTTTGGCGGACCGTCAGGCCAACCCGGACAACCGGCGCGAGACCCTGCTCCGGCTCACCGACGAGGGTCGGCGTACGGTCGAGGACGTCACCGCCCGCCGTCGCGCGGAGATCAGCGCCATCGTCGAACGTCTTGCTCCCGAGCAGCGCTCCGCGCTCATCGGAGCGCTCACCGCATTCAACGACGCGGGTGGTGAGCCGCCTGTGGACGCTCCGGAACTGCATCCCCTGGGGTGGGCCGACGCTCTTCCGGATCGCCGTACGTGAGCCGGTTCGCTTTCGCCGCGCGCGTGTCAGCCGCGCTGCGGTGGGCGGTGGCGGAGTGGGTGCCGCGCGGCAACGGGGCAGGTCCCGCGCGCCGAGGCCCCACGGGTGCTCACCGTCGCCGGAACTGGGGGCCGTAGGTGCCCGGGTGATCGGGAAGGGCGATCTCCATCAGTTCCACGGCGGGGTGCTCCAGCCCGCGCATGGCGTGGACGGCCAGCTGCAGAGTGTGGTGGTCGCCAGGAGACGTGCCACGGACCCGCGGCCGGCCTCGGCCTGAGGCCGCCGCACCGGCAATCCGTCCGCCGCCGTCTGGGCCTCCCCCTCAGCTGCAACCGCTGTTCCGCTCACCGCGGCCGGCGCTCCGGCCGCCAAGGCAGCCGACGCCAGAAAACTCCTGCGATTGATAGGGGGGACCGCCGGTCCGTCCGGGTCTTCGCTGGTGCCACTCACCATTGCCTCCCGTCATACTGCTCACGGTGCCTCGGGCCGAAGCGCCGTGAGCCGTTGAAGGCTCGCGAAGCTAGCAGCGATCACGGTCGCTCCCAGGATGCACAGGCCCCGCTGCACGCTCCCTCCACCCTGTTGGACCAGCCAGGGCCGACCAACACGTCGAGCTGGGAACCGGCGCTTGTTGCCCCGGCACCGTCCAGGACGCCGGCCAAATCCGGATGGGGTGCCACGCGTCCGGCCGACCAGACGAATCTGCGCCCGGCAGCGGGCGCGTTCGAGACGGTGCGTGGTTCCCGGACTCACGGCTACGCCGCGGGGCGTGCGACACCGAAGGCCCCGCTCCGCTCATGGAGTCCCTTCCGAAGAGGCCGCCGGGACACCGCCGTCGGTGCAGGTAGATCGGTGGAATGCGTGGTGAACAAGGGGGTGTCGTGTTGCCGGGCCGATTGCGTTCACGGAGAATCACCGGATTGATCCCAACAGCGAGGCGGTCGTCTTGTCCGATCCTGAGGACCTTGCGGGGTGCCCTGAATTCTCCGGCCCGACCGATTCCGACATGGCCAGAGACCAAGCGGTCAATGTGGTGCGGGCGGTGATGGCCTGGTACGCCGGGCAGGTCACGAAGGAACGCAGGGCCCCGATGCCCAACCCGGCCCGCGTCGAGGAGTTGACGGCTGCTTGGGAGGCCGCCCGGGCGGACCAGAACCGGCTGGCTGAGGCGGACCCCGAGGAAATGGCGCGGGTCGCCGCTCACTATGCGGGCCGGTACAGGGAACTGCGCGAGCCGTAGCCTCCCGTCATCCAGGTGGGA
The DNA here is from genome assembly GCF_043199875.1 of Streptomyces sp. NPDC048516. NCBI lineage: Bacteria > Bacillati > Actinomycetota > Actinomycetes > Kitasatosporales > Streptomycetaceae > Streptomyces > Streptomyces sp. NPDC048516. The sequence continues at coordinate 5,027 of NZ_JBICWS010000030.1, read as the reverse complement.
ACCGGCAGGTGCACGCCGGTCCCCGGTTCGGATGGTCTGCGCAACGTGCCCCTCCGGGAACTCTTCGGCCCCGCAGGGCGGATGGCCCGGTCGGCGTCGGACGCCGACTACGCCCGGTTCCGGTCGGTACGGGCCCGGCTGCGGGCCGTCTTCACCGCCGCCGACGGGAGCGACCACACCGGCGCCGTGGACCTCCTCAACTCCCTCCTCCTGGAGTTCCCCGCCGGCCCCCAGCTCTCCGGTCGCGAATACCTCGATGACAAGGGCCGGTCGCCCTGGCCAAGCACTCCTCGCCGCCGGCGGGGTGGTGACATGCCATGCCGTTTGGTGGCACGCTCGAATGCCGACTTGCAGCGCGTGATCGACCGGGGATGGTGGGATTCGATGGCATCGTGCGGGCCTCGACGGCGACCATGTTGGAGAGTTGATCGGCGTCCTGACCTACCGCATCGAGTGGGTGGGAAACCTCGCGATCACCATGACCGCCAGCATCCTCACCGTCCTCTCCCTGGCTCTTCTCGGCCTGCTCGTCCCGGTCGTCGGCCTCGGCGTCGCGCCGGCCGTCATCGCGCTGACGCTGTACGGACTGCTGCCGGTGGTCCGTAGCGCGGTCGTCGGGCCGGGCGGAGTCGACCCGGCTCTCGTCGAGGCCGCCAAGGGCCAGGAATGTCACGTTCGCCCAGCTGCTCAGGGCCGAACTGCCCCTCGCCCGGCCGCCCATCCTCACCGGTGTCCGGGTGCCGACCCAGATGCTGACGGGCATCGCGGCGATCGCGGCCTTTGCCTCAGGGCCCGGGCTCGGCAACCAGATCTTCCGCAAGATCTCCAGTCAGAGCAGTGCGAACACGCTCAACGAAGTACTGTCGGGGACGCTCGAAATCGTCGTCCCAGCCCTGCCGTTCGACGCCGGGTACGTGCTGATCGGACGGCTCACCATCTCACGGGGGATCCGTGGCTGACTCTGCCGAAATCGTCGAACCGACTTTCCCGACGCCCGGGGCCGCGGGCCCCGGCGGGTCCGTGATCATGGACTGGCCGGTGACACTGGTCGAGTCGCTGCTACGCCCACGCGGCATGGAGGTGGACTGATGCGCCTGGCCCAGGTACGGACGGCCGTCGTGGGCGCCCTGCTGCTCGCCGCCGCAGGACTGAGCGGCTGCGGACTGACCAGCGGCAGCCCGCTGGCCGACTCGGTGCAGCCCGGCTCCATCGGGAAGGGGCGACCGCTGGACGGTGCCCAACTGACCGTGACCTCAAAGGAGTTCACCGAACAGATCATCCTGGGCCAGATCATGGGGCTGGTCTTCAAAGCGGCCGGCGCGGAAGTCCTGGACCGGACGGGCATCCAGGGCTCGATCGGTGCCCGCGAGGCGGTCAAGTCCGGTGCGGCGGACGGGATGTACGAGTACACCGGCACGGCCTGGATCACCTACCTCGGTCACACCAAGCGGGTCGTCGACCCCTACGAGCAGTGGGGGGCCGTACGCGAGCAGGACCGCCGCAACGGCATCACCTGGCTGCCCGCAGCCCCGCTCAACAACACCTACGCGCTGGTCGCGAACCAGGCGAATGCGCGGAAGTACCGGCTGCGCACACTCTCCGACGTGGCACGTCTGACGAAGAAAGCCCCGGGCGCGGCGACGATCTGTGGCGGAAGCGAGTTCTCGGTGCGCGAGGACGGCCTGCCGGGCGTGGCGAAGGCGTACGGATTCGCCCTCCGGCGCGGGAACTTCAAAAAGATGGACGACGGCGTCGTCTACACCCAGGTCGCCGAGGGCGCGGCCTGCGCCCTCGGCGTGGCGGCCACCACCGACGGCCGCATCCCCGAACTCAAGCTGAAGGTGCTGGAGGACGACCGGCACTTCTTCCCCAACTACAACGCGGCACCCGAGATGAACAGCGCCACAATGAGGAAGTACCCCGCCATCGCCGACCTCCTCGCCCCGATCACCAAGCGGCTGACGGGGGCGGAGGCCCAGCGGCTGAACGCGCGGGTGGACGTGGACGGGGAGGACCCGCACGAGGTGGCGAAGGACTGGCTGGTGCGGGAGGGCTTCATCCGGGAAGGCTGACGGACGGATTCGCACGAGCGTCCGGCGGGCAGGAGGAGCGCGCCCTGCCGCTCGCGTAGACGCTGCCGTCCGGAGGGCCGGGACACCATGATCCGAACGACGCGCCCTAAGCATCCCGGCATTTGTCCCGGACCTCGGGGCGTTGCTGGAAGCCGGCTGACCGGTAGGTAGCGACGGCGCCGGCATTGGAGCTCGGGGTGCAGACGAGCGCGCTCGACGAGCCCAGTTCCCGGAGTGCGGCCGCGGCGGCGACGGTAATCGCCTTGCCGTAGCCATGACCGCGATGTTCCCGATGTACGCCCATCGGTTCGAGCAACCCGGGCCTACCCGGCCCGGCCGACCACACCGTCACCGTCGCCACCGCGTTGCTCCGGTCGTCGTACGCGACCAGACACCGGGCGTCGGCGTACGGCGATCCGGCCGCCATCGCGTGCCAGCGCTCGTCTGTGAACGTCGACCTGTCGAACGATGCCCGCTGTACGGCGCTCCGCACGTGTGCCAGCTCCGGGCCGATCACCTCGATCCGCACGCCGGGGTCCTCCACCGGGTCCGTGAGGTCGCGTTGCAGCGGCGTCCACGGCTGGTCTGTGTTCCAGCCGTCCGCGGACAGCAGCTCGTGGACCAATGCACCCATCGGCGCATCGATGCTCACCTTCCCCTCGGGCAGCACGCCGCGCTCCGGCTCGGTCATGTCTTCAACCAACTGCTGCGCCAACTCCTCGTCCCGCTGAGCGGCTGGCGCGATCGCCAGGCGCAACAGCCCGGGACAGTCCAGCAGCCCGACGGCGAGAACCTGTCCGTCCCTGCTCCACGCCCTGACCGCCGCGGCCGTCGCCTCTGCTCCGAACCGCCAGAACCAGCCCAGATCGCCCGGATGCAGTTGCATCGGCGCCCCGTTGTTCTGCCACTGCCGCAGCACGCGCACAGCCTCGCTCAGCCTGTCGACTCCCGGCTTGCCTAACGTAATCGTCACACCCCGATCACACACCAGGGCACGGACGGTCCGCACCCGGTTTCCGGCCGGCTGGTGTGGTGCGGGGTGGGGGACTCAGGAAGGCGGCTGATGATCGAAGAGACACTGCCTAGCCGGTCCTGCCATCGAGGACGGCCTGTGCACACCCTGCCGAACCGCGGCAGCCGCCGTGGCATCCCACCCCGGACGAACCAGCTGAAGCGTCCGGAGCAGCAGTTGCTCCGGCGTTGACGGCGTATCGTGCGGTCGTGACGCACTACCGAACCGCAGCATTTGCACCCGGCACCTGGCTGAAGAACTCGCCATGACCACTGCATTGTCCTGATGCCCACCTCCGCCTGGGCGGAGAGCACTGGCTGATGGCCTTGGCCGGCGCCAGGGTGGCCGGCTCACCTCCGCCCCGGTGGAGGTGAGCCGTCACAGTACCGGCCATCCCAAGTGCACGCGCCGGAAAGCGCGTTCAGGGTCCTGGCACCCGCCGATGACGGCTGACCGAGCCCCACCCCCGCCATACCTTCAACACCCAGTGGCAGGGCGTTCGGTCATCGGTGGGTGAGAGCGTGGATGTGTGCCGAGATGGCCATCGACTGTTCTGCCGGAGCGTCGTGACCGGCCAGTACTTCGATGAGGCGGCTGTCTTTGATGCCTTGGGCGAGAACGTCGGAGTGGCTGGGGGCGACGAGGATGTCTTCGGCCGCGGCGATGACGAGAGCGGGCGCATTGACATGTGGGAGGTCATCACGGACGTCGACGCTCAGTGCGAGATCGATGTGCCGCCGTGTGCCGGGCGGCAGCCCGGCGACCGTCCTCTCCGCGAGGCGGTCGATGTCCGCATGGTCCAGCTGGGCCAGGGTGGCCGGGCCGCACGACTGCTGCACAAGGTAGCGCCCGAGGAGCCGCGCGTCGGCGTCCAGCAGGTCGCGCCAGGTCTGGAGAGCCAGGCGTAGGCGGGGGTCGGGGCAGGCGAAGCCGGCGATCAGAGCGAGTGCCGCCACACGGTGGGGATAGCGGATGGCGTGGCGCACGGCGATGGCGCTGCCCATCGAGTAGCCCACAACGGTGTAGCGCTCAAGACCGGCGCACTCCGCTGTCAGGGCAATGCTGTCGGCGATGGTGTCCAGCTGCAGGGGGCCGTCGGGAAGCGGACTGGTGCCTGAGCCTGGGTTGTCGACCGCAATGACGCGATGGTGCTCGGCGAGCTGCTCCAGCAGGCTCCCCCAGCTGGTATCGATGCCGCCGGCCACCCCGTGGACCAGGACCACTGGCGGGCCGCTTCCTTGATCGGTGTAGTGGAGATCGGCATGACGTGCGCCCGAGGGAGTGGACACGAGGCTCCTTTGTTCCATGCTGACAGCTGGGATCCTGTCACCACCGTAGGAGCCTTTGACCCCAAGGCCGAGCCAGGGGCGTGAGAGGGGCCGGCTCACAGCTCCGTTACCTGAGCGGGTATCTGCCGGAAGGCCCACGCCACCACCCCGTGCCGTTGTGACTGGTGGTCACGAAGAAGGCCATTCAGCTCCGCCACTGCTGTCAGTTCGCGTGCCGCAGACACCACCTGAGGGCCCGGCATCGCCGGGCCCTCAGAGGCGTGGAAGGGCGGTCATCCGCCGTCGGCGCGCGAAAGACAGGGTCGTGGAACTTGCTGGACAGCTGACGAGAGCCGGATCGCCGAAGACCAGCTCCAATCCGTGGCAATAGGTGAGGTCGTAGCCGGCAGCCAACCGAAACTGGCCGACGTCCCAGGCAACGACTTCCCAGTCCCACCAGGATCGCTCAAGGAGCTGGATCGCAGTGTGCCGGTGCCCAGTGTCCACCTCAGAGCCTCATCCTGTTCGAAATGACCGACAGGCTGCACAGGCATTCAGGGCCCTCGGCTCGACCACTTAGTCTAGATGAATGAGTCCGATGTTCTCAGTGGTCGAAGGCGATCAGGGATCGTTTGATCTTGGCGCCGGTGGTCCAGTTGTGCCAGATGCCGGCGG
>NZ_JBICWS010000029.1:0-59210 GCF_043199875.1 Streptomyces sp. NPDC048516 | reverse complement strand
CGGTTACATTCCGAACCCGGAAGCTAAGCCTTTCAGCGCCGATGGTACTGCAGGGGGGACCCTGTGGGAGAGTAGGACGCCGCCGAACAAATTTTAAGAAGAGCCCCGTGGGAACCAACGTTCCTGCGGGGCTTTTCTGTGTTTTCGTGATCTTGGGACCCGGGGGACGGCCCGGGCGGCGGGGCAGGTAAGGTCAGGGGGCATCGTTGGCACATTTCCCCCACAGGAGGCCCCCGCGTGGAGGTCCAGGAGACGCGGGTCCAGACGGATCGCGTCCTCACCATCCCGAATATCCTGAGCATGGCGCGCCTCGTTGGCGTGCCGGTGTTCCTGTGGCTGATCCTGTGGCCGGAATTCGGTGGCCCGAACGCTGATGTCTGGGCGCTCCTGATCCTCGCCCTGAGCGGCGTCAGCGACTACCTGGACGGCAAACTCGCCCGGCGCTGGAACCAGATCAGCAGTCTCGGACGCATCCTCGACCCGGCCGCCGACCGCCTCTACATCCTGTCGACCCTCGTCGGTCTGACATGGCGCGAGATCCTGCCGCTCTGGCTGACCGCGGCCTTGCTGGCACGGGAGCTGATGCTGCTGGTCGCGGTCGGATTCCTCGGGCGCCACCGTTACGGGCCACCCCAGGTGAACTTCCTGGGCAAAGCGGCTACGTTCAACTTGATGTATGCCTTCCCGTTGCTCCTCCTGAGCGACCGGAGGGGCTGGCTTCACGAACTTGCCACTGTTTTCGGATGGGCGTTCGCAGGATGGGGTACGGCGCTCTACTGGTGGGCAGGGATCCTCTACGTGGTCCAGGTCCGTCGAATCATCAGGGCGGACGCCACGGCCGACTGAGCTCTCCGAACCGGCAGGTTGTGCCAGAGCCCGGTGCCCGTACGTAAAACAGGATCAGCGGGCGATTTGGACAGGTGAAGTCGGCAAGACCGTCGTCTCTTAGAGGAGGACGCTTCCGACATGAAGGCCGTTGTGATGGCCGGCGGCGAAGGAACACGCCTTCGCCCTATGACGTCCAGTATGCCCAAGCCCCTGCTTCCGGTTGCCAACCGGCCGATCATGGAGCATGTACTCAGGCTGCTGAAACGGCATGGTCTCAGTGAGACCGTCGTAACCGTGCAATTCCTTGCCTCGCTCGTCAAGAACTATTTCGGCGACGGCGAAGAGCTCGGGATGGAGCTCACCTACGCCAATGAGGAAAAGCCACTCGGTACCGCAGGCAGCGTGAAGAACGCCGAGGAAGCCCTCAAGGACGACGCCTTCCTCGTCATCTCCGGCGATGCCCTCACCGATTTCGATCTCACCGATCTGATCAGGTTCCACAAGGAAAAGGGCGCCCTCGTCACCGTCTGTCTCACACGGGTTCCCAACCCGCTCGAGTTCGGCATCACGATCGTGGACGAGGCCGGCAAGGTCGAACGCTTCCTGGAAAAGCCCACCTGGGGTCAGGTCTTCTCGGACACCGTCAACACCGGTATCTACGTCATGGAGCCGGAGGTCTTCGACTACTTCGAGCCCGATGTGCCGGTCGACTGGTCAGGCGATGTCTTTCCGCAGCTCATGAAGGAAGGCAAGCCGATCTACGGCTATATCGCCGAGGGCTATTGGGAGGACGTCGGCACACACGAAAGCTATGTGAAGGCACAGGCCGATGTGCTCGAAGGCAAGGTCGACGTCGAGATCGACGGCTTCGAGATCTCGCCGGGCGTCTGGGTCGCCGAGGGCGCCGACGTCCATCCCGACGCGGTGCTCCGCGGGCCGTTGTACATCGGCGACTACGCCAAGATCGAAGCGGATGCGGAGCTGCGCGAGCACACCGTCGTCGGCTCCAATGTCGTCGTCAAGAGCGGTGCCTTCCTGCACCGTGCCGTGGTGCACGACAACGTCTACATCGGGCAGCAGAGCAATCTGCGCGGCTGTGTGATCGGCAAGAACACCGACATCATGCGAGCGGCCCGCATCGAGGACGGCGCCGTCATCGGCGATGAGTGCCTCATCGGTGAAGAATCGATCGTGCAGGGCAATGTACGGGTCTACCCGTTCAAGACCATCGAGGCCGGCGCATTCGTCAATACGTCGGTGATCTGGGAGTCCCGCGGCCAGGCGCATCTGTTCGGCGCCCGCGGCGTGTCCGGGATCCTCAATGTCGAGATCACGCCAGAACTTGCCGTACGGCTCGCGGGCGCGTATGCCACTACGCTCAAGAAGGGCTCCACGGTCACCACCGCGCGCGACCACTCCCGTGGCGCCCGGGCACTCAAGCGCGCGGTGATCTCCGCACTGCAGGCCAGCGCCATCGACGTACGCGACCTGGAGAACGTCCCGCTGCCCGTCGCACGCCAGCAGACCGCTCGCGGCAGCGCCGGCGGCATCATGGTCCGGACGACGCCCGGCGTGCCGGACTCCGTCGACATCATGTTCTTCGACGAGCGAGGCGCGGATCTCTCGCAGGCCGGGCAGCGCAAGCTCGACCGGGTCTTCGCGCGCCAGGAGTACCGTCGCGCCTTCCCCGGCGAGATCGGCGATCTGATCTTCCCGGCCAGTGTCTTCGACTCCTACACCGGGTCCCTGCTGCGGGCCGTGGACATCACGGGCATCAGCGAGTCCGGGCTGAAGGTCGTGGTGGACGCCTCGAACGGCAGCGCGGGCCTGGTGCTGCCCAGCCTGCTCGGACGGCTCGGCGTGGACTCCCTGACGATCAACCCCGGGCTCGACGAGTCCCGGCCGACCGAGACGCCCGACGCGCGGCGCTCGGGGCTCGTCCGGCTGGGCGAGATCGTGGCATCGGCCCGGGCCGCCTTCGGCGTGCGCTTCGATCCCGTGGGCGAACGGCTCTCCCTCGTGGACGAGCGCGGCCGGATCATCGAGGACGACCGCGCACTCCTGGTCATGCTGGATCTGGTGGCGGCCGAGCGCCGCGCCGGGCGGGTGGCGCTGCCGGTCACCACGACCCGGATCGCGGAGCAGGTGGCTGCCTACCACGGGACACAGGTGGAGTGGACGACGACCTCGCCCGACGACCTGACCCGGGTGGGGCGCGAAGACAGCACCGTCTTCGGCGGGGACGGCAGAGGCGGATTCATCATCCCCGAGTTCAGCAGCGTCTTCGACGGTGCTGCCGCCTTCGTCCGGCTGATCGGCCTGGTGGCCCGCACTCAGCTCACGCTGAGCCAGATCGACGCACGGATCCCGCGGGCGCACGTCCAGCGCCGTGACCTGGCCACCCCCTGGGCGGTCAAGGGACTCGTCATGCGGCATGTCGTCGAGGCGGCCGGCGACCGGGACGTGGACACCACCGACGGCGTACGGGTCGTGGAGCCGGACGGTCGCTGGGTCCTGGTGCTGCCCGACCCCGCTGAGGCGGTCACCCACCTGTGGGCGGAAGGGCCGGACGATGCCTCGGCCCAGCAGCTGCTGGACGAGTGGTCCGCAGTGGTGGACAGCGCAGGACGCTGACCTGACCCCACCGGCGGCCCGTGCCTCGGCACGCCGGTGGGGCCATTGGGAGACCGCGCGGCCGACGTGCGACGATGTGCGGCATGTCGCAGCAGCGCCCCGATCGGAGCAACACGAACACCGCGGCCGCGCGCCCCGATGCGTCCATGTCGCTGCTGACCAATGTGATGGATCACAGTCTCGATGACGGATACGCCGAGGCGGCCGCCCGGAAGTCCGAGGCCGGGGTACGTGGTCTGCCGCGTACCCTGCGGGCGAAGTTGGGTCTCGCGGCAGGTCTGGTGCTCGCCGCGCTCGTGGTGACGGTGGGGGCGGCGCAGGCGCGGATATCGGCACCGACGCTCGCCAAGGAGCGCGAAGAGCTGATCAACCGCATCCAGAAGGGCACCGGCGAGGCGGACCGGCAGCAGCAGCGGGTCGACGCCCTCCGGGACGACGTCAGCAAGATGCAGCGCGAGGCGCTGAAGCAGCACGGCGGAGACAAGGCCGAACTGCTGGCCCTGCTGTCCGGTTCGACCCAGGTCTCCGGACCTGGCGTGAAACTGGTCGTGGACGATGCCAAGGACGCGGAGTCCAGCGGCGGCGGACCGCGCGAGAGCAGTGGTTTCTCGGACACCGGGCGGGTACGCGACAGAGACATGCAGCGCGTGGTCAACGGCCTGTGGGCGTCCGGCGCTGAGGCCATCTCCGTCAATGGACAGCGGCTTACGTCACTCTCGGCGATCAGAGCCGCAGGAGACGCCATACTGGTCGACAACAAGCCACTGGTGCCGCCTTATACGGTGCTGGCGGTGGGGGACGGGCAACGGCTGAGCACCGCTTTCCAGGACAGCGCCGACGGTCAGTACCTTCATGTGCTGCAGGAGAACTATGGCGTGCGCACCAGGATTTCCGTGGAGAACGAGGTCAGGCTGACGCCCGCGCCCAGTTTGATCGTACGTACCGCAAAGCCGCAGGCCGGTGCCGCCAAGGCGGACGGCACCGACACAGGGAAGGGCACATCGTGATCGCCGTATTGGGCCTCATCGTGGGAGTCGTGGTCGGGCTTGTCGTCCGACCCGTGGTGCCGACGGTGGTCGAGCCCTACTTGCCGATCGCTGTCGTCGCGGCGCTGGATGCCGTGTTCGGCGGTCTGCGCGCGATGCTGGACGGCATCTTCGACGACAAGGTCTTCGTGGTCTCCTTCCTGTCGAACGTCGTCGTCGCCGCGCTGATCGTCTTCCTCGGTGACAAGTTGGGCGTCGGTGCCCAACTCTCCACCGGCGTCGTCGTGGTGCTGGGTATCCGGATCTTCTCCAACGCCGCCGCGATTCGCCGGCACGTCTTCCGGGCGTGAGGCGGATGTCGACGGACGAGATCCCGGAGCCGGAGAAGAAGCCGGCGCAGCCAGGGCAGGCGGAGCAGCCCACGCGGGCGGATCAGTCGGAGCAGCCGGAGCCCGAGAAGGCGCCGGTGCCCGAGAAGCAGCCGGACCTCGGGAAGGCGCCACCGCCCGAGAAGACGACCGATCCGGAGAGCGATTCGGAGACCGAGGCGGAGACCGAGCTGAAGCGGCCGGAGCGGGAGCCGGACAGCGGCCCGGCCGGCCGGTGGCCGATGCCGCCCGAGAGCCGGAGTATCCCGGAGCGGGCGGAAGCCGAGGAAGATACCGAAGCTCCGGAACCGGACAGTGCTGGACAGAAGGCCGACAAAGGGGCAGACTCCTCGACTCCGGAGGCGGTTGCCGATGGCGGGAGTGCGGAGCGCCCGAAGAGCGGTCGGGAGCGGCTGGTGGCGAGCCTGTGGCCGCCGCGGCTGACCCGGGCTCAACTGATCGTTGCGTTGCTCCTGTTCATTCTCGGCCTCGGCCTGGCGATTCAGGTACGTTCCACAAGTGACAGCAGTGCGCTGCGGGGTGCGCGTCAGGAGGACTTGGTGCGCATTCTGGACGAGCTGGACAATCGCTCCCAGCGGTTGACAGACGAACAGCGGCGTCTGGAAGGGCAGAAGACCGAGCTGGCGAACAGCTCGGACCAGGCCGAGGAGGCCCGTAAGCAGACCGTGGAGAAGGAACAGCAGCTGGGTGTGCTGGCCGGGACCGTCGCGGCGCAAGGGCCCGGCATCAACCTGACCATCGACGACCCGGCGCACTCCGTCGAGGCGGACAAGCTGCTGGACACCATCCAGGAGCTGCGGGCGGCCGGCGCCGAGGCCATCCAGGTCAATGATGTCCGGGTCGTCGCCAACACTTCTCTTTCGGATCTCCGGGGTGGCGTGGCGATCGACGGTAAGCGTGTCGTGCAGCCGTACCGCTTCAAGGTCATCGGTAAGCCGCAGGATCTGGAACCGGCGCTGAACATCCCCGGCGGAGTGGTCCAGACGCTGGAAAAGGAGCAGGCCAAGGTGTCTGTGACCCGTGAGGAGAAGATCATTGTGAACGCCTTGCGAGAGGCGAAGCGGCCTGACTACGCTCGGTCGTCATCGCAGTGAGGCGTACACGTATGTCGAGTGCCCGGCGAGGGCATGAGGTAGCGGGGGGTCGACGCACCGTGCGTGTGGTGTGTGGTGGAAACTGTCTGAAGGCCACGGACGTTCACAGGATGTCCGGATCGGCCGGTGTGTGCATCGAGGGTTCGTCCTGCCCCACGGGCGGGTCTATGTCGTTCAAGGGGAATCGCCCGTGAAGTTGTTTGGAAAGCTGTTCGGCAAGAGCGCGCGCCAGGATGGCGGCAGCGGCTCCGCGCGGCACCGTGCGTCGGGCCGGCCCGACGAGAGCGGCGCGGCGGAGGACCGTCCGCTCTTCCGTGACGAGGTCAGCGGCCCGTCCGGGGGGTCCGGCGCGGGTTCTGTTGACCCCTCCGGTGCCGGCCGCATAGGTTCCCAGGAACCATCAGCCGCACGCACGGGTGGAGGGTCGGCCTTGCCGGTTTGTACGAGGTGCGGGAACCGGAATGCCGAGGCGAGCCGGTTCTGTTCCAACTGTGGTGCACCGCTGCGCACGGGCGGTCAGCCCGAGCGGCCATCCGAGACGACGTCGACCATCTCCATTTCGGGGCTGGAGGCGTACGACTCGGAAGCGACGGGCCAGAATCTGTCGCCGTCGCTGTCCCCCGAGGCCCAGGCGGCTGTCGACGCCCTTCCGTTGGGGTCGGCGCTGCTGGTCGTCCGCCGGGGTCCGAATTCGGGCAGCCGCTTCCTTCTCGACAGTGAGCTGACGACTGCGGGCCGGCATCCGCAGGGCGACATCTTCCTCGACGACGTGACGGTCTCGCGCCGTCACGTGGAATTCCGCCGGGGCCCGGACGGGCTCTTCACGGTCGCCGACGTCGGCAGCCTGAACGGCACCTACGTCAACCGCGAGCGGATCGACTCCGTCACCCTTGCCAACGGCGACGAGGTCCAGATCGGCAAGTTCCGCCTGGTCTTCTACGCCAGCCAGCGAGGCGCCGGTATCTGACCGGCCGGGGAAGGCATATGCGCGATACACCGAAAGGCGGTGCCGGCTTTGCCGGCGCCGCCTCCTCGGACGGCAAGCCGGTGAGCATCGGCACGGTGCTCACCCTGCTGCGCGAGGAGTTTCCCGAGGTCACCATCTCCAAGATCCGCTTCCTGGAGGCCGAGGGACTGGTCGAGCCGAAGCGCACGCCTTCCGGATACCGCAAATTCACGGCGGCGGACGTCGAGCGGCTGGCCGCCGTCCTGCGGATGCAGCGGGACCACTATCTGCCGCTGAAGGTCATCCGGGAGCATCTGGACGCCCTGGAGCGCGGTGAGCGGGTGCAGCTGCCCGCTCCGGCCACACCCTCCCGCGACCTCGTCGAAGGCATGCACGAGCCGGGCGAGGAGCGCCCGACGGCTGCCCGCATCGGCCGGGCGGAGCTGCTGGCCGCCGCGGAGGTGGACGAGGCGGCCCTCGCCGACTGGGAGTCCTACGGACTCATCGTCCCTCATGCGGAGGGCGGATACGACATCGAGGCCGTCACGGTGGCCAAGCTCGTTGCGGACCTGGGCCGTTTCGGTCTGGAACCGCGGCATCTGCGTGCCGTGAAGGCGGCCGCCGAGCGCGAGGCGGGCCTGGTCGAGCAGGTCGTTGCACCCCTTCGGCGGCACCGTAACCCGCAGACCAGGGCCCATGCCGAAGCCACCGCCAGAGAGCTGGCAACGCTGTCCGTACGGCTGCACGCGGCACTGGTGCAGAGTGCTTTGCGGGTCCGGCTGTAGTGAGCAAACGAGTGCCCGACTACCCAAACCGGCCGGGCACGTCCTAGGGTTGCTGTGTGAACGAGCTCGACGTCGTGGGTGTCCGGGTGGAAATGCCTTCCAGCCAACCGATCGTGCTCCTGCGGGAGGTGGGAGGCGACCGATACTTGCCCATTTGGATCGGGCCAGGGGAGGCCACCGCCATCGCCTTTGCCCAGCAGGGCATGGTCCCTGCCAGGCCGCTGACGCACGACCTTTTCAAGGATGTGCTCGAAGCGGTGGGCCAGGAGCTGACGCAGGTCCGCATCACGGATCTGCGCGAGGGGGTTTTCTATGCCGAACTTGTCTTCGCGAGCGGAGTCGAGGTCAGCGCGCGTCCGTCCGACGCGATAGCGCTGGCTCTGCGCACGGGGACGCCGATCTTCGGTACCGACGGTGTGCTGGACGACGCGGGGATCGCCATCCCGGACGAGCAGGAGGACGAGGTGGAGAAGTTCCGCGAGTTCCTCGACCAGATCTCGCCCGAGGACTTCGGGACCAACAGCCAGTAATACCGGCCAGGCGAACGGTCTGTTTCCGGCCAAACCTCTAGCTGTTCCCCGTGCGGGGTCACGAGAAACCACTCGTAGGGTGATTATCACTCGGCGTGGCGAGCGCGGCGATCGTTGACGCACCCCGAGTGACTGCATACCGTCGATGTGGCAGGTCCCGTCCGGGACGTGGAGGACGGAGGGCGGCGTGGCAATCACCGGCGACGGTATGGCGGCGGAAGGGGCGTTGCCGCTCCACTCGGGCGCAGCAGCGAACCCTGCCCCGGCACCGGCCGCGGCGGTGTCGGGGGACTGCGAGGCTCAGAACATCGGCTATCGCGGCCCGACCGCCTGTGCGGCAGCGGGCATCACCTATCGGCAGCTCGACTACTGGGCGCGTACGGGCCTGGTGGAGCCGAGCATCCGGCCGGCGTACGGGTCCGGAACCCAGCGGCTCTACAGCTTCCGGGACGTCGTGGTCCTGAAGATCGTCAAGCGGCTGCTGGACACCGGGGTGTCGCTGCAGAACATCCGCACCGCCGTCCAGCACCTGCGGGCGCGCGGGCTGGCGGACCTGACGCGGATGACGCTCATGAGCGACGGTGCGACGGTCTACGAGTGCACCTCGCCCGACCAGGTCGTGGATCTGCTCCAGGGCGGCCAGGGCGTCTTCGGGATCGCCGTGGGCGTGGTGTGGCGGGACGTGGAGGGCGTGCTGTCACAGCTCCACGGGGAGCGCGTGGACACCGGCGAGACCCTGATCGGGAAGAACCCGCACGACGAGCTGGCGCGGCGGCGTAACCGGGCGGGCTGAGTCCGAGGCGGCATCACCGGCCCGGCACGGGCCGATTGTCAGTGGCATGGGGCAGCATCGGAGATGTGAGACCCGCGCCGACGATCCTGCATCTCGACATGGATGCGTTCTTCGCGGCCGCCGAGCAGGCGGCCAAGCCGAGCCTTCGCGGCAAGCCCGTGGTGGTCGGCGGGATCGGCGTGCGCGGGGTGGTCTCCACGGCGTCGTACGAAGCCCGGGTGTTCGGCATCCGGTCCGCGATGCCCACGGCCCAGGCACGTCGGCTGTGCCCCAACGCCGCTTATCTCACCCCGCGCTTCTCGCTGTACCGCCAGGTGAGCGAGACGGTGATGGAGCTGCTGCACGCGCTGTCGCCGCTGGTGGAGCCGCTGAGCCTGGACGAGGCCTTCGTCGACCTGGAAGCGGGCGGGGTGCCGCCTCGGACGGCTGCCGCGCGGGCCGTGGGGGAGCGGCTGCGCCGCGAGATCCGATCCGCCACGGGTCTGACCGGCTCGGTGGGGCTGGCCGGCGCCAAGATGCTGGCGAAGATCGCGTCCGAGGTGGCCAAGCCGAACGGGCTGGTGGTGATCGAGCCCGGTACCGAGCGTGAGCTGCTGGGCCCGATGACGGTGCGGACGCTGCCCGGGGTGGGGCCCGCGACGGCCGAGGCGCTGCGCCGGGCCGGGATCCATACCGTCGCGGAGACCGCGGAGGCCGGTGAGGCCGAGCTGGTGCGGCTGCTGGGCAAGGCGCACGGTGCCGGGCTGTATGCGATGGCGCTGGGCCGGGACGACCGTCCTGTGGTGGCCGAGCGGGACGCGAAGTCCATCTCGGTCGAGGACACCTTCGAGGTCGATCTGACCGACCGGGCGCGGGTGCGGAGCGAGGTACTGCGGCTGGCGGACCGCTGCGTGCAGCGGCTGCGGGCCGCCGGGCGCTCCGGGCGGACGGTGGTCATCAAGGTGCGCAACTACGACTTCTCGACGCTGACCCGCTCCGAGACGCTCCGAGGGCCCACCGACGACCCCGCGGTGATACGGGAGGCCGCCGTGCGGTTGCTGGAGATGGTGGACACCACCGGCGGGGTCCGGCTGCTGGGCGTGGGGGTCAGCGGCCTGGCCGACTTCACACAGGAGGATCTGTTCGCCCAGGTGGCGACGGAGCGCGAGGCGGAGGAGGCGGAGAAGGCCGCGAGAGCGGCGGCGGAGCTGTCCGGGGGCGTGGCGGCGGCGCGGGAGGCCGAGGAGGACCGGCCGCGGCGCTGGCATCCCGGACTGGACGTGGTGCACGACGAGTACGGCCCGGGCTGGGTGCAGGGGAGCGGGGTGGGACGGGTGACCGTGCGCTTCGAAACGCCGTGGTCCGCACCGGGGAGGGTGCGGACCTTTGCTGTCGAGGATCCGGCGCTGCGGCCGGGGGAGCCCCTGCCGCTGGTGGGCGGGGGACCGGCGGACGGTCAGTCGTCCGAGCCGGCGATCCTGCCGAAGTCCTTGTCACCGGAGCCGGGCGACGACACCGCAGGGTCGGAGGCCGGGGAGGAGATATCCAGGCGGTAGTGGTGATAGAGCTGAAGTTCCTGCTCGGGGGAGAGGTGGCGGCCGACGCCGAAGTCCGGCGCGTCCTTGATCAGCTTGCGGTCGTAAGGAATGTGCAGGCCCTCACCGACCATCTTGCTGGGTTCGAGGGGGACGAACGCGTCCCGGCTGAAGAGTCCGGTGCGCACGGCCGCCCACTCCGGTTCCCCCGTCGCGTCGTCGAGATACACCTCGTCGATCGTGCCTATTTTGGCGCCGTTACGGTCGAACGCTTTGCGGCCGATCAGGCTCCGGGGATCGATATCGGTTTGCACGGTCCCTCCAATTGGTCGCAACTGCCCTCTGACAACAACCAAACGGCACATTTCATGCCCTGGCCACTCGAAGGATCCTTCGAGTGCGGCGCTGGTAGGCTGGCCAATGGCCGCAGACCCCGTGCGGGAGAGTCCTTTGTCGTTCGCGACGAGGGCGCCGAAGGAGCAAATCCTCCCCGGAATCTCTCAGGCACACGTACCGCGTGGGCGAGGTCACTCTGGAAAGCAGGGCGGGCCACGGAAGGCACAGCTCCGGGGCCCCTCCTCACCGACGGTGAAAGCCGGGCCGCCTCGCGCGGGCCGGTGAAGCTCTCAGGTTGAGATGACAGAGGGGGAGGCCGTCCGGGCACCCGCGCCGTGGTGCCCCTCGTAGGTCGTACGACCAGGAGGCCCCCGCAGATGACCACCAATCGCATCTCCTTGACCGAGCTGGAACGCGGCACCCCCTTCGAGCACCGGCACATCGGTCCCGACCACGAGGCGCAGGCGAAGATGCTCGCGCACATCGGGTTCGGATCGCTGGATGAGCTCACCGACACCGCCGTTCCCGATGTGATCAAGAGCGCGGAGGCGCTCGGGCTGCCGCAGGCCCGTACCGAGGCCGAGGTGCTGCAGGAGCTGCACGGCCTCGCGGACCGTAACCAGGTGCTGGCGTCCATGATCGGGCTCGGTTACCACGGCACGTTCACCCCGCCGGTGATCCTGCGCAATGTCATGGAGAACCCGGCCTGGTACACGGCCTACACCCCCTACCAGCCGGAGATCTCGCAGGGCCGCCTCGAGGCGCTGCTGAACTTCCAGACGATGGTCGCCGACCTGACCGGTCTGCCCACCTCCGGCTCCTCGCTGCTGGACGAGGGCACCGCGGCCGCCGAGGCGATGGCGCTCTCCCGCAGGGTCGGCAAGGTCAAGCAGGGAATCTTCCTGGTCGACGCCGACTGTCTGCCGCAGACCATCGCCGTGATCGAGACCCGTGCGGAGCCCACCGGCGTCGAGGTCGTGGTCGCCGACCTGTCCGACGGCATCCCGGCCGGGATCGCCGAGCGTGGTGTGTTCGGTGTGCTGCTGCAGTACCCCGGCGCCTCCGGTGCGGTCCGCGACCCGCGCGCCGTGATCGAGCAGGCCCACGAGCTGGGCGCGGTCGTCACCGTCGCCGCCGATCTGCTCGCCCTCACGCTGCTGACCTCGCCCGGCGAGCTCGGCGCGGACATCGCCGTCGGCACCACCCAGCGCTTCGGCGTCCCGATGGGCTTCGGCGGGCCGCACGCCGGCTTCATGGCCGTCCGCGACCAGTTCGCCCGGAGCCTGCCCGGGCGTCTGGTGGGCGTCTCCGTCGACGCCGACGGCAACAAGGCCTACCGCCTCGCGCTGCAGACCCGCGAGCAGCACATCCGCCGGGAGAAGGCCACCAGCAACATCTGCACCGCGCAGGTGCTGCTCGCCGTCATGGCCGGGATGTACGCGGTCTACCACGGCCCCGAGGGTCTGCGGACGATCGCCCGGCGCACCCACCGCTACGCCGCGGTCCTCGCCGAGGGCCTGCGGGCCGGCGGGGTGGAGATCGTCCACGACGCGTACTTCGACACGCTGACCGCGCGGGTGCCCGGCCGGGCCGCCGAGGTCGTCGCCGCCGCCCGCGAGGCCGGTGTCAACCTCCGGCAGGTCGACGCCGACCTCGTCGGTATCGCGTGCGACGAGACCACCGGGCGTGCGCAGCTGGCCGGTGTCTGGGGCGCCTTCGGGGTGCACGGCGACGTCGAGCAGCTGGACGCGGACGCCGCCGAAACGCTGCCGCAGGCCCTGCTGCGCAGCGACGACTACCTCGCCCACCCGGTCTTCCACCAGTACCGCTCCGAGACCGCGATGCTGCGCTACCTGCGCACCCTCGCCGACAAGGACTACGCGCTGGACCGCGGCATGATCCCGCTCGGCTCCTGCACGATGAAGCTGAACGCGACCACCGAGATGGAGCCGGTCACCTGGCCCGCCTTCGGGCAGCTGCACCCCTTCGCGCCGGCCGCCCAGGCCCAGGGCTACCTCACGCTGATCCAGGAGCTGGAGGAGCGGCTGGCCACCGTCACCGGCTACGACAAGGTCTCCATCCAGCCCAACGCCGGATCGCAGGGCGAGCTGGCCGGTCTGCTGGCGGTGCGTGCCTACCACCGTGCCAACGGCGACGAGCAGCGCACGGTCTGCCTGATCCCGTCCTCCGCGCACGGCACCAACGCCGCCAGTGCGGTGATGGCCGGGATGAAGGTCGTCGTCGTCAAGACCGGTGAGGACGGCGAAGTCGACGCCGGCGATCTGCACGCCAAGATCGAGAAGCACCGTGACGAGCTCGCGGTCCTGATGGTCACCTACCCCTCCACCCACGGCGTGTTCGAGGAGCACATCACCCAGATCTGCGCGACGGTGCACGAGGCCGGCGGCCAGGTCTACGTCGACGGCGCCAACCTCAATGCGCTGGTCGGCCTCGCCGAGCCCGGCAAGTTCGGCGGGGATGTCTCGCACCTCAACCTGCACAAGACGTTCTGCATCCCGCACGGCGGCGGTGGCCCGGGCGTCGGCCCGGTCGGCGTGCGCGCCCACCTGGCGCCGTACCTGCCCAACCACCCGCTGCAGCCCGGCGCGGGTCCCGAGACGGGCGTGGGACCGATCTCCGCGGCGCCCTGGGGCTCGGCCGGCATCCTGCCGATCTCCTGGGCGTACGTCCGCCTGATGGGCGGCGAGGGCCTCAAGCGCGCCACCCAGGTGGCGGTGCTGAGCGCCAACTACATCGCCAAGCGCCTGGAGCCGCACTACCCGGTGCTCTACACCGGCCCCGGCGGTCTGGTCGCGCACGAGTGCATCATCGACGTGCGGCCGCTGACCAAGGCGACCGGTGTGAGCATCGACGACGTCGCCAAGCGGCTCATCGACTACGGCTTCCACGCGCCGACGATGTCGTTCCCGGTGGCCGGCACGCTCATGATCGAGCCGACCGAGAGCGAGGACCTCGGCGAGCTGGACCGGTTCTGCGACGCGATGATCGCCATCCGTGCGGAGATCGAGAAGGTCGGCAAGGGGGAGTGGGACAAGGACGACAACCCGCTGCGCAACGCCCCGCACACCGCGGGCGCGCTCGGTGGCGAGTGGTCGCACCCGTACACCCGCGAGGAGGCCGTCTTCCCGGCCGGCGTCGAGGCCTCGGAGAAGTACTGGCCGCCGGTGCGCCGCATCGACGGTGCCTTCGGCGACCGTAACCTCGTCTGCTCCTGCCCGCCGCTGGACGCGTACGACAACTGAGTCACGGCAACCGAGTCACGGCGAGGACGCACCGCGCCGGATTCACCGCAACATTCAAGGGCCCTCGGCAGATCTGCCGGGGGCCCTGTGGTGCGTGCCGCGCTCGCGGGTCAGGCGGCGGCGGTGGCGCGAGCGCGGTGCGGGGCGATGACCTGCCCGTCCGGCAGCAGCTCACCGGTGTCCTCGAAGAGCAGGACGCCGTTGCAGAGCAGGCTCCAGCCCTGCTCCGGGTGGTGCGCCACAGGGTGTGCGGCCTCCCGGTCGGTGGAGTCGGCTGACGGGCATGGCGGTTGGTGCTGGCACATGGAAGTTGTCTTTCGCTGCGGTGTGGTGAACGTCGTTGTGCGGCGCGATGAGGTGTGCATGGCCGCTCCCCCGTTTCCATCGGTCGGTCCCAGTGTTGCCCCACGGGCGGGATTCCGCAGGGATTTCGCAGCAGCGGTACTCACTCGGTAGGGACGCGTCACCCATGCGGGCGGTTGCTCCCAATTGCACTCCTCCCCAAGAGGGTTGGGAGTGGTAGCCGCGGACTAGCCCGCGTGGGTGAGCGCGACAGAGCGCCCCGTGGCCCGAAGGGGCCGCGGGGCATGCTCATGCCGGGTGACGGGCACCGGTGTCCGCCGGGGAGAACCGGAGCCGGTGTGCGGGTTCAGGCGGGTTCGGCGAGGAGCGGGGCGGCCGGTGTGAGGCGCAGCGTGAGCCGGGGGAGCAGGTCGGCGATGCGCTGCGGGCGGTGCGCGGCGATCCCCGGCGGGGCGGGCGCCAGCGGCACCAGCAGGTCACCGGGCGCGGCCAGTCCTTCGGTGCCGTCCGAGGTGAGGTCGTGGTGCAGCCACAGGGTGAGCATGTAGAGCTCGGGTACGGACAGCAGCCGCGGCTGGTAGGGGGTCGCGAGCGACTCGGCCTGTGCCAGTGCCTGCTCGGTCGCGGCGACGTAGGGGCCGCCGCAGAACCGTGCGAAAGTCCAGCCGTCCGCGGTGAGCGCCACTTCGGCGGTCGCCACGGCCCGCTCCCCGCCGCGGACCAGGAAACGCCAGCCGGCCAGGCGGGTCCGCGGCATACCGCCGGTCCGGCTGACGTCCTCCCAGACGTGGACGGGCAGCGCGTGGTCGGGGCTGAGCGGGCCCTGATGGGCGCGCAGCGCGGAGACCGGGGCCTCGCGGACCGCCGTGGGGGAGCCGAGGGCGGCGAGAACGCAGCGCAGGGCAGGCGTGGGGGCAGGGGGAAGGTGCAGCGGCATGGTGGGTCGCCTCTCACTTCGGAGACACGGTGGAGCCGGGCAGGTGCAAACGACGCTGTCTGCGTGCGGGGTCAGAGCGTGGCCGGCCGGGGCTGCGGCCCGGCGAGGTCAGTCGCTGTGCCCCCGTGCCGGTGGGAACACCGGGACGCTGGGCGCCAAGTCTCTGCCTCGTAAGCGGAGTTTATACGACGTATGTTCTGAAAGTGTTTCGACTACCGGCCTTGTGGATTTCGGGCAAGGGGAAATCCAGACCCCTGCCTGAGACACTTTCTTCCGCTTTGTTCCTCGCTTTTACGGCGCCACCTCGTATTCCTTCGGCGGCGCGGTAGGCCGGATCTCGCCGGTATTTCTCGTGATGGAAATGCTGAAGGCGCTCGCCGCCGAGATATGCCTGAGGGAGGTGCCGGAGGCCGGTCCGATTCGAGCCTATCGGTACCGGCGTGCCCCCGTGGCGTTATCGATCAGATTGCCGGGGCATCATCGACCGTAGCGTGAGCCCCGCCGCAGTCGGGGAAGGCCCCAAGCGGCCCGTGGTAGCGGGCCGTTCACTCGAGGAGGGACCCTTCGATGGGGGAGAAGGTCGCCGCGGACGGGATCGACCTGGCGGACCGGGAGCGTTATCGAAGAAAGCTCCACGAGTGTCTTGAGGCATTGCGGAGGCTCCTGGAGGAGGAGAGGTTCGACCGGCCCAAAAATCTCATGGGGCTGGAGATCGAACTCAATCTTGCGGGCGCCGACGGGCTGCCCCGGATGATGAACTCTCAAGTTCTTGAGCGCATCGCCAGCGGTGATTTCCAGACCGAACTCGCCCAGTGCAATCTTGAGGTCAACATCCTGCCGCACCGATTGAGCGGCCGGGTCCTGGACCAGCTCGCCGAAGAACTCCGTACGGGACTCGCCTATGCCGAAAGGAAGGCACGCGAGGTCGCCGCCCGGATCGTGATGATCGGCATCCTGCCCACCCTGCACGCCACCGACCTCACGGCCGCCAGCCTCTCCGAGAACGACCGCTATGTCCTGCTCAACGACCAGATGCGGGCGGCCCGCGGCGAGGACTTCGCACTGGACATCCGGGGCGTCGAGCACCTGGTCTCCCGCTCGCCCTCCATCGCGCCGGAGGCCGCCTGTACCTCGGTCCAGCTGCACCTCCAGGTGACACCGGGCCGCTTCGCGGCGGTCTGGAACGCGGCACAGGCCATTGCCGCCGTGCAGGTGGCCGTCGGCGCCAACTCACCGTTTCTCTTCGGCCGTGAGCTGTGGCGCGAGTCCCGGCCGCCGGTCTTCCAGCAGGCCACCGATACCCGGGCGCCCGAGCTGCAGGCCCAGGGGGTACGCCCCCGCACCTGGTTCGGCGAGCGCTGGATCGAGTCCGCATACGACCTGTTCGAGGAGAATCTGCGCTATTTCCAGCCGCTGCTGCCGTTGTGCGGACCGCAGGAGCCGCTGCGGGTCCTCGACGAGGGCGGGGCCCCAGACCTGGACGAACTGGTACTGCACAACGGCACGATCTACCGCTGGAACCGCCCGGTCTACGCGGTCGCCGACGGTGTCGCGCATCTCAGGGTCGAGAACCGGGTGCTGCCGGCCGGCCCCACCGTCGCCGACGTCATCGCCAACACCGCCTTCTACTACGGACTGGTACGCGCGCTGGCCGAGGAGCCGCGCCCCCTCTGGTCGCGGCTCCCGTTCGCCGCCGCGGCCCGTAATTTCGACGCCGCCTGCCGGTACGGCATCGACGCCACCCTTGACTGGCCCCGCCCCGGACGGGCCGGCGGGATCGCCGAGATCCCGGCCGTACGGCTGGTGCGCCGGGAACTGCTGCCCCTGGCGGCTCGCGGGCTGGACGCCTGGGGGGTGGAACCGGCCGACCGTGACCACTACCTCAGCATCATCGAGGAACGCTGCCGGCGCCGGGTCAACGGCGCGTCCTGGCAGGCCGCGGCCTGCCATCACGCCCGGCGCCAGGGTCTGGACCGGGAGGCCGCGCTCGCCGCGATGACCCGGCGCTACAGCGAGCTGATGCACACCGGGGAGCCGGTGCACACCTGGCCGGTCGCCTGGTCGGTCGGCCGGCGGCCCGTCGTACGGGAGCCACAGGAGGCGGCGAGCGAGGGGATGTAGCGGGGCGTGCCCGGTGGGTGCCGGGGCGGCGGGACGGCCCGTCCCTCGCGCGCGGTGCTCAGCGCGGACCCTTGCCGCCCGCCGTCATCAGGGCCTTGAGGAGCACCTGGTGGATCTGCGACGGGTCGCCGAGGCGGTGGGCCGATCCGCCGGTCGGCGCCACGATGCGGTCCAGGGCCGCGGTGTCGGCGGCCGGGCCGATCGCGAAAGCGATCACCGGCACCGGTCTCTTGGGGTCGGAGAGCTCCTTGACCTTGTCGACCAGGGCGTCGAGGCCGAGGCCGGCGTCGTCGTTGGCCCCGTCGGTGACGATGACCAGGGAGTTGAGCTTCCCGCTCGTGTACGTGGTGCAGGCTTCCCGGTACGCCGCGAGCGTGGTGTCGTACAGGCCGCCGCCGCCACGGGGCACCGGGGCCAGCGAGCCGAACGCGCTGGTGAGGGCGTCCCGGTGGGTGCCGCCGGCCGGGTCCCGGTCGCCGAGGCGGCCGGTGGGGGACAGCTCCACATAGTCCTTGGCGCCGTCCAGGAAGGTGGCGAACTTCCACAGCCCGATCTCGTCCTCGGGAGTGAAGGTGGCCAGCGCCTGGAGCAGGGATTGCCTGGCGAGATCCATCCGGGACCGGCCGCCACCACCCGGGACGGTGGTGCCCATCGACGCCGTGGCGTCCACGACCGTGGTCAGGCGGATGTTCTGGACGGTGACCGTCCACCTGCCCATCACTGCCTGGAGTTCCTTGACGGTCGGCGGATCGGCGGGGGCGGCGGAGTACGGCTGCGGGGCGCGCCCGCCGGCCCCGGTGACGACCTTCGGGTCCGCCGCGCCGTTGCCGGCCCGGAAGCCGTGCCGGCGCAGCGTGCGCTGTCCGTCGGCCTCGCCCAGCAGCGTCATGAAACGGCTGGCGGCGCGGGTCTGCTCGGGGCTCAGCGCCACGTCGTCGACCAAGGTGTACGGGTAGTCGAGCCGGGCCGTGCCGTCCTGGGGGTAGAACAGGTTCAGCCGGGGGCCGCCGCCCGCCGCGGCGTTGTGGGCGTACGCGGCCTGTTCCGACAGCAACAGCGCCTGGTTGCGGCGCGGATTGCCCTGCTCCGCACCGGAGCCGTCACGCGGCAGGGTGGCCAGTGCCTGACCGTCGCTGTCCGCGGTCCGCTGGTGGAGAAGCTTGGCCGTCGCGGCGGTGCGGGTGCCGGCCTCGCCGCTGTCCTGGGTGTCCTTGGCGTTGGCGGCGCCTATCCGGTCCAGGGCGAGCAGCCCGGTGGCGCTGCGCGCCGGGTCGGCGACGCCCAGGCGCGGCGTGTCGCCGGAGGTCGCGGCCCTGATCAGCTTCGTCCAGGAGTAGGTCTTCCCGGGCCAGCCCAGCGAGCCGGCGGTTCCGGGGACGGCGCCCAGGGTGATCGGGGACGAGGCGATGGTGCTCGCGGCGGTCAGCGGAGTGCCACGCTCCGCGTCGACCCGGTCCACCCACAGGCTCGAATCCGGTATCCATACCTGGAATTCGGGGTTGACCGGCCGCTGTCCGAAGGCGTCGGCGACGTCGCCCGGGGCGCGCGCGGTGATCCTCACGTCCAGACATCTGCCGTCGGTGCGGGTCGCGTCCTCGCGGGCAGTCTTGGCCACCGCGTCGAGCGCCGGGGCGATATCGGGCGAGGCGGCCACGTCGAGCCGCGCCGACCGGCCGTTGCACGGACCCCCGAACGGGAGCAGACCGCTGCGCAGCGCCACCACCGAGCCCGCGACGACGGTCAGCGCGAGGCCGGTGGAGATGACGAGGGTGCGCCGGCGTGTACCTGAGCGGGCCCCCGTGCGCTCCGGTGCGGAGCCGTCGGGCAAGCTGTGTCGTCCCATTGCGGTAGCGCCTCTCCTTCTCGGAGCTCGATCGGGATTCGATGGGGAGAGGGGAAGCGCGCCACGTGGATGGCGCCCGTCCCCGGCCTGTCGCGCGCGATCTTCGTACCTGCTGCCGAGACCCTAGCGGGGCGGTGGTGGCGAAGAGGCGGTAATGCGGAAGTGGAGGAAGCGTGCAGTCGGATACAAGTCCCGCGGCTGATGCGGACGTTCCCGGTAAAGGGCCCGGTGCGGGGCCGGGGACGGGAGTGGCCGAGGAGCCGTCCCGGAGCATCCTGCGGAGCGAGACGCTGATCGTCCTGGCCCTCTCGCTGGGCGCCAGCGCGGTGTCGGCGCTGATCAGCTTCATCGGATCGCTGACCAAAACCGGCGGCCTCAAGCACCAGGCGGCGACGCTCAACGGCTCGCATGCGCCAGGCCGGCCCTGGCTGGATCTCGCCTGGCAGCTGTTCGGTATCGCGACTGCCCTCGTCCCCGTGGTGCTGGTGGCACATTTTCTGCTGCGTGAACGGGCCGGGGGGCTGCGGGCGATCGGCTTCGACCGGCGGCGGCCCGGCTTCGACCTGAGCCGGGGGCTCGGGCTGGCCGCCGTCATCGGCGGCAGCGGGCTGCTGCTCTATCTGGGCGCGCGGGCGGCCGGATTCAATCTGACGGTGGTCCCCGAGGCGCTGCCCGCGGTGTGGTGGAAGATCCCGGTGCTGATCGCCTCCGCGGTACAGAACGCCGTCCTGGAGGAGGTCATCGTCGTCGGGTATCTGCTGCGCAGGCTGGGGCAGTTGGGATGGTCCCCGATGGCGGCGCTCGCGGCCAGTTCGTTGCTGCGCGGTTCCTACCACCTCTACCAGGGCGTCGGCGGCTTCGTCGGCAACATGGTGATGGGCGTGATCTTCGTCCTGCTCTACCGGCGATGGGGGCGGGTCGGGCCGCTGGTCGCCGCCCATGCCCTGATCGACACCGTGGCGTTCGTCGGCTATGCGGTGCTCGCGGGGCACGTGAGCTGGCTGCCGACGGCGTGAGACGGATGAGGCGTGGGGCGGCGCCGGGCCGGCCGCCCACCCCTGAGGGCCGTCCCGTAACCCCTGCGCCCGCCAGGGGTTTCGGGACAGCGTTCGGAAGCTGCTGTTGCGCGGTCCGGCTCAGCCGGTGACCAGCAGCTCCCCGTCGATGACCGTGACCGCCGAGCCGGTCAGCAGCGTACGGTCGCCGCGCAGCTCGGTGCGTACGAAGCCGGTGCGGGCGGCGCCCTGCAGGCCGACGAGCGCGTCACGGCCCAGGCGTGCCGACCAGAACGGGGCGAGCGCGGTGTGCGCGCTGCCCGTGACCGGGTCCTCGTCGATACCCACTCCGGGGAAGAAGCAGCGCGAGACGAAGTCATAGCCGCCGCCGGGGTTTTCGGCGCGCGCCGTGGTGATCACGCCGCGGCCGCCGTGTCCGGCCAGCGCCTTGAGATCCGGGGCGAGCGCCCGTACGGACTTCTCGTCGGCCAGCTCCACCAGGAGATCCCCGACAGCGGGGCCGGTCTCGTGCACCGAGCGGATCTCGGTGCCCAGGGCGCCCGCGACGAGCGGCGGCACCTCGACGGGCGTGAGCGGGGCGGTCGGGAAGTCCATGGTGATCGCCCCGCCGGAGCCGGCCGTCGTGGTCAGCACCCCGCTCCGGGTGCGGAAGCGGACCGTCCCGGTGGCCGTCCCGGTGGTGTGCAGCACATGTGCGGTGGCCAGTGTGGCGTGCCCGCACATGTTCACCTCGGCGGCCGGGGTCAGCCAGCGCAGCGCCCAGTCGGCGTCCTCGCCCTCGGGCAGCGGGTGCGCAAAGGCGGTCTCGGAGAGGTTGACCTCGGTGGCGACCTGCTGCAGCCAGGCCGTGTCGGGGAAGGCGGCGGAGTCGAGGAGCACGACTCCCGCGGGGTTTCCGGCGAACGGACGCGCACTGAAGGCGTCGACGATACGAATCCTCATGGTCGCGAGCGTAGAGGTGCCGCAAAGCCCCAGGCCAAGGCCAATTCGAGGGAATTGGCCATGGGGCGCCGGGCCGGTCACGGCTGCCCGTGGCGCACGGCCGGCACAAGACGTACATCCGCCTACTCCACTCGGGGGCTTGCTTCTACGAACAGTCCCGATATATCGTTGAGGTATCGCGACCGATCAACGAGAGAAAGGGAGGACGCCATCATGCGTTCCCACGGACACGAGCACGGACATGAGCACTGCGGCCCCGGACGCCACGGCGGCCGTGGCGACTTCGGGGGTGGCGGGGAGCGGAGGCGTTCCCCCTTCGGCCCGTTCGGCCCGCCGTTCGGGGGCCCGCCCTTCGGTGGGCCGCCCATGGGTGGACGGGGGCGCGGCGGACCGCGCGGCCGGGCGCGGCGCGGCGATGTGCGTGCCTCGATACTGGCGCTGCTCAAGGACCGCCCGATGCACGGCTACGAAATGATCCAGGAGATCGCCGAGCGCAGCGGCGGGGCGTGGAAGCCCAGCCCCGGCTCGGTCTACCCGACGCTGCAGCTCCTGGAGGACGAGGGGCTGATCACCAGTGCCAGTGAGGGCGGCAAGAAGCTGTTCTCGCTGACCGACGCGGGGCGCACCGAGGCCGACAGCGGCTCGGACGCCCCCTGGGAGGACGCCGGCCGCGGCGTCGACTGGGAGGCGATGAACGAGATCCGCAAGGCCGGCAGCGGCCTGGTCGAGGCCTTCCGCCAGGTGTGGGCCACGGGCAGCCCCGCTCAGCGGGAGAAGGCGATGGCGGTGGTCAACAGGGCACGCAAGGAGCTGTACCTGATCCTCGCCGAGGAGGACTGAGCGGCGCGTGGCGGTCGCTGCGGGCGGCGGGGGCTTCGGGGGCCGGAGCGCGTGGGCGGCTCCCGGAGTTCAGGTGACCAGGCCGGTGAGCCTGCGCAGTGACTCGTTCAGCGCGGCGCCCGCCGAGTCCCTGAGTTTGCCGGCCATCAGCGAGACCGCGGCGCCGGTGAACGCCCCGTCGATCCGCACGGCCGTCGCCCCGCCGTCCGGAACGAGCTCGTAGCGCATCTCCAGGCTGACCCCCATCGGGCCCTTGCCCTGGATGTCGAGGAGGCGGCCGGGCTCCAGTTCCCGTACGGTCCACACGACTTCGGCGGGGAAGCCCATCAGCTTCATGTTCTCCTCGTAGCCCGCGCCGACCTCGAGCGATTCCGGCCCGCCTTTGGGGAAGGCGGTGTGGGTGGCGTTCCATTCCCCGTACGAGTCGAAGTCGGTGAGCCGGTCCCAGAGCTTCTCGGCCGGCGCTTCGATACGGGCCTGCGCGGACACTTCGGCCATGCGATCACCCCTTCGGTGACGGTCCCTGGCTGATGCCGCGGAACGTAGCCGCACGGGGGTGAAGGTTCAATACCGATGAAGGCTTTTGCTGATGGGGCGTCAGTAATCGGGGAGGGGGCCGTCCGGGGCGGCCGCGATGTAACGGCGGCCGCCCCGGGCTCGGATGTCCGGCCTCCACGATTTCCGCACATCTCCTCCGTAAGGATGAGATGGTGTGCGGCCGTGCCCAACCATCGTGGGATGCGTAAATGCTTCTCGCCGGGGATGCCCCGGCGCTCGGGGGCTGGTGGGGTGGGTGGTGTGCAAAACCGTACTGCGTACAGTGGTGGCGACGGGCTCGCCCAGGAGGAGCTCGACAACTCGCTCACCGTCGAACTCGCGACGGTCGTCTCCGCCGCCCGCAGGCGGGCCACCCGCGACGGCGACCGGCAGGTCGACACCGCCCATCTGCTGCACGGCCTCCTGGAATCGGACCCCGCCGTACGCGACGCCTTCGACGGTGCCCCGCAGATCGCCCGGCTGCTGGGCTACCTCGTCCAGCGCAGCATCGGCTACGGACTCCAATGGCACGGCACCATCGAGGACTCCGGCGCGGTCCCCCTGGTGGCCGAGGGCGGGGTTCCCGGCTGGTCACCGGCCGCGGCCGCTGCCATGGACGGCGCCCTGGACCGTGCCCACGCCCGCTACGCCACCCGTGCGGACTGCCTCGACCTGCTCGCCGCTTTGGTGGACGACCCCGAATCCCGGGCCGTCGAAGTGCTGCGCCGGGCCTCCGTCGACACCGGCCGTCTCGCCTCCCGTCTGGACGGGGAGCGCGCGGGCTGCGACTGACGGGGAACGCCCCGCACGTCAAGGACAGGGGCATCGGGGGTGTCACTGCTGACGGCGGCTGCCATGATGACCCGATGCACGCGTCATCGGGGAGCCCGGCAGGTCCATCGACCGGTCCGGGCCAGGGAATGTCCGGGTCCTGGGAGGCCCAGCCGTCACCACCCGCTCCTGGGGCGAGTCGTGGCGCCTCGCCCCGAGGGCGCGGCGCCGGCCTCGGGATCGCCTTGCTGTCCGCCCTCGCCTTCGGCGGTTCGGGCGTTGCCGCCAAGCCGCTGATATCCGCCGGTCTCGAACCGCTGCACGTCACCTGGCTGCGGGTCGCCGGTGCCGCGCTGGTCATGCTGCCCCTCGCCTGGCGCCACCGGGACCTGCCGCGCCGCCGCCCCGCGCTGCTCGCGGGCTACGGACTGTTCGCCGTCGCGGGGGTGCAGGCCTGTTACTTCGCCGCGCTCTCCCGAATCCCCGTCGGTGTGGCGCTGCTCATCGAATATCTGGCGCCCGCCCTTGTGCTGGGCTGGGTGCGGTTCGTTCAGAAACGGCCGGTCACCCGTGCCGCCGCGGTCGGTGTGGTGCTGGCCGTCGGCGGCCTGGCCTGCGTCGTCGAGGTCTGGTCCGGGCTGAGCTTCGACGCCCTCGGGATCGCTCTCGCGCTCGGCGCGGCCTGCTGCCAGGTCGGCTACTTCGTGCTCTCCGATCACGGCACCGACGGCGACGACACGGTGGACCCGCTCGGCGTGATCGCCCACGGCCTCCTGACCGGCGCCGTCGTCCTCACCGTGATTGCCCGGCCCTGGGGCATGGACTGGTCGGTGCTCGGCGGCGGCGCGGAGATGAACGGCACCCGGGTGCCCGCTGTCCTGCTGCTCGCCTGGATCGTGCTGATCGCGACGGTGGCCGCGTACCTCACCGGAGTGATCTCGATCCGCCGGCTCTCGCCGCAGGTGGCCGGGGTGGTTGCCTGCCTGGAGGCGGTCATCGCGACGGTCCTTGCCTGGGTCCTGCTCGGCGAACACCTCTCCGTGCCGCAGATCCTCGGTGGAGTGGTGGTGCTGGCCGGCGCCTTCATCGCGCAGTCGGCCAAGCCGAAGGCGACGGAGACCGTGCGGGTGGCAGGCGCCGGCGCCGGGCCGGGCACGGGAGTGGAGGACGGGGCGGGGGCCGGCGTGCCGGGAAGCGGTGTCTCCCCGGCATCCCCGACCTCGGCATCCCCGACCTCTTAGGGGCTGTCCCGCGGCGGGTCAGGGGCGCCGTTCAGGAGGGGAGGGAGGCGGGACCGGCGGGTGTGCCGAGTGCTGCCAGCCGCCGCTGCTGGTGGGTGCGGGCCGCCGCGTCCCCGGGGCCGTCCCGTTCGGTGAGGCGTTCCGAGATGCGCTGCTGGACGGCTTCGCTCCGCTTGCCTCCGTACTTGAACTTGGCACGGACCTCGTGCACTTCGAGACGCAGACCGCGGATGCCGGACAGCATCCGTCCGTACGGAGCCGCGCCCGCGGCGACGGGGGCCGAGCCGCCGTCCGGCTGGAAGTGGCCCATCTGCCGCTGCAGCAGCTCGGCTTTCTCCTCCGGATCGTCCACCACATGGGCGGTGCAGGTCAGCTGGACCGCGGTGTAGAAGCTGGTGGGCACGCCGTGCTCGGGCGGCTGGTCCTCGGCCGCCTGCCAGGGGCCGGGGATGAAGGTGTAGTCGTCCACCACGCTCAGCAGCACCGTCGGCCGGTCCTCCAGCGCGTCCCAGAGGGGGTTGGGGCGGGCGAGATGGGTGACGGCCTCGCGGCGGGAGGGGGCGTAGGCGAAGTGCAGCGGTTGCAGCATCGGAGGCTCACCGGAGCGTCCGTTGGCGGCCAGCTGGCCGAAGTCGTGCAGCGCGAGCCACTGTTGCCATTCGGCATCGTCGGTGGGGGCGTCCCAGGGATGGATCAGCACGGTCGCTCCTCAGCGGGCGGAGAGGTACGCCGGCTCGGGCGTGCCGGGCGCGAGATCGTCGGAGGGTATGGGCGCGCCGTACGCGGGTGCCACGGGGAGGACGCCGCTCCAGTACGGCAGCGCCAGGTCCTCCGGCTCGTCGTTGGGGCCGCCGCTGCGGATCTTGGCGGAGACCTCGCGCAGGTCGAGACGGATCACGGCGGTCGCGGCCAGTTCCTTGGCATTGCCCGGCCGGGAGTCCGCGGCACGTCCCGGCACCACATGATCGACGAGCGCGTCGAGGGCGGCCTTCTTCTCCTCCGGGTCGGTGACTTCGTGCGCCGTGCCGTGGACCACGACGCAGCGGTAGTTGATGGAGTGGTGGAACGCGGACCTGGCCAGCACCAGACCGTCGACGTGGGTGACCGTGACACACACCTCCAGGCCGGGGTTCGGTGCTTCACCTGCCATCCGCAGCGGACGGGAACCGGACGATCCGTGCAGATAGAGGCGGTCGCCGACGCGGCCGTAGAGGGTCGGCAGGACGACGGGGGAGCCGTCGCGCACGAAGCCCAGATGGCAGACGTATCCCGAGTCGAGGATGGCGTGCACCGTTTCGTGGTCGTAGGCGGCGCGGTCACGGGCGCGGGTGGGGGTCGTGCGTGTGGTGGGTTCGTACGCCTCGCCTCGGGGCATTGCCAACTCCATTGCACTAGTGCATAATCATGTTTGTGCTAGGAGAGTATCGGATTGAAGGGCGGCGCGCATCGGAGATTGCCGCCAGTGTCGAGCGAGCCGTCGGTGCCGGTGAGCTCCTACCGGGCGAAGTCCTGCCCCCGCTACGGGAGTTGGCTGTCTATCTCGAAGTCAATCCGAATACGGTCGCGGCCGCGTACCGCACGCTCCGCGACCGCGGGGTGATCGAAACGGCGGGCCGGCGGGGCAGCCGGGTGCGCCCCCGTCCGGCGAGCACGCCCCGGGAGGCGCTGCGGGTGGAGGTCCCGCCCGGCGTCCGTGACGCCTCCGACGGGAACCCCGACCCGGCCCTGCTGCCCCCGCTCGAACGGGCGCTGGCACAGGCCGCGGCGCGCAGCGCGCGGCGCCCCGTGCTCTACGGCACGCCGGCGGTGGACGACGACCTTGCGGCCCTCGCCCGTGCGGCGTTCGACGGCGACGGCGTGCCGGCCGGCCCCGTAGCCGTCACCAGTGGCGCACTGGACGCCATCGAACGGGTGCTGGCCGCCCATCTGCGGCCCGGCGACACCGTGGCGGTGGAGGACCCGGGGTGGGGCAGCCTGCTGGATCTCATCCCGGCGCTCGGGCTGCGCCCCGCCCCGGTCGGGGTGGACGACGAAGGCCCGCTGCCGGAGCAGCTGGCAGGCGCGCTCCGGGACGGCGCCCGTGCCGTTGTCGTCACCGACCGGGCGCAGAATCCCACCGGAGCCGCGGTCAGTCGCGCCCGCGCCACTGAGCTCCGCACCCTCCTGGCCGCTCACCCCGGTGTCCTGCTCATCGAGGACGACCACGGCCACGGCATCGTCGACCTCCCGCTTCATCCGCTCTCCGGCGTCACCGACCACTGGGTCCTGGTCCGCTCGACGGCCAAGGCATACGGCCCCGATCTGCGCCTGGCGGTGCTCACCGGAGACGCGCTGACCGTCGACCGGGTGCGGGGCCGCCAGGGCCTCGGCCCGGGCTGGATCAGCCATCTGCTCCAGGACGCGGTCGTCCACCTCTGGCGGACGTCCGCGGTCGACCCGAAGGCGGTGGCCGGAGCGTACGGACGGCGGCGGGATGCGCTGATACGGGCCCTGGCGGAGCGCGGAGTCCTCGCCCGGGGGCGCAGCGGAATGAACGTGTGGGTGCCGGTCCCGGATGAGACCGGTGCGGTGGCCCGGCTCCTGCACTCCGGCTGGGCGGTGGCGCCCGGTGCCCGCTTCCGGTTGCACTCCCCGCCCGGCGTCCGCATCACCGTCTCCGCCCTGACCGATGACGACATCGCCCCTGTGGCGGACGCCGTTGCCGCGGCACGGGGCGTGGGGGAGGCGCGGCGGTACGAGTGAGGGGGCCCGGCCGAGGTGCCGGAGCCACCGAGCCGAGTGCGGGGTGCCCTCGCGTGGAGGTGTGGAAGCCCCCGCGCCGGGGCGCGGGGGCTCGGGGCGCGAGGGTTCGGGAGCGCGGGGACCGGGAGCGGGGCTCAGGAGCCTGGGCTCGATGCCCGGACGGTGCCTCAGCCGGTGGTGGAACCGGGCCGGGGTAGTGAGGGGGTGCTCGGGCGGGGCTTGCTCTGTGTGAGGGCGGCGCCGGCCAGGACGACAAGGGCGCCGACGGGTGTGTTCCAGCTCAGCTGTTCGTGCAGGAGGGCCACTCCGGCCGCGGTGGCGATCACGGGGACGACATAGGTGACCATCTGTGCGGTGGTGGGACCGATCTCGGCGACCAGCCCGTACTGGATCAGGAAGGCGAGGCCGGTGCCCAGGGCGCCGAGGGCGAAGACGGCGAGCAGCGGGATGACCGGGTAGCCGGTCGGTGCTGTGGTGAACAGGGGTGTCACCACCACCAGTTGGACGGTTGCCAGCAGTAGCTGGGCACTGGACATGGACAGGTGGGAGTGCGGGACGCCCGCCAGGGTGCGGCGCACATAGGTCCAGCCGATGGCGTAGCTGAGCGAGCCGCCCAGCGCCATCGCGGTGCCTGCGAGATCCGTGCCGGCGAAGCCCTGCCAGGCGCCGAGCACGGTGAGCACACCCAGGAATCCGAGCCCGAGCCCCGCGACCCGGCGCCGGCTGGGGCGGTCCTCGGCGAGGGCGATGACCGACAGCGCCATGCCCCACAGCGGGGAGGTGGCATTGCAGATGCCGGCCAGTGTGGAGGGGATGGTCAGCTCGGCGTAGGCGAAGAGGGAGAACGGCAGCGCGTTGAGGAAGAACGCGGCGACGGTGAGGTGGGCCCAGATACGGGGGGAGCGGGGAAGGCGCTCCCGCTTGAGCACGACGATGATCAGCAGCACCAGCGCCCCGAACGCCACCCGGCCCAGCGTGAACTGCAGTGGGGCGAAGCCCTGGGTGCCCACCTTGATGAAGAGGAAGCTGAAGCCCCAGATCAGGGAGAGGACCGCGAAGCGGAGCGGCCAACCGAGGGCCCGGCCGGGGGACTTCGGGGTCTCACCGGCCCCGCGGCCCCGAAATTCGCCGGAGCGAGCTGGGGCGGTCGCGCCTGCCGGGGTGTGCGCGTCGGTAGCGCGGGGCGCGTTCGTGGTCGAAGGGTTCGTGGTGGTGGCGGAGGAGGTGGTGGCTGCGCCGGTGGTGGTGCTCATGACGACCACGATGCGGCGTACAACTTCGTAGCACAAGCGAGAATTCGTGGCCGGTATCGCTTAGCATTGCTTATATGTTGAACCTTGATCGCCTACGGACGCTGAGCGCGGTTGCCCGGCACGGCTCGGTGAGCGCGGCCGCCGACGGACTGCATGTGACGACCTCTGCCGTCTCGCAGCAGATCGCCAAGCTCGAGCGGGAGACCGGACAGCAACTGCTGGCGAAGAACGGGCGCGGGGTCCGGCTGACCGACGCCGGGCGGCTGCTCGCCGACCATGCGATGCGCATCCTCTCCCAGGTCGAGCTGGCCCAGGCCGAACTGGAAGCGCATCGCGGCCAGGCGGTGGGCGAGCTGCGGCTGGGCGCGTTTCCCACCGCGGCACGGGGGCTCTTCCCCGCCGCGCTGGTCGCCCTCCGGGCCGAACACCCGCAGCTACGGGCGCGGCTGACGGAAATGGAACCGGGCGAAGCGGTACGCGGCGTGGTGCGCGGCGATATCGATCTGGCTGTCGTCCTCGACTGGTACAACCGGCCGCTGTCGCTGCCCGAAGGGCTGGCGAAGGCCCCGCTCCTGGACGATCCGGCCGATCTGGCGATGCCGTCCACCCATCCGCTCGCCGGACGGCGGTCCGTGGAGCTGGAGGAATTCGCGGACGATGAGTGGATCTCCTGGCCACAGGGGGAGTTCTGCAATGAGTGGCTGATGTTCACGCTGCGCAGCAACGGCATCGAACCGCGTATCGCGCACATGGCCGAGGAGCACCACACCCAGCTGGCCCTGATCGCATCCGGGCTGGGCGTCGCGGTGGCTCCCCGCCTCGGCCGTGGGCCGGTACCGGAGGGGGTGAGTGTGGTGCCCGTGCGCCATTCGATGCGCCGTCATGTCTATGCCATCTGGCGCGCGGACGCTGACCGCAGGCCCTCGATCCGTGCTGCTGTGGGGGCGCTCCGCGCGGCCGGGAAGGACGTGGAGACCCGCTGAGACCGGAGCCTGCCGCGGGCTGTTCGCCGCCTGCCGCCTGCCGCCTGTTATCTGTCGCCGGTCGCCGGTCGCCGGTCGCCGGTCGCCGGTCGTCTGCAGACTGTCGCCGGTCGCCTGCCGTCGGCCGCCTCCTGCCTCCCGCCCCGCTCCGCTCAGAGCGGGGGGACGATGCCGTGGATGACGCCCAGTTCCAGCAAGTCCTGCGGGCGGATGCGCAGTTGGTCAGCGGTGTCGTGGATCTGCGTTTCCTCGCGTTTGAGGATGGCTGCGGCCAGCTCCGGGGCGATCACGGAGAAGTAGCTGTCCGGGGTGGCCCACAGCCTGCCCGGTGCGGCGAGGGCCAGTGCACCGCCCGAACCGCCCTCACCGATGAGCAGGGAGGTGACCGGTACCTCGGCCGTGGCGAGCGCCGTGAAGGCATCGGCGATGGCCGCGCCGGCACCCGCCCGCTCGGCCGCGGCATCGTTGGCGGCGCCCGGGGTGTCCACGAGGGTGAGGACCGGGATGCCCAGCCGGCCGGCGAGCCGGACCAGACGCGCGGCGGTACGGAATCCGGCCGGGCGGGTGGCCGTGCCGCATTGGGCGGCGAAGGCGACCGTGCGCCCCTCACGACGGCCGAAACCGCACCGTATCCCTGGGTCGACGCCGCCACAGCGGTCGCCGCTGATCTCCTCGCGGTCATCGAAGTACGCGCGCAGATAGGCCTCGGCACGCGGCCGCCCGGGCTCGCGGGCGCGGACCACCGCACCCCAGCCGGTCTCCGGCAGCCCGGAAGCCCCGAGGGCGTACGGCGGAGGCGCGGGCTCCACGGTGCGTGTGCGGGACTCCGGGGGTGGGCACAGCAGGCGCATCCACCGCTGGAGCGTGCCCCGCAGCTGGTCCGGCGGCACAACGGCATCGATCTGGCCGGAGGCGAGCTGCCCCTCGGCGGAGTAGGCGAACGGGTCGGCATCCGAGGGGCGCACCCGCGAGCCCGCGAAGCCGACCTGTGCCCCGGGAAGCGCGAGGATCACATCGGCAGCCGCGCCGAGGGTGGCCCAGCCGCCGCCGGTCGTCGGATCGCGCAGCACAGCGATCTGCGGCAGCCCCGCGGCGCGGTTCAGCGCCGACTGCCGGGCCACCCGCTGGAGTTGGGTCAGCGCCCGCATCCCCTCCTGCATCCGGCTGCCGCCCGTGGCGATCAGCGACACGACCGGCAGACCGTGCTCGCGGGCGTGCGCATAGGCGGCCTCCAGACGGTCGCCGGTGCGTTCGCCGAGGGAGCCGCCCAGATAGCGGAACTCGAAGGAGAGCACGACACTCTCCGTGCCGCCTATCGTGGCCAGGGCGGTGACCACGGACTCCTCCTCGCCGGTCCGAGCGCGCGCCAGGGCCCGGGCATCGTCGTACCCGCGCCAGCCGAGCGGGCCGTCCGGTGGGACCGATGGCGCAGCCGGCGTTTCGTGGCCGGCGGGAACGGCCGTCACGGTCGTCTCGGTGTACGTATCCGCCACCGCTGCTATGGCTTGACGCGCCGTCAGCCGGGCGCATGGCTTGGTTGTGGCAGTCGTGGCAGTCGTGGCAGTCGTGCCAGCAGTGGTGGGGGCGGTCGGTGTCCGGTTGTCGTCCGCTGACTCGTGGCCCGCGTCCGCGCCCCTCGCGCCCCGGTCGTCGTCCGCGCCGCGGCGTCCGTCTCCGGTCCCGGCCCCCGTCCTGCCTTCGGCCCCTGCCCTGGCCCCAGCCGCGTCCCTGCCGTCGTTACGCACGGAGCTCACGCTTGAGGATCTTGCCCATGTCATTGCGCGGCAGGGCGTCCAGGAAGTGCACGGTGCGCGGGCGCTTGTGCGGCGCGAGCTGGCGGGCGACATGATCGGCGAGCTCCTGGCCCGAGGGTGCCGGGCCGGCGTCCGCACCGGTCTCCGCCACGACCCAGGCGACGATCCGCTCGCCGAGGTCTTCGTCCGGCGCGCCGGTCACGGCGGCCTCGGCGACCCCGGGGTGCGCCAGCAGCGCATTCTCGATCTCGCCCGCCCCGATTTTGTAGCCACCGCTTTTGATCAGGTCGGTGGCCTTGCGGCCCACGATGCGGTAATTCCCTGCGCCGTCCCGGATCGCCATGTCGCCGGTGCGGAACCATCCCCCGTCGAAGGCGGCGGCGGTGGCATCGGGGCGGTTGAGGTATTCGACGAAGAGGTTCGGGCCGCGGACCTGGATCTCGCCCACCGTCTCGCCGTCGTTCTCCTCGATGGCCCGGCCCGCGTCGTCGACGAGCCGGACGTACACCCCCGGCAGCGGCACGCCCACCGTGCCCGTGGCATCGGGGCCGTCCGCCCGCACGCTGGTGTTCATCAGCGTTTCCGTCATGCCGTAGCGCTCGATCACCCGTCGGCCTGAGGCCGCCGCGATCCGCTCATGATCGGTCAGCGGCAGTGCGGCCGAGCCGGAGACCAGCAGCCGGGCGCGGGAGAGCGCCTTGGCGAGTGCGGGGTCACGGCCGGCCTCGGTGGCCAGGCGGTGATACATCGTCGGCACGCCGAACAGCATGGTGCCGTCCGCGGAGAGCTCACGGGCCACCGCGTCGGTGCTGAAGCGCCCCAGGTGGTGGACACAGCCACCGCGGCGCAGTGGTCCGAGGATGCCGAGAATCAGGCCGTGAACATGGAAGAGCGGCAGGGCGTGGACGAGGACGTCGTCGGCGGTCCACTGCCAGGCGTCCTCCAGGGCGTCGAGGGTGTGCGCAATGGCGCGCCGGGGGAGGACCACGCCCTTGGGCGGGCCGGTCGTGCCGGAGGTGTAGACGATCAGGGCCGGTGCCTCGTCGCCCGGTTCGGTCGGCAGCGGGCCCGGCTCGGCGTCCTCGGGCGGCTGGGCCGCCTCGATGTCGACACGGGGCAGCGCGGCGAGCGGGCCCGGCAGTTCGGCGCCCGGTTCGGCAAGGACGAGCGACGGCGCACTGTCCGTCACGATATGCGTCAGCTCGTATTCGCCGACCTTCGGATTCAGCGGCACCACGGCCACTCCGGCGAGCAGCGCGCCCACCACACCGACCGAGGTCTCCAGCGTCGGCGTCGCCCACACGGCGATACGGGTCTCACCGGCGATCCGCTCGGCGACCGCGCCCGCCACCGAAGCCAATTGGCGGTAGCTGAGGGTACGGTCACCGAAGCGCAGCGCGGGTGTGGGCGGAGCGTCGCGCAGCGCGGGGAAGAGCACGTTCACCGGATCTCCTTCGTCCTCGTCGGCGCCCGGCCGTCCCGGCCGGACCGTCCCGCTCCCGCACCTGCCGGTACCGAAGCGGGCTGACCCCTACCACTCTCGCAGAGACCACTGACAACGCGATCAGATCCCGGGGCCCGATCCCCTCCGTGCGCGGTGCTCGACCCCATGCCACCCCAGACAGCCCCACCCCAACCCGCACAACCCGCCTGTGCCCTGACCCGCTCACCCCGGGATCTTGCGGAAGTCCCACGACGCGACCGACTCCGGCGTCAGGCGCAGCCACGCATGGCGGCCGTCGTGCGGCATCACGGACATCCCGAAGTATTTCTCCGCGAAAAGCCGCTCCGGGGCGGCGAGCCCGGGACACGGCTCACCGGTGCGTGGCGACTCGCCGACGAAGACCGCGCGACCCGTCAGCTCGGCCCCGCGCAGCTCGCCGTACTCGTGCCCGTCGTCGACGACCACCGCGAGCCGCGGGTCCCTGCGCAGCTGTGCCCACCGCTTGCTGCGGGTGATCGAATACAGCCACAGCGCCGCACCGTCCCAGACGAACCAGAGCGCTCCGACGTGCGGCGCGCCGTCGCCGCTAACCGTCGCGACCCGGCAGGTGCGCTGCGCCGCGAGGAACGCGTCGAGCTCGCCCCGCGTCATCATGATCCGGCGCCCGCGCCGCTGTGTGTCGGCCATCCCTCATCGCCCTCCGCCGTGTGCCCCCGCTCATGGGGCGGCACTGAACTGACCCGCTTGCCCGGAACCGGCCTCGTAACTACCTGACGAGGTGTCAGAAATCATGCGAGCTCTTCCTGGCGTACGCAATGCCCGGTACCCTCGCCCGGCCCGGGCAGGGGGACGAACCAGGTCCGCCAGGCATCGGTCCGGCGGGCATCGGCCCGGCGGGCGTCGGGCCCGGCTGAAGCCGGATCGGAGCAGTGGCCGGGTCCGGCAGGTGTCAGGTCAGGTCCGTGCGGCTCAGGCGCCAGGTCCGTCCGGCCGGAGCCAGGGGGGAAGGCAGGACGGAGTCAGGTCGGCAGGGAAACACGTCCGTCAGAGGGGAATGCCATGTCTTCGGGCGCTGCACAGCTCATCGAGCAACTGGACCCGGCCTCGGCGGTGCTGCTCACCGTCGAGTGCCAGCGCGGCGTGGTCGGCCCGGACGGCGCGCTGCCCGAACTGGCGGACGCGGCCCACAAGTCGGGCGTGCTGGCGCGGGTGGCCCGGCTGGTGGCGGCCGCCCACGACACCGGCGTCCAGGTGCTGCATGCCGTGGCCGAACGCCGTCCCGACGGCCGCGGCGCCAGCCACAATGCCCGCCTCTTCCGGGCGGCCGAGCGGCTGTCCGTCCAGCAGCTCACCGGATCCGCCGCAGTACGCATCGCCGATCCGATCCCCGTCTCGGAGGACGATCTGGTGGTGCGCAGACTGCA
Organism: Streptomyces sp. NPDC048516; assembly: GCF_043199875.1. Classification (NCBI taxonomy): domain Bacteria; kingdom Bacillati; phylum Actinomycetota; class Actinomycetes; order Kitasatosporales; family Streptomycetaceae; genus Streptomyces; species Streptomyces sp. NPDC048516. Next base: position 24,961 of record NZ_JBICWS010000029.1, on the reverse strand, counting down.
CGGCCTTTCGCCGGTCGCCGGCACCGAAGTGGATGCGCTGCTGCGTAACTTCGGATGCCGGACGCTCGTCGTCACCGGGGTGTCGGCGAACGTGGCCATCCCCAACGCCGTGTTCGATGCGGTCAATCTCGGCTACACGGCCGTGGTGCCCGCGGACGCCATCGCGGGAGTGCCCGCCGACTACACCACCGCGATGGTCCGCAACACCCTCGCTCTGGTAGCCACCGTCACCACCACCGATGATGTCCTGGCCATATGGCGACGACTGCGTGGTGGCCGCTGACCTGCTGAGCCGGCCCCGGGCGCCCCGGGCCGGCCCCGCTGCCATGGCCGGCCCGGGACATCAGGGCTGGAGCGGCGCACGTGACACCGGCCCGCCGGGACTGCAGCCGCGGCGGGCCGGTGTCACGTGCGTGCTGTCAGCCGAGTGCGACCGAACCGCCCTTGACGTTCACCTTGGCCGGTGCCAGCCCCTTGGTGGCGGGGCCCTTCTTCACGCTGCCATCGGTGATGTCGAACTTGCTGCCATGGCACATGCAGTTGATGGTGCCGCCGGAGACCTCGCCGACGACGCAGCCCGCGTGGGTGCAGATCGCGGAGAACGCCTTGATGTCGCCGTCCTGCGGCTGAGTGACGACGACCTTGTCGGCTTTGAAGATCTTGCCGCCGCCCTTGGGGATCTCCGAGGTCTTGGCGAGGATGGTGCCGCCGCCCCCACCGGCGGCGTCACCACCCGCCGCGCCGTCGCCCCCACCGCTCGCCCCCGAGCTGCCGGCCTGGCCGCCGCCCTCGGCCTTGGAATCGCCGCTGCCCGCGTCTTCCATGCTGCCTCCGCAGGCCGCGAGCGCCGCCGTCAGCCCGGCTGCGCCGACCGCCGCGACGACGGTTCGCCGCGCCGCCCCGCGACCTGCCGTCGCCTGTCCGGTCTCCTCCTCCGCGGTCGTCGCTTCGGTCTCCGTCTGCTGCGACGCTGCCTGTCGAGCCATCGTGTGCCTCCGGTTCAGGGGGGTGCCTGCGGTGCGCGTTGTGCTCCGTGCTCCGTGCTCCATGGACGTTGCACAAGGTCCATACGGAGGGGCCGCCCGGCGTGTTCAATGCGGGGCGTGATCCCTTTGCGGAAGTGCGGGGGTGAGGGGGAACCTCCAGGCCGGGCGGCCGGGTGGCCGGGCGGCCAGGCGGCCAGGAGGCCGGGCGGCCGGGCAGGAGGTCAGAAGGTGAGGCCCGGAGGGGCCCTCGAAGGGGACTTGATTCTTGAAGGGAACCCCCTGGAGGACCCGGCTGAGGGAACCGTCGATATGCCCTGTACCTGAGGGAACCGCCGAGCCGATCCACCGCCGTTCGGCCGAGCGTCCACCGAGCCGAGCGTCCACCGAGCCGAGCGACCGTCGAGCTGAGTGACTACCGAGCCGAACTCGAAGGGCCCCTCAGTCCCCGTTGACGCGCGCCGCCAGCGCATCCAGCAGGAAGTCCCGCTGGAAGTGCAGCAACTGCGCGTTGACCGTGTCGTCGGCCGGCATATGGGTGGCGCCGGGGAGCGGGAGCACACTGTGCGGTTTGCCCGCCGCGAGCAGTTCCGTCGAGAAACGCAGGGTGTGCGCGGCGGCCACATTGTCGTCCGCGAGCCCGTGGATCAGCAGCAGGGGACGGCGCAACAGATGGCCGTGGCCGGCCAGTGAGGAGCGCTCGTAGTTCTCCGGGTGCTCCTCCGGGTGGCCCAGGTACCGTTCCTTCCAGTGGGTGTCGTACAGGCGATGGTCGGTGGGCGGGGCGCCGGCGACCGCCGCGTGGAATACCTCGGGATGATGCAGCACCGCGGCCGCGGCCAGGAAGCCGCCGAACGACCAGCCGCGGATCGCCACCCGCGTCAGGTCCAGGTCTTCGAAGCGCGCCCCGGCCGCCCGCAGCGCTTCCACCTGGTCCTCCAGCGCGGGCGTGAGCTGGTCGCCGAGGATGGCCTTTTCCCAGGCCGGGCCGCGGTTCGGTGTCCCGCGCCCGTCGACCACCAGCACCGCGAACCCCTGCTCGGCGAACCACTGCGACACACAGCTGGGCCACTCGCGGGCCCGTCCCACCTGCTGCATGCCGGGGCCCCCGTACGGGTCGAGGAGCACCGGCAGCTTCCCGGCTCCCTCCTCGTGCCACGAAGGCAGGAAGAGCGCGCCACGCAACTGCCGTTCCCCGAGGAGGAGATGGAGAGGGCGCGGAGTGACCGAAGGCTCTTCGGCGAGCGAGGCGATGACCTGAGGGGACGCGTCGTTGTGCGTCCCGGTCCCGGTCCCGGTCCCGGTCTCAGTCCCGGTTCCGGTTCCGGTCCCGGTCTCAGTCCCGGTTCCGGTTCCGGTCCCGGTCTCAGTCCCGGTTCCGGTCCCGGTCGCAGTCCCAGTGCTCGTGTCCGTCACCGTCCCCGGTATCGGCGCCGGTACCGTTGCCGCCTCTGTGCCGGTACCCGTTCCCGGTACCTTCCCCGCGCCCGTTCCCGGCGCCGCTCCCGTTCCCCGCAGCACACCGACTTCATTGCCCCGCGGTGTCACTCCCGCCAGGACGACCGTGTCAGCCCGTCCCACACCGGTGTACCGGCCGGGGCCGCGGCTCAGCCGGCGGCAGCCGTGGTCGGGATCACGGGACCACACATGGGTCTCCAGCGGGTCCTCGCTCGCGGTGAACAGCACCCGCTCGCCCTCGACCCCGAGGACCGCGCACAGCTGCAGCCCCTCGGGGGTGGCCCGGTGGCCGCCGACGGTCAGATACCGGGTGTCGCCGTCGTCCTCGGCGAGCACCAGGGCACCCGATGCCGTACGGGCCGGGGTGCCGTCAACGAGCTCCACCCATGCCGGATCGGTCCGCTCATGCAGCACGGTGGTGGCACCGGTCGCCGGATCGACCGAGAGCGTGCGCACGATCCGCTGGTCGCGGCTCTGGACGGCAAGGTACGGACCGTGGGCATCCCAGCCGGCGTCCACAAGGTACTCGTACGCCGCGTGGTCCCACTCCACGTCGACCCAAGCCCCCTCCAGGGAGAGGATCCGCAGGGTGACCTCAGCATTGGGCGTACCGGCCGCCGGGTACGGAATCGCCCGCGGCGGCTTCGTCGGATCAGCCGGGTCACCGATATAACGCCGCTCCACGAGGCTGGTGTCGACCCTGGCCACCAGGACGTGGCGGCTGTCCGGTGCCCACCAGTAGCCGCGCATCCGGTTCATGGACTCGGCAGCCACGTATTCGGCGAGCCCGTAGGAGACGTCCGGGCCTTCCGCGGCGGCCAGTCGGCGGTCGGCGCCGCTCAGATCGACGACGTGGAAGCAACGGCGGCTCACATAGGCGATGTGCTGCCCGTCGGGGGAGGGGCGTGGGTCGACGACCGGACCTGCTGCCGGGACGGAGAACGGTGCGCCACCGTCGGTGCGCACCGCCCACAGGGCTCCGGACAGCGCGAACGCCACGAGGCGGGCGGCGCTGTCGGTCGCATAGGACACCACGCCCACGGACCGCTCACGGGCGCGCTCCCGGCGCAGCCGCTCCTCCTCGGGGACCACCCCGGCACCGGCCCCCACCAGGAGTGCCGGATCGGCGAGCAGCCGTTCTGCCCCGTCCTCGTACTGCCACAGTCGGCCGACGGGATCGGTGCCCGAGAGCGTGCGGACGAAGAGCACCCGGCTGCCGTCGGGGGAGAGGGTGAAATGCCGCGGCACTCCGAGGGAGAAGCGGCGGCTGCGGGCGAACTGGCTTGGAAAATCCGTGGAGTCGGTGCAGTTCCCGGCTTGTGCTGAGTTCCCGGCTTGTGTGGAATTCCCTGCTTGTGTGGAGTTGGCTGTGTGAGCGGGGCTGATGGCCTGCGTGGAGTTCACGGTGGTGTTGCTGTGCAAGGTGCGGTCCTCCGGGAGGGATGCTGAGGTGGTCGGTGGTCGGTGGTCGGTGGTCGGTGAGCGGTGACCGGCGGCGGGTATCCGGTGTGCGGTGTGCGGTGGTCGGGGTACGGCGGTCCCCGGGGGAACATAGGAAAGTTCGAGTCCACGGGAAAGGCTCGGCCGGGACAAGCTTTTCGCAGCACTGAGCGCCCGGTACTTGACCGGGTGCATTAGGGAAATCGGGAGCCTCCCTCTGCGCGGCGCCCGCCGCCTGGCACATTGCGATGATCGCGTGCGAGGCATTGGCGTCAGGGTCAGGAAAGCCGCAGGGTGACCTAGAGAAACTATCTCTCCCGCAGTGGGTAGCGCTCGCTTTTCATGAAATCGCGCCGCTGCGCACTCCGGGAGCCGCCCCGGCCCCGGAGTGCCCGCTCCCTGTTCAGCCGGGGGCACTACCGTTCAGCCCAGGCATTACCTGCTCGGCCGGGCGGCATCTGATCGGCCGGGCATTACCTGCTCGGCTAGGGTCGTTCCCATGAGTGAGGACATCGCCGCGCTGGTACGTCAACTGGGCGTCGTGGCACGGGACGAGCGCAGGGCGGCGACGGACCGGCTGGTCGCGGTCGGTGCCCCGGCCGTGGTGCACCTTCTGCCGCTGATCGTCGACGGTGAAGGGACCCGGCGATCGGCCGCGGAGGCGTGCATGGAGCGCCTTGGCACCGTGGCGATCGAGCCCCTGAGGAGGGTGCGCAGCGAAGGTCCCGGCCGCCTGCGGCCGGCCGCACTCCGCCTGCTCGCGAGTGTCGGCGGCGCCGATGCCCTGGCCCCCGCCGACCGGGCGGCCGTCGAGCGACTCGTACGGATCAAGCTGCTGGACGAAACGCCCGGCGACCTTCCGGCCGGGGCCTGGCTCGCGGTGCCACGGGCGGAAGTGCCGCACATCGTCCGGGCGTTGGGGCTGTGCGACGCGCGCCCCGTCACCACGGCTCTGGGTGTGTCCGCCGCCGTCCACGAGGAGAATTCACTCGACCATCGTTGCGCTGACGGCACCACCACCACGGAATACCGCGTGTTCATCACGCCCGAATTCGACGGCTGGCGGCTCGTCTACGGTTCCGACTATCTCAACGACAACTGGGCACAGGCCGTCGAAAGGCTCAGCGCCCGGTGCCGGGAAGCTCATTTCTACGCAGTGGATGACCACAACGGCGCACGGGTGTGGTGGGTCGCGGAGAACGGGCAGGACAAGCGTGGCTACCGCACGTACGGCGATCCCGAATGGGTTGGCGAGCCCATGGAGTTCGAGCGGGACCTCATGCAGGACGAGGACGACGAACCGTACGACCCGGAAGAGGCCGAGGAGTACGCCGAAGGTGTCCGCGATCCGGAGGAGGCGGCGTCGTGGATCGCCATCCAGCCGACGGCCGTCGAAGTGCTCGACCGGGTGGGCCATGGCTGGCTCGCTGTGACCAGCCCGGACGTCGGACACGGCAGGTTCAGGGGCGCGCTGGACATCTGAGGGCCCGGGCGGCGTGGAACGGATCGCGACTCCGGTGCCGCCACCCCGGCCGAGCACTTCGACGGCCGGCCGTCGGCCCGGTGCCGCCACCCCGGTGCCGTCGGCCGGGTGCCGTCGGCCGGGTGCCGTCGGCCTGATGCGGGTCGAGAACCAGCGCCTTCCCCGGCGCCCTTGTGCACCGTACGGCCGACGTCGAAGCCGTTCTGCGCATCGAGGTTCATGTTCACGGACTGCGCGATGACGTCCGAGATCACGGCCTGCAGCGCCGAGACGGCGGGTTCCTTCGCCGTCTTTAGGGTCGCGTCGAGCAGTTGCTTGGCGGCCTCCTTGATGATCTCCCGCACGATCGCCCGGGTCGCGGCGGTCGCCGCCACGGCCGCTGCCTCGGACCCCCCGAAGGTGAAGGGTGCCGCTGCTTGAGCCGCGATGGCCGTGGCGTCGAGAGCGGTGGCGATGACGTTCGCGGCACTACGGGCGTCGGCGCAGTAGCCCGAGCCGCCAGCGAACTTCTCCCGTCTTCGTCCGCCGTGGGCCAGTTGAACCCCAGCATTTCCAGGACCCACTCAAGTGCGTCCGGCAGCATCAACGACACGGCGGCCTTCCCCTTGGCTGAGATGGTTCGGGTGCGTAGGGAGACGTGGATGCATACGGAGACTTGGTGACGTACGGAGGCCTGGATGCGTACGGAGACTCGGGTACGTACGGCAGTTCGGGTACGTACGGATCAAGGACTGTCCAGACCCAGGCCCAGGCCCAGACCCACACCCAGACCCAGACCCAGACCCAGACCCACGTCAGGGCACCAGGTAGGGCGGACCGGGATCCTTGAGGGGCTCGGGCAGCCGGATCACGGGAACCGGTTTGTTGTGTGGCCAGCCGTGGGAGGCGTCGTCGAAGCTGAGCTCTCCGCCGGCCGCGGGAACGGTGCTCGCGTCATGCAGATTGGTGATTTCGTTGTATACGTCCTGAACGTCGGGCGCTTCCTTGCCGGTCTGGCCGGTGACATTTCGGGTGGCCCAGATCGCGGTCAGCACGGCGTCGTGGTGCATGATCGCGTATCCGTCATCCATCACCGAGTCGGGGAACTGCAGGTCCCGCAGGGCCTGGTGGAACGGTTTGAAGCCGGACGGGGCGTGGACGCCACGGACCCACTGGGCGGGACTCGTCGCCGAGACGTCCAGAATGGTGATCTTGTTGTCCCTGAGCAGGCTCTGTACCTGCTTCCCCTGTGCGAACGCCCCGGTGGCCCCGGTCATCACCGTGATCGGCGCGTCGTGACCGCACTGACTGCGGGTGGACAGGGCACGGATGAGATCGGCGAGATCGCGGTCGCGCCCGGCGTAGAAGATCACTTGCGCCTTGGTCAGGCAGATGTTGTTGACGGCGTTGTAGAAGAGCCGGGGGAGGCCCGCGGGGTTGTGGCCGGTCGTGCCGACGAACGAGGCGCGCCGCCGGCCGACGTAGTCTCTGAATTCCTCGTCGAACGCCTTGCGCATGGTCTTGACGTAGTTGTCGTCCCTGCTGTCGAAGACGAGGTAGCCGCGGCGCCCCGACAGCGGAGAGTGGTCCAGGTACCGGCGGAGCGCCTTGGCGTAGTCGACGTTGGACGGCGACACCTTGAACAGACGTGGTGAGTTGAGGTCGGTGGCGGTCAGGACCGCACCGATCGCGGGGATCTTCAGCCGGCTGAGTTCGGTGGCCGCTGCCTGGGTCTCCGGGATGCTGACGCCCATGCCGGTGACGGCGACCAGGGGGTGCTCGTCGTCGACCAGGTCGGCCAACTGCCGTACCACCGGCCTCCAATGCGTCTCATTGCGGCCCTCATGGGCCAGGACGAGCTGGATCAGCGGCGTCTTGCCCTGGATGCCGGTGGAGCTGGTCGTGGACAGTTCGGGGCAGGCGTTCGCCCGGCACTGCGCGATGAAGGCGCCCTCCAGGCTCGCGCGGATCTCCGCGAGGGGCAGCGCGCTGGTGTCGCTCTCCGTCATCGGCATCAGAACGCCGACCCTGACGTAGGGCAGACGGCTGTTTCCGGAGGCGGGCTTCTCCCACTGGGCGCGGACGCGTCGGTTCTCCTGGGCGATCCGGTCGGTGATCCCCTTGAGGCGGGGGTCGAAAGCGAAGGCCTTCTCCTCCGTGATGCCGACGCACTCCCGCTGCGGGCCGGTGCCGTCCCAGTGCAGCCCCGGCTGGTCCGCGGCGCAGCTGGTGTCCTCCTTCGCCGGCCACAGGAACCAGAGCCCGCCGGCTATCAGCGCCAGTGCGAGTACGAGGGCGGCGATTCCTCGCCACCCCTTCCACCACGGGGGGAGTGCGTCGGCGGGTTGCGGGGGCAGATGCATGGTGCCGGCTCCTAGGGACGGGGTGCTGCGGTGGCCTCACACGTACTTCGCGGCCTCGTGCATGAGCCCGATCCGGCGGGGGACGGAGCGCATGGCAAGGTCCTGGAGCATCGCGTTGATGGTCCGGTTGAGCTCGGGATTCGTGCCGGGCAGCCGGTTGCGTGGATCGGACGCCAGCCACAGCCCGACCACCAGCAGGGTCAGGGGCGTGTGCTCGGCGAACGAGCGGGGCGCGAGGTCGGCGGCCAACTGCTCCAGACGCAGCGTGGCCGGCTGTTCCGGCAGCACCGGTTCACGAAGGGGTGCGGCGGTGATCGTGTACAGCTCGTACAACCAGATGTCCGTGTCGGAGAGTTCGGCCAGACGCCGGGCGAGATGTTCGATGACGTCGTCCACCCGGTGCAGCGCCAGGGAGTGGTACAGCACTTCCAGCGGATGGCCGTGGTGGGCGTGCCAGGTGCGCAACTGTCCGTGGACGGCCGTCCAGCGGTCCGGGCGTGCGGCCAGCTCCTGCAACAGCAGCAGGCGCAGCCACGGATGCAGGACGGAGCTGCCGCGCAACGGGTGCGGATGGACGCCTTCCAGATATCCGCCGCCCCGGCCGCCGCGGGCCTCGGCATCCTGGGGCACCGGATCGGTCAGCCATAACCTGGTCGCGACCACCCGGGCCAGCGAATCGCGGGTGTGCAACTGGAAGCGGTCGAGGAGTCCCGCGTCGCAGGCGGCATCGAACTCGCGGGCGGCACAGCACTCGACGAGCGCACGGTGCTGGTCGTCGGTCAGGTCGCGCAGCAGGTACTGCCGCGCCTCCTCTTCCAGCAGCGGTCCCTCGTCGGCGCCTTCCGCGGACGGCGCGGTGCCGGAGAGCACCGCGCGCAGCAGCTTCTCGGGATCCTCGCGGCCCACGAGGCGTGCCGAGGCGGTGAGCAGTTGCCGGACGCTCCACGGATGGCCGTCGGTCAGCCGGTGGGCGAGCAGTGGCGCCTCCGGCAGCCGAGCGGCGATGTTGGTGCCGAGCTGGGCGGTCTCGCCGGCGGTCAGGCCGCGCAGTTGGACGCAGTACCAGCGCCAGGACCGGTCCGGCGGCGGGTCAGGGATGGCCTGTTCCCAGTCGGCGTAGCAGGCCTGCTCGGGGGAGCGGAGCCGTACCCCTGCCGGGCCTGCGGCGAACATCGCCGGCACCCGGCCGACGTTCGACGCCGCGGCCACGGTCAGGAGCGGATCCGGTTGCCCGCCGGCGTCCCGGAGTTCCATGAGCAGGTCCAGGAATTCGCGCCCGCCGGGAGCATCGATGTTGTCCAGCAGCACGACGCAGTTGCGGTCGCGCTGGCGGCGCGCGTACTCGCCGCGCAGATCGGCCAGGAACGCCTCGCACAGCCGCCGGTCCACCGCGGCCCGGTCCGCCGGCTCCTCGCTCTTGCTCAGCTGGTTGAGTTCGACAAGCGCGTCCAGGGCGGCCAACGGACCGGCGTACCAGGCGAATCCGGTGTGCCGGGTCACCCGCAGCGGCATGCTGGGCGGCTGCCGGATGAGGCTGGCCAGCAGGCTGACGCCGGGGATCCGGACCAGGTTGAGGTCCTGCAGCAACCCGGCCACCGCGGCGACCCGGTCGCCTGCGGCGTTGGGCTCCTGGGGGCCGCGCAGCGCCTGGCGCAACTGCTTCTTGGCCCGCTCGGGGTCCGTCGCGTCCAGCGACAGCTCGGGGGCCACCACGGCCAGGCCCAGGGTCAGCCGCGGGAAGACCAGGGGGGTCTGCCGGGGAAAGCGGTGCGACAGCCCGTACGCCAGGCGGCCGGCGACCTCATGGGGCCTGCGGGGCGTGGCGGAGCCGAAGTCGAAGTACGCGTGCGGGCGTCGTGATCCGAGGTAGCCGAGCCAGTTCAGTGTGGTGGTCTTGCCGCTGCCACGCGGTCCGGCGAGGACGACGGTCGGAAGCCCGCGCCCGCCGGCAGCGGTTTTGCCGTCCTGCAGCCGAGTCCGGCACTCCTCGTACAGGGCCTCGATGCCCTGTATCCCCAACGGACGTTCCTTCACGCTGTTCGGCCCCCCGTGAAGACAGCGACGGTGCAGACAGCGGATCTGCAGGCGGCGACTGTGCAGCCGGCGACTGGATGACAGTCGCTGTGATGCCGGCGACGGCAACGGCAGCCGCCGACTGATTACAGAAGGTTGGCATGCGTACGCACAACGTGCCACCCGTTCGTGCAAGGTACCGAAAAGCGGTCCGCCGGACGGGACGACCATGGTGCGGAACCGAGTGCGTGCCTGCGGAGCCGGACGGCCCTCCCGGTGGAGCCGGACGGGATGCCTGGTGGAGCAGCCGGACGGGATACCTGGTCGAGCAGCCGGACGGGATGCCAGGCGGAGCAGCCGGACGGGATGCCCGGCGGAGGTGCGGCCCGAGCACCGCGGCCAGCCCGCTGCCTGGCGCGCGCCGGTGCCCCGCCGCGCCTACCGTGAAAGGAGCCCGACCGTTCGTCGTCCGGAGTGGGGAGATCTCGATGTCCTGCTCACCGCGCTCACCGCGCTCACCGCGACCGCGTGCGAGGGCCGGCTCGCGGCGACCGCACGCTCTGCACGGACGCACCGCGGTGGTGACCGGAGCGGCCCGCGGTCTGGGAAGGGAAATCGCCCGCGAGCTGGCCCGGCGAGGGGCGCGGGTGGCACTGCTGGGGCGGGAGGAAGCGGCACTGCGCCGAGTGGCGTCGTCCCTTCCGGCAACAGCGTGCTGCTGCTGGGCGGTCGATGTCACCGACGACGAGGCCATGCGGCAGGTGGCGGAGGAGGTCAGCGACCGCCTGGGACCGGTGTCCGTCGTCGTGGCGAACGCCGGGATCGCCGAGGGCGGGCCCTTCGCCGAGTCCGATCCGGCAACCTGGCGCCGGGTGATCGAGGTCAACCTGACCGGCAGTGCGATCACCGCGCGCTCCTTCCTGCCGGACCTGCTCGCCGCACACGGATACTTCCTGCAGATCGCCTCAACGGCCTCCATCGGAGCCGCGCCCCTGATGAGTGCCTACTGCGCTTCCAAGGCCGGGGTGGAATCCTTCGCGCACTCGCTGCGTGCCGAATTCGCCCCTCAGTGCGTGGACGTCGGAATCGCCTATCTGAACTGGACCGACACCGACATGATCCGGGACGTGGACCAGCACCCTGTGCTGCGCGAACTCCGTGCCCACATGCCCCCGCCCGCGAGGAAGGTCCACTCGGCCGAGTGGGTCGCCGCCCGGATGGTCACCGCCGTGGAACGCCGTGCCGTTGCCGTCTACGTCCCGGCCTGGCTCCGTGCGGCACAGGTGGTGCGGGCCGCCCTGCCGGCCGTCGTCACCCGGCTCTCACGGCGGGAGCTTCCTCGGCTGGCTGCCCGCACCCCCTTCGAGGCGACCGGACTCCTGGGCGCCGGTGGCCGCGCCGACGAGGCACACCGCCGTCCGTGAGGGCAGCGGAGGGGAGACCTCGGGCGTGAGAGTCCTCAGACGCGAGACCTCGGGAATGAGTCATCGGGCGTGAGTCATCGGGCGTGAGTCATCGGGCGTGAGACCTCGGGTGTGACCGATGTGCGCAAAGAAGCGGCAGGTGCTGGTTTGCGCTCCCGCATCAGGCCCGCGCGGGGTCGGCACCCGCGCCCGGCCAGCACCCGCGCAGTGATGCCAGGGCGGCGTGAACAGCAGGCCTGCGGTCGGCCTGGGAGCGCCAGACGGCCGACACCTGACGGGAGGGCGCGGGCTGCATCGGGACGACACGGACGGTGGACGGCAGGGCGCCGCGGCCGAGCCGGGGCAGCATGGCGACGCCCAGACCCGCCGCCAGCAAGGCCATTTGGGACTCGAACTCCCCGATCTTGTAGGCAAGGTCCGGTTCGATGCCGAGATCGGAGAAGGAACGCACCAGCCACTCATGGCACATGGCCCCGGGGCCGTGCCCGATCCAGCGTTCCCCTCGCAGGTCGTACGGGGTCACCATGTCCCGGTCGGCGAGCGGATGCCCTTCGGGCAGGATCATGTCGGCGAGGTCCTCACCCAGCTCGGCGACGGACAGCGAGCCGGGAAGTGTCAGCGGGGTGTTGTGCCAGTCGTGCACGACCGCAAGATCCGCCTCACCCCGTACCACGAGGCTCATGGCGAGGTGGGGGTCACACTCCACCAGCCGGCAGTCCAGGGCGCGGTGGCGCCCGGCGAGATCGGCGAGCGAGGCCGCGACGAAGCCCCGGCAGGCGGTGGGGAACGTGGCGAGCACCAACTGACCGGTGGGCTGGTCGCGCTGTTCCTCCAGTCGCGAACGGGTCCGCTCCAGCACGGCGGTGACCTCGTCCGTCGCCTCCGCGAGCAGCCAGGCCGCGGGCGTGAGCCCGACCTTGCCGCCCTGCCGGTCGAGCAGGGGTGAACCGGTCTCGCGCTCCAGCTTGGCGATCTGCTGGGAGACGGCGGACGGCGTGTAGCCCAGCGCGGCGGCCGCACGCGTCACCGAGCCGTGGGTGGCCACGGCACGCAGGGCACGCAGGCGATTGAGGTCGAACATGAAGCGATGCTAATACCCCACCTTCAGAAACCTTCGCTGGCCCTTTCGCACGGCGGCTGTTGTGATGGGACATCCCGAAGAAGCGCGTCCCCAGGAGCAATGGAAATGAAGCCCGTACACGTTGTGTTAGCGGTGGCAGTTGCCGCCGTATGGGGTGCGAACTTCGTGGTGATCGACGTGGGGCTGCGGGATTTTCCGCCACTTCTCTTCTCCGCCGTGCGTTTTCTCCTGGCCGCGCTCCCCGCGGTTTTCTTCGTCGGGCGTCCCCGAGTCGCCTGGCGCTGGGTGATTACGGTCGGGGTCACGCTCGGCATCATGAAATTCGGCATGCTGTTCCTCGGCATGCATGCGGGACTGCCTCCGGGACTGGCTTCCCTGGTCCTCCAGGGACAGGCGGTGTTCACCGTGCTGTTCGCCGCGGTGTTGCTGAAGGAGCGCGCCCGGCGGGCGCAGATCGTCGGCACGGCCATCGCCTCGGTGGGCATCGTGCTGGCGGGGCTGGACTCGACGGCCGGCACGCTTGCCGGATTTCTGCTGGTCGTGGGCGCCGCGGCGTGCTGGGGTCTGTCGAACATCGCGATGCGGAGAGCGGGTTCGCCGGATGCCTTCCGGTTCATGGTCTGGGTGAGTGTCGTGCCGCCCGTCCCGCTCGCGCTCCTCTCCGTGCTCTTCGAGGGCGGGAGGGCGGACCTGCGGGCGCTGCAGCAGGTGAACCTCAGCGGGCTGGGCGCCGCACTCTATGTGGCGTGGGGAGCAACGCTGTTCGGATTCGCCACCTGGGGGTATCTCCTGCGGATTTATGACGCGCCGACCGTTGCGCCGTTCTCGTTGCTCGTGCCGGTATTCGGCTTGGCATCCGCCTGGATATCCCAGGGCGAGCGCATGACCGCGGTGACATTCTGTGCCGCAGCTCTTGTCGTCTTCGGTATCGCGGTCGGAATGCTGCGCCGCAGGACGAAGCCGATGCCACTCGAAATCGGACGAACGGCCGCTCTCGCAACGCCTCGCCGAGGCCCGTGAGTCCATCGAACCCGGGGAGGGTTCACCCCGTATGTCATCAAGACCGTCAATTGTTGCAAACGTGCAGGTCACGTGCGTGCTCAGGGCGCACGGAAGAGACTGTGGGAGGGCATTGTCGTGAGCCGACAGGCGGGAACAACGACAGCGGACGGCGAGGCCGGCTCCACGGGCCGGCTGGACGGCCGCGCGGTCGCCGCGGCCCTGGTCACCGTGCTGCTGTGGGCATCGGCGTTCATCGTGATCCGCAACTCCGCTGCGTATTTCGGGCCGGGCGCGCTTGCCCTGGGCAGGCTGCTGGTGGCGTCTGTCGTGCTGAGCGTCCTCCTGCTCGTCCGGGGTGGTGGATTCCCGCCGCGCGAGGCCTGGCCCGGCATCGCCACCTCGGGAGTCCTGTGGTTCGGCGCGTACATGGTGGCGTTGAACTCGGGTGAGCAGCGCGTGGACGCCGGAACGGCTGCCCTGATCATCAACGTCGGGCCGATTCTGATGGCGCTGTTGGGTGGATGGCTGCTCAACGAGGGCTTCCCGCGCAAGCTGATGGCGGGCATGGCGGTGTCGTTCACCGGGGCCGTGGTGGTCGGGCTGTCCCTGTCCGGCGGAGGACAGTCCTCTCTCATCGGCGTACTGCTGTGCCTGTGCGCGGCGCTGGCGAACGCGGTGGGCGTGGTGCTGCAGAAGCCGACGTTGAAGCACGCCACACCGATGCAGGTGACGACGTTCGGTGCGCTCTTCGGAACGGTGGCATGCCTGCCGTTCGCCGGGCAGCTGGTGTCACAGGTGAGCCGGGCTCCTGTGGCGGCGACGATGCAGATCGTGTACCTGGGCATCTTCCCGACGGCCCTGGCGTTCACCACGTGGGCCTACGCGGTGTCGCGGACGACCGTCGGGAAGATGGGCACCACGACCTACGCGGTACCGGTGCTCGTCGTCTTCCTGTCGTGGCTGTTCCTCGGCGAGGTCCCCGGCCTGCTGACGCTCCTCGGCGGCCTCCTGTGCCTGTCCGGCGTCGCGGTGTCGCGGATGCGGCGGAAGCCGCATGCCCCGGCCCCGGAAGCCGCGCCCCGGAGCCGGGTCGCCGCGCAGCCCGTCGTCCCGGTGGAGTCCGAAAGCTAGGCGGCCGTCGCCGTCTCAGCCGGTGCCGGGTCCCGCGGTCCTGGCCCGGTACGTGAGCCGGAGCGCCATGAGGGCGGCTACGGACTCCAGCCACCGGGCGACGTCCTGGTCGCCCTCGACGGTACGCACCACGGACGCGGCCGACTGCAGCCAGCCACGCACCAGTTGCGCCGCGGCGTCGCCCGGCACCGGCTCGGGGAGCGCCGCGGCGTAGCCGGTCCCGCCGCTGCGGACGACTTCGGCGAGGAAGGCGACCGCGCGCGGAAGGACGCCCTGCCGGTCGAGTACGACGGCGGCGCCCACCGCACCGTCCCCGAAGAGCGTGGTGCGGTGCGAGCCGCCGAATCCGATGCCGTAGCGCAGCAGTGCCGCGACATCGAGCGTGGCGAGTTCGTCGTCGGTCTTGCCTGGGGGAGGGGTGGGATGCATACCTGTCTCGGAATCGGTCACTTCACGGTGACGGTGTAGGTGTGGTAGGTCGGACGGCTCGATGCCGGCGGGGCCGTGGAGCCGGCGGGCGGCGGCGGGGAAGCCGTGGCGGAGTCCTCGCCCTTGTCGACGCAGGCGTGCACGGGGCAGTGGATCAGCCGGACCTTGGTGGTTCCCCGGCTGACGGCCTTGAAGCGGAAGAGCTGGCTGCCGCCGTCCGCCCCGTCCGCGTCGCTCCCCGAGTTCTTCTGCTCCTCGCCTGTCGCACGCAGCACACCGGCGGCGGGCTTCGGTTCGGCCACGTACCAGCGTTCGCCGAGCGAGGCGTTGGAGGGCACGGACAGGGTGAACTCCTCGCCGGGGTCGGCCTCGATGGCGGTCTCGTCCCGGTCGTAGGTGGCAGGACCGAGGAGACCGCATCCGGTGAGCGCGGCGAGGGCGCTGAGAGCGGTGAGTGCCGGTACGAGTCCCCGGCGAAGGGCGGCTTTCGGGAGGTGTGGGCGCATCATGGATCGCTTCAGTCGGCGGGCAGGTGGACGGCGTAGGCGTCGGGCATGCGGTTGTCGGAGGCCTTGTCCATGTGGCCGTTGACGAAGTCGTCCTCACTGACCCAGGTGGTGGTGCCCCAGGGGTTGTAGACCTGGAGCTTGTCGCCCTCCTGGCCGATGATCATCATCGCGTGGCCGCTGCGGTCACCGTCCTTGTACCCCTCGACGCCGATCGGCACCGGCTTGCCGTCGGCCACGGACTTCTCGATGTCCGGCAGCACATCGCGCCGGGCATCGGCGCTCCTGGTCTCCTGGAAGTCGTACGACGCACCGGTGTGCGGGCTGATCTCCTTGTTGACCACGGTGGTCTTGCCGTCGTTGTCCATGCCGTCGGGGTGCCGGGAGAACGGGAAGTCGTAGTCGTAGTCCCCGTCGCCCTCGTCGTGCACCCGCTGCTGCTCGGCGCCCAAGCGGTCGCGGAAGGCGTCGGGGTCGTCCTCCTGGCCGGACGGACCGCCGGTCAGTCCGAGGGCGTAGACGGGGTCGACCATGGCCCGGGCGCTGACGGTGGAGGACGGAACGCAGGTGTTCCCGTCCTGCGACCACCGTTCGTCGCCGAAGGCCTGGTCGTCGGTGTTGTTGTTCCTGCCGTCCTTGGCGCGTCCCTCGTCGTCCATGCTGTCGGCGGCGGTGGACACCGGCGTGAGGTGCCGCTGGAGCCATCCCGGGTCCTTGCCGTGGATCTTCTCCCGGAAGTCCGACACCCCATCCAGGTCGTAGCCCGCGGCCAGGGCCTTCACCAAGTAGGCGCGTTCCTGGGGCGACTTGGACTGGGCGAGCATCTTGTCGAACTCGGCGCGGTCATGGGCGTTCATCTTCTCCATGTACCGGCCCGAGCGCTCCAGGTCGTTCGCACTGAGCAGTTCGTTCATCTCCGCCGGGCCGTAGACGCCGGCGGTGTCGGCGAGGACGAGCTTGTCGGCGGCGGAGAGGCCGCTGGTGTGCATCTTGCCGGACCGCGCCTCGGAGGCGAACTTGTTGAGGTCGCGGGCGGCCGCGCGGGCCGCGTCGTCGGCGGACCGGGCCGCGGAGCGCATCTTCTCGACGCCGGCGGAGGCCGCCGTGCCTGCCCGGAAGATCGCGTCGTCCTCCTCGTCGGTGTCCACCATGTCGTCGAAGAAGCCGTCCGCGGGCCCGAGGATGGACAGCGCCTCGTGCAACTGGCCGCGGCCGGTACCGTCCAGTTTCTGGGCGTCCTTGACCGCGTCACTCAGGGTCAGCAGGGCATTGCCGCCCTTCCGCAGGGCCTCGCCCATCTGCGCGGCCGCCCGGGCGGCGGCCTGGACGACCTCGGTCGCCCCCACGCTGGCCTTGCCCACCCAGACCTCCGGCAGGCCGGAGCCGGCCACCTGGTCGACCTTGTGGGCGACCTCATCGGCGTTCTTGGACTGGGTGCGGTAGCGCTTGCCCAGCAGTTCCAGCGTCCCGGCGGAGCCGACCGGGGCCGGGACCGCGAGGGCGGAGTTGATCAGGTTGATCATCTCGTTCTTGTCGTCACAGTCGAGGAGCTGCTTGTAGCACGCCTCCAGCGCGGCGCGGCGCTCGGTGGTGGATCCCTGCTCAGCCATCGAGAATGAAAAGACCTTTGTGTGCGGTGTCGTCGGGCAGAAGAGTGCGGACCGGGCGGACCGTCGCGGCCCCGGCTCAGCCGAAGGGGGACCGGTCGGTCACGGGGGCCGGCCGGGTCGTCCATGACGGGTTCCCCGCGCCGGCCGCTCCGCCGACCTGGGAGATGACCTCGTGATCGGCCTGGTCGTAATTGCCCTTGGACGCCCGGACCTTGTCGGCGAGTTCGTGGAGCGCGCTCTCCAGGGTCTTCGCCTCGTCCTGCCAGGCGGTGGAGAACGACCGGTAGGCGGGGCCGGAATCGGAGCCGCCGAGCACGTCGTCGTCGAAGCAGACGGCGTCGGCTATGGCGGCCTTGATGTCGCCGGTATCGTCTCCCGCCGAGTCGAGCTTCTTCGCCTCGGCGTCCATGCCGCCCTGCTGGACGTGGTATCCGGAATTGCCGGCCATCGATCCCCCGTGTGTTCGTTCCGCGCTGCCCGCCCCGACGCGGTACGCCGAAGGGACGCCATGCCCCTGACATGACGCCGCAGCGGGGATCATCGTAACGGTGATCGGATGGGTCGCTCGGCAGAGCCGGTGACCGGCGTGACACCAGGCGCCGCAGGCTGATCCACGGAGAGATCGCGGAGACACCCCCCTGGACGGCTCATCCAGGCTCCTCTACGAGAGCGAAAAAAATGTGGCCGGTGATGTCGAGAACCCGTGACCGGCTCCGTCCCCGCAGTGAACGCGACCACAATGGGCCGCACCAGCACCGAGGAGAAACACGATGGCCAAGTACCTGCTGCTCAAGCACTACCGCGGCGCACCGGCTGCGGTGAACGACGTGCCCATGGACCAGTGGAAGCCGGAAGAGATCTCGGCGCACGTGCAGTACATGAACGACTTCGCGGCCCGGCTGGAGAAGACCGGCGAGTTCGTCGACGGTCAGGCGCTCGCCCCCGAGGGGACGTGGGTCCGGTACGACGGCGAGGGGCGCCCGCCGGTCACCGACGGTCCGTTCGCGGAGACCAAGGACCTCATCGCCGGCTGGATGGTGATCGACGTCGACAGCTACGAGCGCGCCGTCGAGCTGGCCGGCGAGCTATCGGCCGCCCCCGGGGCGGGCGGCAAGGCGATCCACGAGTGGCTCGAACTGCGCCCGTTCCTGACCGCGCCCCCCACCATCACGGAGTGACCCTTGAGATGAACGAGGTCCTGCTCCGGAGCCTCACACCGAGCGTGCTCGGGATCCTCGTCCGCCGCGGAGCCGACTTCGCGGCGGCCGAGGACGCCGTGCAGGACGCGCTGGTCGAGGCGGTCCGCGCCTGGCCGGCCGAACCACCCCGGGACCCGAAGGGCTGGCTCGTCACCGTGGCCTGGCGCCGGTTCCTCGACGCGACCCGCGCGGACGCCGCCCGCCGCCGGCGGGAGGACCGCGTCGAGGAGGAGCCGGCGCCCGGCCCCGTGCCCGCGGTGGACGACACGCTCCAGCTCTACTTCCTGTGTGCCCACCCGTCACTGACGCCGTCATCCGCGGTAGCCCTCACCCTGCGCGCCGTCGGCGGGCTGACCACCCGCCAGATCGCGCAGGCCTACCTGGTGCCCGAGGCGACCATGGCGCAGCGCATCAGCCGGGCCAAGCGCACCGTCTCCGGCGCGCCATTCCACCGGCCCGGCGACGTCGCCACCGTGCTCCGCGTTCTCTACCTGGTCTTCAACGAGGGCTACTCCGGCGACGTCGACCTCGCCGCCGAAGCCATCCGGCTCACCCGGCAGCTCGCGGCGCAGGTCGACCATCCCGAGGTGGCGGGGCTCCTCGCCCTCATGCTGCTCCACCACGCCCGGCGCGACGCCCGGACCGCGCCCGGCGGCAGCCTGGTGCCGCTCGCCGAGCAGGACCGGGGCCGGTGGGACACCGGGTTGATCGCCGAGGGCATCGGGATCCTGCAGGCGGCCCTCGCCCGCGACCGGCTGGGCGAGTTCCAGGCCCAGGCCGCCATCGCGGCACTCCACGCCGACGCGCCCACGGCCGAGGAGACCGACTGGGTGCAGATCGTCGAGTGGTACGACGAGCTCGCGCGCCTGACCGACAGCCCGGTCGTCCGGCTCAACCGCGCGGTGGCCGTCGGCGAGGCCGACGGACCGCGCGCGGGCCTTGCGGCACTCGCGGAGCTGGACGACTCCTCCCGCAGCTCTTCGGGCAAGGGGTACCGCGTGCCCCGGTACGCCGCGGTCGCGGCGTACCTCCACGAGCGCAACGGCGACCTGGCGACGGCGGCACGGCTGTATGCCGAGGCGGCCCGGAAGGCACCCAACCTCGCCGAGCGCGACCACCTGACGCGCCAGGCCGCCCGGCTCAACGCCGGCCGACGCCGCTGACGGCTCGCGCTCGGCCCACCACCGCACCTCGCCGCCGGGCAGGCAGCTACGGGCATGTACTGCGTGCGTCGCGGGGCGCCCGGCAGCATGCGCAGCCAATTGCGCGCCCCGAGGGCGGTCCGGCGCCGTGCGCCGCTCCACCAGGGACGACGGCACAGCGCTTAGGGTTTTGTCGTATGGCGAATGAATCCGTACGCGCCGAACGGCTGCTGGAAGCCCAGGCCAAGGCCGAGACGCTGTTCCACGAGATCGCGGCCCGCGGCCTGGTGGCCCCCGGCGAGAGCGAGCGTGCGGTCAGCGACCGCGTCCGCGACCTGGCAAACGAGATGTTCGGCACCACCCGCCACTGGCACAAACGGATCATCCGCTCCGGGCCCCACACCCTCCACCCGTACCGGGAGAACCCACCGGACCGCACCATCGGCGCCGACGACATCGCCTTCGCCGACTTCGGCCCGATCTTCGAGGAGTACGAAGCCGACTTCGGCCGCACCTACGTCCTGGGCGACGACCCCGTCAAACACCGCCTGCGGGACGACCTGCCCAAGATCTTCGCGGCCGGACGCCAGGCCTTCGAGGCCGCCCCGGACATCACCGGCCGGCAGCTGTACGAGCGGGTCGAGGACCTTGCCATGGAAGCCGGCTGGGCCCTGGGAGGGTGGCACGCGGGCCATCTGGTCGGAGAATTCCCGCACGAGAAGATCGACGGTGCCGACACCGAGTCCTACATCACCCCGGCCAACGACACCCCGATGCGGCGCATCGACAGGGCAGGCCGGCGCTGCCACTGGATCCTGGAGGTCCACCTCATCGACACGGAGCGGGAAATCGGCGGCTTCTACGAACAGTTGCTGGACCTCGGCTGACGCGCCGTCCGCTGGGCGGGCACCGGCGGACGCACCGCTCATGGCCGGCGGTGCTCCCCGGAAGGAGGGACACGGGGCTCCTCGGAAGTACGGACGGGTAATGGGTGGCGGCGGTCATCAACCGGTCCTTCGCCGGCTGTCCGCTCTGGTCGGTGAGCCGGTCGAAGGCCGCCCCGGCCTCCGGCGCCCGGACCCCGGTGGCGGCGAGGACCGTGACGAAGTCCTCCCTGCCGACCAGGCCGTCGTCATCCCTGTCGGCGAGGTGGAAGCCGGCCTGGTAGAGCGGCCCGACCAGCGTGTCGAAGGTGCCGCTCACCTGGCGCAGGGCCCGGACTCCCCGGCCCGCGCCTGAAACAGCTGACCGAGGTGCGCATTCCGCGCGACGCAGGGTGGGAGACCGGCCCGGCGCCGCCCTGTCCGCGTCCGCAGGGGCGACCGGGCTCAAGCGGCCGGGGAACGCGCAGGTGCGACGCGGGGCGGCATCCACACCGCGGCGGCGAGGGAGGCGAGGAGGGACAGCGCCGCGGCCACCGCGAAGGCCAGGGCAAAGCAGGGGGCTCCACCGCGGGCCTCGGCGAGGGTGGTGAGCACGGCGATGCCGAGTGCCGTGGCCACCCGTCGGGTCGTGTTGAGCAGGCCCGAGGCGAGCCCGGTCATCGAGGGGTCGATGCCGCTGGTGGCCGCCACGGTGAGGGGTGTGAACGCCACGCCGGCGCCCAGGCCGAACAGCAACGAGGGCAGCGCTGAGCCGTACCGCGGAGATTCGCACCGCGGGCGCCATACCGCCCCGTCCCGCGGGCAATCGCGCCACCGCCACCACCTTGCTCGGGTGAGCAAACCTTGCTAGCTTCTTGCTCATGCAAGCAAGGGACAGTACGGCCAAGCAAAAGGCGGCACGCAAGACCAAGCCCTCCTTCACCGAGACGGGCCGCCGCGCTCAGATCGTCGCCGCGGCGATCGATGTCATCGCCGATGTCGGGTACCACCGGGCCTCGTTCGCGAAGATCGCGGAGCGCGCCGGGCTGAGCAGCACGGGGATGATCTCCTACCACTTCGACGGGCGGGACGACCTGATGCGCGAGGTCGTCGCCGAGGTGATGCGGCTCGCGGAGGGGTACCTCCGCCCCCGCATCGAGGCCCACGAGAGCTATGCGGCCCGCCTGCGCGCCTCCATCGAGGGCAACCTCGACCTGTTCGCCGAGTACCCCAAGCACCTCGCGGCGATCGCCGAGATCCTTGCCAACCTCCGCGGCGGCGACCCCGGCATGGTCGCCTTCCTCGACTCGACGGAGGCGAACCTCGCCGTCCAGGTGGAGCAGATCCGCAAGGCGCAGCGCGCGGGCGAGTTCTGCGACTTCGACCCCTGGGTGATGATGCGGGCGATCCGCGCCGCCATCGATGACGTGGTGCGCCGCGCCACCCACGATCCCGATCTCGATGTGCGGGCCGCCGGCCGGGAGCTGGCGGACCTGTTCGACCGCGCCACCAGGAACACGTCATGACCACAGCGGACACGGGGGCACACACCATGGCAACGCACCAGGCACCGCAGACCGATACGGACGGGTCCGCCGAGGCGACCGCCCGAGGTCGCACGACGGCGCTGCGCCGGCGGCTCGCCGCGCAACTGCTCTTCGAGCTCGTTCTCCCGCTCGGCTCCTACTACGGACTGCGGGCGGCCGGCGCAGGCCAGTGGCTCTCGATGGTCATCGGCGGTGTGCTGCTCCTGCCGTGGATCGGCTACGGCATCGTCCGGCAGCGGCGCGTCGAGGCGATGGCGGTGTTCACGCTGAGCCTGGTGGTGGTCGGCACACTGCTGTCGCTGATCACCGGCAGCCCGCGGGTGCTGATGATCCGGGACAGCTGGCTGACCGCCGCGATCGGGCTCTGGGTGCTCGGCACACTGCTCACCCGGCGCCCGTTCATCATGACGGCCTCGCGCGGCATCGTCATCGCCAAGGTCGGCGAGGCCGGACTGGCCGCCTGGGAAGCGCGGTGGGACGAGGAGCCGACGTTCCGTCACCACCTGCGACTGGTCACGGCGGTGTGGGGAGCGGTCTTCCTGCTCGACGCGCTGCTGCGGGTGGTGCTGGTGTACACGATCCCGCTGGACGCCTTCCCGCTCACCAGCACCGTGCTCTGGCTGGTGATGCTCGGCGGGCTGTTCGCGTTCCACAATTGGTACCTCACCCGGTACGGCCTGAAGCTGTAGGGGAGCCGTGGGACTGCTGAGCGCGGATCCGGTCGATTGCTTCGAGGGCTGTGGGGTGGGTCAGGTCCTCGGCCAGGGTGAGGTGTTCGGCGCAGAACCACACGGCGTTTTCGGGGTGGCCGGTCCAGTCGTCGGGGTAATCAATGGTGGAGCGGGAGTACACCACGGTGAAGTGGTCGGAGGGGGTCTGCTTTGTGGTTGAGGACGGTATGCCCGACGCACTTCGGTGGCATCACGGCCGGGTCTCTCACTCGTCTCTGGCCGGCGCCGGTGGGACCGCCCTGCGCCAGTTGCTGAACCACTCTTGCGCCGCTGACGCCGCAGCATGCCGTCCGCGGCTCAGCAGCGAAAGTCGCTCGACGGCAGAAGTGCCCTGATCGGCGGTTGGAATCCGAACTTCTTGCCGGAGTTCAGCCAATGCTTGCTGTCCTTGTAGCCGGGCCTGGTCCAAAGACACCAGTACTCGCTGGTGCGATTCCACGCGGGCCATCCGCCCTTGGCAGGGTTCTGCAGCGCCGGGTGCCCTTCGTATAGGAGGCCCTGGCGCCCTCCTGCTGCTCGCGCGAATACAGGCAGAAGTGCTCGAAGGCGTCGGCATCAGGCTTCGGCACGGCAACTCCGGCGGGTGCGGTGAGGAAGAAGGAGGGGGCCGCGAGGGCGGCGCCCCTGCGGATCGTGTTCGCGACGAGCACGGCAGCGGACTCCCGTTCGGTGGCGATCCACCAGCATCGTTGCGGAGAAACCATGCCGCTGCTATCACCCCGAAGGGCGAAAATGGGGCAGGAGGCGAAGGACCGGGGCCCCGGAGAGACGGGAAGCAGCTCAGGCAGGATGGGGTTCCATGACGGGTGGGAGAGACGAGCTCGCGGAGCTGCTGCAGCGTGCCGGGTTGGAAATCGTGGGGGACGCGCCGACCGAAGAGGTGCTGCGGCCCTGGGCCGCGTGGCGCCCGCTGGTGTCCTTCGAGGCCGAGCCGACCGTGGCCGTGCACTGTGACCGGCCGGACCTGGTCGCCGAGTTGAACGACCAGTGGCACCGACTCGCGGTCAAGACCGGGATCATCGGCAAGGACGGCGTGTTCCTCATCGATGTCGCCGGCAACTGGACGGGCTGCGCGCCCAGGGCCTGGACGCGGGTCCGGCTCGCCACTCAATGGGACCTCGCGGGCGTACTGGGGGAGCGGCCCGGCCAGCCGGAGTTCGTCACGCTCTCGACGGACGGGAGCACCCTGCTCGGGGCGACTGTCGAGGAATACGAGGTCTGGCTCATCGCAGTGGACCGGATCAGGGAACGGCAGGAAGCCGCCGCGCGGGCAAAGGCTCAGGAGTCCCCCGAGGAGCGGGCCGCAGCCTGGACATCTCTGCTTCAAGGGCCGGGTCCCACGAGAAGGTTGCGCGAATTGTGGTCGCATGGGCTTGCGCGAAACCCGTCCATGCCCGATGGCCTACGCGCCGGCCTGCTGGGCCTGTCACATTTCGTGGTGTGGCACCCGTTGCCTACGGCCGTCGTGGAGGCGGCGATAATCCACCCGGAGTGGAAAGTGCGGGGGGTACTGGCCGAGGCTCAGCCGAACCTCACAGCTGAGCAATGGACTCGCCTGATCCTCGGCGAGCACGACTCCCGCCATCGATGGATCCTCACGATGCTCGCGGCGGACCGGCAGGCCGAACTCACCGAGACCGCCTACGAACAGCTCGCCGCCGACGCCTCCACTCAGGTTCGCGAAGAGGCCGCTCGTCTCCCCGGACTACCCGCACGAATGATGACCGCCCTGGCCGCCGACCCTGACCCGGCCGTGCGGGCAGCGGCCTGCCCGAGGGCCTGGCCTCGCTTGGGCGGCCCGGCCCGGCGCAAGCTCCTGAACGACCCCCACGACAAGGTCCGGGCCGAGGCACTGCTTCAGCACCATCGGGACCACCCGATGCCCCCCGCGGTCTTCGACTCCGAGAATCTCGAAGAATGCGCCCTGGAGACCTGCCGCCTGGAGCGCGGGCTCGCCGAAGACCTGGCACGCCACGGTGAGCCGGCCCAGCGCCGCTCGCTTGCCGGTAACCCCTATTTGGACCCGGCCGTGGTCGAGCGCCTTGCTCAGGATCCCGACGAGGACGTCCGCTCCGTAGTGGCTACCAGGCCCGACCTCACCGAGGAACAGCGGGCAGGCATCCGTATCAACATCGACCCGCACGGCCACCGCTCCCCGCTCCGGTGGGTCATGGCGCTGCACGACGATCCCGACGCCATGCGCCGCCTGGCTGCCTCCTCCCACCCCCTCGTGCGCAGAAGCGTCGCCCGCGCCCGGCACCTCCCGCCCGACGTCGTTGAACGCCTCGCCCGGGACGAAGACCGTGTCGTACAGCTCTTCCTCGCCGAATCCTGCGACGACGCGCCCGCCGAGATGCTGCTCGAGGTCTGGCAATGGTGGACCGGCAGCTTCAGCTTCCCCGACCGTCCCCACAGCCACCCGAACTTCCCCCGCCGTGACCTCCTGCGCTACGCCGACGACCCGAATCCGCGCATGCGTCAACTAGATGAATGAGTCCGATGTTCTCAGTGGTCGAAGGCGATCAGGGATCGTTTGATCTTGGCGCCGGTGGTCCAGTTGTGCCAGATGCCGGCGGC
>NZ_JBICWS010000028.1:12064-61203 GCF_043199875.1 Streptomyces sp. NPDC048516 | reverse complement strand
CGATGCCCGGCCCTTCAAATGGACCAAGACCGCCGACCAGATCCTTGACCGGATCTGCCGCTACTGCTCACGCATCTCCGAACCAGATCACTAGGCTGACACCGGCACTGACACCCATGGCGCCGCCGCAGACGACTCCCCCGGTGCCTGCCCGGGCGTATTTGGCCGGTGCGCGGCAGCACGATGGAGTCCCGGGATGGCGTCGTGCACAGGGCCTCACCCTCGCGAATGATGACGCCGCGGCCATCACCAAGGTCGCCCTCAACCACAAGGACCTGCTGTGACTCCGCCTGTCCATACCGATCTGATCGACGGCCTCTTGGCGGCCGCTGACCGGGACGCCATCACCAAGCACGTTGTCGGTGCAGTCATCCCCGACCGCGACGGCCACGTGCTGCTCATGCACCGTGCCTCCGGCGACTTCATGGGAGGCCTGTGGGAACTCCCCTCCGGCGGCGTGGACCCCGGGGAGGGACTGCTCGACGCTCTCCATCGCGAAGTGCGGGAAGAGACCGGCCTACCCCTGGTCTCCATCGACGGCTACCTCGGCCACTTCGACTACGCCTCCGGCTCCGGAAAGCGTGCCCGCCAGTTCACCTTCGCCGCCTCGGCGGACCTCGGCGTGCCCGTGCGGCTCTCCCCGGACGAGCACGACGCTTATCTGTGGGCAGACGCAGAAGGGCAGGAGCAGGTGTCACCGGCCGTGAAGGCAGTCCTGAACACCTGGAAGACCTCCACCGAAACGCCGGCGAGGGACCCACATGTCGATAACCGTAACGGCGAGCAGGTCACGTAGCCCGCGTGCAGGACCCGCGAGGGTGGCTTCTGATCGTGGCTCCTGCGGCCATCCAGCTTGCCGGCCATCTCGCCATCGACGGCACGCCCCCCGAGACCGGAACTGACGCCTGCCGTCTCCCCGGTATATGAGCCCGCGCCGAGGAACTCGAACTGGCCCAGGCCGGCTGATCGCTCCAGCTCCCACTCCGTGGAGGCCGCCCGTCTGCGACGGCCCTGGGCCTGCGGACGCCGGCCTGCGGGCGGCCGGCCTGCGGGCGGCCGGCCTGCGGGCGGCCGGCCTGCGGGCGCCAGGTCGTCACCCTCGGCTGCTGCCGGGCTCCTCCGATGCGAACGGCTGTCGCAGCCATGAGTCGAGAGCCGCGTAGTCGCCATCGGTCAGACCATGGCGGGCATCGACGCGGTGCAGCAGGGCGTGTCCCGAGTGGTGGGCGGCGACCCAGGCCCGGTCGGTGTCGGTGATCTCGTCATCGACCCAGACGAACGACCGCCCCGCCGCCCACTCGACGAGGGCGCGGGTCTTCCAGTGCAGTCCGGCGCGTTCGTCCTGGTCATCGACGTCGGACGGCTCCGGCCACACGACCACGGCCAGCTTCGGCAGACCGATCACGGGAGCGATGCACTCGTTCGCGTCATGCATCCATGTCGTGGCCCAGACGACCTCGCACGGGAGCGCGGCCAGCTTGGCCCCGTGCTCAGGATTGATCCTGGTCAGGAGCGGATGCACGTCGCCTTTACGCAGATCGAGGGCTGTCGCATAGGTCGGATAGTGCTGCGGCTCCGCGCCGAAGGGGATGAGCGGACCGTCGACATCAAGGAACAGCAGCGGACGCCGCACAGAGCCAGTCACAGCGGCACAGGATAGCGACAGGCAGCCCCCTTGGTCGCCTCGATTGGCCGCCTCGATTGGTCGCCTCGATGAGGAGGGCTGACGGCTGGTGGGGGGCGGCTGATCGCCGGCGTCACACGGCAATCGGTCGGTACACCAAGGCCCGGTCGACCACATCCTCGGCCGACAACTCCCGCTCCGATGGCCAGAAGACCAGGCCGCTGACGTGACCGGACGGGCAGGCCAGATCACTGTCGAGCGAGCCATCGTCAAGGTTCCTGCGGGGCCGGTGAGTTCAAGGCATGGTGTCCGTCGTGCGGCCCCGCCCACTACGGCCTCACGCCCAAGGAGGTCTGCCGCCGGAGGCCCAGCGGGCGAGGCCGCGGCCGTCGATGAGGCGCAGCGCATTGGGCAGCATGGCGTTGGTGCGCTCGGCGTCCGCGGTGAAGGCGCTGGTGGTGATGATGGCCGCGCCGACACAGTGGTGGATGTCCCGGTACGTGCCGTTGATCTTCATGACCTCTTCGGAGCCGACGCGGCCTTTCCAGCGCTTGCACTGCAGGAGGTAGCGGTCGCCGCTGTGGAGATGGACCAGGACGTCGAGGCCGCGGTCGTTCTTGCCGCCGGATACGTCGGTCCCGCGGACGGCGGGGTCGCGGCGGGCGAGGTCTGCCATGGCGTGCTCGAACTCGGTGTAGTTCATGGCCTGGTAGGCGGCGATGGTGTGGGCGAAGTCCCGGCGCGGACCGGCTCCCGCTGCGCCAGCCAGGCCCGCGGGGAGGCGGAGCCTGCCGGTGCGGGCGAGGTGGGTGGTCAGGGCCGCGGCGGCTGCGAGGACGATGACAAGGGTGCTGGTGACGGGGTAGGTGCTCACGGCCGCGATCACGAAGGCCGCGATGAGGAGGACCGTGAAGGCGGTGGCTTCGCGTGCGCGGCGCCGGGCCGCCTGGCCACGGGGCCGGCGCTTCGGGCGGGTCGGGCGCCGGGCGGCGGCACGTCGGGCGGCGGTGGCCCGTCGGGCGGCGGCACGTCGGGCACCAGCGGAGCGGCGAGCGGCGGAGCGACGGGTGGTGGCGGAGCGGCGGCGTGCGGGTGTGGCCATGCGGTTCCCCCCGAAGATGCTGTCTTTCTGTTTGCTCAGGCCTTCCTTCTGTTCAGGCCTTCCTTCTGTTCAGTGTTGTGTGGTGACGGACCTTCGGTGGGCGGACCCGGTGAGGTTGGCTGATTGTGCTTCGTGGTTGGCGTTGATGCGGATCGCCCGGCTGTGTCCGGGGCCGGGGTGGAGCCAGGGCTTCAGCGACCGGCAACGGCACGCACCGCGCCACGCGATCGGCCTTTCGGGTGACCTCGCGCTCGGAGTGTTGCCTTCGCCGTCACCGGAATGGGTTACTTGGTCCGTCCGATTCCGGTGGGCCGCCCATCCTTTCCGGGGGAGTGAAAGGCGCCCTGCCCGTATCGGAGTCTCGTTCGTCATGACGAGGCGTCCGAACGCGCTCCTCCGTTGAGGCATGCAGGTAACGGCCGTCTCGGCGCCGCAGCGTGCGCCACATGGTGCGGCCCGGCCCGCGAACTGGTCTGGAGCCGTCATGCATGCTGTCCGCCCTGTTCGCCCCGGGCACCTCACCGTCCCGCGCCCCGCGGCCGGCAGAGCCCGCCCGCTCCCGCTCCGGCCCGCTCCGCCTCCTTCGATGCGCCGCCCCGTGGGAGCCGTCGATGCGGTCATCAGAAGCGCGATGCGAGCGAGGACGGTCTCATGCTGACACCGGAGCCCCCGAACGGGCCCTTTCTGATCACCGACCGGGACGGGAACTGCATCGCCGTCATCGACCCGGTCTCCCACAAGGTCGTGCCCACCTTGAGCGCCCCGGTCCCGCTCGTGGCGCGGGGGGCGGGGGGCGACCTGGTGCGCTGCACCGCGGTGGACCGCGCGGACCTGCCGGGAGTGCTCGACAGCGGCACGCTGCTGCACGCCCTGCCCGGCGCACTGGCCCGGGCGGCCGGCGCATCGGGGCCGCCCGGCGCATCAGGGCTGATTGACGCCTCGGGGATGGTTGGCACACCGGGGCTGGTTGGCGCACCGGGGCTGGTTGGCACACCGGGGCTGCTGCGGCGGACCGGTCTCACCGGCCGGGGCGATGCGCCCGGACTGCTGAGCGTGTCCGGGGTCTTCCCCGACCAGGGCTCCTACAGCGGCGGCACCCTGGTGACGATCGTCGGACGTCACTTCACCGGCGCCACCGCGGTGCACTTCGGTACCCGGCCGGCGCTCGGCTTCTCCGTCCTCGACGACCGGACCATCCTCGCCGTGACCCCCGCGGGCAGCGGGGCGGTCCCGGTCACCGTCACCACGCCCGGCGGCAGCGCCCGCGTCGGGTACTTCTTCTACCTGTACTGGCCCAGCCTTTCGCGGCTCATCCCCTCCGCAGGACCGGTCGGCGGGGGCAATGTGGTGGAGCTGGTGGGCACCAACCTGAACACCGCGCTGCTGGTGCACTTCGGTGCGGCGATCGCTTTCCCCACCGTGGTCTCCGAGGGGCAGCTGCTGGTGACCGCTCCCCCGGTCGCGGGGCCCGGTACCGTCCCGGTCTACGTCACCACCGTCGGCGGAGTGAGCAACCGGCAGCTGTACACCTATGTCGCGGCGCCGTCGGTGAGCGGTGTCAGCCCGAGCACCGGGCCGATCGCGGGCGGTACCACCCTGGTGGTGACGGGCACCGGCCTCAGCCAGGTCACCGCCGTCACCGTCGGCGGTCTGCCCGCGGTGTCCTTCCGTGCGTACTCCGACACCCTGCTGCTGGTGGTGACGCCCCCGGGGACGCCGGGCCCGGCCGACCTCGTCATCACCACCCCGGGCGGCAGCGTGACCGTGTCCGGCGCCTTCGGCTACCAGGCGCCCACGGAGACAGCCGTCAGCTCCACGCCCGACCCCGCCGTCGTGGGGGAACCGGTCGCCTTCACCGCCGTGGTGACGGGGGTTCCGCCCACCACCGGCACCCCGTCGGGCATCGTCACCTTCGACTTCGGGGACGGCTCGGCGCCCGTGCCGGCGGCCCTCGCCGACGGCACGGCGACGGTCAGCCACGTCTACACCGACGCGGCCGCAACCCCCTACGCGGTCACCGCCACCTACGGCGGCGACGTCTTCTTCACCCCGTCCAGCGGGACGGACAGCCAGGTGGTCGAGGAGGCCTCGACCACCACCACCGTGCAGTCCTCCCCGGATCCCTCGGTGGCCGGGCAGGACGTCACCCTCGTCGCGCGGGTCACCTCCGTGGCGCCGGGGGACGGAGCGCCGACCGGCACGGTGACCTTCGACTTCGGCGACGGCACCCCCACCGTCACCGCTCCGCTGAGCGGCGGTGCCGCAACGGTCACCCACGCCTACCCCGACGCGGCGGTGGCCCCCTACACGATCACCGCCGCCTACAGCGGGGACGGCAACTTCACCGCCTCGACGGGCACCGACACCCAGACCGTCCAACAGGCCTCCTCCGCCACCGGCGTGAGCCTGGCGCCGAGCCCGTCGGTGGCCGGTCAGCCGGTCACCGTCACCGCGACGGTCACCACCGTCCCGCCCGGGGCCGGCACCCCCACCGGCAGCGTCACCTTCGACTTCGGCGACGGCACGGCGCCGGTCACCGCCCCGCTGGTCGACGGGGTGGCGGCCGTGGACCACGCCTACGCCGACGCGGCCGCGACCTCGTACACCGTCACCGCCACCTACAACGGCGACGGGAACATCGCCGCCTCGACGGGGACGGCCGCGCAGACGGTCGGTCAGGCCGCGTCCACGACGGCCGTCACCGCCTCGCCCAACCCCGCCGCGGTGGGTGAGCCGGTGACGTTCAGCGCGACGGTCACCACCGTCCCGCCCGGCGCGGGCACCCCCACCGGCACCGTCACCTTCGACTTCGGCGACGGCACCACGCCGGTCACCGTCCCCCTCACCGACGGGGCCGCCGCCACCTCGCACGCCTACACCGGCGCCGCGCAGAGCCCGTACACGGCCACCGTCACTTACAGCGGCGACGCCGATGTCATCCCGTCCACGGGGACCGTCACCCAGACCGTGCAGCCGGCCGGCACCACTACCGTCCTCGTCTCCACGCCCGACCCCTCCACCGTGGGGCAGGAGGTGACGTTCGGTGCGACGGTCACCGCCGTCCCGCCCGGGGCCGGCACCCCCACGGGCACCGTCACCTTCGACTCCGGCGACGGCACCCCCACCGTCACCGCGGCCCTCACCGGCGGCACCGCCGAGACCACCCACGTCTACTCCGACGCGTCCGCAACCCCCTACGCGGTCACCGCCACCTACAACGGCGGCGACGACTTCACCTCGTCCGCCGGGACCGGGGCCCAGACCGTGCAGCCGGCCGACACCACCACCGACCTGACCTCGACGCCCGACCCTTCCACGGTCGGACAGTCGACGACCTTCGTCGCCGAGGTCACCCCCGAGGCGCCGGCCGCCGGTTCCCCGACGGGCACCATGACCTTCACGTTCAGCGATGACAGCCCGCCGGTCACGGTGCCGGTCGAGGGCGGCACGGCGGCGATCAGCCACAGCAATCCGGAGGTGTCGGACAGTCCGTACACGGTCGCCGCGACCTACAGCGGCGACGGCAACTTCCACCCTTCGGCCGGGGCGGACAGCCAAGTGGTCACCAGGGCCACCTCGATGACGAGCGTGAGCACCGCGCCGTCCCCCTCGGTGACCGGGCAGTCCGTCACCTTCAGCGCCACCGTGGAGGGCGTCCCGGCGTCCTCGGTCATCCCGACCGGCACCGTCACCTTCGACTTCGGCGACGGCACGGCGCCGGTCACCGTCCCCCTCAGCGGCGGCACCGCCGGCACCACCCACGCCTACGCCAACGCCTCCCAGAGCCCGTACGCGGTCACCGTCATCTACAGCGGAGACGCCAACTTCACCGATTCCAGCGGGAGTTCCCTGCACAGCGTGGAGCAGGCCGCCACGGTCACCACGGTCACCGCCACGCCCGACCCGACCGTGACCGGCGAGATGGTGACGGTCACCGTGACCCCCGTCGCGCCCGGGGCCGGCGTCCCGACCGGCGAGGCCACCTTCGACTTCGGCGACGGCAGTCCGGTGCTCACCGCCCAGCTCGTCGACGGCTCGGCCACCGTCACCCACGCCTACACCAGCGCCTCCGGCAGCCCCTACACGATCTCCGCCCATTACAGCGGTGACGGCAACTTCGCCCCGTCCGACGACACCATCGTGCACACCGTCGCACCGGCCGAGACCACCACCACGGTCCTCTCGTCGGCCACGCCCTCCGCGGTGGGCCAGACCGTGACGCTGATCGCGCGGGTGACGCCCGTTCCGCCGGGTGCCGGCACCCCGACGGGGACGGTCACCTTCGACTTCGGCGACGGCTCCCCGACCGTCTCCGCACCGGTCGTCGACAACCTGGCGACGGTGACCCATGCCTGGACCAGCACCGCGGGCAGCCCGTACACCGTCACCGCGTCATACGCCGGGGACGGGGACTTCGCGGCCTCGGTCGGGACGGCAGCGCAGAGCGTGGCGATGAGCGTGTCGACCACCACGATGACGGTGAGCTCGGCCCCCGACCCGTCCGTCGTCGGCGGGGAGGTGACCTTCACCGCGGCGGTCGCGGTCCTCCCCCCGGCCTCGGGCAACCCCGCCGGCAGCGTCACCTTCGCGTTCGGCGACGGTTCCCCCACGGTCGTGGTGCCGCTGGCCGGTGGCACGGCGACGGCCACCCATACGTACACCACCGCCGGCTCCTACTCGGTGACCGCGGCCTACAGCGGTGACGCCGACTTCGCGGGGTCGTCCGGGCTCGACAGCCAGACGGTCGACCAGGCCGGTTCGACCACGACGCTGGTCTCCGCGCCGGACCCCTCGGTGACCGGCGAACCGGTCACCTTCACGGCCACCGTCGCGTCCGGCACGGCCGGCGCCGGCACTCCCACCGGATACGTCACCTTCGACTTCGGCGACGGCACGGAGGCCGTCCTGGTACCGGTCGCCGACGGGGCCGCGATCGCCGTCCACCCGTACACCGGCACCGCCGGCAGCCCCTACACCGTGACGGCCTCCTACAACGGCGACGCGAACTTCACCGGTTCCTCGGACACCGACACCCAGACCGTGAACCCGGCGATCACCTCCACCGTGGTGATCGCCTCGCCCCAGCCGTCGTCGGTCGGCCAGCCGGTCACCGTGACCGCGGCCGTCGCCACGGTGTCCCCGGCGACGGGGGAGCCCACAGGCACGGTCACCTTCGACTTCGGCGACGGCTCCCCGACCGTGACCACCGACGCGGTCGCGGGACTGGCCACGGTGGTGCACGCGTACACCACCACGGCCGGCAGCCCCTACACCGTGACGGCCTCCTACAACGGGGACGCCGACTTCAGCGCCTCCGCGGGCACCACGACGCAGACCGTCGTGCAGACCGCGACCGCGCTCACGGTCACCACCGGCGGAGGTCCGTCGGTGGTGGGCGAACCGGTGACCGTCGCGGTGGCGGCCGCCGCGGTGCCGCCGGGAGCGGGGGTGCCCGACGGCACGGTCACCGTGGACTTCGGCGACGGCACCGCCCCCATGACGGTGCCGCTGGCCGGCGGGGCCGCGCTGTTCACCCATGCCTACGCCACCAGCCTGGGCAGCCCGTACGCGATCAGGGTCGTCTACAACGGCAGCGGCGACTTCACCACCGCGGTGGCCACCACCTCCCAGACGGTGCTGCCGGACGCCACGACGACCGCGGTGACCGGCGCGCCGGAGTCATCCGTGACCGGTCAGCCGGTCACCTTCACCGCGACGGTGACGCCGGCGGAGCCGGGGGCCGGCGCGCCGACCGGCACCATGACGTTCGACTTCGGCGACGGCACCGACCCGTTGGCCGCGCCCGTGGTGGCCGGGGTGGCAACCGCCGAGCACGCCTACGCCGGCACCGCCGGCAGCCCTTTCGCCGTCACCGCGGCCTACGGCGGCGACGCCGACTTCACCGCCTCCGCCGGCAGCACCGGCCACTCGGTGGTCCGGGCGGCGTCCGACGTGGTGATCACGGTGGCGCCCGAGCCCTCGGTGTCGGGTCAGCCGGTGACCGTGACCGCGACGGTCACCGCGCCCGCACCGGGCGCGGGCACACCGACCGGCACCGTCACCGTGGACTTCGGGGACGGCACGGCGCCGGTCGCGGTGCCGCTGACCGGCGGGGCGGCGACCGTGACCCACGCCTGGGCCGGCACCGCCGGCAGCCCGTACGTCCTCACCGCGGCGTACAGCGGGGACGCCGACTTCGGGCCCACCTCCGCCACCGGCTCGCACACCGTCACCGCGGCCGCGAGCACCACCTCCGTCACTTCCGCCCCGGACCCCTCGGTGCCGGGCCAGCCGGTCACCGTCATGGCGACGGTCTCCGCCATCACCCCCGGGGCCGGCACCCCGACCGGCACCGTCACCTTCGACTTCGGCGACGGCACCACGCCGGTCACCGCTCTCGTGTCGGACGGCACCGCCACCGCCACCCACGCCTGGACCGGCACCGGCGGCAGCCCCTACACCGTGACCACCACCTACAGCGGCGACGCCGACTTCGGTCCCTCCGGCTCCACCACCAGCCAGACCGTCGGCCCGGGTGCGAGCACCACCGGCGTCAGCGGCCTTCCCGAGCCGTCGGTGACGGGCGAGCAGGTGACGTTCTCCGCGCGGGTGACGCCGGACGCGCCGGGGGACGGCACTCCGACCGGCACGGTGACCTTCGACTTCGGCGACGGCACCG
This sequence comes from Streptomyces sp. NPDC048516, assembly GCF_043199875.1. Taxonomy (NCBI): domain Bacteria; kingdom Bacillati; phylum Actinomycetota; class Actinomycetes; order Kitasatosporales; family Streptomycetaceae; genus Streptomyces; species Streptomyces sp. NPDC048516. The sequence continues at coordinate 51,798 of NZ_JBICWS010000028.1, read as the reverse complement.
CACCGGTCGTGGCGATCCTGAACCAGGGCCTGGCGACGGCCGTGCACGCCTTCACCGGGGCGGCCGGGCCGTACACGGTCACCGCCGGCTACAGCGGCGACGACGACTTCATCGCCTCGGTGGGGTCAGCGACCCACACCGTGCAGCCGGCGTCGACGACGACGTCGGTCGCATCCTCACCCGACCCGTCGGCGACCGGGCAGGCGGTAACGGTGACCGCCACGGTCGCGGCGGTGGCACCGGGCGCCGGGACACCGACCGGAAGCGTGACCTTCGACTTCGGCGACGGTACCGGCCCGGTGGCGGTGCCGCTGACCGACGGCACCGCCACCGCCCCCCACACCTGGACCACCACCACCGGCAGCCCCTTCCCCGTCACGGCCTCCTACAGCGGGGACCCGGGGTTCTCCGCGTCCGCGGGGACCGGGACCCACACCGTCACCCCGGCGGCGACCAGCACCACCCTCGCTTCCTCCCCCGACCCCTCGGTGCCGGGCCAGTCCGTCGACCTCACCGCTACCGTGGCGCCCGTCGCCCCGGGGGCCGGCACCCCCACCGGCACCGTGACGTTCGACTTCGGTGACGGCACCGCGCCGGCCACCGTGCCACTGGCCAACGGCACCGCGACTACCCCCCACACCTGGACCACCACCACCGGCAGCCCCTACTCCCTCACCGCTACCTACCACGGTGAGGGCGACTTCGGCTCGTCCACCGGCAGCGACACCCAGACCGTGGGCCCGGCCACCACGGAGCTGACGCTGGTCTCCTCCCCGGAACCGTCCACCGCCGGACAGAACGTCACCTTCACCGCGCGGGTCTCGGCGGTTCCCCCGGGGGCCGGCACCCCCACCGGAACGGTCACCTTCGACTTCGGCGACGGCAGCGCACCGGTCACCGCTCCGGTCCTGGACGGGGTCGCGACGACGGGCCACGCCTATGCGACCACGGCGGGCAGTCCCTACACCGTCACCGCGGCCTACAGCGGCGACGCCGACTTCACCACCGCCACGGCCACCGCCCCGCACGCCGTGACGGCCGGCGCCGCCACCACCGCGACGACGGTGATCTCCTCGCCCGACCCCACGGTGACCGGCCAGCCGGTGACCGTCACCGCGACGGTGGCTCCCGTGCCGTCCGGCGCCGGGGTGCCCACCGGGACCGTCACCTTCGACTTCGGCGACGGGACGGCGGCCATCACGGCGCCGCTGTCCGGCGGCGCGGTGACCGTCGCGCACACCTACACCAGCGCGACCGGCAGCCCGTACAGCATCACCGCCGGCTACAGCGGGGACGCCAACTTCAGCTCCTCCTCGGGCGGCGACACCCAGACCGTGCTGCCGGCGGCGACCACCACCACGCTGGTCAGCGCCCCGGACCCGTCGGTGACCGGCCAGCCGGTGACCCTCACCGCGACGGTGGTACCGGTCGGTCCGGGGGCCGGGGTGCCGACCGGCACCGTCACCTTCGACTTCGGCGACGGGACACCGGTCGCATCGGCGCCGCTCTCCGGCGGGGTGGCCCGGACCAGCCACGCGTACACCGTCGCGGGCGGGCCGTTCACCGCGACCGCGAGCTACGACGGGGATGCCAGCTTCACCGCGTCGAGCGGCACCGACACCCAGACCGTCGGCAAGGCCGCCACGACCACCGCGGTGGTCTCCTCCCCCGACCCCACCGTGGCCGGCCAGCCCACCACCCTCACCGCCACGGTCGCCGCCCAGGCACCGGGGGCGGGCACCCCCACCGGCACGGTCACCTTCACCTTCGGTGACGGCACCCCCACGGTGACCGCGCCCCTCAGCAACGGCCTGGCCACGACCACCCACACCTACACCGACACCTCCGGCAGCCCGTACACCCTCACCGGCACCTACAACGGCGACGCCAACTACACGACGTCCAGCGGCACCGACACCCAGACGGTCAACAAGGCCGCCACCACGACGTCCCTGGTCACCTCCCCCGACCCCACCGTCGCCGGCCAACCCACCACCCTCACCGCCACCGTGGCACCGGTCGCCCCGGGGGCGGGCACCCCCACCGGCACCGTCACCTTCACCTTCGGCGACGGGACGAACCCGGCCACGGCCACCCTCTCGGGCGGCGTCGCCACCGTCACCCACGCCTTCGCGGGGACCTCCGGCAGCCCGTACACCCTCACCGGCACCTACAACGGCGACGCCAACTTCACGACGTCCAGCGGCACCGACACCCAGACGGTCAACAAGGCCGCCACCACGACGTCCCTGGTCTCCTCCCCCGACGCCGGCGTGGTCGGCCAGTCCATCACCCTCACGGCCACCGTGGCACCGGTCGCCCCGGGGGCGGGCACCCCCACCGGCACCGTCACCTTCACCTTCGGCGACGGGACGAGCCCGGCCACGGCCACCCTCTCGGGCGGCGTCGCCACCGTCACCCACACCTGGACCACCCGTTCCGGCAGCCCGTACGCCCTGACCGCCACCTACAACGGGGACACCAACTTCACCGCCTCCAGCGGCACCGACACCCAGACGGTCAACAAGGCCGCCACCACGACCACCGTGACCTCCGCCCCCGACCCCTCCGTCGCCGGCCAGAGCGTGACCCTCACCGCCACGGTCACCGCGCAGGCACCGGGAACGGGCGCCCCCACCGGCACCGTCACCTTCACCTTCGGCGACGGCACCAGCGCGACCACGGCCCCCCTGTCCGGCGGCACCGCCACCGTCACCCACACCTACGCCGGGACCTCCGGCAGCCCGTACACCGCCACGGCCGCCTACAACGGGGACACCAACTACGCGACGTCGAGCGGCACCGACACCCAGACGGTCAACAGGGCCGCCACCACGACAGCCGTGACCTCCGCCCCCGACCCCTCCGTCGCCGGCCAGAGCGTCACGCTCACCGCCACCGTGGCACCCGTGTCCCCCGGAGCGGGCACCCCCACCGGCACCGTCACCTTCACCTTCGGCGACGGCACCAGCGCAACCACAGCCACGCTCTTCGCCGGCACCGCCACGACCACCCATGCCTGGGCCACCCGCACCGGCAGCCCGTTCCCGATCACCGCCACCTACAACGGGGACGGCAACTTCACCGCTTCCACCGGCAGCGACACCCAGACTCTCAACAAGAGCACGACCTCCACCACGGTGACCTCGACCCCGGATCCGTCCGTGTCCGGTCAGTCGGTCACCATCAGGGCGACGGTGTCCGCCGCGTCCGGTACGCCCACCGGCGCCGTCACCTTCACCTTCGGCGACGGGACCGGCTCCGCCATCGCACCGGTGTCCGCCGGCGTCGCGACCGTCACCCACACCTACACCGGCACCACGGGCAGCCCGTTCACCATCTCGGCCGCCTACGGCGGGAACGACAGCTTCGCGGCGTCCAGCGGCACCGACACCCAGACGGTCAACAAGGCGACCACCTCCACGGTCGTGGTGTCCACGCCGAACCCCTCGACGACGGGCGACCGGGTGACCGTCACCGCGACGGTCACTGCGGTGGCCCCCGGAACGGGCACCCCCACCGGGACCGTCACCCTCGCCATCGCCGGGCGCACCCCCCAGACCGTGACCCTGGTCAACGGCCGGGCCAGCGCGGAGTTCACCCCCCTGCCGAAGGGAACCCACCTGGTCACCGGCAACTACAACGGCGACGTGGGCTACGCACCGTCCAGTGGGACCACGAGCCAGGTGGTCAACTGAGGCACCGCGGACTGCCGTCGGCCAGGTGACCCGCGCCACCTGGCCGACGCGCCCCGCCTCCGGCACCGGGCCCTCGGAACCCACGTCACCGTCCGCGCGGACGGGCGCCCGCTCCCCCTCGCTGTGACGCGTCTCATGCAGGGACCTCCCGGGCTGCCGACGCGCAGCGGGCGGGAGGTGAACAGGCCGCCGGCCCCGGCCCGTTGGCCCTGAATCCGTGGTCCGCCGGGGCCGGTCCCCGTGGTGTTCCCGCAGCGCAGCGGCGTTCTTGGCACCGGGCCGGAAATAGGGTGGTCGGCAGCAGAGGACAGCGGCCCCTCGGCAGTGCGGGGGGCCTGCGCAACACCAGGACGGACATCACCTCCCATGGACATGAGCGCCGGCGAGCGCAAGGGGCTCAGCCTCTTCGCCCTCATCATGATCGGGATCGGCTCGATCTTCGGCTCCGGATGGCTCTTCGGAGCCGGCTCGGCCGCCCAGGTGGCGGGCCCCGCGGCGCTGGTCGCGTGGGTGATCGGCGTGATCTTCATCGGCATGATCGCGATGTCGTACGCGGAGGTCGGCTCGGCCTACCCGATCCCCGGCGGCATGGCCCGCTACGGGCACCTCTCGCACGGCCCGGTCCTGGGCTTCCTCACCGGCTGGGCGGTGTGGATCGCGACCGCCTCGCTGATCCCGATCGAGTCGATCGCGGCCACCCAGTACATGACCTCCTGGAGCTTCGGCTGGGCGCAGGGCCTGGTCGATCCGGGGACCCACCAGCTGACCGTCTCCGGCACGGCGGTGGCGCTGGTCTTGACCCTCGCGCTCTGGCTGACCTGTTTCTGGTCGGTCCAGCTGCTGGCCCGTGCCAACACCGTGCTCACGCTGGTCAAGTTCGCCATCCCGGTGCTGGCGGTGCTCGCCCTGGTCGGGTCCGGCTTCCACACCTCGAACTTCACCGCGCACGGCGGCTTCGCCCCGTACGGCTGGCCGGCCGTGCTCACCGCCGTCACCACCTGCGGTGTGGTCTTCGCCTTCAACGGGTTCCAGGCCGTGGTCAACCTCGGCGGAGCCGCCAGGAATCCGGGCCGGGCGATCCCGCTCGCCCTGGTCGGTGCGCTCGCGCTGGGCCTGGTGATCTATCTTGCGCTGCAGGTCTCCTACCTCGGCTCGGTGCCGCCGGAGCTGCTGGAGCGGGCCGGCGGCTGGCAGGGCGTGAACTTCAACTCGCCGTTCGCCGACCTGGCGGGGCTGCTGATGCTGCACTGGGTGGTCACCATGCTGCAGTTCGGCGCGTTCATCTCGCCGGCCGGGTCCAACATCGCCAATGTCGCATCGGCCGCGTACATGGTCACCAACCTCGCCGAGACCGGGTTCTTCCCCCGGAAGCTGGCGGCCGTGCATCCCCGCTACGGCACCGCCCGTCCCGCGATGTGGCTCAACCTCGGCTTCTCCGTGGTGCTGCTGGTCACCGTCGGCCGCAGCTGGCAGGCGCTGGCCGGCGTGGTGTCGGCGGCCATGGTCATCTCCTATCTGATCGGCCCGGTCGCGGTGGGGGTGCTGCGGCGGACCCGGCCGGAGCTGCCCCGTCCGTTCCGGCTGCCGGCCGCCGGAGTGCTGTGCCCGGTCACCTTCGCGTTCGCCGCCTGTGCGCTGTACTGGTCGAAGTGGCCGGAGACCGGCAAGATCACCCTGTTGACGCTGGTGTCCGCGCCGGTCGCGGCGCTGGTGCTGTGGCGCCGGGGAGAGCTCGGAAAGGGACGCGAGGCGTCCGGCAAGGGCGGGCGCGGCACGCGCCTGCTGCGGCAGTTCGCTCCGGCCTGGTGGATGATCACCTTCCTGGTGTGGACGGCCGCGGTGTCCGCGCTGGGCGGCCGCGATTTCGGCGGCCGGGGCGTCCTCCCCGGTGTGCTGGGCACCGTCCTGATCGCGGTCACCGCCCCGGTCTTCTACTTCTGGGCGGTGCGCTCCGGCATCAGGGCCCACGAACGGGGCCTGACCGGCGCTCCGTCCGCCGCCGAAGCCACCCCGCACCCCACCGGCGCCCTCGACGACGCACGCCCGAAGGCCTCCGTCTGAGGGCGACCGTCCGAGGGCATCCGCCCGAGGCACCCCGGAGCGTGCCCGGGCCATTGGCCGCGGATTCCTGAAACGCCGGGCCGGCCGGGTACATCATTTACCCGGAGGCCCGAGCGGGCCTGCGCGGACGAATGGAGCGGTACGTGACACGCATACTGGTCATCGGCGGCGGGGTCGCCGGTACGGCGACGGCACTGGCCCTGCACAAGGCAGGGTTCGACGTCGCCGTGCACGAGGCGCATCCCGACACGGCCGAGGACATCGGGGCGTTTCTAACCCTGGCGAGCAACGGGATGCGCGCGCTGGCTCAGCTCGACGCCTCGGATGCGGTCACCGCGCTCGGCTTCCCGCTGCGCTCGATGCGGGTGCTCGACGGCCGGGGTGGTGAGGTGGCCCAGGTTCCGCTCGGGGAGGCCGACGACGCGTCCCTGCGGTACCGGTGCCTGCGCCGTGGCGAGTTGAACGCCGCGTTGCAGGCCGAGGCCTTCCGCCGGGGAATCGAGCTGTCGCACGGGGCGCGGCTGGTGTCCGTCGAGAACGGCCCGAGCACCGTGACCGCGCGATTTGCCGACGGTGGCGTCGCGACCGGTGATCTGCTCATCGGCGCCGACGGCCTGAACTCGACCGTCCGGCAAGCGATCGCGCCCGGCGCGGATCCCGTCTACGCGGGGCAGAGCGTCTTCTACGGCTACACGCACAGCGCCCCGGTGGCGGAGGAAACGGGGCACATCACCATGGTGCGGGGCAGCAGCGCCGCCTTCGGCTACGCGGTCTCGCCGGACGGGGAGACGTACTGGTTCGCGCGCGTCCCCGGTCAGGCCCTCCCCGCCGATGAACTCGCACAGCCCGCGCCCGCCCGCCGGCGGCAGCAACTCGTCGAGCTGCTGGGCAAGGACGCCACCCCCGCTGCGGGCATCGTCGCGGCCTCCACCGACGGCATCCTGGCCACCAACGCCACCGAGATCCCGCTCGGAACTCCCTGGCGGTCCGGGCGGACGCTGATCATCGGTGATGCCGCGCACGCGGCGTCACCCGCGACGGGGCAAGGCGCCTCGATGGCGTTGGAGGACGCCGTCATCCTCGCCAAGTCCCTGCGGGACATGCCCGACCTGGACAGCGCGCTCTCCCTCTACGAGTCATGCCGCCGCCCCCGCGTGGAGCACAACATCACCGCCAGCGGAGAGATCTCCCGCGGCACCCGCACCCCCGCGCGCACCGGCCGGGCACCTTCCCCTCAGCGTCCCGGCGATGACACGCTGGCCCGCCAACTGGACTGGGACCTCGATATGAAGGCCGTCTCCGGCAACGCGGGCTGAGCCAAGCGGCCGGGTCGCGTTGCGCTGCCGTGCGGTCCCTGAAGGCCCGGGCCGGCTCGGGCCCTTGAGGGCGAGGGCGAGGACACATGACAGGCGATCCGCCATGCGCAGGGCAGGCAGCGCAGCAGGCCCCGGCTGTCAGTGTCCGCAAGCGACGGCCGCGTCGAGGGTCCGGGCGAGTTCGACAGGTGTGGAGAGCATGGGCCAATGCCCGGTGGGCAGGTGGAAGCGCCGCCACGGCGCCTGGTTCAGGAATGCCAGCTCCGGCACCCCGGCGTCCAGCAGGGCCTGGGCATCGTGGCAGGCGACCACCACGTGGTCGACGTCGGGGCCGAGCTCTCCAGGATGGGCCAGCCGCTGTTGGAAGGTGCGAAAGGGCTGCGGCGTGGCCCGGGTGCGCATGAGGTCGAGCCGGTCCTGATCGAGCCCTTCGAGGGAGCTGAACGTGCCGAGAAGTCCGACCGGCGGCAAGGGCAGCAGCCATCCGTCTCCGTGCTCGGCGACCTCCTGGTGCAGTCGGCTGACCACGTCTTCCGGCATGACGTCGAGCAGGCCCATGCCCTCGGCAAAGGGAGCGCTGTCCAGATAGACGACACGTTCCAGGCGCGTCCCGAGGCGGCCCGCGGCGGCGGTGACGGGGACCGAGGCATAGCTGTGCGCGACGAGGGTGACCTCGCGCAGGTCCTGCTCCACGACGAACGCGGTGATGTCGTCGATGTGCGTGTCCAGGCCCACCTCCGGGGTGGCGAGGGCGGATCGTTCGCCCAGGCCGGTCAGCGTCACCGGCAGCGTCCGGTGGCCTCGCTCCCGCAGCGCCTGCGCGGTGTCCTCCCACGCCCAGGCTCCGAGCCAGGCGCCAGGGACGAGTACGAAGGTAGCCATACGGTTTCTCCTTGGATTTAAGGGGTTGCGCCGAGAGTAGAGTCCATAGAGGACAGTTTCCGCCCTGAAATGCCGAGTGATCCATGTCATACCCCTTGACGCGTGTACTGGCCCTGCTGGAACTCCTCCAGACACAGCCGGGCCTGACCGGTGCACAGCTGGCGGGCCGTCTGGGGACCGATGTGCGCACGGTGCGGCGCTATGCGGCACGCCTGCGCGAGCTGGGCCTTCCGGTGGAGTCGGACCGGGGCCGCTTCGGCGGCTACCGGCTGGCCCGCGGCTACCGGATGCCGCCGCTGATGCTCACCAACGAAGAAGCCCTCGTGATCATGCTGGGTCTGCTGGCCGGGGACCGCCTGGGCATGAGCACCACCGCTCCGGCCGGCGCCGGCGCCCTTGCCAAGATCGAACGAGTGCTTCCGGATCCGCTGCGTGCCCCGCTGGCCGCCATGCGGGACACCTTGTCCTTCACCACCCACACCGTGCTCGCGCAGGCTCCCGAGACAGGCGTTTTGCTGACCCTGGCGCAGGCATGCCACTCCGGTCACACCGTCGGCCTGCGCTACCACTCCTGGCACCGGGAACACACGGAGCGCGAGGTCGACCCGTACGGCGTGGTCTTCCATTCCGGGTGCTGGTACCTCGTCGGCCACGACCACCTCCGGGAGGGCCTGCGCACCTTTCGCATCGACCGGATCGCCTCCGCCACGCCCGGCGCGGCAACGTTCACCGCCCCCGACGACTTCGATCCGGTGACCCACCTCACCGCGTCCCTGGCCCGGACCCCCGCGCCGTGGCAGGTCGAGGTACTGATCGAGGGCCCCCTCGATGACATCGCGCGCCGGCTGCCACGCACGATCGTCACCCTCACCGCCACGCCCGCCGGCGTACTGATGCGTGCGCAGGCCGCACGGCTGGACAGCGTGGCCCGCCTGCTCGCCTCCCTGGAATGGCCCTTCACCGTCCACCGCCCCGACCAACTGCGCCACTCGCTCAAAGACCTGGCCCGACAGCTCACGGCCGCCGCCGAACGACCGCCCGGGGACACCCCGAAGTAGACGGCGCCTCATGGAATCCAGGCTCTTGGCGGGCCCGCCCGTGTCAGCCGTGGTCGCCGATCCGTGAGGGTGCGCAGGGTGCGACGCCGCCGAGCGCGGCGACGAGCTGGGGACGCCCCGCGATCTGCAACTTCCGGTAGGCACGGGTGAGGTGGGTCTCCACGGTCCGGAGGGACACGAAGAGGCTCTGCGCGATCTGCTTGTTGCTGTAGCCCTGGGCGGCCAGCGTGGTGACCCTCTCCTCACTGACCGTCAGGCTGCCACCGGGGTGCGCCGTGCGCGTGGTGGCGCGGCCGCCGGCGTCGTACAGCCTCTGCTGCAGGCGCTGTGCGAGCGAGGTGGCCCCGCAGGTGACGGCGAGGTCCAGCCCGCGGCGCAGAGCGGTACGGGCACCGGTGTTGTCCTCGCGCTGCATCAGCGCACGGCCGTAAGCATGCAGAGCGCGGGCGAGCTCCAGACGAGCGGGCGTGCGCTCCAGCGTGCTCACGGCCTCGGCCAGCAGGTCGAGCCCCCTCGTCCCCTCCGTCATCGCCCCCTGGGCGAGCAGCACCAGTCCCATGGCGCGCGGGATCGCGCAACGCCTCGCGAGGTCACGCTCCTCCTCCAGGAGGGCGTGTGCGTCGCGGCGGCGGCCCAGCGCCAGTTGGAGGGCCGCCGCGCGGGATCGCCAGGGAGAGATCGCCGGGCTGAGGGCTCCCGCCGCCGCGAGGTGGTGACCGCACTCCCGCAGGAGCGACAGGCTTCCGTGGAGATCGCCCCGGGCGGTGCGCAGCGCTGACAGGCTCATCAGGAAGCGGGGCCATTCCCCGGAGCTGTCGGCCGGGTCGGTGCCGGAGTGCCTGGCGGCGATGCTCTCGGCCCTGTCGAGGTCGCCCTGTTCCACGAGGGTGTCGATGCTGATGGTGTCCAGGGACAGCCAGTACGGAGGTTCGCCGTTCGGGTGCGGTGCTTCGGCGACCGCGCGGGCCGTGGCGGCCGCCTCCCCGATGTCCCCCCTGGACAGCTGGATGCCTGCCCGGTAGACGAGCAGCGACGAGGACAGCAGGTCCAGGCGCCTTTCCCTGGTCTCCCGCAGCAGATGCGCGCAGAACTGCTCGGCCCGGTCGAGCTGGTCCAGGAGGAGCAGGGAGCGAGCCACGCAATAGTGCAGGGGGAACAGGTCGAGGGAGAACGTGGGCAGGTTGACCCCGGCGCGGTTGATCAGCTCGATGGCTTCCCCGGCCGGCTCGCCCGCCCGCAGAGCGTCGAACGCGCGGATGCCCAGCAGTTGTCGTTCCCCGGGCGTGCTGCCCCTCAGGTCCCCGTCGAGGAGGGCGCCCGGCCGTCCTGACGCGCTCCGCAGCGAGGGCCGCTCGAACTCCAGCCACCAGCGCAGTGCCGCTTCGCGCAGGTGCCGCTCCCGGGCACTCGGCGCGGGAACCGCCGGCGCGGACGGTCCGGGGGTCAGGGTGTCCAGCCCCATTTCGAGCCCGCGGCGGTCCCGGGACAGGAGGGAGGAGTACGTGATCACGCCGACGGCTTTCGCGCGGAGCGAGTCGTCGTGCAGCCCCTCCAGCGCCGCCGCCGCGTACGACACCGCGAGAGCCGGGTCGTAGTGGCCGGCGGTGAGGGCGAGTTGCAGGAGGACCGGTGCCCGTTCCTCCGGCGTGAGCAGTTGGTGCACCGCATGGCGCAGATACGTCACGGCGGTCTCGGCGGCGCCCCTGCGCACCGCCTCTTCGGCGGCCCGTCGCAGGACGGTCACCGCCCATGTGCCCTGGACCGGACCGGCCGCCAGGAGGTGCGCTGCCACTTCCTCGTCGGGGCGCCCGCCCAGGTGGAGCACCCGTGCCGCCGTGGCGTGGGCCTCCCCCACCTCCTGGGGGGACCACTGGGCCAGCACGGTGTCCCGGACCACGGGGTGCACGAAGCGCAGGTCGTCGCCGGCCCGCAGCAGGCCGAGGGCGTGCAGCTCGGCCGCCGCGCACCGGATCACTGCCTCGCCCTTGCCGCAGTAGGCCGCCAGCAGCTCCAGCGGTCTGCGGTCGCCCAGGATGGCCAGCCCGCGAGCCAGTGCGGCAGAGTCCTTGGTCCCCTGGCAGAGCCGGTGCCTGATCACTCGTTGCAGCGTGTGCAGACCGAAGGTCTGGATGCTGTCGCATCCCTTGCCGTCAGGCTGTAGCCCGCTGTGCCGGGCATCGCACAGCAGGGCCCGCAGAAAGAGCGGGTGGCCGTCGGTTGCGGCGTGGCAGGCTGAGCAGAAGGACCGGTCCGGTCGCTGGGTGTCGAACACCTCCGCGACCAGGCGTTCCACGCTGTGCGGTGTGAGCGGCTTCAGGCGGACGGTGCGGGAGATCGAGGGGTGGACCAGCTCGTTGAACAGGGCCTCGGGCGGGGGCCGTTCGCCGGTGCGCGTGGTGACGGCCAGCAGAACGGGATGTGCGTCCGCCTGGTGCACCAGACCGGCGAGCCACCGCAGCGACGGAGGGTCGATCCCTTGCACATCGTCGATCGCCAGCAGCAGCGGCTGATGGCGCGCGAGGCGGAAGACCAGGTGGTTCAGGCTCCGTATGGTCTCCGCCCCGTCGGCGCGGGCGCCCGTGGGGTGGTAGGGGGGATCCTCCAGGCACAGCATGCGCGACACCGCGTCGGCGGCGTCGTTCAGCGGATGCCCGCGCTCGATGCCGGAGTCGGTGGTGAGCAGCGAACGCAGGAGCCGGCGAACCGTACCGAAGGCGAAATCACGCTCGAGCGGGCGGCAACGTGCCCGCAGGACAAGGAAGTCGGGGAGCCCGTCGAGCCAGTGGTGCAACAGGGCCGTCTTGCCGATACCGGCGTCCCCGTCGAGCTGTACGACCTGCAGCCGCCCTGCGCGGACTTCCCCGGCCACCGCTTCCAGCGCGGTCAGCTCCTCGGCACGGCCCACGAAGGGCCACGCGGTGTGCTCGGACGGACGGCCCTGGTGCGGTTCGACCCGCAGCGGGAGATCCGGGTTCGTTGTGTCGCGTCGCCGTCTGTCCATCCGGGGCTCACCTTCTGTCGCTCGGTGTGTCAGACGGCCGCTGTGCGCCACGGGTTGCCGGTGAGGCCGCACCGATCGTTTTTCGGCGCGTCACCGCCCTGTTCGGCAAGGTTGAGCCCGTGTGGAGCCCCTATGCGTCGTGGTGCAGGCGGTACAGCCTCGTGGTGGTGTGCCCAGGTCTCGTGGTACCGGCCGGTCACCACGTGTGACCCCGGCGGTCCACTCCACGATCAGGACGGAAGGCCCCGATGAGCACTGACGTCACGATCACCGGCGCCGGGCTCGGCGGCTCCACGCTCGCCTACGTCCTGCACGTCCACGGAATTACCGGCCACGAATACCGGTCACGGTCCGCGAGGCGGAGCTGGGCGGCCGTGAGGCGTCGGTTCAGCGGGCTTGGCCGAGCACTCGCATGCCGCGGCAACTGCCGGGAGATGCCGTCGCGCTCGACGGCGTGCGGGCCGTGCCGGCAAGGCGCTTCGCGAGAAACCTGCGAGTTCCCTCGGACCCCACATGGCAAAGGCAAGGAGATGTCTCTCCTTGCCACTCTCAAGATATAGCGCACCGGGGGGCTTGCGGCAAGGCCCAGGGGGTGGCGCAAAATCGTCGGCCAAGGCCACAACCTGCGGAAATGAGGGCACGACGTGCGTGTGTTGTCGACGTATGGGGGACGCGGTGACGTCGGACCAGCAGTGGGACCGGCAGTGCGGTCGCGGGCGCTCGGCACGGTGGTGCGGGGGTGCGCGCGGCCCGGCGGGGCGGAGCGGTCGGCCGACGCGCCGGTGGGAAGGCAGCCGGAGACGAGGGCGTGCCTGACAAGAGGTTCGGCAGAGCCGGAGGCGCCGGTGAGGCGATCGGCCGGCGCAGTGCAACGGGACACGACTGCCTCGGAGGCATCGCGATGATCGAGCAGTACGTGTGGGATCTTCAAGACATTGACGAGACGCAGGTCGCGGTCGTCGGGGGCAAGGGCGCGCATCTGGGCGGGCTGTCGCGGATCGAAGGCATCCGCGTGCCGGCCGGCTTCTGCGTGACGACGGACGCCTTCCGGCGGATCATGGCCCAAGCGCCGTCGATCGATGATCGGCTCGATCAGTTGTCGCGCTTGAACCCGGACGACCGGGAGGCGGTCCGCACGCTCAGCGCGGAGATCCGCCGGACCATCGAAGGGATCGCCGTCCCGGACGATCTCGCCGCGGCGATCACCCGCGCGCTCGCCCGGCTCGGCGAGCGGGCCGCCTGCGCCGTCCGGTCCAGCGCGACGGCGGAGGACCTGCCGACGGCCTCCTTCGCGGGCCAGCAGGACACGTACCTGAACGTCGTGGGGGCGACGGCGATCCTCCGGCACGTCAGCCGGTGCTGGGCCTCGCTGTTCACCGAGCGGGCCGTGACCTACCGTCAGCGGAACGGCATCGACCACCGCACGGTCCACATGGCCGTGGTCGTACAGCAGATGGTCTTCCCGCAGGCGGCCGGCATCCTGTTCACGGCCGACCCCGTCACGGGCAACCGGAACACCGCCACCGTGGACGCCGGCTTCGGCCTCGGCGAGGCCCTGGTCTCCGGCCTGGTGAACCCGGACGTCTTCACGGTGCGGCACGACGCAGTCGTCGCCAAGACGATCGCCGCCAAACAGCGTGCCGTGCAGGCGCTGCCGGCCGGCGGTACGCGGGAAGTGGCGATCGACTCGCAGCGCCAGGAGCAGCCGGCGCTGACGGATGCGCAGGTCGTGCGGCTCGTGCAGCTCGGGCGGCGGATCGAAGCGCACTTCGGCCGCCCGCAGGACATCGAATGGTGCCTGGGCGACGAGGGCTTCCAGATCGTTCAGAGCCGGCCGATCACGACGCTGTTCCCCGTTCCCGTCCCCGAGACCGGCGACCGGGAGAATCACGTCTATGTCTCCGTTGGTCACGGGCAGATGATGACCGACGCCATGAAGCCCCTGGGGCTCTCCATGTGGCAGCTGACGGCCATGGTGCCGATGCACGAGGCCGGCGGGAGGCTGTTCGTCGATGTCACCCGGCGCCTGGCCGCGCCCGCGAGCCGCGCCGGCCTCCTGGACGTCTTGGGGAGAGGCGATCCGCTGGTCAGGGACGCTCTGGAGACCGTCCTCGACCGCGAGGATTTCGTCCCGTCGCTCCCTGACGCGGGTCCCGGCGGGCCGCCGGCCGGCGGTGCGCCCGCCCCGATCGAGACCGATCCGGCCATCGTCACCGAGCTGATCGAGCGTAGCCGGGTGTCCATCGCCGCCCTGGAGCGCGACATCCGGACGAAGACCGGGCCGGCGCTGTTCGACTTCCTGCTGGAGGCCTTCGAGGAGCACAAGCGGGTCCTCGGTGATCCCCTGAACCTTCAGGCGATCATGGCGGGGATGGAGGCCACGTGGTGGCTCAACGACAAGCTGCAGGAGTGGCTGGGCGAGAAGAACGCGGCTGACACGCTCACGCTGTCCGCCCCCGGCAACATCACCTCGGAGATGGGACTGGCGCTGCTCGACGTCGCGGACGTGATCCGCCCGCATCCGGAGGTGGTGGCGTTCCTGCAGGGCGTCGAGGACGAGGGCTTCCTGGACGAGCTGGCGAAGCTCGCGGGCGGGACCGAAGCGCGCGACGCCATGCAGGCCTACCTCGACCTGTACGGCATGCGCTGCGTCGGCGAGATCGACATCACGAGGCCACGTTGGCGCGAGCGCCCCGGCACGCTCGTGCCCGTGATCCTCGACAACGTCAGGAACTTCGAGCCGGGCGCCGCCGGGCGGCGCTTCGAGCAAGGGCGGCAGAAGGCGCAGAAGAAGGAACAGGACGTGCTGTCACGCTTGCGGGACCTGCCGGACGGAGACCGGAAAGCCGACGAGGCCAAGCGGATGATCGACCGGGTCAGAACCTTCATCGGGTACCGGGAGTACCCGAAGTACGGCATCGTCAGCCGCTACTTCGTCTACAAGCAGGCCCTGCTGGAGGAGGCCGGGCGCCTCGTGCAGGCCAAGGTGCTTCCTGAGAAGGAGGACATCTTCTACCTCACGTTCCAGGAACTCCACGACGTCGTGCGCACGCACCGGGTGGATGGCCGGCTCATCCAGCAGCGCAAGGACGCGTTCCGGTCGTACCACGCGCTCACACCGCCCCGGGTGCTCACCTCGGACGGTGAGGCCGTCACCGGGGCGTACCGGCGCGACGACGTGCCGGCCGGCGCCCTGATCGGCCTCCCGGTCTCCGCCGGGACCATCGAGGGACGGGCCCGCGTCATCCTCGACATGGCGGAGGCCGATCTCGAAGCGGGCGACATCCTGGTCACGACGTTCACGGACCCCAGCTGGTCGCCGCTGTTCGTCGCGGTCGCGGGCCTGGTGACGGAGGTGGGCGGCCTGATGACCCATGGCGCGGTGATCGCCCGGGAGTACGGCTTGCCGGCCGTCGTGGGCGTGGACCAGGCCACCCGGCTGATCCGGGACGGGCAGCGGATCCGTGTGCACGGAACCGAGGGGTACATCGAGATCCTGCCTTGACCGACCACGCCGAGAAGCCCCGTCCGGGGGCCTTCGGGCATCCGGAAGCCGACGGTGGGCGACATCCCGGCGCGCACCCCGCTGGGGGTGGGGTGGCCCCGGTCGGGGAGACCGGGCGGGTTCCGCTTCGCGGTGTGCGACAAGAGGGAGCCTCAGATCCGAGGGGCTCAGGGGCAAGTTCCCGGCCCGGTTCGCGGAATCTTCCCGTGAGTGCGAGAACTTCGTACGCTCGCCGGTTCGCCCCGTGCGGGGTGCTCATCTGCGTACGTGTGCTGAGGTGACCGCTGTACATCTGGCGGAAGCCGCGTGAACTCCAGTTCGGCGGACGGCGGACGGCTCGCGTAACGGTCCGGGGCGAGGAGGGTCGCCGCGGCGCCCACCAGGCAGGCGTCGCCGCCCAGAGCGGACGGGTGGAGGGCCACGCCGCGGAGGAAGGCCAGCCCGGCGAACTCCTTCATCCCGGCCTCGATGGCCTCGAACAGCACCCGGCCGGCCTGGGCGACACCACCTCCGACCACGATCCGGTCCAGTTCGCAGACGGCAGACAGGGAGGCGAACGCGGCACCGAGGGCCCGGCCCGCGCGGTCGAAGGCGGCCGCGGCCACGGGGTCGCCGGCGCGGGCCGCGGCGCTCAGCTCGCGTGCCGTGGACCGCCTGCCGGGCCCGCGCCAGCCGGCCTCGCGTGCCCAGGAGGCCAGCGCGGTCCCACTGGCGAAGAGCTCCAGGCAGCCGCGGCCACCGCACAGGCACGGCGGGCCACCGACGTCGATCACGGTATGGCCGATGTGCCCGGCATTGCCGGAACGGCCCGTCCACGGGCGCCCGTCGAGAAGGAGGCCGCCTCCGACGCCGGTGGAGACGACACAGCCGAGCATGTCGTCGGCCCCTCGGCCGGCGCCTGCCCAGTGTTCGCCGATGGCCGCGCAGAGGCCGTCGCCGACCAGGGCGACGGGGCTTCCCGGTACCAGTGCGGCCGCCCGCTCCCGTACCGGGAAGTCCCGCCATACCGGGATCATGACGGGGCTGATGGTGCCGCATTCCACGTCGAGCGGGCCGGCGGAGCTGACGGCGATACCGCGGACCCCGCCGTACCGTGCGTCCGCCTGCGCCAGCGGGGCAGCAACCGCGCCGGCCACGGCGGACCATGCCGCGTCGGGGTCCGTGCCGGTGGGAGTGGGAATGCGGATACGGGCCGATACCCGGGCCGCCGCATCCACCAGTGCCGCGGCGATCTTGGTGCCGCCGATGTCGACGGCCAGGACCGGGCGCGGGTCCGTTCGCGGCCCGGGAGCCGGCCGGTCCGCGGGAGAGTCCGGTGGCAGGGCCCGGGGGGAAGGGGACATCGCTCCTCCGCTGAGGGGTGGTGGGTGGACACGGCCGGAAGGGCCGCGTGGCGTGGTCCGTGAGCGTGGGCGGCGTGTCGCACCTTGTGTCGCACCTACAGGTAGCGCGCCCGGTGCCGGACGCTTCCTACCAGCCGGCCCGCGCGCAGGGCGGCTCTGGCCAGCCAGGCGGCACGGCGGTCGGTGCGGCCGACGAGGTGGAGCCCGTGGCCCAGGAGCCACCCCACCTCGCGCACCGGGTCCCACAAGGAGGTGCGGGGCATGCCCTGGGCGGCGAAAGCGCGGAAGAGCATGGGATGGGAGCTGCCGTAGCGGAACGCCTGGCGCACCATCTGCGAGACGGTCGAGCGCAACTGGTAGTGCACGACCGCGTCGGGGACGAAGGCCAGTTCCCGTCCGGAGAGCTGCGCACGCCAGAAGAACTCGACGTCGTCGCCTCCGTACAGATACCTCTCGTCGAAGCCGCCGAGCAGTTCCCAGACCTCCCTTCTGGCGCCGCAGTTGGCGCCGAGGGGGTAGGGCAGGAATCCGAAGGTGTCGGCGAGCGAGGCGGTCGGCTTGGGCGGGCGTGCGGCCAGCGCCACCCGGTCGTTGAGGGAGATACGTTCGAGAGCCCCGCCGACCGCCGGTGCCCGGCGCAGCGCCCGCTCCATCGCGGTGAGCCAGCCGGGTGCGACGACGTCGTCCGCGTCGCAGAACACCAGGACCTCTCCCCGGCTGTGCCGGCAGCCCATGTTGCGGGCGTGGTTGACTCCGCCGGCTTCCCGGACACGGACGAGGTGCAGCCGGGGCAGCCTGTGCCGGTAGGCCATGGCGACCTCGCCGGTGTGGTCGTGTGATCCGTCGTCGATGACGATGACCTCCCACGGCCCCGCGTAGTCCTGGCCGGTGAGCGCATCGAGTTGACGGCCGAGCGTGGCGGCGGCGTTGCGGGCGGGGATGACGACGGAGACCAGGGGGAGCGACGGCGGCCGCTGAGGTGCGGGTACCGGTCCGGGGGCGGGTCCGGGTGCGGGTCCGGGTCCGGGTGCGGGCTGCCCGCCGGTCTGCTGCTGGTCCGCCGCCGTCACGGCAGTTTCCCGGTGACCGAGTCGGTTGTGAAGTCGGTTGTGGAGTCGGCAGTGGAGTCGGTGGCGGAAGCCGCGGTGGTATCGGTGGCGGAGTCGGTGTCCGTGCCGGACGTGACACGCGGGGGTGCGGATGCCTGCTGTACCCGCGGCCGCGGGCCGTCCGGCCGGGAGCCGCCCAGCACCGCGGCGATCACCACGTCGGTGTCCCGCAGATCGGGCAGGACCACCTCGGCGCCGGCTTCCCGCAGTTCCGCGCTGGTGTACTTGCCCGTCGCCACGGCGACCGGCCTTGCTCCACCGGTACGTGCGGCCTGCACGTCCCGGACGGTGTCCCCGATCACGACCGTGTTGCCGGGTCCGAAGTCGGCGCCGTACCGGTGCTGCGCCCGCCGCTGCGCAAAGCCCACCAGGTCGGAGCGCACGGCGCTGTCGGACCCGTAGGCACCGAGCGCGACCTCCACGAAGTCCTGCAGCGCAACGGCACGGAGCTTGCGGACGGCGTTGCGGAACAGGTTGCCGGTCAGCAGGGACTGGACGACCCCGGGCTCGGCGCGCAGTGCGGTGAGCGCTTCGACGGCGCCGGGCAGGACGCGGCTGTGGTCGCGCAGTTCCTTCGCCGTCTCCCCCAGGGACGTCACCACCGCCCGGTCCATCTCCGACCCGGCGATGCCGGTGACCCCTTCGACCGCCAGGAGCTCCTGCATGATGGCGCGCTCGGTGCGGCCTTCGGTCTCCACCGTGGCGACGGGTGGACGCCCGGTCAGCAGGGCGAAGGCCCGGGGGTACGCGGACGTGGCGGCCGGCCCGCTGACCATCAGTGTGTGGTCGATATCCCAGAGAACGAGGGTGGTGCGCATGGGGCTCCTCGGTTGGCGGATCGGTGCGGCCCGGTGGGGCCCGGGGTCCGGGGCAAGACGTAGGGTCCGCGGGTGGCCGCACACAGGGCTGCGTCGGCCGCCGCGAACGTCACGGCGTCGGCGGCACCGCTGCCGGTGCCCAGCGCGAAGGCCAGTGCGGCGGCGAAGTTGTCGCCCGCGCCGTAGCAGTCCACCACCGGGCGCGGGGGGCGGACGGCCCGGTAGCGTCGGGCGGGTTCGCCCGGTGCGCGGAACACGCCTCCTCGGGTGCCCTCGGTGACGACGAGCAGGCCGGGTGGACGGGGCAGACCCGCCGGGTCGCAGCGCTCCGCGGGATCGTCCGCGCTGCCCACCACGGCGTCCACCGGAACTCCTGCCGTGGCGAGGGTGGTGAACTCGCGGCCGGTGGCGGTGAGGACCGCAGCCCGCCGCGCCTTCGCCAAGGCGCCCGCTCCGCCGGCGGTGAAGTAGACGGTGTCGCAGGAGCGAAGGGTCTCCCAGGGCAGGTCGTCCTCTTCCTCCGGCTGGAGCCGCGCCCCCAGGGTGGTCGTGGTGCGCTCGGCGGAGGCGTCCACGAGGCTCACCGCGCACCGGGTCGGCCGGTCCCGTACAGCGGCCACCACGTCCACGCCGAGCCGGCCGAGCACTTCCCGGGAGCGACGGGCCACCTGGTCGTCGCCGAGCGCGGTGAAGAAGGTGCATGCCCCGGCCAGGGCCGCGAGTCGCACGGCGGCCACCGCTCCCCCGCCGGCCGGTCCCTCCCAGAGGACATCCGCGTGCACGATGTCCCCGCGGGCCGGAAGGTGCCGCACGCGCGCGAGGGTGGTCCATTCCAGGTGTCCCACCACCGCTGCCCGCAGGGGGTACGAGGGATGCGAAGGATACGAGCAAGGGGCGGGCGGGTGCCGGGGGGCCGGCGGGGCTGTCATGAGCCGGCCTCCGGCCCTGGCCCGCCGGTCACCAGTTCCAGGTGCCGGTCCACGTCCGGTTCCCGTGCGCCCGTCAGCTGGCGGACCAGGTCGTCCAGGAGCAGGGTGCCCATCAGGTAGTGGCCCAGGGCAAGTTCCTCCGGTGGCGCGCACCGGCCCTCGGCGTCCGGTTTCGGCTTGAGGTCGGACAGGCGGCAGGGTGCCTCTGCCAGGACATGGAGGGCGTGCGTGAGCAGCAGCCGCTGCCGCCAGCCGGGGTCGCCCCGTAGCAGCCCGGGGATTTCCGAGGTTTCCAGATACGGCAGGAAGTGGTGGGCCGCCGCGCGGTAGCCCGGGTACACGGGCCGGCGAAATCCGGCCCGGTAGTGGGGCGTTCCGTTGACCGTCGTGCCGTCGAGGGCGAAACCCAGCCGGAGGGCGGGGTCCCACACGGTGAGGCTGAAGAGCGTCTTGGCGAGGTCGTAGACGGGGTCCCAGTGGTCGACGGAGCCACGCGGGTCGATGATGCGGTAGTCCGTGTGCCGGCCGTCTTCCGGGGCATCGTCCGCCCCTGTGCCGTCGGCCCGTCCGACGAGGATGTTGCGGACGTTGGCGTCGCCATGGGCGGGGAACATCAACCGGGGTGGTGCCAGTTGCCGCAGCCGGGCGGCGTGTCCGTCCGACAGGCGGTGCAGCAGCCGGGCCGGCGAGGGGCAACGCCGGCCGTTGATCACCAGCTCGTCGGCCGCGGCGACCTCGGGCAGATGGCGTCGCAGCACCGGGAGCCGGCGCAGGAACCTCCCGAGGTTGACGTCGGTGAGATGGCCGGCAGGGGCGGGGGCCGTGCGGGTGGCGTAGCCGTGCACGAACAGGCCCTGCACCACGGCGTCGTGGCGGGCGAAGAAGAGCCGTGTCCCCTCCGGCCCGTCCCGCAGGCACGCCGCCAGGTCCCGGGACGGGTAGTACGGCGTGGTGCAGGCGGCCCATCCGCTGCCCTCGATGGTGTCCAGCACCGGCAGGTAGCGGGCGCCCAGCTGGGGTGCCGTGTGCCTGATGAGCTCGGTCTGCTCGCGTTTCCCGCGGAAGGAGGCCAGGTCGTGCCCGTCGACGGCGCCGCTTGCCGCGGTCAGGACCTTCAGGACCAGCTCGGTGCCGTCGGCGGTGCGCGCCCGGTGGACGCGGGCCGGCGAACCGCCGTCGAGGATTTCCTGGCCGACCTCGAGGCCGAGGCGCTGTGCGGCTTCTCGGATCGCACGCCGCTCGGCGGAGCCGGCGGTGGAGGTGTGCCCCGTCGTGTGCCGGGGCCGGGTGGTGCTCATGGTGTCCTCCGGGGTGGCTCTCACCAGTGGATGGCGGACAGCAGGGACTGGTGGAGTTCGGGCGTGCACGCGGCGATGCAGGAGCGCTGGTTGCCGGCGCCGATGTCCAGCAGGAGGGTGTCGTGCAGGGACGCGCCGTAGGCGTCGGTGATGACGACTCCGGCCCGCTCGGCCAGGTACACCGACGCCGCGATGTCGTACGGGAAGAGGTGCAGGATGCTTCCGTGCCCCACCGCGCGGAAGGCGGTTTCCGTCTCGGGACGGTCGCGCAGCAGACGGTTGCCGATGTCGACGTAGGCGTCCATCTGCCCCGTGATGATCCGGGAGATGGAGAAGGAGGCGCTGTTGACGACGTAGACGCCGCCGCGGTTGGCCGACGCGTCGATGAGGTGACCGTAGGCGCCCACCATCAGCTCGGCCGGGTGGCCGTTGAACTCCAGGGTCCAGAACATCCGCTCGAGGTCCGTGGTGGTCCCCAGGCACGGCAGCTGCCCCGGGTAGCCGCCGCTGTGGATGCCCGGCACGGAGTCGTCGGCGTACATCCAGTTGCCCGTCTTGATCTCCAGGAGCATCGCGCAGTCGATGTCCCCGATGGTGGGGGCGTCGGTGTAGCGCGCCGCGGCGATCGAGACACAGGCCGGCTCCAGGTCGGCCGCCGCCCCGCGGGTGCCGTCGATCGGGTCGATCACCAGGACGTGCCGCGGATGGGCCCCGGTCAGGCGGAGCCCGTGACTCTCGGTGTAGACGGCCAGCGGGATACCGGTCCCGATGAGGTAGTCCCAGGCTGCTTCCTCGGCCAGGACGTCGACCGGGAATTCCGCGTCGCCGCCGGCAGTGGTGCCGTCCACGTAGCGGCCGCCGGCACCGGCCCGGTCCGCACGGACGACGTGGCGGATGTGCGCCGCCAGGGCGTGGACCAGCCCCCTCATGCGGCGTCCAGGAAGAGTCGCCGCAGACGGTCGCACATATCGTCCGCCTCCTCCCTCGTCATGATCAGCGGTGGCCTGACCTTGACGACGTTGCCGAAGCCGTACAGCGACGTCCGCAGCAGGAGGCCGTATTCCATACCGCGTGCGGCGAGGTGGTTGGTGAGCGCGGGGTCGGGTGCTCCGTCGTGGTCGACGATCTCGACCCCGAGCATCAGCCCCTCGCCCCGTACGTCGCCCATGAAGGGGATCTGTGTGGCCAGCTCCCGCAGACGGGACATGACGTGGGCGCCGACGGTGCGTACGTTCTCCAGGAACCCCGGGCGGCGGAGGATTTCGATCGTCTTGACCGCCGCGGCGGCCGCCATCACATTGGCGCCGAAGGTAGAGCTGATGTGGTGTCCCTCCAGGCCGGTCAGCCGCTCCTGGGCGAGGATGCCCGCGATCGGCAGGCCCGAGCCGCCCAGCCCTTTGCCGAACGTGAGCAGGTCGGGCGTGACGCCGAAGGTGTCGGCGGCGAACATCTGGCCGGTCCGCCCGAAGCCGGTCTGGATCTCGTCGAACACCAGCAGGATGCCGCGTTCGTCGCACAGGCGGCGCAGTGCCTGCAGGTAGCCGTCCGGGGGCACCACGTTCCCCCCGTTGCCGGAGATCGGTTCCACCACCACGCACGCCACGCGGCCGGAACTGGCGTAGTCGATGAAGTCGTTGATGCGCTCGGCGCACAGCAGGCCGCAGGTGGCGCGTTCCTGCCGGTAGAAGCACCTGGCGCAGTACGGGTCGGGGACGTGCACCACGCCCGGCATCTGGGAGGGGAAGGGAGCCCGGCGGAAGGCGGCGCCCGAGGCGCCGATCATGCCCATGGTCTGTCCGAGATGCGCCCGGAACAGCGAGACGACGTCCGGATTCCCGGTGTGGTGCTGGGCGATCTTGACGGCACCTTCGTTGGCATCGGAGCCGCTGGAGGATTTGAGGTGGACGCGGCTCAGGCCTTCCGGTGCGATCTCCGCGAGCCGGCTGACCAGTTCGTTCACCGGTCCCGACTGGAACTTGGACGTGACATGGATGAGTTCGCCCGCCTGGGCGCGGACCGCCGCCACGATCTCCGGGTGGGAGTATCCGAGCGTCAGGTTGAAGGTTCCCGATGAGCAGTCCAGGTAACGTGTCCCGTCGTCCGCGCAGAGGTAGACCCCCTCGCCCCGGACGGCCTTCAACGGATGCGGTGGGTTGTAGTAGTGGTTCAGGACGTCATCGATGTCCTCGCCGCACGATGTCACTGAGGGCAACACGGTCATCTGCTGTGCTCCTTGCCTGTGTTCCGGAATTCCTCGCTATGCCTCGCGGGTGTCCGCGCCACGCCTCGCCCGTCGCTCGCGGGAGGCCCGGGGCGGCAGGGGGCCGCTCCCGGCCCGCAGCCCCATCGAGCGCAGCAACTGCGGAAGATCCGTGTGCTCGAAGGACGCCAGGGTCAGGTCCGCCTCGCTCAGATCGAGGCCGGCGGTCATCGCGTTGGGCACCGCGACGCACCGCAGGCCGGCACTCTTGGCTGCGGCGATGCCGCTGGGCGAGTCCTCAAACGCCATCGCCTCTTCCGGCCGCAGTCCCAGCCGGTGCAGCGCCTCCCGGTACAGGTGCGGCGCCGGCTTGGCCCGGTCGGGCAGCCCCTCGGAGCTGTGTATGGCCTGCCAGCCCTTGTCGATGCCGCACTGCCGGAGATACCGGGCGATCCAGGGCCTGCGGCTGTTGCTGACGAGCGCCCGGGGCAGGCCCGAGCGGTCCAACTCGGCCAGCCAGCGGCGCACTCCGGGGCGCGAACCCAGTCCCGCCAGCTGTTCCTCGGTGGTGAGCGAGACGACGGCATCGGCCGCCTCCCGGTCGACACAACCGCCCGTCAGCCGCTCCAGCTCCGTCCACAGGTCGAAGCCGACCGTGCCCAATACGGATGACCAGGTGCGCCCCGTGAGCACCTGTCCGTGCCGGCGGAAGACCTCCCCGTACGCATGAAAGATGTGCGGCTCGGGGTCCCACAAGGTGCCGTCGAAGTCGAAGAAGACCGCGCGCAGAGGCAGCGCTCTCCCCGTGGAAGCACCGGATGGAGGTGGATACGGCACGGCGGAACCCCCTGTGATGGACGAAGCGGTGGCACAAGGAATCAGCCACCCGCGGCTCAAGTGGCCCTCATTGAAGGCAGGGCCCAGCAGCGAGTCAACGAGAAGGGGCTAATGCTTCGGTCGCCCCGTAATCCGCCTCGTGGTGACCACGACGTCGCTGGTCACCGCACCACACACCGCACGGTTCCTCCCCGGCATTCCCCTCCGTGCCGCGCGCGGCCGGCCGTGGAGTCCCTACGGTGGGGGACCTCCTCCCGCCCCGGAACGGCGCTGCCCGGACGGACACTTCCGGTCCGCCCGGGCGCGGCGAGGCCGGAATACAGGGCGGAGCACATGAGGGAGCACAACGGCGGAGTACGGAGTGTTCCGCCGGGAGCTCAGGGTGTCTCTTCCGTGCTGCCCTTCGCCTTCGCCATGTCAGCCAGAGCCGTCTCCACATCAGGACCCAGGAAGCCGTGATGAACACTCCGCAACACCAGCCGTTCGGGGCGGCGGGGCGAGGTGAAAACGTCGTCGTTCCGCACGGGTACCACCCGGGTGGGAAGCCGCAGCGCCTCGGCAACTCCCGACATCAGCTCGTAGCGGGTCACCACCTCGGCCCCGGCAACGTGCAGCAGGCCCCGGTGGTCCCAGAGTTCTTCCAAGGCGGGCGCCAGGCTCGGCAGATACAGCGGTGCGCAGACGACGTCCGTCTGCGCCCGGGTGACAGCGGCCGAGAAGCGCGCCATGAACCTGTCCGCCCAAGGACTGCGGCCGTAGACCAGGGGGATGCGCACCACCAGGTGGCCGCCGCCGTGGCTCAGCAGCACATCCTCCGCCGCGCACTTGGTCCGCCCGTAGACGTTCACGGGCGCCCGCGGGTCCTCCTCGGTGTACACGTCCCCGGTGCCGTCGAAGACGTTGTCGCTGGACAGCAGGAGGATCTTCGTCCGGGTGTGCCGGACCGCCGTGAGCAGCACCTGCACGGAGTGGACATTGAGCGCGTGAGCGAGTGCGGGCTGCGCCTCGGCGGAGGCGAGATCGACCAGGCCGGCGGCGTGGATCACCAGGTCGAAGCCCTGGCCCACGAGTGCGCTCAGCGCCGCCTCGTCCCGCAGATCCACTTTCACCAGGCCGGGCACGGTCCGCTGTGAGCAGGTGCCCACGACGGTGTGGTGGGGCGACAGGCCTCTCCACAGGGCTCCGCCGACGTAGCCCGACGCACCGAGCAGCAGGATTTTCATCAGTCATCACCCGGGTCTTTCCTTCTCGGAACCCGTCAAGGCGGGTTCACGGTTGGCGGGTCTTACCGACACCGGTCCACGCCACGCCCCGATTGTCAGCAACCGGCAAGAGCCCAGACCATACATCCGGCCGAAGGAGCATGAACGGTGACAGCGACCACGACGATGCAGGCCCTGGTCTTCGAAACAGCGGGGCAACTGCGCCTGGAAAGCCGCCCGTTGCCCACCCTGAGCCATCCGGACGACGTCATGGTCCGGGTCGCCGCCGTCGGTATCTGCGGAACGGACCGGAGCATCGTCCTGGGCGACTTCCCCGCCCGCTCCGGCGTCGTGCTCGGACACGAGGCCGTCGGCGAGGTGGTGGCTACGGGTCCGGCCGTCACCTCCCTGGCCCCGGGCGGGCGTGTGGTGATCAATCCGACCTACCACTGCGGCGGTTGCGGACGCTGCCGTCGCGGTATGGCCGCCCACTGTACGTCGAAGGACGGGCGCGAACTCGGGGTCGACTGCGACGGCACCCTGGCGGAGTACGTGGTGGTCCCGGCACCCTTCCTGCACCCCTTGCCGCCTGAGGTCTCCTACGCCCGCGCCGCTCTCGTCGAGCCGCTGGCGTGCGTGCTGAACAACCTCACTGCCGCGTCCTTGCGCTGGACCGACCGCTGCCTGGTCATCGGGGCGGGCCCCATCGGAACGCTGTGCGCTCTGGTGCTCGCCTGCCGCGGCCACCACGTCACGGTAGTGGAACGCGACACCGTCAGAGTGGAACTGGCGCGCCGCATCCTTCCCGCCGCGGCACGAGTGCTGCCGGAGCCGGACGGCGGTCTGTGGCCGGCGGCCGAGGGAACGGACTCCGGTCCTGAGGTGGTCGTCGACACCACGGGTGCTCTGCCTGCCGACGCCTTGCAGGTGGTCGCGGCCGGCGGAACGGTGGTGGCCATGGGCGAGCGGGAGACGGCCACCGCCACGATTCCCGTACGGTCTCTCGTCACCCGGGGAGTGCGCCTCGTGGGCGCCGGCCCCTACCCCCCGCACCTCTTCCAGACGGCATTGGACCTGGCAGGCGACCTTCCGCTGGAGACTCTGGTCACCCATGCGCTGCCTCTGCACCGCTATGCCGACGCCTTCACCGCCCTCCACGTGCCCCTGGCGGCCACCCGGCCGGAAACGGCGTCGTACGCGGCCATGAAGGTGCTCCTGCTCCCCGGTGACCAGGCAGTGGAGGACTACCGGTGCGCTGGCTGATCTTCGACTACGGCAATGTCATCAGCAGGCAGAGCGAGGTCGTGCCGGAGCTCGCCTCCCTGCTCGACGTCGAGCCGGAGTCCTTCGCGCGCGGATACTGGAGGTTCCGGGACGCCTATGACCGGGGCTGGTCGGACCTGCACTACTGGCGGGCCGTGGGGCATGCCGCCGGCCGGCGCGTCACCGTACGGCAGGTCGCACAGCTCACCAGGGTCGACCTCGCCGGGTGGCGGGAGACCGCACCCGAGGTGCTGACGCTGCTCGGTGAGCTGAACCAGGCGGGGGTCCCCCTGGCCCTGCTGTCCAACGCCCCCCGCTCGCACGGTCAGTTCTTCCGCCGGCAGCCGTGGTCCGCGCTCTTCCGTCACCTGGTGTTCTCCGGGGAGGTCGGGGTCGCAAAGCCGGAGCGTGACGTGTGGGAAGTCCTTCTCCGGCGCCTGCGCTGCGCACCCGGCGACTGCCTGTTCTTCGACGACCGGCGCGTCAACATCGACAGTGCCCGTACGGCAGGGGTCCCGGCCCGGCACTGGACCGGCCCTGCCGCCGCACGACAGGACATCGCCGAGGCAGGCTTTCCGTGAGGTGACGGTGCCGGCGCCGTCCAGTGGCGGCGTCCAGTGGCGGCGTCCAGTGGCGGCGTCGCGGTGAAGAAGATGTGCTGCGCCTCGATGAACGCACGCAGCCTGCCGCCCATCCGCTCGCAGCTCTTTCCCATGGGTGGATGATGGCGGGGCGCACTCGTTCCTATGATCGATACTCGGTGCCTTCGGTGCCTTCGGTGCCTTCGGTGCCTTGAGGGGGTTGCCCGGTGAGGGACGGAATCCGTGAACGGTGGAGAGCTCAACCACGGTGGGTGCGCGGGACCGGGGTGGTGTACTGCGTCGGCTTCATCGAGGGGGCCTGCGCCCACATCCTTGACCTGGCACGAGGCGGAATCCACGTCTATGCATCCTTCGCCCCGATGCCGCTGCAGGTGTTCTTCGTCAGCCTGGCCGTTCTGGATCCCCTGGTCGTCGTGCTGGTGGTGCGCGCACGGCCGGAAGGCGTCCGGCTGGCGTGGGGGGTGATGGTGCTGGATGTCCTGGCGAACTGGATCGTCAACTGGCCTCCGTTGCAGGAGGATCCGACATGGTTGCTGCGTCCGGTGGGGCTGCTGCCTATCACCCTCTTCGGACTGTTCGTCGTCGTGTCCTCGGTTCCTGTCCTTCGTGTCATGAGCCGTCCGCAGGTGGTGTCCCGACGGATGGCGTAGTCGGCCCGGGCTCTGGCAACGCACGGTTGTCCGCCCGAGGCGTACGACCGTGCCGAGGTTGCTGCAGGACATCGGCGCCGCCCGTCGCGAGAGCGGCGCCGCCCGTCACGGGTATGCAGGCGAGTTCACGGCGGACAGCCCCGTTGATCTGCGCACAGAGGTCAACGGGGCTCCTTCACCTCCGCAGGGGAGGGGCAGGAAACCGGGCCGAAGCGGGGTGCGTGAACGGTGCCGGATGCCTCAGCCGGGCAGTCCTCGAACGAACCCGGCGACCACCGTCGCCACCGCTTCCGGAGCCTCCATGTTCATGGGGTGGGTGGCGTCAATCCGCTCGACGCCGATGGTCGGCCGGGTGCGGGAGAGCGCGTCCAGCTCGTCGGAAACCCCTTGTGCGAACCGGGCCCTGAATTCGCCGAACCACTCCATGCCGGGAGAAGGCGGTAGCTGCCGGCCGGCCTGTACCAGCAGCAGCGGGCGGTCGACCCCGTCCAGCCATGCGGTGACGCCGAGCGCGCCGAGCCTGTGGAGTTCGTCGACAATCTCCAGCCCCGCCGCCCGTTCCGGCAGCGTCTGCCACCTGCCGTCGGGCAACGGGCGGGCGGCCGCGCGGGCAGCGGCCTCCGCGCGGTCCGCGGGAATCCCGAACCGGGCGGAGGTGAGGACCTGCTCCTCGATGTACTCGGGTGGCGCGATGCCCCCGGCCGACGCCAGCAGCCCCTCACTCACCTTGTCAGCGTCGGGGTAGTCGCGTCCCCACCAGAAGCCGTCGAGATTCACGGCGGCACGGGTACGGTCCGGGTTCGCCCGGGCGTACTCGACCGCGACCAGTCCGCCGAGGGAATGGCCCACCACTACGGCCTCCGGCACACCATGCGCGTCGAGCGTGTCCGCAATGTGCCGCACCACGGTGGGGATGGTCCAGGGGGAGATACCAGGAGAGCGGCCGTGCCCGGGAAGGTCGACGGCGAGGACACGGTGGCCGGAGGCAAGCAGGGCGGCCGAGGCGTCCCAGTCGGTGAGCGACCTTCCGTAACCGTGCAGAAGAATCAGTTGAGGGCCATCGCCCCCGTAGTCATGAACTTGTAGGAGTGTCATCGGGCTTCACCCTAGAGGGCATACAACAGTTCGAACACCGGATTGCGGGTCCCCGTCATACGCGAAGTGGTCACTCTGCAGGGCACCCTGAGCGAGGGAGCGGCCGACCCCGGTCGGGAACGCCCGCCGAGGCCCTGGCCCGGGCGGCTCCGTCCACGAGATCTGCGAGGTGTCCTACGAGCAGGTGACCGCGGCGGTCCGCGGCGGACCACGCCGGACCACGCCGGACCGCGTCGGCGTCCATCCGCCGGCCGACGCCGTGTTCATCACCCAGACGGCCCCCGCCCTCCTCGCCGACGACCTCATCACCGAAGCCGACCTGACCGAGTGCGCCACCCTGCTCGAAGACCTGCGTTCATCGACATCCCGCAAGTCACCATCTCGCATGGGGCCGCCGCCCCGGCACACCGAACCCACGGAAGCCTGAGCAGGACGGCGAAGGCTGTCGCGGCCACGGCCTGGCGGCCTCCGCCCCCCGTGGGCAACTGCCGTAGCGTGCCTTGCCAGCATCCGGGCAAAGCAGGATAAATAGTGAGCATGAGCGGAAATCCGGGTCGATTCCGGCGTTGGCTAAGCCGCGGGCCCGGCCATTCCGCTATTCCGGGCATGCCCCCTGCCGGGAGCAGCGCCGGCGACCAGCAGGGGGAGCACCCAGCGGGAGCCGGAGATACGGGAGAGGACGGCGGTACCGCGGAGACCGGCGGCCCCTCGGAGACCGGCGGTCCTCCGCAGGACGAAAGCCCCGCGGCTTCCGGAGGTCCGCAGCACGCACGGCCCTCCATGACCACGCGCAGCGTCGCCCGGGAAGTCTTCCTCCTCCAGCTGGTGCTCGTGGTGCTGCTGGTCGCGGCGGCGGTGGTGGCCCTCGTCGTCCAGGCCCGGCGGGACACCATGACCGACGCCCGGCACCGGACGCTCGCCGCCGCCGAGTCCTTCGCACACTCCTGGGGACTCCAGGAGGCGCTGAACAGCGACAATCCGACCGCCAAACTCCAGCCGCTCGCCGAGGCGGCCCGGAAGGCCTCCGGCGTCGACGCCCTCATCGTGTACAAGCTCGACGGGATCACCCTCACCCACAGCGACCCGCGGCAGATCGGCAAGCACGTCATCGGCCCGTATGCCGAGGCGGCCCGGGGCAAGCCCTTCACCCGGACCTTCCAGGGCGCTCTGGGCCTCTCCGTGGTCTCCGCGGCCCCCGTCAAGGACGCCTCGGGCAGGGTCGTCGCCCTCGTCGCCGCACCCGTCACGGTGGAGAAGGTGCAGAAGTCGGTCAACCGGCAGCTACCCATGTTCCTGGGCACCGCCGTCGTGGCACTGGCTCTCGCCGGAGGCGGCGCGGGGCTGGTGAGCCGTCGGCTGCGCCGTCAGACCCACGGCCTGGGACCGGCCGAGATGACCCGGATGTACGAGCACCACGATGCGGTCCTGCACGCGGTGCGGGAGGGTGTACTCATCGTCGGGCGCGACGGTCGGCTGCTGCTGGCCAACGACGAGGCACGGCGGCTGCTGAACCTGCCGGCGGAAGCGGAGGGTCGCCACGTCGGCGACCTGGGGCTGGACCACCGCACCGCCGAACTCCTGGCGTCGGACCGCAGCGCCACCGACGAGGTGCACCTGGCCCAGGACAGACTGCTGGCTCTCAGCAAGCGGTCCACCGCCACGCACGGGGCCTACCAGGGAAGCGTGGTGACGTTGCGCGACACCACCGAACTGAGGTGGCTGTCGGGGCGCGCCGAGGTGGCGCGGGAGCGGCTGAGACTCCTCTACGACGCCGGCGTACGGATCGGCTCCACGCTCAATGTCGTGCGCACGGCCGAGGAACTGGCGCAGGTGGCGGTCCCCCGGTTCGCCGACATCGTCACCGTCGAGCTGCTGGACCCGGTCCTGAAGGGCGAGGAGCCGGCCGTGGCGGGACCCGGGCTGCGCCGGGCGGCCCTCGCCGGCCTGGCGCCGGACCATCCGCTCCACCCCGTCGGCGAGCTGATCCGGTTCGTCCCCGGCGCCCCGGTGGGCGCACATCTGGACCAGGTCCGCTCCATGGTGGAGCCGGACCTGGCCCACTCGTCCGCCTGGCGAGCCCAGGACCCGGAGCGCACCCGGCGCATCCTGGAGCACGGGGTGCATTCCCTGGCGGTCGTACCGCTGCGCGCCCGGGGGGTGGTGCTGGGACTGGTGGACTTCTGGCGGTCGGGGAGCACTCCGCCCTTCGACGACGAGGACCTGTCCTTCGCCGAGGAGCTGGCGGGGCGGGCCGCGGTGGGGATCGACAACGCCCGGCGCTACACCCGCGAGCGCACCATGGCGATGACGCTCCAGCGCAGCCTGATGCCCCGCGGCCTGCCCGACCAGGACATCGTGGAGGTGGCGCACCGCTACCTTCCCGCCCAGGCGGGAGTGGGCGGGGACTGGTTCGACGTCATCCCGCTGCCCGGCGCCCGGGTGGCGCTGGTCGTCGGCGACGTGGTCGGCCACGGCCTGCATGCGGCGGCCACCATGGGCCGGCTGCGCATCGCCGTGCACAACTTCTCGGCCCTGGACCTCTCCCCCGACGAGCTGCTGGGCCACCTGGACGAGCTGGTGACCCGCCTCGACATCCAGGACGAGGACAACGACGAGGGACCGGCGATCACCGGCGCCACCTGTCTGTACGTCATCCATGACTCCGTCTCCGGGCGGGTCACCGCGGCCACGGCCGGTCATCTGCCGCCGGCCGTGGCCTACCCCGACGGGACGGTGGAGTTCCTGCACCCTCCCGTCTCCCCGCCGTTGGGCCTGAGCACCGGCCTGCCCTTCGAGGCCACCGAGCTGTCGCTGCCGGAGGGCGCGCGGCTGGTGCTCTACACCGACGGGCTGATCGAGAACCGCAGCCGCGACCTGGACGCGGGGCTGGAGGCACTGCGCGCGGCCCTCGCCGGACCGGACCGTACGCCGGAGGACACCTGTGCCGCCGTCATGCAATCGCTGCTGCCCGCCAGGTCCACCGACGATGTCGCGCTGCTGGTGGCCCGGCCCCGGCGGCTGGCCCCGGCAGACGTCGCCGAGTGGGACGTCCCCCGCGATCCGGCGGCGGTGGGTCCGGTCCGCAACACCTGTGTCCGCCAATTGGAGGACTGGGGTCTGCAGCACATCGCCTACGGCACCGAGCTCATCCTCAGCGAACTGATCACCAACGCCATTCGCTACGGCGCCGAGCCCATCCACGTGCGGCTCCTGCACACCCGCAGCACCTTGATCTCCGAGGTCTCCGACGGCAGCAGCACCTCCCCGCACATCCGCCAGGCAAAGGCCACCGACGAAGACGGCCGCGGCCTCTTCCTCGTGGCACAGTTCGCCGAACACTGGGGCACCCGCTACTCCCCCAGGGGCAAGACGATCTGGGCCTCCCAGGCGATCGCCCCCGACGCCCTGCCTCCGGAGGAGGAGTCACCGGATCACCTCCTCAGCCGTTGGGAGCAGCAGGGGGGATGGTGAGGCCGTGGCGCCGCGCTCGCTCCGGCGGAAGAGCGGGATGCCGCCAGATGTGCAGGGTGCCTCCTCGCCCCGCGCGGGATGCCTCCTTGTCGCGCCAGCGCAAGAGCGGGCCGCTCCCACGGGCATGACGCCCGCTCGCCACGCCCGTGCTGCCTACTCGCCGCTATGACCTGGACCGATCCCCACCTGACGGGGACACACAATGGGGCAGAGTAGGCTGATTGGGACCATCCCTGCAGAGAGAAGCTTCGGCGGTGACCGTCGCGGCGGGGTGGCGCCAGGACCCCCCGCGCGCAAGGCATCGGCGGCCTGCGGGAGTGCCCCAGGGCGTCGTCCGCCCGGTGCGCCTTCGAGGTCCCCGGCGGACTTTCCCCCACCCGGCCCTGTTGGAGGCGTCGTGGCTACACATCATCGGGTCCGCGCGGGCGCCCTCCTGTGCTGTCTCGGCCTTGCGATGCTCGGTCTCGTTGCGTGCCAGGAAGCAGGACCCACCCGGCCGGTCGAGCCCTCCCGGGCCGGGTCCGCCGCGGAGGTCGGCGGGATGGCGGCGCTGGTCAAGGCGGCGAAGAAGGAGGGCAGGCTCAACACGATCGCGCTGCCGCGCCAGTGGGCCAACTACGGCGGGCTGATCGACGGCTTCGAGAAGAAGTACGGCATCAAGGTCGTCGTCGACAATCCGTACGGCCACAGCCGCCAGGAGATCGATGCCATGCAGCGCTACCGTGGCCAAAAGCGCGCCCCCGACGTGGTCGACCTCGGGGATTCCTTCGCCCAGACCGCGGCGCGGCAGAGTCTGTTGTCCCCCTACCGGGTCGCGCAGTTCGACCAGCTCCCACCGGAGCAGAAGGACGCCGGAGCCCGCTGGTACAACAACTACGGCGGCTACATCTCCATCGGCTGCGATGCCGCCCGCGTCCGGACCTGCCCCGAGTCCTTCGCGGATCTGCTCCGCCCGGAGTACAAGGGCCTGGTCTCGATGCACGGCGAGCCCACGGCCGCGGGATCGGCCTTCGCCACCGTGTACGCGGCGGCGCTCGCCAACGGAGGCTCGTTCGACAACATCCGGCCGGGCATCGACTTCTTCGCCCGGCTCGACAAGAGCGGCAACTACAACCGGGCCGACCCCAGCCCGGCCGCGATCGCCAAGGGCAGGACACCGGTCAGCATCGAGTGGGACTACCTCAACCTGCAGCACATCGATCAGCTCCGCGGTACGGGCGTGAAGTGGAAGGTCTCCATTCCCTTCGACGGCAGCTTCTCCCAGTACTACGCACAGGCGATCAACAAGGGCGCCCCCCATCCGGCCGCGGCGCGACTGTGGGAGGAATACCTCTTCAGTCCGGAAGGCCAGAACCTCCGCCTCGTGGACTACGCCCGCCCGGTGCTGATGGCCGTCATGGCGAAGAACGGCACCCTGAACAAGGCTTTGGCGGCACGGCTGCCGACGGTTGAGGGCACACCCCAGTTCCCCACCGGGGCCCAGCTGAACAAGGCCCTGCGCACCGTCCATGAGAACTGGGCCAAGGCCGTCGGCAGCTGATTCGCCGTCACCTTCCGGACCGCTGCCGCCGGCGACACCGACACCGATACCGACACCGAGGGTGGCATCGACACCGAGGATGGGCATCGCCTCGACCACCCACATCGAGAAGAAGGCGTCACTACTGACAACCCGGTGCGCCCCGCACAGATTCCCGATCTCACTGTGACATTCCTCCGCCGCCGGATCCCTTCTCGTCACCGCCCTCACCTGGGCATACTCCACGCCTGCCGCCTCGCCTCGGACCGTCATGGGGGCGAGGGCTGTTCCGAGGGAGCTGAGGGAAGAGATGTCGCGGGAGACAGTCCGTGCCGGGGCCGCGGGTACCTGGTTGCTCGGAGACCTCACGGTCAACCGGATCGGTCTGGGGGCCATGCGCCTGACCGGCAGCGCCGCCTTCCACCAGGGCACCCCGCGCGACCGCAGCCAGGCGATCGGCGTACTGCGCCGGGCGGTCGACCGCGGCGTCAACCACCTCGACACCGCGGCGTTCTACTTCTCCCGGCTGCGCTCCGCCAACGAGCTGATCAACTCGGCATTGGCCCCTTACCCCGACGACCTGGTCATCGCCACCAAGGTCGGCCCCGCGAGGGATGCGTCCGGTGAGTGGAGCGCCCCGGCCCGGCCCGACCAGCTGCGGGGACAGGTCGAGGAGAACCTGCGCCAGCTCGGCCGCGACCACCTCGACGTGGTCAATCTCCGCATCATGGGCCAGGCTTCAATCAGCGAGCACTTCGGAGCCCTCGCCGAGCTGCGCGCTGCCGGACTCGTCCGCCACCTCGGCATCTCCAACGCCCGCCCCGCCCACCTGGCGCAGGCCCAGGCGATCGCCCCCGTGGTGTGCGTCCAGAACCGCTACGGCATCGACGCGCGCGCCGGCAAAGAGATGCTCCACGCCTGCGCCGCACACGGCATCGCGTTCGTGCCCTTCTTCTCCATCGCCGGTGAGGGACGCGAGGAAGGTGCCGTCCGCGCCGAGCACCCACAGATACTCACGGTTGCCCGTGCGCATGGAGTGTCGCCGTCGCAGGTACGCCTGGCCTGGACCCTGCGGCAGGGCAAGCACGTCCTGGCCATCCCAGGAACGGGCAACCCGGACCACCTCATCGACAATCTGGCGGCAGGCGCACTGCATCTCACAGAGGAAGACCTCGCCGCACTCATCGGCGTGGGGGGCCCGGCTCCCGGGGCGGCACGCGCCGGCGGGCAGCTGCTTGGCGAATGAAGCGCATTCGTCGAGACTATGGAGGAACGTCCTTGACGTGCTGCCAGGAGGTCGACGTGCCAGCCATGCCCCCTCAGTCCGCCCAGCCGGAGCGCGCCCCCGTAGCGCTCACCGAGGCTGACGGGCAACACGCCGTCCTGACGTTTTCCGGCATCCTGGACGCACAGGCTCTGCCCGAACTCGAAGAGCTCCTGAGCGACCGGCGCCTGCGGCAGGCAGCCACCTGGGCATGGAACATGACCGGCCTTGAGCGGCTCGGCCTCGCATGCGCCTACGCCCTGCTCCGCGCTGTCACCCATGCGCCCGAAACCGTCACCGTCACCGTCCGCGGTGCCCGCCGCGCGGTTCAGCGCACCCTGCGGCATGCCGGTCTCGACACCGTCGTGACCATCGAGGAGTAGCCGCCTGAGACGGAGCCGGCCTGCACGGCGTGTACCGCGGGGTAGTCGTCCCGGCCGTTCACCTGGGTGCGGCCCATGAGGGCAACGAGGTTGGTGGGGGCGTCGATGCGCTCCACACCGTCCGCCACCTCGCCGTGCGCTCCCGGTCCTACGATCACGAACTCGCCGGCGCCACTACCCGTCGTCCTCGTTCCCGGAACAGCGAAGACATTGGTCCACGCGTCGTACAGCGGCAGCGGGTAGTAGCGGCCGCGCGTCTCGGGCACGGCGAGTGTGACAGGACCGGCCGACAGATCCAGCCAGGCGAGCGAGTACAGAGTTCTGGTTCCACACCCGGTTCGGAACCAGCCCCAGCACCTGGCGCGCCGCTCTCCGGACCACCGGAACCCCGCCGCCAGAGGCTCGGCCTACTGCTCGCCGCTGTCCGACCCGCGGCTGAGACCCTGCTGCATCCGGCTCTCGCAGTCCGGCGCACCCA
The DNA here is from genome assembly GCF_043199875.1 of Streptomyces sp. NPDC048516. Classification (NCBI taxonomy): domain Bacteria; kingdom Bacillati; phylum Actinomycetota; class Actinomycetes; order Kitasatosporales; family Streptomycetaceae; genus Streptomyces; species Streptomyces sp. NPDC048516. Next base: position 15,816 of record NZ_JBICWS010000028.1, on the reverse strand, counting down.
CTCCCCCACGCCCGCCCCGAGCTCGTTTTCCTGCCGTCAGGGGGCGGGGGTGAAGGAAGCCGGCTTTCCCTGTAGGTCGTCGGGAAAGCCCGGGACGCTGACCTCGTTGGTGCAAAAGCTGAGCACGAACGCAGTGACGCGACCATCGAAAAGGAACCACCCGTCACCGTCCATGTCATTCACCGTGACCTTCCAGCTGTCAGGGTCCTCCGGAGGATCCATCAGCCAGAAGATGTCGTCGCCATTACTCGTGACAGCAACGGGCTGGAGCATACGAGGCGGGCAGGGCGGTTCGGCCCACTGGCTGATCTCCGCTACCGCGCTGCGTGCACTTGGTGTCACCTTCACGATGTCGAGGGCTTCGTGCGCGGCGTGGGGCTGGAGGACACTGAGGAAGTCCTTGAAGCTGCCGGCTCCATAGCGTTCGACGAGTTCTTTGTAGTCCCTGGGCAATTGCGTGCCCAACGCGTACTCGACAGTTGTCCATTCGCAAGGTGACTGCCCCTGCTCCGGTGGGGAGCAGAGCCGCTGCAGACGATCGAGGTCATTCATCAAGGCTCCTGCGGCCGGGCAGCCCAGGGGCTCTGAGCTGCATCGTTAGACGTCATCTCCTTTGGACTGGACCAGGAGACCTGGACCATGAGTCGGGAGTGAATCGTGCGCATAGGGTGCCGGCATGTCGCTGAGCCACATACCCCTCGCGTCCGGCCGTTCCATCGAGCTCACCGAGCTGCCGATGTCTTCGGTCTACGGGGCGATGTTCGAGGGTACCCGTGCAAGCCCGTCAATGACATGAAGCTCAGCGGCCTCCAGCGGCAGGCTGAACGTATGTTTCCCGCCGCCCCGGACCATCTGGTTCCGCCCTCCCGCGAGTACCCGGACCAGACCGCCGGCGCCTTCGGCCCCGTTCGTCTATCAGGGCGTCCGGTGGTGGATTGACAGCGAGACTCCCCGCCTTCCCGCCTGGGCCGCCGTCACCACCCGCTACTGACCACCCACCACCGACCACCGACCACCGATCAAAGAGGCGGAACACAACCGAGGCGGAACCTAACCGATGTCCGGCTCGGACCGTAGCTCGATCCGGTCCCCCGTCCGCTCCATTTCCAGGACGACGAGCTCGTTCCGCCCCCGCCGCCACAGATGGCTCGGCGCGTACAGGGTGATCTGCGGCCCGAGGGACCAGTACCGGCCGAGCGCGAATCCGTTGAGCCACACCATGCCCTTGTCCCAGCCCGGGAAGGCGAGGAAGCCGTCCGCGGGGGTGTCGACATGGATCCGGGCCCGGTGGAACGCGGGGCCGGTCGGTGTGTCCGTGCTGCCGAACTTCAGGGCCGAGAGGTTGTCGAGAGGCAGTCGGCGGATCTCCCAGTCGGTCAGTTCCTCGTCGCCGAGCAGAACCTTGCCGCTGATGCCCTTGGGGTCGTTGAGTCCCTGGCCGAAGTTGACCCGCCCGGTGGGATCGACCATGAGGTCGAGGGTGCTGGACGCGCCGGCCACGGCGAAGCCGACGGTGTGGTCCGGCTGATTGCGGTCGAAGGTGCCGATGCGTTTGCCGTCGCCGAACACCAGCGCACGGTCGCCCAGGCCCGTGATCCTCAAGCCCTTGGTCTCCTGCGGCCCCCGCACCCGAGTGCGGTAGTGGATCAGTCCGTACGACTGCCCGAGGGCCTCCATGTGGACGGGAGTGGTACGCCGCAGCGGAGTGCCCAGCACATCGAGCGCGTCCATCAACGGCACCGACCCGCGGACGGACACACTCCGGGACGGCAGGCGGCGCGGCGTGGCCGGCAGGGGCGTGCTCGGCACGGTGGTGTACTTGGCCAGCACCTCCCGCACTGTGTGGAACTTCTCGGTGAGTTCACCGGACTCGCTGATCGGGGAGTCGTAGTCGTAGCTGGTGACGGTGGGCTGGTAGGCGCTGCCGGTCAGGTTGGCGCCCGCGGACCAGCCGAAGTTCGTGCCGCCCACAGCCATGTAGAAGTTGATGGACGCTCCCGCTTCGAGAAGCTTCTCCACGTCGGCGGCGGTCTGCGCCGGGTCGGTGGTGTGGTGCGGCTCTCCCCAGTGGTCGAACCAGCCGTCCCAGAACTCCGTGCAGAACAACGGCTTGTCCGGCTGGAATCTGCGCAGCTCAGCGAACGGCCCGGTGGGGTCCCCGGCGAAGTTGACGGTGGACAGGAGATCGGGAAGGCTGCCGGCCTTCAGCGCCTCCTGAGTGGCCCCGTTGGAGCAGAACAGCAGGCTGTCCACGCCTTGGGCCCGCATCGTTTCCCGCAGATGTTCCAGGTGGGCATGGTCGTCGCCGTAGCTGCCGTATTCGTTCTCGACCTGCATGGCGATGATGGGCCCGCCGCGGGTGGCCTGCAGGTCCACGAACCGGGGCAGCAGTTCGGCGAACCAGGCGTCGACCGCCCGCTCGTAGGCGGGGTCGGAGCGGCGCAGCGGCGCGTCCTTGTCCTTGAGGAGCCAGGCCGGCAGGCCTCCGAAGTCCCATTCCGCGCAGATGTACGGTCCGGGTCGCACGATCACCTTGAGCCCGACCTCGTCCGCGGTCCGTACGAAGGCGGCGACATCGCGCCAACCGCTGAAGTCGGCTTTCTTCTCGTACGGTTGGTGGAAGTTCCAGGCGACGTAGGTCTCGACCGTGTTCAGGCCCATGGCCCGCATCCGCAGCAACCGGTCGCGCCAGTCCTTGGGGTGCGTACGGAAGTAGTGAAAGGCACCCGAGAGGATCCGGAACGGCTTGCCGTCCAGGAGGAATTCTTCCCCGCGGATGGTCAGCCCCCGCGGGCTGTCGGCCTGGGCGAGGGTCGTACGCCCGCCGCCGAGGGCGATACCCACGGATGCGCCCCCCACCACGGCCGCGCTCAGAAATCTACGTCGGCTGAACTGCGTCATGTCTGCTCTCCTCGGCTCGACCGACCGTCACTCAAGGTTCGAACATGTTCAATGGTGCGCGGTTCTGTGCATTGAGAGTGTTATGTAGAACAGAAACGAGCACAAGGGTTCGTGACACAGCATGGTGAACCCGGCGGGCGGGGCACGAATGCGCGCACCGCCGGCTGCGCCGACCCCGGTGTCGGCGCAATCGGGCGAACTGTTCATGGTGACGGCATCCCTGTGCTCGTTGGCCGGTGAAGATGACGGTTGCCCGCAGTGACCAGGGAGCGGGAAAATGCGGGGGTGACGCCCCTGCCCGTGAGCCCTCGACCGCTGAACGACCAGGAAGCGGCGGTGCTCCGCCGCATCCTCTAGGCAGAGTTCGAAGGGGCACCCGAGCTCAGAACACAGATCAGCCTGATGGAAGTTGTCCCAGTGTGGGGGCTCGGCTCCGTGAGCGTCGACTTCCGTCTGCGAGGACGGACTGCTTCACCATCCACTCGGCGAACGGGCCACCTGCCTGTGCACGCCGAGGTGGTGCACGAGGCCGGCCAGTACGTCGGTGAACTGCCCGTCTGGCTGCACGAGGGGACTCTCGCTGCGCTGGAGTACGCATGGGTGACGGATGACGTGCCTACCGCTCTTCCGGCCGTGGAGAGCATCCGGCTTCGCGGTCGGGAGTGACACACAACGGTGCGCGGCCGTGCGAAGCGTTACCCGGCGGTGCGAGGCGGTGCGAGGCGGTGCGAGGCGGTGCGAGGCGGTGCGAGGCGGTGCGAGGCGGTGCGAGGCGGTGCGAGGCGGTGCGCGACGTCGCGCGACGGCGCGCGCCGGCGCGCCCCCCGCCTCCCACGCCATCAGCCGCGCGC
>NZ_JBICWS010000028.1:0-12055 GCF_043199875.1 Streptomyces sp. NPDC048516 | reverse complement strand
CGGGGGGGGGGGGGGGCGGGGGGGGGCGGGGGGGGGGGGGGCGGGGGGGGGGGGGGCGCGCGGGGGGGCGCGGGCGGGCGCGGTCGCGCGACAGGCATCACTGGCATTCTGCCGTGCTCCCTTCACGACCTACCTGCACTGCGCGCACCTGCCCGAACCCTCCGGCCACGCGGCGGCTGCCGTAGGGGCCGTCGTTCACGTAACCCCAGAGCGTCTACATCTCGCCCGCCGCTAATTGCCTCGACAGAGCGCGAACCGGGCTGGCAGGCTGCGTGCATGACCTACGGAATCGAGTTCCACCCCGCCCGGTGAGCGCCCAGGAAGAGCGCGACGCGCTCACCCTCCCGCCCGCCCTGTATGACTACGCTCTGCATTTGCTGCATGAGTCCCCCGACGGGATCCCGCCGCGGCGTGGTTTCCCCCTCTCCCAACAGCCCGAACCGGGTGAGAGCCCGCTGTCCCTCTCCCCCGAAGAGTCGCAGGGCGCCATCCGGGATGCGCTGAACCCGCTACCGGACGACTCGGCCACCCTGCACAGCCGCTTCGCGCAGCTCGGTATCCGGGACTCCTCCATGCACCTGATGCTGATCCAATCTGCCGTCGCCGGGCTGCCGTTGCCGACCGAACAGTGGGACGCGGCCCGGTCCCTGGCCCGGCAGCTCACGCGGACCGGCACCACCGCGCCCGCCGTCACCGCAGGCCTCGCCCTGCTCACCCGCCTCGGCACGTCCGAGGACATCCCGTATCTCTCCGTTCTCGGCCTGCTCCGGAAGTTCACCCGCCCGGCTGTCGAAGCCCTCGACGCCCTGGACCCCCAGAGCGCAGCCGTCGTCTGGCTCTCCTGTTACGCGCGCCATGATGAGCTGCGGCCACTCGTCCACGCCCTGCAGAGGGGAGAACAGAGCGCCATCCGTGCGGAGTTGGTTGCGTTCCCTGCTGAATCCCGGCTCCTCAACACCACGGTCGCCCGCAGGATCGCAGAGGCAGCCCGGCTGCCCGACTTGCTCGGCCGACATCCCTCCGACACGGTCCTGCTCGCCCGGGCGGGCAGGCTCCTGGTCCGGACGGGGTGCGCGCGCGACGCCCCGACCGACCTCCTCGCCTACCGCGACGCGCTCACGGTGTACGAGAGCGTCGTGACACGAGCCGGCCTCCTGCCACCCACCCTCGACAACCACGCCACCCTGCTCTCGCTCGCCCTGGACTTGAGCAGCGGTCCCGGCGTGCTGCTGGACTGGCCTCCCGGACGGCGTATGACGCTGTTGGAATCGCTGGGACGGCTGCTGGCCGAGCCTCGATGGGCCTCGCTGCCGGACACCGAAGCAGGCGGGGCGGACCAGCGGCTGCGGGCCGGGTGGATCCGGCGCACCGGTCGGCAACCTTTCAGAGACCCGACGACCCCCGGCAGGCTGCGCGTCGAGGTGGTGGCGGGCGATCCCGTGGACCGGGAACCCGTCGAGACCCGCATCCTCCTCGACGGGCGTCCCGTGGTCCCGGCGTACTTCGGCAGTGGTCCCGCCCACAGCCCCGAATACCTGCTGGACGAAGGCCGGCTCCGCGCCGGCTCGGAGCCCTGCAAGGTACAGCTCGCGGAGGCATCCTGCACCGAGGGATGCTGCGGCGCGCTCTACGTCACCATCCGACGCGACGGAGACCAGGTGGTGTGGGAGAACTGGCAGCGGCCGCCCACCATGCCCGGTTCCAAGTCGCCGGCACCCGAACTGGCTGCCTGCCGGTTCGACGCCGCGGCTTACGACGCGGAGATCGCCCGCGCCGAGACCGACCGCTCCTGGTCCTGGCCGGCCCGCACCACGGCCCGCCTGATCAAGGCCGGACTGAAGGAACGACCGGATCTCCTGAGCCGGTGGGACGCGAAACGGGGCTGGATCGGCAGCGGCTTCGATGCCCCGGACACCACCGAGGTGACCTTCGTGTACGCGCCGGGACTCGGCTCCGGGAAACCGGACGGCATTGCCCTCCAGTTCCGTTGGATCGTGCCGGACGACGGCACGCCACCTGAGGAACAGGCGGCGGCAGCCCTGAACCGGCTGACCGAGGAGGACCCGAAAACCTACGGCCAGGTGTGCGGCGGCACCCGCGAGCGCGCCGAAGAACTCGGATTCTCCTGGCCCGAGAGGAACTGAGCCCCCGGGCCCCGGGCCCCCGGCCGCAACCGCCCGCAGATCCCGCGGCACACACGGCTGAAGCGGTAAAACCGCAGGCGCCTCCGGTGGCAGCCGGCCGGGGGCGCCTACGGCTTCGGGAACCGACGTTCGCAACCGTACGAGACTGGGCCCCTGGGCGACGAGCGTGCGAAATGCCTCCGGTGCGCCGAAACCTCACAGGTTCCGGTGGCACCTCCCATGCTGCATGATCGACCCGTGCTGATCGAACTGGTGAAGGCGGCGAAGGTTCCTGGAACCCCTTGGCTGGCCGAGGTGCGAACCCCGTTCGGGCACACCGCAGTCCGCTGGTGCGGGGACCGAGGCGCAGAGCCTGGCGAGTACCACGTCGAGTGGACGATCGACGAGGACATCGCATGGGGGCGGAACGCCAAGCCGGCTGCTGGTAGCGGTCCTGGGCTGCGGACGGGGGGACACTGCGTTGTCCTGCGGGGGCGGCTGAGCCTCACAGAGGACGGTGCCGCCCTGCTGGACCTGGACGGCACCACTCTCCTGCTGGGCCTCGCTGATCCGCTGCCCGAGGGTGTCGGCGGCACTTGGGTCGAGCTCTTTATCGAGCGCGAGAAGATCGCTCTCTACCCCTTGGAACCCTGACCAGGGTGAGCGGTCAGTCCTTGCCTGTCTCCCCACCCCGAGAAGCTGGTCCCATTGATGCGTCGGACCGGCCGGGACTCCTCTCATCAGGCCAATAGCTCCAGCACCCGGCCGGCTTGGCGTTCCGCCGTGCCAGGAGGATTCCTCGGATTCTCCCTTTCCTCGCCGGCCGGCAGGAACAGCCAGACCAGGGACAGCAGTCGGCGGCTCTCCCACAGACGTACGGTCTCCGCGGGGGAAAGGTCGAAATGCTCCAGGAAGGCCGGGACGTCAAGGGGGTGCTCCACCCAACTGCCCACATGCTCGGTGATTTCCGCGAGTTCGAAGGCACGATCGCTGTAGCCCGAGTCCTCGAAGTCGACGATCTGGACCCGGGATCCGTCCCACAGGTAGTTCGCGAGATTGCCGTCGCCCGGACCGAAGACCGGCGAAGCCTGCCCCCGAGCGTCGGTTCCCGGCCCCGACCGGGCCAGCCAGTCCAACCCGGCGTCCATGGCCTGCCTCACCCGTCCTCCGGCTTGAGGACGCACCGTCACCGCCCACTCGCCGAGGAGACCGGTCCGGACCCGGCCGCGGTCTTGGCACGGTCGGTGCCTGTCGACCGTGACGTGCGGTGGAAGGGTACGCGGTACGTCGGGACGGAGCAGTTCTTCGTCGCGCACTTGACCGATGAGCGGCCGTCGCTACTGCGGACCGGCTTGCTACCCGAGGAGCAGGTCAACCTGCACACGCACGCCTGGATCGCGTGGTCGGATCGACAGCCTCGCAGTGACGCGCTGTGCCAGACCCTGCATGCCACTGCGAGTGAACGAAACCACTCGCAGTCAGCCATCGAACGGGGCGTCGGTGATCTCGTCCAGAAGGTGAGGCCCGTTATTGCGTACGTCGTTGACCGCGGTGGAGACGGCACGGGCATCCAGGTGTCCCGCGGCGGGCGCGGTGAGCAGGGCGCGGAGTTCGCCGGGGTCCTGGTGGGCGGGGTCGAGCCAGGCGCTCCAATCGTCGGGGGCGATGGCCAGCGGCATACGGGGGTGCACACGTCCCGCGGCGTCGTCGGCATCGGTCGTGATGATCGTGCAGGTGGTCCACCATGCCCCCGGAGCATCGGCATCGGAGGCACCGGAGGCATCGGAGACATCGGGAGCGCGCCAGAACTCGTACAGACCGGCGAATGCCATGGCCTGACCGTCCTCGGAGCTGATGAAGTACGGCTGCTTGCGAGCCTTGGTCGTCTCGGTCGCCGGGACGGCCTGCCATTCGTAGAAGCCGTCCGCCGGCAACAGGCACCTGCGCTTGGCGAAGGCTCGGCGGTAGGCCGGCTTCTCCGCGACCGTCTCCACCCGGGCATTGATCATCTTCGCACCGACGCTCAGGCTTTTCGCCCATGACGGCACCAGCCCCCAGCGCAGCGGCCGCAGCTGCCGGGTGACCTCGCCGGTGTCGTGGTCGACGCGTTCCAGCACCGACCACACATCGTCCGTCGGGGCCACGTTCCAGCTCGGGCCGAGCACCTGGCCGGGATCCCAGCGCGTCACGTCGAACTGGTCGACCAGGTCCTGCGGACGGCGGGTGGCGACATAGCGACCGCACATACCTCCCACCTTGCCACGCCACTGGCCATTTGCCCGGTCACCCACGCCTTACCGGCCATGGAGAGGCTGCCCGCAGGCCGGGAGACCGGCTCGGGCGGATGGTGACGGCTTGCTTTTGTTGCCGCGGCCGCCGGGCCTGCTCCAGTCGGACGCGGCATCACCCTCGTAGTGGAGCGTGGTGTCGTTGACGACAAGGCTGGACGTGGTGGCTGACCTCGGCTCGTGAGCGAGCACCTACAACACCTACGAGCCGCACCGTGAGCGGACGGGCGCAGTGCAGATACAGATACAGCAGATACAGATGCAGACGCAGATGCAGATGCAGATGCAGGTACGAGGCGCGGAGACCGGCTGCCGCTACTGAATGTTCAGCAGATGGGGGTGTGTCGGGTCGATGGGGCAGATGAAGATCCGCAGCGCGCCCCATCGGCCAGGAGTCAGTCCGGTTGGGTCGCAGGCACCCACTTGGTTCGCCTCGGAATCCTCGATGGGGCGCCAGCTCTTCGAGCCACCGTCCCATTCACTGCTGGCGAAGCTGAGCAGGAGGTCCATCGACGCTCCGCACCGGCAGTTGACGGTCGCCGGATCGGTCAGATGCCAGGATGCCCAGCCGCCGGCCTTACAGCCGGGTGCGATGGACAGGTCGTACTGGTAGTTGACATCACTCTCTTCCAGCCACCGATCGTCCTGCGCGTCAAGCCGTTCGCAGAGCGCGTCGGGCAACAGGTCCGCATACTGATACTCGGTCACCTGCTCAGGGTGCAGCACGCACGGAGTGGGCAAGTAGGCGTCGTGTGTGTCCCGGGGCTGCGGCGGCACGACGTGGGGCACGGAGGAGACGTCGGAGGCGCGCCGCCAGACGAGGTGTACGGACGGGCCCCCGTAAAAGCGGGGCTGGCCGGGCAGATCCTGGTGAGTGGTGGGGCACCACAGCACTTGGAGGAGGTCGGTCCCCGAGGGGAAGCGAACGGTCGGGATATCGCGGGCGCGCAACTGGGCGACGGCCACCAAAGGGTTCGGCTCCTCATGCGCCTCGGACTCGTACCAGTGGGTGGTGTAGCGGATGAGGTCGACGCTCGCGCCGCTGCGGCTCATTGCTTTGCCGAGCAGAGCGTGCTCCTCCGGGCTGCGCCGCCCCGTGCTCCCCGCCCCGTGCTGCGCCTCCCGTTTGGCCTGAGCCTGCTGCAACGCGGTGACGAGCGCGGGGGCTATCGACTCACTGCGCTGCACCATACGCGGCGCGTTGCATATGGGCCACGGCTCACCGGCGGGCCAGAGCAGCGGACCGCCGATCGAGCTGTCGGCGGCGTCCGGTGCGCCGGGCCTCGGGTGCAACCGGGTCGTCTGCCTGGCGTGGGCTGCCAGTTCGGGCAGTACTGCGGTGACGTCGACAGGTCGTGGTGGTGTCGTACGGGGCAACGTACTGCTCTCCAAGGGCTGCTGTGATGTACGGCTGAATGCGCGCCCTGATCGCTGATGAGGCCGGGTCGCGCAACGGCTCTACCGCGGCTGTCCGATCACGCCGGGCTCACTGGCACAACGGTCGGCAGCGCCTGAACAGACGCAGTCAACATGATTCACGCCCGTGCTGCCAGGCCGTACGGACACAGGGATCACTCCAGCTCGCCCGGTAGCTGACTGCACCGCAACCGTCGTCGAGTCGCGACAAGGGCCGGCGGTCGCGCCGATGGTCAGCGATCAGCGACTGCCGGCACGCACCTGCGGGGTGGTTCACGGCAGAGGCCCGGCCAAAGCACTCGGATTCGCCGGGTCGCTACCGGCCCAGCGGTACAGAAGACCAGAGGACCAGAGGACCAGAGGTGGGCTCCAGTCGGAAACTCCGCTCGCCGATTCGTTCGCTGAGCAAGGTCGCGCGGTGGAGGCAGTGCACGAGTTCGCGGTATGCGTGTCGGCCTTCGTGCTCCCTCCTAGGATCAAGCCTTGATCACTGTCCCTGGGGGTGCGGATGACTTTCGAGATAGACCTACCGCTCGACGAAGACTCCGATGCAGCACGGCTCGCCGCCGGACTCACCGAACTCGGCAATGAGCGCTTCCTGCGGGCCGTGCTCCGCGACCGGGCTCACTTCCACCACCGCAGCACCGGTCGCCTCATCGGCTGGTCCACTGACGCCGCGGAGAATGCCGAGCCCGCCTCCAGCCTCCTGCTACGCGCCATCCATCTCTGTTTCACGGCCCACCTTCCGCTGAGCCTCTCGCCCGATCTGCTCTGGTACGCCGTCGTGCACGAGGTGGCCGTGCACGTCCGGCTGAACTCCAGCACGTACGAGGGACTTTTCACTGACACGCCCGGGCAGCAGCAGACCATCACTGTCCGCGACGACCTGGCCTCGTGGGACTGGGAACGCTCGATCAACCTGGTCCAGCAACCTCTGCGCGGCCGGATCGGCGACGAGGTGGCTGATCTGTTCCAGCCGACCTTCTCCACCACGACCCCCACCGACGCCACGGCCACGCTGGTGGCGCTGATGGACGTGGTCAGCCCGTACTACCGCTTTCAGTGGCAAACGCTCTGCGGCATTCCCCGGATCCGGTTGGAGGGCACGGACCGGGACTGGCGCCTGCTTGCGGCACGGGTGCGAGAGCTTGAGGGGTGGTTCGAGGGCCTGCGGCCGTGGTTCACCGCCCTGTACCCGGTGCTGGACTCGATCTGGGCGACCGCCTCGGGGTGGGGTGTCGACCGCCCCTTCTGGCGCTCGCTCTACAAATGGGAATCCGACTCCGGAGGTGACCGGATCACAGGATGGATCACCGCCTTCTTCGCCCACGATTACTCCGACGACGGACCGATTCCCCGGCGGTCCTTCGGTGTGGGCACCATCGCCGAGGAGGAATCCCCCTCCCACGTCTCCCGTGTTCCGTTTCGCTGGGAGACCCCCGCCGGAACCCTTGAGATGGCTTTCCTCGGAGGTGTACTCGGCATCGAACGCGACGGCGAGTGGATCCGGCCTCAGCTCGGGCATGCGGTGGTCGAGCTCCTCCCCACCGCCGCGCACGGTACCGAGCACCGCGATGAGCATCTATCCGAGTCCTAGTAGACCGTCGCGGCTAATTTGTGGGATGGAGGTGGCGCAGTTGGATGCATGCGCCGTGGGTGGTGAACTGCCAGTCCACCTGACGCTGGTCGGTGTTGGTGGCGTTCTGCCAGGCCGAGAGTTCGGTGTTGAGGATGTCGAGGTCGCCGATCCGGCGGTCGAGACATTGCCGGGTCAGCGCGGAGAGTTCGATGTTGATTCGTGGGCAGCCTGTGGGGGGGCCGAGGATCTGATGCTGGTGAGGCTCGAACTACCCGACACGCTCGTGAGCGATGAACGCAGTCAACGCGTCCACAACTGCGGCGGGCTGCTCGTCAGGAATGAAGTGTCCGGAATGCGGGATGACGACACCGGTCGTGTTGTCTGCCCAGGGGCTGATGGAAGCGGCCATGTCGGGAATTGAGCCGTGGGAGCTGGAGATTCCCAGGATCGGGAAGGTCAAGTGCTGTCGTCCAAGAGCGTCACGATTCTTGCGCGCTGATTCCGCGGCGTCGCGGTAGTAGGAGAGAGACGCTCGGAGACCACCCTCTGCAGCGACAGCGGCGGCGTAATGGTCGATCTCGGCGCTGTCGAACGTGTTCGGGGACAGTGCTTTGACCTTCAAGAACCAGTCAATGTAGGCACGCTCGCGACCGGCGAGCAGTGTTTCGGGAAGATCTGGCACCAGGTGGAACGCGAAGTGCCAGGTCTTCCAGGCCCGGTCGGGATCCGTTGGGATGGCGTCCGGGAGGCTGATGCCGGGAATGCCGGCGTCAAGCAGAGCGACACCGTGCAGGCGCTCTTCGTACTTCAGGGCCAGAGAGAAGGCAACCCAGGCGCCGATGTCGTGGGCGACGAGCCAGTACTTCGGCACGTTGAGCGCCGTCACCGCAGCCTGGATGCGCGAAGCGACGGTGTGCGTGTCGTAGCTGCCTTGGGGGCGGTCGGAGTGGCCTTGTCCTGGCAGGTCGATGGCGATCACGTGGAATCGCTCGGCAAGGCCCGGCGCCGCTCTGCGCCAAGCCCACCAGGTCTGCGGGAATCCGGCGAGCAGGACGACGGTAGGGCCGGTCGGCTGACCGCCTTCCACGACATGAAGTCGGATGCCTTCCGCGTCGACCCAGCGGTGAGTGAACCCCGCAAGGTCGTGCAGCGGCAACGCGGAGATTGGGTTCCGGCCCGAAGAGCGATTCGCGGCGGTTGCAGCGTCAGTCATGCGCCAAGCCTAACGCATCTTGAACTATCCAGTTCAAGATATGATGAGGAGGGCCACAACGGCTTGGCTCAAGCTCAAGAACGAGGTGCGTGCGCGATGGCCGGGAAGAAGCAGTTCGATGTGGACATTGCGCTCGATGCGGCGATGGTCCAGTTCTGGCGAGCCGGATACGCCGACACATCCCTCGATGACCTCTCCAGGGCGACCGGACTGAACCGCAGTTCCATCTACTCCTCACTCGGCGACAAAGACTCGCTTTATTCGCGTTGCCTGGACCGCTACGCCACGCGGTATGGAGACAGGTACGATCAGGCCCTTTCAGGTGCGTCCGAAGAGCCGCTGCGGGCAGTACGGGCGTTCTTCGAAGTCACGCTGGAGCGCATCGCCGACCCCGACCTGCCGGACGGATGCCTGGTCGCCCAAACCGCGATGGCGACACCGGTACTGAGCCCCAGCATCGCCAGGCGCGCGATCGAAGCTCTGAGCTTTCAGCGTGCGCGGCTGCGGACCGCCTTGATCGCCGCGAAGTTGTCCGACAGCGACGCCGACAACTTCGCCGTTCACATCGCGGCGGTCAACCAGTCACTGGCCGTGATGAGCAGGGCCGGGGCGAGTCGGAAGCAGCTCCACACGGTCATCGACATCACCATGAGCGCGCTCTCGCAGGCATTGCGCGCTCCCCGGGTCTAGGGGTGTCGCTGCTTGGTTACGGTGTGTCCGGCCGGGAGGTTGGCGTCTGGCAGGTTTCTTCCCCTTTGCCAGACAGGGCTGTTGCCATGAGTTCGCAGAAGAAGCGGCCGGTCAGGTTGAACGCACAGGATCGCGAGGAGTTGGTACGGGTGACCACGACGGTAATGGATGTAGTGCAGCATCACCTTGTCTCGGCATCCATGCGCAAGGGCGTCAAGCGCACGAACCCCAGCATGGGCAGGAAGCCGAGCGCCACGCCCGTCGACAAAGCACCCCATAGCAGGTTGCTCAGCGGACGATCACTCAGAAATGCCAGCCACGCTGCCGCAAATGCGGCGGCCGGGATCGCCGTCCCGACCGAGAGCCATACGGCGCGCCGCTGCCATTCAGCCGCCAAAACCACTGCGTCTTCGTCAACGTATCCCCCTTTGACGATCACCTGAGACCGGCCGTAGCAGCGCCCTGCCGGCCGCCGGCCTCCACCAACGGACCTGCGGCTCGCAGGATTCACCGTCTACAACACCGTTCGACGCGGGCGCGGAACGCAGACGCAGACGCAGACGCAGGCGTAAGCAGAGGCAGGGGCATAGGCATAGTCATGGGGGGCACAACACCACACGCGGCGAACTTCGCCTGACGTAAGGCGAGTTGTTCGCTCGCTCATGCTTGAGTATGCCGTCCATGGATCGCAACGGCGTTTCCCCCGGTCACTCGATGTCGCGAGCTGCTGTTCCCCGTTCCTCCAGGTTCCAGGTGATGACCCGCCGGGGGTGGACGCGGATGATGTCCTTGCTGAAGTAGTCGGGTGCCACGGGTGGCACGTCGACGGTCAATACCTCGGCCCGGCCCCTGATCTCAATGCCGCGCCCCCACCCGCCCGCGACCGGATCGTCGGCCGGGGCCAAGTCGTCCACCAGCACGGAGACATCAGGGCGAGCCTGCGCGTTGCGGTATTTCCGGCTACGGGCCATGGCCGGTCCGCCGATGTCGATGGTTCCGTCATCGTTGAGCCGGAAGCCCACCGGGCGGATCTGCGGACCGCCGTCGGGGCCGGTGGTGGCCAGGCGGGCGAGCGACTGCGCGGTGAGGTATGCGTACTCTCTCTCGGTGAAGATCATGCGGCCGACCCTAGAAACTCAAGCGCAGTTGAGGTCAAGGCCGCTGAGGTTGACGTCGGTACTCGTACGGGTATGGCATCCCGGCTCGGACCATGGAAGCCCCCTACGAACGACAGCGACACCCAGCATCGGCTGTGGTCGGCGGACGGCGCATCTGGGACGTTTGCTGCGTCCGGTACAGGCCGCGCTGAATGCGGCGGACAGAATCCACTACGACCTCGCGGTGGACTCCGCCATCATGTGCGCGCATCAACAGTCCGGCCTGAGCCCGCATCGCCGTCGTCCTCGTCCTCGCCCTCGCCCTCGCCCTCGCCCTCGCCCTCGCCCTCGCCCTCGCCCTCGCCCTCGAGGAAGTCGGTACGTGATCCCGGAGGATAGCGACACCCCACCTCAGCTCGAACAGCTCAGAGCTGTCGCCACCCGCTACGACAAGCGCGCAGATGTCTACCTGTCTGTCCGGAGACCGTCACAGCCGCCGCACTCCTGGTCGGCGGCTCCCTCCGCGATCGACGTGATCGACGTGATCGACGTGACCGATAGGGTCGGTCGGCCCCCAGCACCATCCCGCCGTCCCGCTGCAGACGGACCGGCGGCAGACGAAGCCCTCGAACACGGCAGCACAGCTACGGGGTGTGGCCTTCCAGCTCCTCGGCGAGAGACGTCTGCACGTATTCCATGGCTCGCTGGTAGGACGGTTCGGCGAACCGCTTGGCCATCTCTTCGGCGGAGACCTCTTCCAGGCACTGAAAGATCCACCACAAGTGGCCTTGGGGGTCGCGGATGCGTGCGGCAATTTGTCCGAACGCCAGCTCGGTCGGCTGCGTCACCAGCCGGGCCCCGCAGGCGAGAGCCTTCTCGACGGTCTTCCGGGCGTCCTCGACGTAAATCCTCAGGTGTGCGGGC
Organism: Streptomyces sp. NPDC048516; assembly: GCF_043199875.1. NCBI lineage: Bacteria > Bacillati > Actinomycetota > Actinomycetes > Kitasatosporales > Streptomycetaceae > Streptomyces > Streptomyces sp. NPDC048516. Next base: position 725 of record NZ_JBICWS010000028.1, on the reverse strand, counting down.
AGGTGGGGCCAACCGGGCTGTTGGTCGAACATCAACACCACCGCACCCGCCACGTCCACCTCGGCGTGGCCCACGGATCCGTCCTCGTTGAAAATGCGGGAACCACGTTCTGTGGCACCGAACACCTGGCTCAGGAACTCGATCTCCGCACCGGTGTCCTGCGATATCACCCAAGGGTCGATCCGCGAGTATCCATCGGGAACAGGGCTCAGCTCATCCTTGATCGTCATATACCGACCCTGCCACAGATAACGCCGCCATCGGCGGGAAAACCGCATAATGCGGTGGCAGTACGTTCCATTCCTCTACTCCAGTACTCCAGTACTCCAGCAAAAGGGCGACACAGCACGAGCGTTGACTTGCCCTCCGACCGAGCTCCGACCGTGTGTGAACGAAGAGCCCGCACCGCATGCCAGCAGCGAGAAGCGCGGTTCCCCCTGGTGGCCGGCCCCGAAGTTCGACAAGGCCGACTACAAAGAGCGCCACGCGGTGGGGTGCGGAATCAATCGCCTCAAGTGCCACCGCGCGGTGGCCACGAGCTACGGCAAACTCGCCATCCGCTACGAGGCGACCCTACGAGTCGCAGCCATCAACGAGTGGCTGTGACCAGCACTTTCGAAACGCACCCTAAGAGGTCGTTTTCATCTCTGGTGTCCCGTTATTACGCCTTTTCTTTCGCGTAGTGGTGTGGTGCTGAGGGGACTGTGGAGTGGGTCGGTTCTGGT
>NZ_JBICWS010000027.1:0-77458 GCF_043199875.1 Streptomyces sp. NPDC048516 | reverse complement strand
GATCCCACTCCGCATTCGTCAGATCCCCACGGCCCATACAGCCAGCCTGACGCCAACACTCCACCCGCGTCAGGAGATCCGAGAAACAGTGCCTAAGCGCCATGACGCAAACGGCCAGGTCAAGAGCGGTTCGGGAGGGGGTCTGCTACCTCTACTTCCCGGCTAAGCCAGCACCAACTCAGCACCGAGTTCTCGCGGAGCTGGGAATCCGCTGAGCATGTGCACCCCGAAGGTGGCCTCGATGACCTGACGGCAGCGGTCACTGCCGTCGAGGGTGAGGTGGCCGTACCGGTCCACCGTGATCTTGATAGAGCTGTGGCCCATCCACCGCGAGACCTCGTGGAGGGGCACGCCGTTGCTCAGGGGCACGGTGGCCCATTTGTGCCGCAGGTCGTGCGGGTTGTAGCCGGGAAGCCCGAGGCGTTTCAGAGCCCGGTCCCAGGATTTACGGAAAAGGTCGGGGTAGATCATGCCTCCGGCCTGATTTCGCATGGGCAGCCGTTCGGCAAGCGGCTCCAGGGTGGCGGGCGCCGGTATATCACGCCATTCGCCCTCTTTCCGATGCTTCAAGGGAGCGTAGAGGGCATGCTCTGCCGGCATCTGGAGTACCTGCAGCGGCGCGGGGCAACTCTCCCCGGAGACCCGGCGCTTGTCGCCTCGGCGATCAGCAGCATGCTGTTGCAGTTCTCCTGTGTGTGGCTCGTCGCTGACGGGCGGGCCCCCGGTGGCACGGCCGAGGCCAAGAGGCCCACCGACGACGAGGCGATCGACACGCTGACCTCACTGATCCTTTACGGCATCGTGGCCCCGACGCCCGACGCCCGACGCCCGACGCCCGACGCCCGACGCCCGACGCCCGACGCCGGACGCGGGGCCACGAAAGGATCAGCTGGAGGAGTGAGCGGGCCGTCGGCCTTCGGTCACCGCCCGGACGGAGCCAGCGAGAACAGGCAGGTCCCGTGATCGAACGAGGGTGAAACGGACTCAAGGCGCAGGTCGGCCTCGGCCGCCGTATCGAAGATCCCGTCCTGGTTGGTCTGCTGCGGATGGGCGTCATTTTGCGGCGGCCTGGGTGTCACGCCACGACGGCAAGAGCTCGTCGAGGAGGGCCTCGGTGCGGGGCGGGAGGCTGCGGGCGCCGCCGCTGTGCTCGTGATGGCGGGCAATGAGCGATGCTGCTGTTGATGCGAGCTTGGCCGCATCGCCTGTGGCGTGTGCGGCGCGTAGAAGTTCGTTCCAGAGTCGCTCGTCCGTCGGCGTGGTGGTCAAGGCCGTGTGGAGGGCGTTGAGCGCTGCTGTCGGGTTGCCGGCCTCCAGGTGGTGGGCGGACAGGGCCAGTGCGACGTCTGCCACCAGCAGGGGCAGCTGGGCCTCGCTGATCTCGTGGGAAAGCCAGGTGTAGCGGCCCTGGGGGCGGTTGGCGAGCAGGGGGCCGCGGGCGAGTGCCAGGGCGTCGTTGAGCAGGCGTTCCCGTACGGGTGCGTTACTTGCGCCTCTGCCCGCGGTGGCCTCGTAGTGGAGGGTGCGGAGCACGTCGAGGTCGGAGACGACGGACGGTGCGAGGGTCAGCCGACCGGTGGTGTCGGTGCCGAGCCGCGGGCTTCCGTCGGGGTCGTTTCCCAGCCAGGTTCGCAGGCGTTCGATGAGGGCGTCACGGACATCCTCGGTTACGCCGCGGGGCCACAGCCCGGAGGCCAGAACGCGCGGGTGCACTCCTTCGCGATGGAGCAGGAGCATGACCAGCGCCTCGTGGAGAAGCGGGCTGTGCTCGGCGTCAGGTGCGTCGAGGCCGGTGATCTCGTAGGTGCCGAGAAGCCGTGCGTACACCGCGGGTCGTCCGCTCGGGGTGATGTCCACCATGAAATGCGGGGTGCCGGGGTCCGGGTCGCGGTCGTCGTCGGGTGTGGCGCCGGCGAAGAGTTGGACCACGGCATCGTGCTGGGCCCGGGGCAGGAGCTGGGCTTGCAGTTCCAGGCCGAGGAGTGGGGCCAGGAGGCGTCCGTCGGGGGTGATGTCGAGTTTCCAGGTCGCACCTGGCAGGCCGTTCTCCTCGGTGGCGGCCAGGTAGCTGATGCCCAGGCGGCCGGAGTCGGCAACGAGCTCGGCGATCTTCACTGCCTGATCCTCGGTCGGCTGTGCGGCGAGGAGGACCAGGTGGGGCGCCCATGGGGTCTGCTGTGCGGAGCCGGGGAGTACGGAGTCGTGGCCCGCCATGGCGAGGGCATCGCGCCGCTGCCGGGTTTCGGCGCCCATGGTTTCCAGCAGGGCTTCGACGTCGTCCAAGTGGCGGACGCGGGTGGGGTCGAGCGTGGTGAGTTCCGTGCCGAAGCCGACGAGGGTGATGGTCATCCGGTCCGACCAGCCGCTGGTGGCGAGTTCCGCGGCGACCGACGTGAGGACGGCGCTCCGGTCCGCGTGCGTGCCGGTGAGTGAGACGAGTCCGGGGACGGCTTCGAGGTTCAGCAGCAGGCGCGCGCCGTCGAGGCTGCCGAGGCTGACCAGGCCCGGGTAGGGGGCAGCAGTGCCGGTGTCTGTTTCGGGCACCGGGATGTCGGCCCGCTGGATGCGCCAGAACGTCTCGTTCCGACCGAGCTGCCATGGCGCCGGGGGCTTACCTGCGGGATGGGCGAGCTGGAGGCTGAGCTCGCTGTCGGTGAGCCGGGCAACGTAGACGGTCGGCAGGGCGCGCGAGGCGGCGGTCAAGGCGGAAGCCAGTCCCCGCAGGGCATGGTCGAGATCGCGTACGGCTTGCGGGTCGGCCCCGATGAGCAGCGCATCTTGGGTATCGGCGGCGACACCCGCCGGCCGGCGAAGCTCCGGGGCGCGGCGGCCCCCCGCGCCCATGGCGGACTGCCACAGGGCCGTGCGGCGTCGGCGGCCGAGCGCCGAGAGCAGGCCGGCGGCCAGCAGCGGGGCACCCACGAGGGCCTCGGGGAGGCCGGAGGACGAGGTGGAGGGCGAAGAGTTGGGGCCGGCGGTCTCGCCACCGGCTTGATTCCCGGCCTCCCCCGGGATGGTCAGGCTGACGCGGTGGCCGGGGTTGAGACGGACCGGGAGGCCGGTGGCGGCGAGGTGCTGGCCGGTCGCCTGTTGCCACTGGTGCCAGGTGTCGGGGGTGTGGGTGGGGTGGGTGAAGGCCGGGATGTAGCGGCTGCCGTCGTCCTCGACGACGGTGTAGAGGCCGGTCTGCCCCTCCTGGCTGAACAGGATGAGCGTGGCGTCGTGAAAGGCCGCGAGGAGTTCCTGTTCGCTGCCGTAACCGGTGACGGCGCGCTGCAGGGCTTGGTCCAGGGCGGTGGCAGGGGGCGGGAACTCCAACGCCGTCGGCGACGGGCGGTAGTTCTGGTTGTGCGTGAAGGAAACGAGCTGGCCGGCGCTGCCGACGGACCAGCCGCCGACGATGCCGTACGGGGGGACGGCGCCGTTGGGGTCGAAGTACGGGTCGATCGCGTACACGTAGCCGCCGCGCTGCTGTGCGGCCTGGGCGCGCAGAGCCTCGGTGACCGGGGGAACGGCGGGGGCAGGGCCGGCCGGGGTGGTCACAGCGACTGGCTCCACTGCTCTTCGAAGGCGATCTGCTCGGCGACAGTGGCCAGCGTCTCGCGGGGTGCGTCATGGAAGGTCTGGATGAGATCGGCGCGGGTGGGGCGAAGCCCGGGCCTAAGTAGGCAGACGAGGAAACCCCCCATGTCACGGCACATCCCGGAGGGCCAGGTGTCGCGACGCGAGCCGTTGACACCCAGGAGCCACCCCTGGGGTTCGATCTGCTCGCGGGTGCGGGTGAGCGCCTCGAAGCAGTCAGCTGCTCTGCCGGTGACATGCCCCCAAGGGCCGTCGGCGGTCACGGTGAAATCGTAGTTTCCGCCCTCCCAGTGCAGGACGGCGTCGGCCTGCTGGTCCCCGTTGAAGGCGAGGACGTCGAAACGGTCGGGGACCTGGTGGCCACTCATAGGGTCCATCCTTCGGGCAGTTGACTGGAGGGCGGTGCTTCAGGTGCGGGAGCGACGGGTTTTTTGGGGATATGAGGCTCGTAGTGGGGGTTCGGTATCCATTCTCCTTTGGTTCCGGTGCGGGGGTCGATCTCCCAGGCTCCCTTGATGTGCTTGTGGTCGATGCCGCCGGCGAAGGCGATCTCCTGGTCGATCTCGCGGTACTTGTTGTTCGGCAGGGTCCCATTGACGTCGATGCCGCCGGGGGCGTCGACCTCGTACCGGTAATTGGTTGCCCAGTTGGCATCGGGGTTCCTGGTGGTGCCCACGAAGGCCGACGCCTGGTTGCCTTCCACATAGCCATGAATGTTTGTGTTGGACGAGTCGCGTGGATGGAAGCCCTGGTCGAAGATCTCCCGGGGATGGCGGTTGTCGTTGCGGTACAGCGGCTCGTGGTCTTCGCGCCACACCGGCTTGTGGCTGATGCTGTCGACGTCGACGTTCTTGTCGACGGCTGCGGGAAGACTGCGAGGGTCGTCCGGATCAAGATCCTTACCCGCTCCGGCGTCGTCGGCGTGCTCGGCAGCATCATCGGCATGCGTTGCCGCATCATCGGCATGCCGAGCTGCGTCGGCCGCGTCATCGCCGTGCCCGGCAAAGCCGGCGGAGTCCTTTGCAGCGGTCTTGGCAGCGTCTTTGGCGGCAGCGCTTTCCATGCCGTGGGCGACGGCCTTGGCTCCGACCTTGCTCACGGCGCCTCCGCCGCCGAGGAAGTTCGTCGCGAAGGCGCCGATGGCCTGGTTGCGGTCGGTGCTCCAACCCTCGCCGATGAGGCCCTTGACCAGCTCGGTGGGGTGGTTGGCAGTGTGAATCAGGCCGCCGGCGACACTGGTGAGGTGGGTGGCGTAGTCGGCCGGGTGGGTCAAGTTGTAGGGATCCTGGGGGTTGACCGTGCGGACCAGGCGCAGCAACGAGGTGCCGGTCTTGACGATGCCGCCCAGCTGGTGCTCGGCCCCGACCAGCTCGTTTTTCACCGTGTTGCCGACTTCGCGCTTGAGGCGGTCCCAGCCTTGGGGCTCGGCAGGTGCCTGGCTGATGCCTCGGGCGAGCTTCACGGTCAGTTGGGCGCCGGCGCTGTCGCGCTGGCTGCGGGCCGCTTTGAGCAGGTGCTCTGCGGCCTTGCGTCCTTCGGCGCCGGGGTCGTGGAACGGGCCCGGCTTTTGCGGAGACTGGTGCCCGGCGGCGTCGGCCTGCTGGGTGTAGTCGTCGACCTTGCGCTGGTACTGCTTCAGGGCCGCCGTGGTCTGCTTCTGGGCATGCTTCCACCGTTCGACCGCCTCGCGGGCCTGCTTACCCGCCCACTCGACCGTGTCGGCGTAGTGATCCAGCGCAGTGGCCGCGTCCTCGAACGAGTCGGCGGCCCTCAGCCAGCGCTTGGGGTGGGTCTGCACCTTCTCGCGAAAGCGCTCAGCGGCCTTTCCGTGCCAGTCCGAGGGATCCATCTTCCGCAGCGCATTGCCGGTACGTTCGAAGGCCGCGCCCAACTTCTTCAACTGCCCGGCGGACTTACGGATGCTGCTCGCGTCCCCGTGCAGCAGCAGGGCGGGGTCGTCGGTCTCATTCAGCTCGAGCTCGCGGGTCTGGGCCCCCAGCTCCTTGGCCGCCCAGGAGCCGGCTGCGTCGGCCTTGTCGGCCCAGTCGTGTGCGCCCACGTCATCAAGCAGCTTCGCCGTACCGTGGGTGATGTTCTGCACCCCGTCGGCGAAGGTGTCGCGGGCAGACTGGGTGACGCGGTCCAGATCGTCGAAGTCGAAGAGGCCCATCACTTCCCCTTCGCCGCGGTGCCGGGGTCTTGCCCGTCGTCGTCACCGCCGAAGGGTGCGGAGACGACGGCCTTCGCCACCCCGATGTGGCCTCCGGTCACTCCGGTCTCAGTGACGTCCGTCCAGGCGTGGGAGAGGTTCTTCCGGCTCTCCTTGTAAGCGTCCTGGAAACTGTCCATGGAGTAGTCGGGGGTGTAGGCGTCCTCGATCTTGCCGCCCACCTGGCTCCAGGACATCTTCTCCGCCTTCTCCGAGGTCAGCGTCGGGTCCGCAGTCGCGGACAGCACCACGTCCTTGAGGACGCCCGTGCCGTATTCCTCCGCCTCCTGGTAGTAGCCCGCGTTCAGATCCAACGTCCCGGCCACGTCGTCGCCCTCGTCCAGGAGCGCCTGGACCTCCCAGCCCCAACGCTCGGCGAAGTCGTCCAGCATCTGAGAAGCAGCGGAGTGGCCCATCACGGTCGGCGACACCGACAGATCGGAGAAGCCCTGACCCGTGGTCGCCTCAGTCGCATCCGTGATCTTCTTCAGCTCGTCCAGCGCATCGTTGATGCCCTTGGACACCTGCTTCAGGATCTGCGGATCGACCCCGAAACCACCACCGCTCACCACGGGGCAAGCTCCCCCGCGGCGACGGATTGCCTATCGAGCGCAATCCGATCCGGCACGATTCCGGCGACGGGTGGCAGGAAGGCGCGAAGTCCGGAGGACACGTCCACCACGACGCCCATCGGAACCCGGTCCCGCTCCACCAGCCCAGGAAGCAGCTCCTGCAACAGCTCCTCACCGTCCACGCGCAGGTAGCGTACGTACCGGCCCAGTTCGGCGGGCAGTTCGCCGGGCTCGGCTGCCTCCCACTTCTGCTGCAGGAAGGCGTGCATCTCACCTGTGCTGGTGAACGCGAACAGCCAGCGGATGTCATCCAACTCGCCACTCCACGCGGCGCCCTCACCGAGCAGGGGGAGCAGAAGCTCCGCGCCCTGCGCGGCCTCGACCAGCGCCTGCGGATCCCCTTCACCCCGTGAGAACGCGCCCATCTGCGCGCGCAGTTCCGCCGTCCCTGCCGACAGCTCCCCGCCCATCCGGCTGTGCACCCCGCTTGTGTCGACCTGTCACGGCTTCAGCGCATGCCAGGCAGCGCGGTACGACAGTCACCACATGGCATGAGCAGGGGCGATACTAGATTGACGGCTGCGATCCCCGCGAATCGGGAGAGGACGCGAGTCCTTCCCGCAGGCGCAATCGGCGGCGACCCAGGCGAGGGGGAAGGGGGAGACCACGGCGCGTTCGGTCATGGCGCGGGCAAGGGGGTACACGCGTCCCATACGGTGGTGCAGGACGACGGTCCACGGGTCTGACTCCCCGCGGACCCACCCCTCTCGGGATGCTGCCGCGGCTCACAGTGGCGCGACCGTGCCGGATTCTCACCGGACTTCCGTCTCGCCGTCGTCGCGTTGTCGAAATGTCGACATGACCGTACCGTGCGCCGCTTCTCCGGCCAAGGGTGCGAATGCCGCATCACTCGGCCGGTGTCGGGAGGGCCGTCGGCGCCCGGTGGTGGTCAGGAGCAGGGCTTGTAGAAGTGCTTCCAGCCGTCGCCGGGCATGGCCGGCGGCTCTGATGTGGTGGCGAACTCGCCGTATTTCACCTGGAGTTCGTAGTCGTAGGTGCCCGGGCCGCTGCCCGGCTTCGACAGACGTACGTCCCGGTCCAACACCGGACACGGCGGGCCGCTCTTGCTCTTTCTGGATCAGGGCAACGACCAGCACGGGAAGGGGACATGGACCTACTAAAGTTGCGTCCATGTCATCACACATGCGTACGGCACGCGGCGAGCCCGCGCCGCCGCAGGACAGGAAGAGAGCGTCCGACATCCGTCAGGCGCTCGCGGAGACCCTGCCGGTCGGCGTGGGGATGTTCTCCTTAGGGATCACCTTTGGGCTGCTGGTCGTGCAGTCGGGGCTCGCCTGGTGGTGGACGCCCCTGTTCAGCGGGCTGATTTACGCCGGTTCGCTGGAGTTCTTGCTGGTCGGGATGTTGATGGCCGCCAGTCCGCTGGTCTCGATCGCCTTGACCACGCTGCTGGTCAATTTCCGGCATGTCTTCTACAGCCTGTCGTTCCCGCTGCACCGCGTCCGGGGCAAAGTCGCCAAGACCTACGCGGTGTTCGCCCTGATCGACGAGGCCTATGCGCTCACGGCGACCAGACCGGCCGACTCCTTCAGCAGCCTGCGGATCATCGCGACACAGGTGTCGCTGCAGTCCTACTGGGTCGGGGGCGGGCTGGTCGGTGCGCTGACCGGTCGGGCTCTGCCCACGATCGACGGCCTGGACTTCACCTTGACCTCGTTGTTCACCGTGCTGGCGATCGAGGCATGCCGGTCGGGACGGGACCTGCCCGCCCCGCTTCTGGCCGCGGGATGCGGCCTCTTCGCCCAGCTGGTGGCGCCGGGCCAGATGCTCGTGGTGGCGATGACTCTCTACGTTCTCACGCTGCTCGTGCGCTACCGCTTCACCCGGCCCCAGGAGCACACCAATGCCTAGCAACGGATACATGATCTCGGCGCTGGTGATCGTCGCGGCCATCACCTTCGCCCTGCGGGCCGTCCCCTTCGCCTTCCTCGGGCGGCTGCGCTCGTCGCAGGTGACCGCCTTCCTGTCCCAGCACATGCCGGCCGGAATCATGGTGATCCTGGTCATCTACCTGCTGCGCGGTGTGGACCTCACCACCAGCCCCTACGGACTGACCGAAGCAACGGGTATCGCCGTGACGACCGGACTGTATCTGTGGAGGCGCAATGTGCTGCTGAGCATCTTCGCGGGCACCGCTGCCTATGTGCTGCTTCTGCATTTCCTCCCGGCGGCACACGGCTGACGGACCCGTTCCCGTACTCCCGGGGGCCGGGTGCCGGGGCCGAAGGACGTCCCGTCCGTCGGGGTCAGCCCAGGAGGATCTGGCCGAGCAGGTAGAGGTTGAGGCCGGACAGGACGAAGGCCAGGACCGCTCCGGTCCCGGTGGTGAGCGGCCTGTTGACGTAACCGCCCATCAGCTTGCGGCTCCGTGTGAACATCACCAGGGGGACGAGGGCGAACGGGATGCCGAAGGAGAGCACCACCTGGGAGATGACGAGCACGGAGTCCGGTGAGAACCCGGCAGCCAGGGCGATCAGGGCCGGCGTCATGGTGACACCACGGCGCAGCAGCAACGGAACCCGGCGGCGGAGGAATCCCTGCATCACGACCTGCCCGGCGTAGGTGCCCACGCCCGAGGAGGAGAGCCCGGAGGCGAGCAGGGCCACCGCGAAGGCCAGCGCGGCCATACCGCTGACGGTCTGGCCGAGGGAGTGGTGAGCCGCTTGCAGGCTTCCGCTGTAGTCACCGCCGCGCCGGTGGAACAGGGCGACGGCGACACAGAACATCGCCAGGTTGATCAGTCCCGCCAGGCCGAGGCCAAAGACACAGTCGATACGCAGGCTGCGCAGCGCGACCCTCTTGGCGCGGGGGGTGCGCGGCGGCTGCCGCTGTGCGGTGATGGCGGAGTGCAGGTAGATCACGTGCGGCATGACCGTGGCGCCGATGATGCCGACCGCGAGGGTGAGGGATTCGGTGCCCGCGAGGCGGGGCACCATGCCCGCCGCAAGGCCGGTGGACGACTGACCGCCCAGCGCGAACAGTTGGTAGAGGAAGCCGAAACCGATCAGCGAGAGCAGGAAGGTGATGGCGACCTCGAAGGGGCGGTAGCCGCGGCGCTGGAGGGCGAGCACCGCAAAGCTGATCACCGCGGTGGCGACGCCCGCGGGGAAGAGCCGTACCCCGAAGAGCATGTTGAGGCCGATGGCCGCGCCGACGAACTCCGCCAGGTCCGTTGCGATGACGACCAGTTCGGCCTGCACCCACAGCATGCGTGATACCGGGCGCGGCAGGCTGCGGCGGCACAGGGCCGACAGGTCCGTCCCGGTCGCCAGGCCGATCTTCGAGGAGAGGTACTGGATGAACATGGCGACGGCATTCGCGACCACCAGGACCCACACCAGCAGATAGCCGAACTTGGCACCCGCCTGGAAGTTCGTCGCGAAGTTACCGGGGTCGACGTACGCCACCGCGGCGACGAACGCGGGCCCGTAAAAGGCCCGTCGGGTGCGTTTCACCTCGCTGTGGGCGCGCTGTTCCACCGACGATGTGGTGATCTCGGCTGTGGTCATCTGGGCTGTCCCCTCACGGTGTGTGCTCGGTTGGAATCACTCAAGCTCCTGCGGGCACCTGCGAGACCGCCTCCGTGGCATCCCCCTGAACGCACGGCGGCGCCGCCCCGGACCAGGCGTACCGTGCGCCTGGCACCGGGGCGGCGCCGCGTGGCAGGGCGTTACCGCAGGGGAGAGTCGGAATCCGAGTCGGAATCCGAGTCCGGGTCCGGGCCGACAGGCGGGGTGCCGTAGGTGAAGTAGGTCTCCTGCGGCAGGTTGGTGCCGCCGATCGCCGTCCCCGTATCGATCTGATCCATCGTCCAGGTGCGGGTCTCGAAGTCCGGTTCGAGTATCAGGATCCCCGGGTCCCCGAACAGCTCGATCCGGTTGCCGCCGGGCTCGAAGACGTACAGGAAGGAGCTCTGGGTGATGCCGTGCCGGTCCGGACCCGCCTCGATGGTGATGTCGTAGTCCCGGAACATCTCGGCCGCGTCGATGGTGTGCTGCTGCACTCCGTAGTAGAAGGCGACGTGGTGCAGCCGGCCGCGGGCTCCCCGCGCGTCCCGCATGACGGCGACGTCATGACTGAGGAGGCTGCTGCTCATCCACACGCCGGTCTCGACACTGCCGTCGACCACCCGCTCGTTGGTCCGCAGACCGAGGTGGCGCTCGAACGACTGCTTGACCGGTGTGACGTCACTGGCCAGCAGGTTGAGGTGGTCGATCCGCTTGACCGGCAGGCCCTGCAGCGGCTTCTTCGACGGCCGGCTGAGGATCTTGCTCCGCAGCTCCGGCGGAGACTTGTACTTCTCGGCCTCCCACAGCAGGCACATGTTGTGGCCGTCGGGCGTGTGGAACTCGTAGGTCTTGCCGTAACCGAACTCGTCCTCGGTCCACTTGCCGTCCTGGTTCCCGTCCCGCATCGACCGGACGCGGCGTTCCAGCGCCTCCGGCGACGAGGTCCGCAGCGCGGCGTGGTCCATCCGGGGCTCCGGGCCCTCGGTGATCTTCAGGCTCCACTGGTACGGGTCCTCATAGCCCCGCAGGTAGACCGACTGGCCCTCGCGCCTGGTCTCGTACATGCCCAGCAGGTCCTTGAAGAACCAGAGCGTGCCGTCCGGGTCCGGTGTGTGTAATTCCACCCGCGCCAAGTGGGCGATCTCGTGGCGGTACGTCTCTTCGCTCATGCTTCGGTGCCTTTCTCGGACAGCGGGAGCGGAACTTGTCAGCTGACTGGGCCGCCGGCTCCGGCAGACTCAGCCGGCGTCCTTCTTGCGGGCATTGCGTTCCTCGGTCGTGACGTCGCCGGCGGCCCAGTGCGCGGGATCGACCTCCCGGATGACCACCCGGATATTCGCCAGCGGGGCACCCACAGCGCGGTGCGCCGCTTCCGTCAGTTCATGGATCAGTGCACGGACCTGCTCCGGTGACCGTCCGGAGCCCAGGGTCACGTCGATGAACGGCATACTCAGCCTCCTGCGACGGTGATGGTGCCGAGAGTGGAGAAGTGCGCGGCGACGCTCGCGCCCGGCTGGACGTGGACCGCGTCGGTCATGCCGCCGGTGAGGACGACCGCGCCGGCTTCGATGGCAAGTCCGCGCTCGCCAAGGGCGTTCGCGGCGAGGGCAAGCGCCTCTGCCGGGTGCCCCTGCACCGCCGCGCCGGTGGCGGAGTCGACCACCTGGCCGTCGACCTCCAGCAGGCATGCCTCGTGCGCGAGGTCCATGCCCTCGGGGGAGCGTCCGAGGGGGCCGAGTACGAACAGCCCGGAGGAGCTGTTGTCCGCCACCGCGTCCGCCAAGGTGAACTTGAAGTCGTGGTAACGGCTGTCGATGATCTCGATGCCGCCGTAGACGCGGTCCACGGCACGAAGGGCGACCGCCGCGGTGATGCCGGGGCCCGCCAGCCGCTCCCGCATCACGAAGACGATCTCCGGCTCGGCCCGGGGGTGGATCAGCCGCTGCCGGGGCAGGGGGACGCCGGCCGGCAGCACCATGGCATCGGTCAGCCATGCCAGGGACGGTGCGTCGATCCCCATCCTGATCTGCTTGGCGCGCGAGGTGAGGCCGAGCTTGACGCCGATCAGCGTCTCGCCTCGCTGCAGCCGCTGGTGCAGCGCCTCGCGCTGCACCGTGTACGCGCCCGGCAGGTCAAGATCCGGCCAATGCGCGGTGATGGGCCCGCGAGCGGTGACCGAGCGCTCGGCGTCGAGCAGGACCTCGGCTGCGCGCCGGGCGTCGCCGGAGCGGATTTCCAGTGGCTCGGCCATGAAAGAGGCCGCCTCCTTCGATACGGACGGTAGGGCGAACAGCGGGTGAGGGAGTGCGGTTCAGCGTGCGCGCACGGCGGTCACGGCGCCCATGTCGGCCATGCTCGCGGTCACGGTGTCGCCGGGCTCGAAGGCGACGGCCGGGGTGAGGCAGGGGACGAGCACCACATGGCCGGCGGCGAGGGCGAAGTCCTCCTGGCGCACGGCATTCGCCACCCACACCAGGGCGTTGACGGGTGAACCGAGCGCCATGCCCCCCGCGCCGGTGGCGGCCACCTCTCCATTGCGGTGCACCACACAGCCGGACAGCCGCAGGTCCACGTCCGAGAGGGCTGCCGGGGTAGCGCCCAGCACGACGCTCCGGCAGCCGGCGTTGTCGGCGACCAGGTCGAGGACGGACGCCGGCCCGTCCTCGAACCTGGAGTCGGTGATCTCCAGGGCGGGCAGCACGCAGTCCACCGCGCGGAGGGCGTCGGCCACGGTGACCCGGGGACCGCGCAGCGGTTCACCCAGCACGAAGGCCAGCGCCGGCTCTATGCGGGGGCGGATGAAATTCCCGCCGCCCAGGGGTTCGTGGCCGGGAGGGAACATGCTGCCGGTGAGATGACCCAGAACCGGTTTTGATGTGTCCATATCCCGCTGCGCGGGAACGGACACCAGGCCGGCTTTGAATCCGCGCAGCGGGTCATGGTCCGAAACCCGCTGCCGCAGCTGCGCCCACTGGATTTCGTAGGCATCGGACCGGGAGGAAAGGGAACCGTCGCGCACGGCCGAGGGAACTGCCTTCCCGCTGCGGTAGGCACTGTTCAGATCCGCGGCGATGTCCTGCAAGGCATCTGATGTCATGGGGACTCTTTCAAGGAGGCGATCGTCGTTCCCGGGTGTCAGTGAATGCGCAGGACCACGGCGCGAGGTTCGGTGAAGAACTCACGCGAATGCGGCCCGCCTTCTCTGCCGACCCCGCTGATACCTTCGCCACCGAACGGCATGCGGAGATCGCGCTCGAAATAACAGTTCACCCATACCGTGCCGGCTTTCCAGCGGGCCGCCATCCGGTGAGCACGGTCGAGGTTGGTGGTGAACAGAATCCCGGCCAGCCCGTAAGGACTTGAATTTGCCAGGTGCAGTGCTTCCTGTTCGGTGTCGAACGGGATGACCGTCTCCACCGGGCCGAAAATCTCTTCCTGAGCTGTCCGGGTGTCGTTGGCCAGCCCGGTGATGACTGTCGGCGCGAAGTAGAAGCCACGGGACAGTTCGCCGGCTGTCACGGGTGATCCGCCGATGAGGACCGTGCCGCCTTCTTTTCGTGCCAGGTCGACATAGCCCTGAACCTTGTTCAGGTGCCGTTGCTCGATCAGCGGGCCCATGAATGTCTCGTGACGCTTGGGGTCACCGACGACGATGTCGGCCGCCTCCGCGGTGAAGCGCTCCAGGAAGGCCGGGAGAATCCCGCGCTGTACGAACAGCCGTGACCCGGAGAAACACACCTGGCCGTTGCCACCGAAGATCGCCTTGATCGACTCGGGTACCGCCACGTCCAGATCGGCATCGTCGAAGACGATGTTCGCCGACTTGCCGCCCAGTTCGGCGGAGACGGGGGTCAGCTGGGGCGCCGCGGCGGCCATGATCCGGGCTCCGGTGGCGCTGGAGCCCGTGAAGGTGATGCGGTCCACGCGGGGATCGCTGGTCAGCGGGCCGGCCACCTCTTCGGCGCCGAAGCCGTGCACGACGTTGAGCACGCCCTCGGGCAGCCCTGCGGCAGTGGCCAGTTGGCCGAACCGGGCCGCCGTCAGCGGGGTCTGCGGGGCAGGCTTGAGCACCACGGTGTTGCCGAAGGCGAGGGCGGGCGCGGCCTTCCAGGTGGCGAGCATGAGCGGTGCATTCCATGGACTGATCGCCGAGACGACGCCCGCCGGCGGACGGAGGGAGTAGCCGAGTACCGGGCCGTTGGGATATGCCTCATCGGTCGCCATCGCCGCGTAATCGGCGAAGAACCGTAGATTCTGGGCGACCCGGGGCATCTCCCCGTGCAGCGCCTGCCTGATGATCTTGCCGCTGTCCACGGTTTCCAGCATCGCCAGCTCTTCACGATGCGCGTCCACGGCGTCGGCCACATCGTGGAGAATCTTACGGCGTTCGCCGGGAGTCATTCTGGGCCACGGGCCCTCATCGAATGCCTTCCGTGCCGCCGCAATCGCACGCTCACCATCCACTGCGGCTCCTCTGGCCACAGTGCCTATCACCGAATTGTCGTGCGGATCCCTGGTCTCAAACGTCTTTCCGTCTGCGGATTCGACGGCCTGACCGCCGATCAGGTGACAGATTTCGCGATTCTCTGTCACCGCTCCCGCCCCGGCACCTAATGACACTGGAGATTGCCTCCTCAGCGCAGCACAAACATCACGCTCCGACCGCCGCGCTGAAAGGAAGCGGCGCGGCGGTGGGTGTAAGTGATGAGTCAGTTGCTTGTCACGGTTGCTTGTCACGGTTGCTCGTCGAGCCGGATTTACTCACGGCTTCGACAGATAGGCCCCCCACCCCGCAACCTCATGAAGGATTCTCAGAAACGCCTTCTTGCAAGTGCCGCTACATCCTCCACGGCGAGAACCGGGAGAGTCAAGATCCTCTTCGGTAACCGGACGACTACCCTTAGTGCTCCGGAGGGGAAGGCTCCGGTAATTGGGTGCGAGAGTTCCGCTTCTGCAATCGGCCGGCCGGCTGGCTCAAACCGGATTCTTCCGAAAAATCTTGTTGACTGCCCTCCTGCCCACAGGTAACTTCATGAGCACTGGTATCGACGGGGGTTGATGCTGCTCGATTGCAGCGATCCGTTTTCCTGTGCATGCTTCCACCGCATGCAATAACCCCTCGAATCTGTTCGGCCGGAGCGGTCGTGGATTGCCTTGCCGTCCGCCTCGGCCCAGAAATTATCTTCCCTATTACCGGTCAGATCACGCTGTCCACGCAGGCTGTCGGACTGTGCTCTAAAGCTTTAGGGGGACATGTCAATCATGGGCTCGAGTGCCATGAGCCGTAGCGTCGAGATAGGCGTAGTCGGGGGCGGGGCATCCGCGGTCTGCCTGCTCGACGCGCTCGCTCAGACCCACACACCACCGGGCGGCATCACAGTCTTCGAGCCGTCCCCGCATTTATGGCGTGGCCGGCCGTACCAGCCGGACCTGGAGACGGTCCGGGTGAACATCGCACCCGACGGAATGTCCGTACGCTTCGGCGACAGCGGCCACTTCCCGCGATGGCTCACCGAGCGGGACGCCACCGCCGGCTCCCGCACGGACTTCGTGGACCCGCTGAACCGGATACGTTTCGTACCTCGCGCTCTGTACGGCCGGTATCTGGAGGATGCGGCACAGGCGGCGTTGGCGCAGCTCCGCGAGCGCGGTTGGCGCATCGACATCGTCCGGGAGGCGGTGTCGAGCGCGACTCCCACCGACGGGAAAGTGGCCCTGGGCACGCGGAGCGGCCGGCAGGCCGTGGTCGACTACACCGTGTTATGCGTGGGCCGCGGGCAGCCCGGCGACCCGTACGCGCTGACCGGCACCGAAGGGTTCGTGGCCGACCCCTACCCGCTGTCTCACTCCCTCTCACACATCGGCCCCGAGGACACCGTCGGCGTGATCGGCAGCGGTCTGACGGGCATCGACGTGGTCCTCTCGCTCGCCAACGGCGGGCACCGCGGCCGCATCCTGCTGCTCTCGCGCAGCGGAGTGCTTCCCCTGGTACGACAGAGCCCGCTCCCGCACACCCTGCGGCACTTCACGGCCGAGAGGTTCCGTGGCGCGGCGGCACGCGGCGAGACGCTGACGGTCGATGAGCTGGTCCGTACGATGCGTACGGAGTTCAGCGCGGCCGGCGAGGACTTCGACTCGGTGGCCAAGGAGATAGCGGCGCTCACCGAAGAGGACCCGGTGCAGCGACTGCGCCGGCACCTGGCCGAAGTACACTCCCCGCGCCGCGGGTTGCGCATCCTCCAGCAGGCGGTGCCGGCCACCGGGCCGGACATCTGGCCGCTCCTGCCCGAGCACGAGAAGGCCGAGCTGCTGCGCACGCACTACCGCTCGGTGATGAGCCTGTGCTGCCCGATGCCGCCGACAGCGGCGGCCATGGTCCTGGACCTGATCGACGCCGGGCAGCTGGAGATCGTTTCCGGTATCCGGCACATCGAGCCGTCGGGCGGCGGAGCCTTCACCCTGCGCACCGGCGACGAGCGGCCGGCCTACCGCGCCGACCGCCTGGTCAACGCGGTGAGCCCGTCTTCCGGCAGCCTGCCGCTCAAGGCCGAGAACCTGATCGCTTCCCTGACCGCGGCCCGGCTCGCCCAGCGGCATCCGCGCGGCGGGGTGAGGGTGGACCGGCCCACCAGCCGGCTCGTGGTGGAGGGCACGGCCGACCCCCGGCTGTACGCCCTCGGTGACCTCGCCTCGGGCAGCCTGTTCTTCACCTTCGGTCTTCCCTCGATCGTCGACCGCGCCTACGACATCGCCGACGCCATCCACGCGGACGTCAGGGGAAGAGCGTCCTCCCTGTGCGGGGCCGACGTACTGCAGATCACCTGACCATTGCCTGGAGGAATGCCATGACCTCAACGGTCCCGCTGCCGGAACCGGCCGGTGCGCGTAACGATGTCCGCCCCATGACGGGCGACGAGTACCTGGACTCGCTGCGCGACGGCCGGGAGATCTATATCTACGGCGAGCGCGTCGAGGACGTCACCACCCACCCCGGTTTCCGCAACAGCGCACGCTCCATCGCCAGGCTCTACGACGCGCTGCACGCGCCGGAGGCCGAAGGGGTGCTCCGGGTACCGACCGAGACCGGGAACGGTGGGTTCACCCACCCCTTCTTCAAGACCGCGCGCTCCACGGACGACTTGGTCGCCTCCCGTGACGCGATCGTCGCATGGCAGCGGATGGTCTACGGCTGGATGGGCCGCACGCCCGACTACAAGGCCTCCTTCCTCGGCACCCTGGGAGCCCACTCGGACTTCTACGGGCCGTTCAAGGACAACGCGCTGCGCTGGTACAAGCAGGCCCAGGAACGGGTGCTGTACTTCAGCCACGCCCTGGTGCACCCGCCCATCGACCGGGACAGGCCCGCCGACGAGACGGCGGACGTCTGTGTCCACGTCGAGGAGGAGACCGACGCCGGCCTCGTCGTCTCCGGCGCCAAGGTGGTCGCCACCGGCTCCGCGCTGACCAACCACAACTTCGTTGCCCACTACGGCCTTCCGGTGCGCGACAAGCGGTTCGGTGTCGTGTTCACGGTGCCGATGGACGCACCGGGGCTGAAGCTGTTCTGCCGTGCCTCCTACGAGATGATGGCCACGGTGATGGGGAGCCCGTTCGACTTCCCGCTGTCCAGCAGGCTGGACGAGAACGACGCCATCATGGTCATGGACCGCGTGCTCATCCCCTGGGAGAACGTGTTCATGTACGACGCGGAGGCGGCGAACTCCTTCGCGAACGGCTCGGGCTTCGTCGACCGCTTCACCTTCCACGGCTGCACCCGCCTCGCGGTGAAGCTCGACTTCATCGCCGGCTGTGCGATGAAGGCGGTGGAGATGACCGGCACCTCCGGCTTCCGCGGGGTGCAGGCGCAGATCGGCGAGATCCTGAACTGGCGTGATCTGTTCTGGGGGCTGTCCGACGCGATGGCCAAGTCGCCGGTCTTGTGGGTGGGCGGTGCCGTGCAGCCGAACGTGCGCTACGGCATGGCGTACCGGACCTTCATGGGCATCGGCTACCCACGCATCAAGGAGATCCTGCAGCAGACGCTCGGCAGCGGGCTCATCTACCTCAACTCGCACGCAAGCGACTGGAAGAACCCCGAGGTGCGCCCCTACCTGGACAAGTACCTCCGGGGCTCCAAGGGGATCGAGGCGATCGACCGGGTCAAGCTGCTGAAGCTGCTCTGGGACGCCGTCGGCACCGAGTTCGGCGGTCGCCACGAGCTCTATGAACGCAACTACGGGGGTGACCACGAGGCCGTCAGGTTCCAGACCCTGTGGGCCTACCAGGAGTCCGGGGACGCCGATGCGCTGAAGGGCTTCGTGGACCAGTGCATGGACGAGTACGACGTCGATGGCTGGCGGCGCCCGGACCTGTTCAACCCGGACGAGCTGTCATTCGTCCGCGGCCGCTGACCCCCGGCCGGCCCGGGCGCGTAACCGCGCTGCCGGCGCCGGCCCCGGCAAGCAAGGAGATCCCGTGATGGACAGCAACGGTGCCGCCGACACCGACACCCGCGACGACGCGAGCCCGGCGCGATTGCGCCAGGCACTCGGCCAATTCGCCAGCGGAGTCACCGTGGTCACCACCGTGACGGGTGAGCAGGGCAACCTGCACGCACACGGCATGACCGCGAACGCCTTCACCTCGGTCTCCCTGGACCCCCCGCTCGTGCTCATCTCGGTAGCCGCCGAAACCGCCACGCACCGGCGGATCGCCGGGACCGGCCGCTACGGGATTTCCATTCTCAGCGAGGCGCAGGCTCCGTTGTCGAAGCACTTCGCGGGCGGTACGCAGCGGCCCGAACTGGTCCGCTTCGTGTGGCGTGACGGCCTTCCCCTGCTGGCCGGCGCACTGGTGCACCTGTCCTGCGCGGTCCGGCAGTCCCACCGTGCGGGCGATCACACCCTGTTCGTCGGGGAGGTCGAAGGGCTCTGGTGCGGTTCGGGGCCGCCTCTTGTGCATTTCCGAAAGCAGCTGCACACGCTCGACATCCCTCATCGCGACGAGATACCGGCGTGGCACGGCGCCGGGGACCTTCTCGCCGAGGAGCAGACAGAAAGGCCCGTTCATGTCCGTTGACCTCGGTGTCCGCCCCTGGGACCAGCTGTTCGCCCGGCACGTGGCCGGTGACACCGGTGACCAGATCACCGCCATCCTCAATCAGTCCGGCAGCACGGACGCGATCACTCTCTCCGGGGGCTTCCCGCATCCGGAGACGTTTCCCACCCAGGCCATCGCGGAGAGCTTCCCGCGGGTGCTGGAACAGTCCGTCGCCCTGCAGTACAGCCCCACCGCGGGACTTGACGGCCTGCGGGACTGGTTCTCCGGCTGGCTCGGTGCGCAGGAGGGCGTCCGCCCGGCCGAGAACGAACTCTGTATCACCAGCGGGGGCATGGAGGGCATCGGGCTCATCAGCCGGTGTGTGCTCGACCCGGGTGACCGCGTCGTCGTGGAAGGGCCGACGTTCTTCGGCGCGCTCGTCGGATTCCAGCGGACCATGACGCAGGTGGAGGCCGTGCCCGTCGACGACGACGGCCTCGACGTCTCCGCGTTGGAGCGGCTGCTGGCCACCTCGTCGGGTCCGGTGCCGAAGATCGTGTATGTCATTCCGGACTTCCAGAACCCGAGCGGTCTGAGCATGTCGGTCGAGCGCCGGCACGCCCTGGTCGCGCTGGCGCGGCGGCACGGAATCCTGATCGTCGAGGACGTCGCCTACCGGGAACTGGGATTCGACGGGGAGCGGCGGCCCAGCCTGTGGGCCCTGGGGCCGGATGTGGTGGCCCAGGTGGGCACCTTCGCGAAGACGTTCGCTCCCGGCATCCGGATGGGCTGGGTGGCCGCGCCGGCCGAGCTCGTCGGCCAGCTGCTGCGCGCCAAACAGAACACGGACCAGTGCACAGGAGCGCTGGGGCAGTTGCTGCTGGAGGACTACGGGCGCTCGGGCAGGTTCGACCAGGGGATCGCCTTCTCGCGGAAGTTCTACCGTGAACGGCGCGACATCATGGTGGACGCGTTGCGCACGCATCTCCCCGAGAGCATGACCTTCACCCGTCCCCTGGGCGGCTTCTTCAGCTGGATCACGGCGCCCGCTCACCTGGACACCGTGGCGCTCCAGAAGCAGGCACTCGCCGAGAAGGTCACCTATGTCCCCGGCGCCGCGTTCTATCCGGACGGCCGTGGCCACAACCAGCTGAGGCTGGCGTACAGCCGGGTTCCCGACGAGAAGATCACCGAGGGAGTGCGCAAACTGGCGGGCGTGCTCGACCGGGCGGGCGGGGCGTAGTGCACCCGGCAGCGGGACATCCGGCACCGAACGGAGAGGACGTAAAGATGCAGACCGTTCACCATGAGCTCGTTCGGCCGGCCCAGGAGAAGGTCGACGCGCTGCGGGCGCTGCTGTTGCCCGAGTACAGCCCGAGCTGCCTGGTCGCCGATGCCGGGCCACGGATCGGCGCGATCGGCGGACTGCTGTCGGTCAAGCGGGAACACCGCGCCATCGGCCCCGCGCTCACGATCGACCTTCCGGAAGACGGCCTGGTCGACATTCTGCCGGTGCTGCCGACGGCGAAGCCCGGCGACATCATCGTGCTCGCCTGCCACGGCAACACCCGGATGGCGATGTGGGGCGGGCTGATGGCGACCCTTTCGCAGATGGCCGGAATCGCCGGTGCCGTCGTCGATGGTGCCATTCGCGATGTCGACGAATTGCGGGACCTCGACTTCCCGATCTGGTACCGGGCCACCATGCCGCGTCGCTGCCCTCCCGCGGCACCGCCGGACGCCGACGGGCCCGTGCAGGTCAATGTGCCGGTCCGCATCGGCGGGGAACTGGTCGAACCCGGCGACATCGTGGTGGCCGAGGAGAACGGGGTGGGCGTGGTTCCGCCGCAGCTCACCGACGAGGTGATTGCGGCGACAAAGCAGCTTCTCGCCAAGGAAAGCAGCATCCGGGACCAGATCAACGACGGCGCCACACTGGCCGAACTCCTCGCTCAATTCGGCCATCTTTAACTGCCGATCTCGTAGTGTCCTCGGGCGGCGCCCTATGCCATGCTCGCAGGTGCAACGTGCTTGTCAGGAAGATGAATTGATGGGACATCACTCGTGTTACGAGACAAGGAGAATGACGTGACGGCTAGCTTGACCGTCGACAGCGCCGGATCGGTCACCGACTTCAAGGTTGCCGATCTCTCCCTTGCGGCGCTCGGCCGCAAGGAGATCGAACTCGCCGAGCACGAGATGCCCGGACTGATGGCGCTGCGCCGGGAGTTCGGCCCTGAGCAGCCGCTGGCCGGCAAGAAGATCGCCGGCTCGCTGCACATGACCGTCCAGACAGCGGTGCTCATCGAGACGCTGGCCGCGCTCGGCGCCGATGTCCGCTGGGCGAGCTGCAACATCTTCTCCACACAGGACCAGGCCGCCGCCGCGGTGGTGGTCGGCCCGGACGGCACCGTGGACGAGCCGGCGGGCAGCGCCGTGTTCGCCTGGAAGGGCGAGACGCTGGAGGAGTACTGGTGGTGCCTGGAGCAGGTGATGACCTGGCCGGACGGCTCGGGGCCGCACTCCATCGTCGACGATGGTGGTGACGCCACCCTGCTGGTGCATCTCGGGGCCGAGTACGAGGCGTCGGGTGTGGTGCCCTCCGCCGACGAGAACGACCCGGAGGACCACCGGCTCCTGCTCGACACCCTGCGCCGTTCGCTGGCCGACAACCCCACGAAGTACCGGGAGATGGCCAAGAGCATCGTCGGTGTCACCGAGGAGACCACCAACGGCGTCAACCGGCTGTACCAGCTGGCGCGGGAGCACAAGCTGCTGTTCACCGGGATCAACGTCAACGACTCGGTGACCAAGAGCAAGTTCGACAACAAGTACGGCATCCGGCATTCCCTGGTCGACGGCATCAACCGGGGCACGGACGTGATGATCGCCGGCAAGCTCGCGGTGGTCTGCGGTTACGGCGACGTCGGCAAGGGTGCCGTCGCTTCGCTGCGCGGCCAGGGCGCGCGCGTGGTCGTCACGGAGGCCGACCCGATCTGCGCGCTGCAGGCCGCGATGGACGGGCTGCAGGTCGTCACGCTGGACGACGTGATTTCCTCCGGTGACATCTTCATCACCACGACGGGCAACCGCGACATCATCATGGCCGACAGCATGGCCAAGATGAAGCACAACGCGATCATCGGAAACGTCGGGCACTTCGACAACGAGATCGATATGGCCGGTCTCGCCAAGGTCTCCGGCATCAAGAAGATCGAGATCAAGCCGCAGGTGCACGAGTGGGTCTTCCCCACCGGCAAGTCGATCATCGTGCTGAGCGAGGGCCGGCTGCTCAACCTGGGCAATGCGACCGGACACCCGAGCTTCGTGATGTCCTGCTCGTTCGCGAACCAGACGCTGGCGCAGGTCGCGCTGCACACCAAGGGCGAAGAGTACGAGACCAAGGTCTACACGCTGCCCAAGCATCTTGACGAGAAGGTCGCGCGCTTCCACCTCCCCGCTCTCGGCGCCAAGCTCACGGTGCTCACCAAGGTGCAGGCCGAATACGTCGGCGTCGACGTGGAGGGCCCCTTCAAGCCGGATCATTACCGCTACTGAGCCGATGCGTTCGTGCATAGGTGCATAGGTGCATAGGTGCATAGGTGCATAGGTGCATAGGAGACTCCTGCGCCGGTCGCTGCACAAGGGAACGTCCGTTTCCGGTTTGCCGGGAGCGGACGTTCCCTTGTCGCTGTGGGCTCCGCTCATCCGCTCAAGGCCGCTGCAGCATGCGCGACGAGCACTACTCGGTGGCGATCGCGGCCGGCATGTTCGTACGGGCCGCGCTGCGGGCCGGCCACATTGCGGCCAGTACCGCGGCGATGGCG
This sequence comes from Streptomyces sp. NPDC048516, assembly GCF_043199875.1. Taxonomy (NCBI): domain Bacteria; kingdom Bacillati; phylum Actinomycetota; class Actinomycetes; order Kitasatosporales; family Streptomycetaceae; genus Streptomyces; species Streptomyces sp. NPDC048516. The sequence continues at coordinate 54,639 of NZ_JBICWS010000027.1, read as the reverse complement.
ATACCTGTCAGCGACAGTCCGATGACTCCGGTGGGGAGCGAGAAGTCCCACAACTGCTGTCCGAACATGGCGTGTTGCATCACGGCACCCGCGGGGACACCCACCACCACGCCGAGCAGGGCACCGAAGAGCGATATCACGATGCTTTCGGCCCGGATGGACCTGCGGACCAGGAGGCGGGTGGCGCCCACCGCCCGGATCACCCCGATCTCCCGGGTGCGCTCCATGACCGAGAGCACCAGAGTGTTGACGACACCGAACACCGCGATCAGGATCGCGACGCCGAACATCGCGTACATCAGGGTGAAGGCCAGCGACTGCTGGTCGACGCCCTGCTTGACCAAGGTCTCACGGTCTCCGAGGGACACGTCCGGACGGTCGTGGAAGGCTGCCCGGATGCTGTCCCGCGCCGCGGCCGGGTCGGGCCCGGAGGCGTACAGCGTGGTGATCTGCTTCCGGAGCGACGCGGGTGCCTTGGCCACGTCCAGGTAGATGCTGGCCTGGAGTTCGGTGGCATCGTAGATCCCCACCACGGTCTGGGTGACCGAGTGCGTGGCATCCAGATGCAGCGTGATCGTGTCGTTCATACCCAGGTCCATCATGTCGGCCTGGTTCTGTGAGATAACCACGCCACGCTTCAGGTCGGGGCTGCCTGCCGTGATGTTCGGGGTGAGCACACCCTTCAGGCCGGCGGGCTCGATGGCGGAGATCCGACGCTCGGTCCTGCCGCCCTTGTAGGTCAGCCCGACCAGTGCCTCGCGGCTCCCGGCCACCTGGGAGACTCCCCGCAGCTTCTTGACCCGGTCGGCCTCGGCGGGGGTGAGCGACGACTCGCCTCCGGCCGCGGACTGCAGGACCGTGGTCGTCGTGGGCACATTCGCCCGGGTCGTCGAGGCGATCAGCGCGGAGAACGACGCACTGAGGGTGGCGAAGGCACAGACCAGAGCCAGGCCGACGGTGATGGCGGTCGCCGTACCCGAGGTGCGCCGCGGGTCGCCCCCGGCGTTGCGCAGCCCGAGTCGGACAGCCGGCCGCGACTCTGTCCCAAGGAGGCGCGTGAGCGGCCGCAGCAGCACCCCGGCGAAGAAGGGCGCGAGTGCGATCGCGCCGATCACCCCGAGGACGGCCCCCACCAGCGCGATGATGCGCGCGAGGTTGGACGCACTGGGGTCCGCCGTCCCGGCGACCATCACCATGGCGACGACGACGCAGCTCAGACCTATGACGTTACGTCTCCGCTTCGTCTCGCGCGGCACCACCGCGTCGGTGCGTAAGGCGGCGACCGGCGGTACGGCCGCAGCCCGTCGGGCGGAGTGGTATGCGGCCGGCACGGTCACCAGCAGGGCGACGCCGTAGCCGAGCAGGACGGCCACCGGACTGACGGTGAAGTCGACGTCGGCACCCGGACGCATCACGGAGATCATCGACGGTCCCAGCGCCACACCCGCCGGCATGCCGAGGGTGCCGCCGGCCACTCCGAGCACAGCGGCCTCGGCGATGATGCCCTTGCGCACCTGGCTCTTGCGGGCACCGACCGCCCTCAGCAGCGCGAACTGCCGGGTCCGCCGGCTCACCAGCATGGTGAAGGTATTGGCGATGACAAACACGCCGACCAGGAGCGCGACCGCCGCGAAGGGCAGCATCGTCATACGCAGTTCCTGCGCCTCGGACTCCGACTGCTGCACGGCCGCGTCGTTCAGGGCTGCCCCCGTCTCGACCAGGTAGTCGCCGGGTACGGCATGCCGCACGGCGGCCTTGATCGCGCCGGCACTCGCGCCGGCTGCGGCGGTCAGCTCGATGCGGTGGAAGCGCCTACCGAGCAGCTTCCCGGCGGTGGCCGTGTCGTACGCCATCACCGGCTCCGCGTCGGATACCCCATGGGAGTTTGAGGTGGCCTCGGGGCCCAGACGGCGGTACGTGAACAGGGCGCTCACCTCGGGGCTGTCCGAACGGCCGTCGGACAGCAGCACATGGACGGTGTCACCCACCTTGATACCGGCGCTGTCGGCATCGGCCTTGCTGAGAGCGACCTGGCCCGGACCGGCAGGCGGCCTGCCCGCGTTCACGACGAAGCGCTTGTCGTTGCTCCAGTTCGTGCCGGCCCGGTCCAGAACCGTCGTGGTCTTGACGAACTTGCCGCCACGGCCGACCAGTCCGGCGCGGCCGACGATCACACCGTCGGCGCGCCCGACGCCGGGCGTCCTGGCCAGCCGCTCCCGGTCCGCGGAGGTGAGCAACGGCTCCTTTCCGGGGCTCTGTACCGACACTCCTACGTCGTTGCGGGTCTCCTGACCCGCGAGCGTGGCGGCGATGGAATCGCTCACCACCCAGCTTCCGACCGTGGCGGTCACGCCCAGAGCGATGGCGATGAGCGTCATCACCACACGGCCTTTGTGCGCCAGCAGGTCGCGCAGCATCGCATGGAGCATCAGGCGGCCGCCTTTTCGAGGGACTTCATACGCTCCAGCACGCTGTCGGCGGTCGGTGCATGGATCTCGTCCACCAGGTGGCCGTCTTTGAGGAAGAGCACCCGGTCCGCGTAGGCGGCCGCACTCGGCTCATGGGTCACCATCGCCACCGTCCTGCCGAGAGCGTCGACGCTGCGGCGCAGGAACCCGAGCAGTTCCGCGGAGGAGGAGGAGTCCAGTGCGCCGGTCGGTTCATCGGCGAACACCACCTCGGGCCGGGTGACCAGCGCCCGGGCGCAGGCCACACGCTGCTGCTGGCCGCCGGAGAGCTGGCTGGGCCGGTGGTGCAGCCGGCTGTGCAGGTCCAGCGCGGCAACGACCGTGTCCAGCGCCTTCCGGTCGGGCTGACGGCCGGCCAGATCGAAAGGGAGCGTGATGTTCTCGAGGGCGGTGAGCGTGGGGAGAAGATTGAACGCCTGAAAGATGAATCCGACGCGGTCACGGCGCAGATGAGTGAGCGCGTCATCACGCAGGCCGGTCACCTCGGTGTCCCCGATCCACACCGTGCCCTCGTCCGCCCGATCGAGGCCCGCGACGCAGTGCATGAGCGTCGATTTGCCCGAGCCGGACGGCCCCATGATCGCGGTGAACTCACCGCGTCGGAACTCCACATCGACACCTGCGAGAGCGACCACACGGGAGTCGCCCGCGCCATGACGTTTGGTGAGCCCGGTGGCCCGGACGGCAGCTGTTGTCTCTGTCATGGAAGGAATTCTGTGAGCGCGGACCACGTCGGCACCTCGCCAAAAAGTCCATGAATTCGGTGACTTGAGTTGAGGCAGCCCTGAACCTTGGTGGGGTCAGGAGCAGACGAACGACAGAAGCCGGGACCATCGTGACCAACTAGGCTCCACATGTGGCACAAAGCATGGAGAAAGCACTCCGTCAGCGCCTGCGACGCATCGTGGACCGTTGGAGCAGGAAGAGCCTGGCGGCGGTGGTCGCCGTCGGCGCCTTCCTGCCGATCGATGGCCGCCCGATCCCTCTTCTGCAGGCCGGGTGGGGCGTCACCCCGATGCTCGCTCTCGTCCTGTCAGTGGTCGTGGCGGTAGGGTCCGCCACCGCGGTCCTTCTGCTGTCGCGCATACGGTGGCCGCTGATCAGCATGGGACTTCTCGCCTGGATGCTGCTGTCGGTGTGGGTGACGCTGGGCGTGGGGTCCTATGTCGTGGCCCGCAGTGCACGCAGACCGCTGTATCCGGTCTGCTACCTCGTGGGTGCCGGCACGGTCGCCGTCCTGCCGATGACCACGGGCGTGGCGATCGGGATACCGGGCCCGGACCGGGAAGACCTGCTTTCCTCGCTCGGCGGTGCCGTGCTGTTCGTCTGGCTGCCCGCGGTGCTGGGCCTGTGGAGCAAGGCACGCCGCGAGGTGATCGAAGGGCTGGAGGAGCGCGCCGCGCACCTGGAGCGGGAGCAGGCCGCCCGCGCCGAGCAGGCACGGGCGCAGGAGCGCGCCCGGATCGCCCGGGACATGCACGATGTGGTCGCGCACCGGGTGTCGCTCATGGTGCTGCACGCAGGCGCGCTGGAGGTCAACGCAAAGGACGAGGAGACAGCCGCCGCGGCCGAACTCATCCGCACCACGGGCAGGGAAGCGCTCACCCAGCTCAGGGACGTCATCGGCGTCCTCAAGAGCGCGAGCGACGAGCACGGACCCAGCCTGGGGCCGCAGCCGACTCTGGTGGATCTCGACCGGCTGCTCGATCAGTCCCGGGCCGCGGGAATACCCGTGGAACGCCACGACGAGGGGACGGCGCAACGGCTGCCGACCCTGCTGGAACACGCCGCCTTCCGTGTCGTGCAGGAGGCCCTGACGAATGTCCACAAGCATGCCGGTACGGCCCACACCGATGTCGTCGTGCGCTACCTGGACTCGGACCTGGAAATCACGGTGTCCAATGCGGCCCCGTCAGCCCCCGTCGAGTCTCTGCCGGGCAGCGGCAGGGGACTCGTCGGTCTGCGTGAGCGGGTCGCACTGCTCGACGGCGAGTTCGTGGCCACGGCCTGCCAGGGCGGCGGATTCACCGTGTCGGCCCGGTTTCCCCTCTCCCCGGATGCCTGGAGGAACACGCGTGATCCGCGTCCTGTTGGTTGATGACGAAGCGTTGGTCCGGACCGGTCTGCGCATGATCCTGGAACCGGCCGAGGGCATCGAGGTGGTCGCCGAGGCGTGCGACGGCGGCGAAGCCCTCACCGCCGTCGCCGAACACCGCCCGGACGTCGTTCTCATGGACGTCAGGATGGCGGGTATGGACGGGCTGACCGCCCTCAAGGAGCTGCGGCGCTCGTTGCGCGCCCCCAAAGTGATCATGTTGACCACGTTCGATCTCGATGACTATGTGCACACCGCACTGCGCAACGGCGCGGCCGGTTTTCTCCTCAAGGACACCTCCCCGCGTGAGCTGGCCCATGCCGTCCGTACGGTCGCGGAGGGCAGCGCCATGCTGACGCCGAGGGTCACCAAACGCCTGATCGACACCTTCGCGGAACTGGAGTCGGAGGGCGCCGCCGAGGCACGTCGGCGACTGGCGGAGCTGACCGACCGGGAGGGAGAAGTGGTCCGGTCCGTGGCGAGAGGACACTCGAACGCCGAGATCGGGCGCGAGCTGGCCATGAGCGAGGGCACGGTGAAAGCACATGTCAGCCGTGCGCTCGCCAAACTGAATCTGTCCAACCGGGTGCAGATGGCACTGCTGGTCCGTGACGCGGGGATGAAGTAGCCGTCGACCGGGTGGCGGCCAACATTGCGGGGCCGCGCGCGACGCGCGTCGCGCGCGGCACCACCCCTCGGCACGGCTCTCCCGCCTCCGCGCAGACTCTCCCGCCTTCGCGCCGGTTCTCCTGCGTCCGCGCCGGCTATCCCGCCGACCGGCCGAAGAACTCCATCTCGGCGATGGCCACTTGCTTTTCGTCGGTGGCGCCGTACGCGGTGTGCAGCACCAGCCGTACGGTCATCGCATCCCGTACCGCCGCATCGATGCTCTGTGCCCCGCCGTCATTGAGCCGGTGTTGCGAGACGTGCTGTTTGCCCGCCGAGTCGGTCACGATCAGGTCGAACTCGCGCGGACGGGCCGGGTCGGCGGCCTGCGGGGTGCGTCCCGAAGCTCCGGAGGTGATCACTATGTTGAGGAGGTCGGTGGGCTGGCCGAATCCGGCCTCCAGGTACTGGCCGTCGGACGTGCCCGAATAGCCCGTCCCCCACCAGGTGTTGGAGTAGCCGTCGAACGCGAGCTTCACGCCGTGCTGGGCGCCGGAGTGCGACGCCCTCCAGGTGGCGGGGGCCACGGGGACGCGCTCGGCGAAGTGGTCCTGTACGGCCCGCGCGGCCGGCGGCCCCCCGATGATTCCCCCGGCCACGGCGGCCGCGATCACCACCGCCACCACTGCCCGGGTGATCCACCGGGCGCGGTTGTGATGCAGCCGCGGCCGCTCCCCGGCATACGGGCCTTCGGCGGCCTCCGGCGTGGTGTCGGTGAGGAGGGTGGCGCAGCTCCGGCAGAAGTGCCGGCCCGGTGCGTTGAGCGTTCCACAGCTCCGGCACGGTGCGCCGTGCTCGGGCTCGGGGGCCGCCTGCGGGGTACGCACCCGGGGGCGCGCCGCATCGGGCCGTCCCGGTAGCACGCTCCCGGGTGCCCCGGGGGACGGGATGGGGGAGGCGTCCGGCACGGGGACCAGGAGGGCGCGGATGCCGGTCTCGGAGATGCCCCTCCCGCCGGCCGGACGGGGGGCGGACGGGCTGTTCGGGTTGGGCGGGCTGTCCTGGCTGCCGTGGCCGTCCCGGCTGTCCGGGACACCCGGGGTGCGCTGCGACCGGCCCGCGCCCCCGTCACTCGCGGAGGTTGACGGAAGCGGGACGGTCGGCTCCGCGGCGGTGCCCTGCTGCGGGACGGCGGCCGGGTGCGGACTGTGGCCGGTGGCGGGAGCCGGAGTGGCCGTGGGGGCGGAGGGGCCCGCTGCGGGTGGGGTGGCGTCGGACCGTGCAGGGCGATCCGTGGCGCCCTGGCCGGGGGCGGATTCCGGGACGTCCGCCCCGGCGGGGGCGGGGGGAGCCGGCTGCGCCGCGGCGGCCGTACGTCCCCGGTCCGCGGCGGGCGAAGGGTGCGCCGGCCGGTCCCAGCGCAGGAAGGCACCGCAGGAGTCGCAGAAGGACTGGTCGGACTGGGGGGCGGGGGCGCCGCAGTCGGGGCAGGTGAGGTGGTCGGTGGGCATGGGTCAGGTTCCTCGATGAGTGAGCAGGTGGGTCACCTCGGCCGTGAAGGGGAGGTGGGCGGGGCGGGCCGCGGCGACGACGGCGTGCAGACGGTGCGGGTCGAGGGCGGACGGATCGTGGACCCGCAGGATCACCCGCAGACCGGGGCTCGGTGAGCCGGGGAAGGGGCCGAGGGGGCGCGCGGACCAGGTCGCGCCGCCGCTCTCGGTGATCTCCGGGCGTACCCCGAAAGCCAGTTGGACGGCGTTGGACAGGCCGCGCCGGGTGCCGCGTACACGGTGCAGCGAGACGGCCTCGGCCACCGCGATGCGGCGGGTGGCCAGCGGTTCCGTCCCGTCGAGTTCGGTGCCGACCCAGGTGGTCAGCCAGTCGACGAAGTCCTCGGGCGCGAGGGCGGGCGTGAAGTAGCTCTCCAGGCAGTCCAGGACGTTGAAGAGGGGGGCGAGGACGACATCGAGACCTTCGACGAAGCGCTGGGCGAAGTCGTCGTCGGCGTAGACGGCGGGGAGCTGACCGCCCAGTGGGTGCGGGGAGGCCATCCCCGCGGGCGTGCCCCTCATCGGGCCTCGATGACGCGGACGCGGTGGTCGAAGGGGAACAGGAGGGCGGACGGGGCCAGCTCGATGCGGTCGGTGGCGTCGCCGCGGCGGCCGGTGAGCGGATCGGCGGGGTGCAGAAGGACCTCGTCGACGAGTTCCACGCCGGGTACCCGCTGCAGGGCCGCGAAGATCTCACCGGAGCGCAGCGGACGGCCGAAGGGCCAGCCGTCGCCATGGGCTCCGCCGGTCAGCGGATCGAGGTAGGCGTAGAGCGCGTCCAGAGCCTCGGACCGTACCCGGTCGGCCCGCGCCGCCCGGAAGGAGTGCAGCGTCGCGACCACCGTGACGCCCTGGTAGAAGGGCGGCCCGACCGCGAGGCGAGTGCCCAGGGGGCGCCGCTCGTCGAGGAATTGCGTGACCCGTCCCAACAACTCCTCACCGGGCACCAGCTGTTCGAAGCGGAGCCGGCCGCCGCGGTCGGGGACGGCCTGGGGGACCACCAGGACCCGGACGGCGTTCTGCCCGGTCTGACCTGCCTGCTCGGGGTGACCGTTCTGACCGGTCGGGCCCGCACCCGCGCCTGTCCCGCCCGCGGCGCCCGCGGCGGGATCGACCGCGAGACAGGCGATACGGGCGGCCTCGGGGGCCGCGCGCCGCGCCAGCTCCTCGTAGTCGCGGGCAGTCACGGCCCGTTCCTGCGCGCGCAGCGCGATCGGCGCGCGCACCTTCGCCTCCTGCACCGTCTCGCCGTCGACCCCGCCGCGCGCCGCCTCCCGGTTCTCCACGCGCGCCACATAGGGGATCGAGCTGCGCAGTACCTGGATCGCGCCGCGCGCCACATTGCCTGACCGCCCGCCGCCGGTGCGGTAGTGCGGCGCCCGGATCACCGAGCCCTTGACCGGTACGCCTCCGAACTGGCGCACTGACCCGTCGGGTTGGCGCACCGAGGGGCCGAACGCGATCTCGCCGGTCGCCTCTTCCAGAGTGATGTGCCGGTCGTGCGGGCCGGAGGACGCGAAGTCGGCGACGACCTGCCACTCCTGCCAGCCGTCCCCGTCCGAGACCTCCAGCCGCAGCGGCGGGCGGTCGGCGACGACGGGCGCGTGCGCCAGGCGCAGCCGCTGGCCGGGCACGCCCGTGGACTCGCCGAGCGGCTCGTCCCGTACCACCTCGGCGTGCGCGACCCTCGTCGTGCCCCCGATGGTGAACGCGGAGGCGGCCCGTACGGTCGGTGAGGCGCTGTAGAACGGCTGGCCGGGCGCTGCCTCGACGACCCGGCAGCGCAGCCACGCGGCATCCGCCCTGCCGACGCGGGAGACGGTGTGCCCGGCCGGGATGTGCAGCACGACCTCACCGGGCCGGTTGAGGCCGCCGGTGGAATCCTCCGCGACCTCGCACTCCGCCCATCCGTCGGCGGTCCATGCCTCCCAGCGCAGCGGCGGCTGGCGCGGGTCGACGCCGACCCCGTCCACCCGGCTGTCCAGCCGCAATACCGCCGCGCACCGCGGTACCGCCGCCGACAGCCCGAACAGGAGGGTGTCGCCCGGCTGCGGGGCGGCCGCGAAGACGGCCACATCGCGGCCGCCGAAGACATCCTGGCCGCAGTCCTCGGGGGTGGTCCCCGACTCCTGCCGCAGTACGGCCTCCAGCTCGCAGGGCACGACGGTCAGATCGTCCTCGGTGGCGAAGGCCACCGCCTCCTCGGTCTCGGTCCGGCCGGTGGCCACCTCCGTCCCGGCGGGCAGCACGACCGGCTCGGCCTGCGGGGCGGAGAGCCAGAAGGTGACGTCGGCGCGGGCGGCCGAGGGCGGGAAGAGGGTGACACCCAGCAGGTCGAGGAAGGCCAGATGGTTCTTCTCCGGCACCCGGTTGAGCCGGTAGACGATCTGGTCGGCCATGTGCGCGACGGCCTCGATCAGGGTGACCCCGGGGTCCGAGACGTTGTGGTCGGTCCACTCGGGGCAGCGCTGTTGGATATAGCGCTTGGCGTCGTCGACGAACTGCTGAAAGCGACGGTCGTCGAGATGGGGTGCGGGCAGGGCCATCAGGCTTCGCTTTCGGTGGACGCGGCGGACGCGGTGGAGGGCGATTCCGAGGACGGGATCACATAGAAGGGGAAGACGAGGCTGCGCGGGTTGTTGGTGCCGCGCACGCTGTAGCGCACGTCGATGAACAGCACGGACGGATCGTCGGGCGCCGGGGTGACCTCGACGTCCTGCACCTCGATCCGCGGCTCCCAGCGATCGAGCGAGGACCGCACCTCGTAGCGGATGCGCCCGGCAGTCGCCTCGTTGACGGGGGCGAAGACCATGTCGTGGACGGCACAGCCGAACTCCGGCCGCATCGGGCGCTCGCCGGGCGCGGTGGCGAGGACGAGCCGGATCGACTCCTCGATCTCGCGCTCGCGGCGGGCCAGGGCGATACCGCCGGCCGCGTCCGTACGCAGCGGAAACGTCCAGCCCGCGCCGACGAACTGTTCACTCATGTCCGGTGACCCCCCTTGAGATGCATGTCCCTCAACTCCCTCAACTCCCTCAAGCCCCTAGAAAGGAATGCCGTTGCGCAGGACGGCCGGTGCGTTCAGCGTGACCGTGGCCGGCGAGTTGATGGCTGCCGCGGCGCCCGCATTGACGGCCACCGCGCCGACCGCGGAGACGGAGACCGCGCCGACCGAGTTGACGGCCACCGCGCCGGCCGACTTGAGGCTGATGGCGCCCGTCGCGTTGATGTCCGCCACGGCGCCTGCCATGACGCCGAACTTCGCGCCCGCCTTGATGTCGACCGCCCCGCCGGCGCTCATCGTCAGCGAGCCGCCCGCGGCCAGCGACAGGTTGCCGCCCGCCTTGATGCTCACATTCCGGGTCCCGGTGATGGAGACGGAGCCGTCGCTGCGGATGGTGACCTGGGTGCGCGTCTCGTCCATGTGGACGGTGAGCCTGCCGTTGCCGGTCTGCAGCCGGATCCCGCTCTTCATCCGGGACTTGGCGTCCAGCAGCTCGACGGTGTGCCCGCTGCGCGAGGAGAAGCTGCGCCAGTTGACCCGCCCGCTGGTCGGGTCGACCGCGGGGAGACCGTCCGGCTCCCGGGGCGGCTTGTCCTGGCCGTTGTAGAGCCCGGCGAGGACGTACGGATGCTCCAGCGAGCCCCGGTCGAAGGCGCACAGCACCTCGTCGCCGACCTCCGGCAGGACCAGCCCGCCGCCCCGTACGCCGCCCAGCTGCGCCACCCGGCACCAGTCGCTCTCGTAGGTGTCCGACAGCCAGGGGAAGCGCAGCCTGACCCGGCCCAGTCTCAGCGGGTCCTTGGCATTGCTGACCAGGGCCATCGCCACGCCCGGCATGGGCGGCGCGGCTTCCGCACCGCCGGACGCGAGCCCGTACAGGGAGCGGAACTGCCGCCCCGAGACGGTCAGCCAGGTGGTGAACTGCCGCCCGGATTCGAAGACATGGCGGACGCCGGTCGCGGTGTACTTGCCCTCGAAGGGGAAGCCGGCGCCCTTGAGCGCGACGGGCAGGCCCGGCTTCAGCTTCGGATTCCCGGTGACCGCCACCTCCAGCTCCGCGAAGGAGCCCGCCACATCGTCGGCAAGCGCGCGGGCCGCGTGGGTGACCTGGGCCTGCGTGGTGAACGGCGTCTCCGTGGCCGTCAGTTCGGCCATCCCGAAGGGCTTGCTGAGCGCCGCGGGCGCGATATCGGCGACGATGTCCTTGCTCGTCGTGGCCGGGGACTGTGCGGACAGCGCGCGCTTGGCCCGCATGTCCCAGCCCCGCGCGCCCGCCTTGTTGACCTGCCCGGCGGCGGTGACGGCGATCCGGCTGTGCAACGCGTTGTGGCCGAACTCCAGGATGTACGGGCTCTGCGCGGCCGGTGTGGTGTCGGCGGGCGCGGACGCGGCCGGGGCCAGCTTGCCGAACTGCAGCTTTCCCTTCGGGTCGAAGGAGAGATGGACGTCGTTCTCCTGGGCCAGACGGGTCAGGAAGTCCCAGTCGGTGATATTGGGCTGGGTGGCCAGCTCGTAAACGGTCCGGGTGGCCTCCACCTTGCCGAGGGAGAGCCTGTTGAGGCCGGCGAGACGGCGCACGATGTCGCTCGCGGTCATGTTGGGGTAGCCCGCGACGCGGTGATTGCGCAGCAGCCGGTGCCCCGGGTCGTATCCCCGTACGACCAGCGACTTGCCGCTCGCGTCCGCGTCGACTTCGAGAGCGGTGACCTCGCCGGTCAGCATGGGGGTGCCGCGCTGCCCGTCCGTGAAGGGGGACAGCACCACCTTGGCGCCGATCTTGATCTGCGGGAACGTTTTGAGGATGTCCGAACCCGTGTCACTGAAGGTGAGCTGGAAGGCGGACGGCACATTGACGCTCGCGTCCACCCAGCCTTCGGTGAGGAGGGCGGCGAGCTTGTCGGGCAGCGGCGTGCCGCCGATCTCGGCGTGCAGGACGCTGGTGTACGTCTTCTCGCTCATCGGATGCTCTCGCTGGTCATCTGGCGGCCTCCTGGGTTGTCGGGCGACCGGTGGGGTGGCCGGTGGAACTGTGCGCGGGACGGCTTCGGGGCCGGTCTTCAGACCTGGCTTCGGGCCGGTCCTCGGGCCGGCCTTCGGGCGGGGCCTCGTCGGCGGCGGGCAGCAGCAGCTCCGTGCCCGGCCGGAGCCGCATCGGGTCGTCGATCTCGTTCGCCTCCGCGATCAGCCGCCAGCGGGTCGCGTCCCCGTACTCCCGCCAGGCCAGCGAGGCGAGCGAGTCACCCGCGACCGTGCGGTGGATGCGGCGTGCGGAGAGCGCGCCTGAGGTGGGGTTCTGGCCCTTGGTGGGCATGGCCACCTCGGTGAGGGACAGGGTGCAGGTGGCACGGATCGGTTCGCCGGTGGGGTTGAAGAGGGTGTACGTGGCGCTGACGCTCGTCACGTACGCCACGAACTGGACCGTGTTGAACGACCCCCAGGAAAACCGGACCCAAGGCGGCGACGGCCGCTTGGAATTGACGCTCTGTGCCGTCACCTCGCAGCAGGACAGGAGCAGTTCGATCTGCTTCTGCACCTTCCCGGAATTCGGGGTGCCGGAGGCGTCCAGAAACACCTCCAACTGGAGTGTGGCGGGCCGGGTGCCGGTGAACTTGGGCGGTGCACCCCGCATATAGGCGACCGCGGCCTGGGTGTGCCACTCCGCCTCCCGCCCCAGTTGCAGCTGGGTGGGATTGAACTGGAACTCCACCTCACCGATGCGGCCGCCCATGGAACCACCCAGGTCGGTCGGTGGCTGATGGATCGCCAACGCGGCCCGTACGAGGCTGGCGCCCGCCTTCCCGCCGGTCGGTGCGGCCACCTCAGGCACCTCCCGCGTCGGTGAACCCGTGGTGTGCGATCTCCAGCGTCTCGGTCGCCACGCCCGGGCTGGCCGGGTCCAGGCTCGGCCCCTGCCAGCGCACGGGCAGCACCTCCACCAGGCCCCACTGCGCGACGACCGAGCCGTCGGCGCGGAGGGCGGCGATCTGGGCGGTGGGCCTGCTGATGCCGGTGGCGAGCGACGAAATCCAGGCGGCCACCCGGGAGGTGTCGGCGGTGAGGGGGCGGGTGAGACGGATGGTGGAGAACGTCACGCGGGTGGGCAACTGCCAGACGAAACCGTTGTTGCCGCCCTCCTGCCGCTGCTCCACCTCCACCTCGGAGGCCAGGCCGTCACAGCCGTTGAACAGGCCGAGGTCCTGGCCGTCGATGGTCAGCTTGAAGAAGACGGTGGAACCGGGGTCCTGGGCCTGGGGCATGGTGGGTGGTCTTTCAGGTGGGGTGGTGTGGTGTGGTGTGGCGAGGCTGGATGGGGGTGGTAGGGACGGGTGCGAGCGGTGTGAGCGGTGTGAGCGGTGCGAGCGGGTGTGGGTCGGAGGCGGGCGCGGGTCAGCGGCCGTGATCGCGTAGTCGGCCGATGCGTTCGCGGTCGCCGCGCAACTCGGCGCGGAGCAGCCGTGAGAGAGGGGCTACGAGCCGGCGGGCCAGGGCGTCCAGGGCGGCGGGGTCGGTGGGGTCGGCGGGGTTGGCCGGGATGGTGGGGTTGGCTCCTGCGGGTGTTGGCGGCGTGGGAGCGGATGCGGAGGAGCTGCCGGCGGCGCGCTGGATCGGCCGGGAGGCTCCTGCAGGGGTGGGGCCGGGGGCGGTCGCTGACGGCGAGGGACGGGGGACGGCGGGTGGCGCTAGGGGCCGAGGAGCCGGAGCCCGAGTCGCGACCGGAGCCGGGGCAGGGGTCTGGGGCGGAGCGGGGGCCGGGGCCGGAGCCCCGGGAGCGGCTGGTGCACGCTGCACCATGGGCATGCCGGGGACGACCGGGGCGGTCCGGACCGTACGAGGCGGAGTGAGCGACCGGCCCGGTGTCCGTGCCGGGGTCAGTGGTGCCGGTGCCGGTGCCGGTGCCCGTGGCGGTTTCTGTAGGGGGACGGCCGGGACACTCGCTCGTAGGGGCGCCGGCCTTCTTGCGCCCGCTGTGCTTGCTGTGCCTGCTGTACTGGCTATGCCTGCCGTGCCTGTTGTGACTGCTGTGCTCGTTGTGCCCACCGCGTCGACTGTGCGCGCCGCGGTGCGTAGGGGGACGGCCGGTGCGGGCTGCACACTTGACCGCTGTACCGCAGCGGGGCCGGCGGGCTCCGGTGCCGTCTGCCCGGTGGGCCGCTGCCGGGCGGACGGGTCCAGCGCACGTGCCGACGCGAGCGGCGCTCGCCGGACGGCGAGTGGAGTGGGGGCGCTGGTCGTCAGCGCTCGACGCGTCGGCATACGGGCTTCCCCGAGGGGGGATTCCCCAGGGTGGGACTCCGCCGTACGGGATTCCGGGGTGCCGCTCTCCGGTGTATGCCTCTCCGAGGTGTGTGTCGTCACCAACGGGCTTGAGGACACGGGAAGTTCGATGGACGCCGCGGAAGGCTGCTCTTGGGCCCGGGCCGTGGCCGGGGCCGTGGCCGTTGCTGGGGTTGAAGTTGTCGTCGGTGCTCGGTTCGGTGTCGAAGCCGGAGTATGGGCCGTTGCAGGGGCAGGGGCAGGGGCAGGGGCAGGGGCAGGGGCAGGGGCAGGGGTTGGTGCTTGAGCCGTCGCCGGCGTCGTTGTCCCTGTACGCGTCGGCGTCGGCGTCGGGGCAGGGTCCTGGCGTCGGATCGCGGTGGACTCGACAGGTGCGCCGATCAGTGGCTTGCGTTGGACCGTGGGCTGCGTGGGCTGCGTGGGCTGCGTGGGCTGCGTGGGCTGCGTGGGCTGCGTGGGCTGTCCAGGGCCACGTGTGCGGCCGTTGGCGGGCCGAGGCTGGTCCGGCTGTGCGTCGGCCGCAACCGGCACGTCCTTGGCCGGGTCACCGGGGCCCGCGGTCGGGAGCAGCGGAGCACCAAGTCCCAGGCGCTGACCACCCATTCCCGTGGACCGTCGCGCGGGCCGCTGCGCAGGTTGTCCAACTGCTCGCTCTACTGGCTGGCGCGCTTGGTCGCCGGAGCTCGTGGACGGTCCCGCGGACGACCTCGGGGCCAGGTGATCGCTGGTGCCGGCGTCCGCACGCGGGCGTGTGTTCTCGGACGAGGAGGTATGCGAGGCCGGTCGTGGGGTGAGGGCGGGGCCCGCGCTGGGCGGTGTACCTGGAGCCGGCGAGGCCGCGTCACCACTGGGCGCCGGCGCGACGCCGGGTGCCGTGTCCCTGCTCGAAACCTCCTCCGATGCGCTGCTTTGCTTCGGGGAAGCAGGCCGAGCCGGGCCAACGGCACGCCGTTGTACTGACCGTTGGGGGACGTCCGGTCGTACGGATGCGGTGGCCGGTGCGGCTGCACCCTCGCCCGTCGGCTCGGCGGCAGAGGTGCGGCGGGGCGAGGAAGAAGCAGGGGGCGGCGCCGTTTCGGACCTCGTGGTGGATGTCGCTGTCGCTGTCCCTGTCGGTGCCGATATTGGTGCCGGTGCCGGTGTGGGTGACGACGCTGCTGCTTCGGTGCGTTGCACAGGAGTGTCGGTGGGCGAGGAGGCGGGGGAGGGCGTGGTGCCGCTGTTCCTCGTATGCGACGTGATGGCGGTCCGCAGCTTGCGCGGCGGCATTGCGACCCTGCCCGCCGAGGTGAGCGGGGACCGCATTCCGGCAGCCTTCCGCACGGGCAGGGTGACGGGCATGGCTGAGGGGCGCGCAGCGGGCTTCGCCCCATGCGAAGCGGAGCGAGCGGCTTCGCCCCCGCCACCGGTAGCGCCCCCGCCACCGGCTTCGCCCCCGCCACCGGCTTCGCCCCCGCCACCGGTAGCGGCCCCGCCACCGGGCACGGCCTTCGCACCAGGCGCGACCGCGGCACCGGGCACGACCGTGTCACCGCTTCCACCCGCCTGGCCCGCGCCCCCGGCCGCCGACTCGGCCACCGCCGACCCGGGCCGACCACCTCGCAGAGGAGCGCCCGACGGTGTGACGGACGGCGTGCTGGACGGCGTGCTGGACGGTGTGACGGACGGCTGGGCGGGCGAGAGGGGAGACGGCTGGGCAGATGGCGGGGCAGGCGGTGTGACGGCCGACGGCCCGGCCGCCGAAGCGGCCGGAGGCGTGCTCGGCGTGCTGACCGATGCTGCGCCCGGCGCAGCGTTGCGCGAGGCCGCGGCCGACGCCTCGCCTCCCGAAGACGGCTGCCGAGGCGCGCGTGAGGTAGTCGTCGGTGTACGCGGCGCGCCACCCGGCGACGCCGTCCGCTGTACGACACCGGCACCCCGGGGCGCAGGACGTGCCAAGCCCCCGGGCTCCGTAGTTGCCGCACTCCGGGGCTCAGTATGCGCCGCACCCCGGTTATCCGTACGTGCGCCGCCCCTGCCCCCCGGACGCACCGCACCCCCGAACTGCCCGGCTTGAGCCCCGGAACGCCCTCCGACGCCCTGCCCGGCACCGACGCCCTGCCCGGCACCCGCACCCGCGTCGGCGCCTCGCCCCGGGCCCGCCCCCGGCGCGGCAGCGAACCAGGAGACCGCACCCCCGCTCCCGTCCTCGCCGCCATCCACCCGACCCGCGACCGGAAGCCGCTGAATCGGCAGTCCGAGGTCGACGGGGCGGCCCACGACGGGAACCAACGCATCGCGCAGCACGCCACCGGGAGCCGAGGCGCGTACCTCATGCCCCAGCTCCCCGCCGAAGGAGGGGTTGCGGTGCGCGCTCAGTGACGCGGCGAAGCCGGCCTCCGCGATGGTGCCGGGCGCCTCCAGGACGCGCTGAATGGGGGGCACGGCGGACCAGCCGCCACCGCTACCGCCGCCACCGTCCGTGCTCTCGGCAGAAGCCTCCGCAGCCGCCCCGACCTCAGGCCCGCGCGCACGCTGCGCACGCCGCTGCGTACCCTGCGCGCCCCGCGACCCCCGCCGCCACCCGAACAACCCCATCCTCCGTCACTGCTTCCCTTCAGCCCGCTCCACCAGGGCGGCGATCTGTGACACGTACGCGCGCCGGTCGGCGTGTTCGAGGTCGAGGATGTCGTCGATGCCCCAGTGGAAGTGGTAGGCGAGATAGGCGACTTCCTCCTCGATACGCCCGGTCGCGTACGTCACGATTCCCCCAGGCGGCTCCCGGCCAGCTCCACTTCGAAGGGCTCCTCGCAGTGCGGGCAGGACACCGCGGCGCGCGAGTGCCCCTCCGCATTGATCTGCCGGTAGAAGTCCTGCAGAAAGGCCAGGTCGGATGCGAACATGTTCTCCACCGTTCCGTCGTGCACGGAGGCGAGCGTCCCG
This sequence comes from Streptomyces sp. NPDC048516, assembly GCF_043199875.1. NCBI lineage: Bacteria > Bacillati > Actinomycetota > Actinomycetes > Kitasatosporales > Streptomycetaceae > Streptomyces > Streptomyces sp. NPDC048516. The sequence goes on along the minus strand of NZ_JBICWS010000027.1, from coordinate 37,719 downwards.
AGCCGGGTGATGACCCGGCCCAGCAGCACGACCGACAGATACGCCGGGTTCTCGCGCACCCGTACATCCCGCAGTGGGATCAGCTCGTCCCGTGCCGTTGCGAGCCGCATCGCGCCGTTGCGGTGGACGGTCCCGGACTCGTCCACGAACCCGCGCGGCAACTCGAACTCGAATTCCGTACGCAAGGTCTCGCGCTGCTGAGGTGCCCCCGCCGGGCCGTCGCGCCGCATTACTCGATGACCAGCTCTTCGAAGACGATGGTGACCTGCTCGGTCAGCGCGGCGGCATCGCCCGCCTTGACCCCGCTGGTCTCCACCTTGCTGCACCATGCGTTGCGCATGTTGTAACGCTTCACGGGGTTGTTCTGGTAGTCCATCATCATGATGGTGGCGTTCTTACGGGCGGAACCCATATCGCCCGCAATGGACTTGTTGATCCATTCGCTGAATGCGCCGCTCTGCGTCATACCGCGCGTCACCGTGCATTCGCCGGCCTTCTTCGTGCCGGGCATCTTCTTGACGACGGGCTTACCGTCCGCCGAGACCTGCTGGTATTCGATGACGTCCTGCTCCATGGTCAGGCCACTGACCTCCTGCAGGTATTCGACCATCACGCCGTCGATCTGCAGGCCGAAATTGTGTGAGGTGAGGGCATCACCGGGCTGAAGGGACAAGGTGGTTCACTCCTGTGGAAAGTAACGTTCTGCGCGGGTGGAGAGGGAGAGGAAAGGGAGAGGAAAGGGAGAGGAAGGGGAGAGGAAAGAGGGTGGCCCGAGAGAGGCCAGGGGAGTTATGGGGTCGGGATGCCGCTGATATTGCTACTCCTCCAGCTCCCCGCCGCCGCCCGAGAACTGGGCCAGCCGGAAGACCACGAACTCGGCGGGCTTGACCGGCGCGATGCCGATCTCGCACACGACACGGCCCAGATCGACGGACTCGACAGGGTTGGTCTCCGCGTCACACTTCACGTAGAACGCGTCCTCGGGCCGCTGTCCGAACAGGGCGCCCGAGCGCCACTCGTTCACCAGGAATGCCGAGATGTTGCGCCGGATCCGGGCCCACAGCGCCTCGTCGTTCGGCTCGAACACCACCCACTGGGTGCCGATGAGAATCGACTCCTCCAGGTAGTTGAAGTACCGCCGTACGTTCAGGTAGCGCCAGGCCGGGTCGGAGGCCAGGGTCCGCGCGCCCCACACCCGGATTCCGCGTCCGGGGAAGGCCCGGATGCAGTTCACCCCGACCGGGTTGAGCAGGTCCTGCTCACCGCGGGTGATCTGCAGCTCCAGGTCGACCGCCCCGCGGACGATCTCATTGGCCGGGGCCTTGTGGACGCCACGCTCGGAGTCGTTACGGGCCCACACGCCGGCCATGTGGCCGGACGGCGGAACGATGCGGGTCTGGCCCGTCGCCGGGTCGAAGGCCTTGATCCACGGGTAGTAGAGCGCGGCGTAGCGGGAGTCGTAGCCCGCGACCTCCTGGCGCCACTTGCGGATGTCACGCGCGTTGAGCGCCGGCGGCGGGTCCAGGACCGCCATCCGGTCGCCCATCAGCTCGCAGTGCGCGACCAGGCCCAGCTGGACGGCCTTGACCTGCTCCAGGTCGATCAGACCCTGCTGGTAGGCGGCCATCAGGTCGGGGACGGCCACCATGTTGACCTCGTCGAGCGCCTCCAGGCCGCCGAAGCCGGTGCGGTCGGCGGAGTCGCCGATGAACTGGCCGGAGGCCAGCCGCTCGCCCGCGCCGGACGTGGCGGGGGCGGCGGGTGCCGGGGCGGGCGGGGCCAGCGTGACGCTCTGTGCGTCCGGCTTGGCCAACTGGCCTGCCGGAACGGCCTCTTCGACGACGATCGCCTTGGACCGCTGCTTCACCTGCGTGACGACATAGTTCCGCGAGCTCTTCTTCGCGCTGACGTCGAAGCTCTCGACGACCTTGTCGCCGTCCCTGACGACCAGCTTGAACCGGTCGGCGCTGCCCTCGCCCTCGACGTCCTGCACCTCGACGGTGAGCGCCCCGGCGCCCGCGGAACCAGCCGCGATCGCCGCGACCTTGAAGGACCCGAGCACGGTCGGCTCCCCGGCCGTCAGCGCCCTGGGCGCCCCGGCCGCCACGGTGGCCTGCCGCTGCTCCGCGTCGCCGGATCCGCCGACCCGCACCACATACGCGGCCGTTCCGCCGTTGTTGAAGAACCCGTACACGGAGTGCGCGAGGTAGTACCCGTCCGTGAACTCACCGAAGGCGGCCACGTACTGGGACCAGTTCGTCACCAGCGTCGGCTCGTTGAGCGGGCCGGTGGGCGCCAGGCCGACGAAGGCCGCCACCGACGTCCCGACCCCTTCAATGGGCCGCGATCCGCTGGCGACTTCCTCGACGTAGACGCCGGGGGACAGGTAGGTGGGCATGTTCTGTTACTCCCTGGATTCGGTACTCGGCCTGCTGGCCTTTTCTACGGTGGTGGCTCGGCGACGCGAGAGCGTGCCGTGTGGGGACGAGGGAATTCAGGGCATCGCGCACGCGAAGGCGGAGGTGAACGAGCCCATCGAGGTGGCGGCGGTCTTGTGGCACCCCGCATGGCACTCTTCCTCGTCGTACGGGTCGAAGCCGTTGGCGGAGACCACTTGCGTGCGTGCCCGGTACTCGCCGACCGCGCGCCTCTTGAAGTCCTCGTCGTCCTGGTCCACATCCCCGGCCGGCAGGTGACGGCCCGCGGCGGACGACGCGTCATACCGGCGGTGCTGGAGGACGATGCGCGCACCGGACGTAGAGGCATGGGCGTTGACCGACTCGGCGGACCCGTGTGCGGCGGCGTCCGCGCGAAAGCGCACATCGGAGAAGCCGGCGCCGAGGAGGGAGTCCCTATCCGTACGGACCGGATCGTCGAGGGGGCGTCCGGGGGTGCGCGGTACGTTCTGCACAGCGGAGCGCCGTACGGGCAGGGGTGCGGTGTGGCAGGCGCGTACGGGCGGGAGCGCGGTGGGGCAGGCACGCGGCGTCCTTGCCCGGCCGTTCCCCGGGCCGGGATGCCGGTCCTGTGCCCGCATGACGTACCTCCCCTCACCACTGATGCATTTCTGCGCCTTACTCTCTCGACCCTGTCCGATGGGCGGCCCCGGCTGTAGAGACGAACGGGCGCCGTCGGGGGCAGAGCGCGCTGCCCGTTAGGTCATGTGGCGGACGCCGACCGCTCCGCGTAGGCCAGGTTCTGTGCGCGGATGGCCGTGTCGAAGGACTGGTCGGTCCCGGCACGGCCGTACAGCGCGAAGTAGCCGAGGGACTTGCCGTGCTGCAGCGCGCTGGTGCGGTCGGCGGCTGCCTCGTACGTGAGGGTGTCGTCGCCGTCGCGCAGGATGACGGAGGCGAAGTGGTTCGCCCAGCCGTCCTGGGCGGCTCCGGTCAGGTCGATGAAGTGGTTCTCGCCCACGGCGGGTGCGGGGCGTCGCACGCTGAGGCCGCCGTCCGCCGGCCTGCCGATGAGCTGCGCCGCGGCTGCCTGGCAGTCGTTGGGGAGGGTGATCAGCAGCTCGTGCACGACGGCCTCCTGGTTCTCGACCGCGGGGAGGCCGGAGAGGAATTCGGCGGTCAGACCCGGCATCAGGACCGCGAGGTCCGTCAGCCCCTCCCGGCCGGCACGTTCCGGGTAGGGGAACCGCGCGGCGATCCAGCCGCCGCCCATCGTGGCCAACGCCAGCTTCATGGCTTCGGCCCGCAGGCCGTCGACGACGGGGCCCGGAGGTTCGGACCGTGCCTGGAGTGCCGTCACGATGCGCTGGGTGAGCGCGACGAGCCGCCGGACTTCCGGGGGGTCGGTCAGGGAGCGCTGATAGGCGGCATGCTTTTCGCCGCGCTGTGCCGTGCTGTCCCCGCGCACGGGCTCGTGACCGGCGCCCTCCGCATTCCGGCCCGAGGCCCGTACGGCGGCCTCCGCCCGCGCCGCGTCCTTGTAGACGGGCAGGACCCGGTACAGCGTGCGGTCGCCGACATGCACCGCTGCGCCGCGCTCCAGGGTGATCGCCACCCGGTCCTGAGCTTCGAGGTCGCGCGCGGCGGCCGTGATCATGTCGGCGTCGGCGTATGCCTCGTAGCGGCCCCGGATCGCGATGCGGCCATTGGCGGAGACCTTGTCGAAGCCGAGGGCGGCCTCTCCCTCCGCGTACCGCTGTAGGTGCTGTGTGCGCTGGGGGCGCTGTGTGTCTTGGGCGTGGGGGTGTTGGGGGCGCTGTGGGTGCTGGGGGGCTCTTGCGTTCTCCGGGGACGGGGCCGGAGCCTGGGCCGGTGCCGGGGTCAGTGCGCGGGTGACCGCCGCGTTGCCCGCTGTCCGTTGGAGGGCGCGCAGGGCGTCCGGCCGGTGGGGAGAGGGGGCTGAGGCGGGGGTGCGGGGGCGTTCGGGTCCGCGGACCGCGGTGCGCTTCGCCGATTCCTCTCCCGCGGTCCGCCGTTCGTGTGTGTGCACGATGGCTCCGTTCTGGCGGCCGGTGGTTCGTGGTCCGTTCTGGGTGGCCCCGCTGCGATTTTCGGCCGCAGTGGTGGCCGCATCCAGAGGCGGGAGGGAGGGCGAACGGGCAGAGCGGTTGCCCTGCCGAACACCGGTGACTGTCGGCGCGTACTGGCGAAGCACCGGCGAGGGCCCGCGACAAGCCCTGATGGCCGGAGAAAATGGGAGGATTTACCGTTGGGCCAATATCAGACATTTTCCCGTCTGTTCTGTCCGTGCCCTGAGCTAGTTTGGTAAGGCCGGTACATCAGTGCTGGTCCAAAGGGTGGTGTACAGGTCGACGTGGGCAGGGGAGCGAGCTGGCAGTGCTCGGCGACGCGGACGATGCGGACGAGTTGGAGGGCCGGGCGGAAGCGAGCAGCCCGGACCATGGGGGCCGGTTGCGGTTTCAGGTGCTCGGCCCGGTGCGGGCCTGGCGGGGAGACTGTCCGCTGAATCTCGGCCCGGCGCAGCAGCGCGCCATGCTGGCGGTGCTGCTTCTGCACGGGGGCCGGCCGGTATCGATACCGCAATTGGTGGACGCGCTGTGGGGCGAGCGGCCGCCGCCGCGGGCGGTGGGAACGCTGCGGACATACGTCTCACGGCTGCGCGGCCTGTTGGAGCCGGACCGTAAGCCCCGTCAGCCCGCCCGCCTGCTGGTGTCGTTGAGCGGCGGTTACGCACTGCGGGTGGCCGCCGAGGCCCTGGACGCTGCCGGGTTCGAGGAGCGGCTGGTCACCGCGCGCCGGCTGCGGGGGGCGGGCGACACCGCCGGTGCGTGCGGGCAGCTGAGGGGGGCGCTGGCGCTCTCGGAAGGCGTGGCGCTGGCCGGGCTGCCCGGACCGTACGCACAGCGGCAGCGTGACCGGCTCACCGAGCTGTGCGTCACCGCCCAGGAAGAACTCTTCGACTGTGTCGTGGAGTTGGGCCGGCATGCCGATTCGATGGCGGACTCGATCGCCGGACTGCGTGCCTTCGCCGCCGAGCATCCGCTGCGCGAACGGGCCCAGGCCCTGCTGATGCGGGCTCTGCACCGGGAGGGCCGTCAGGGGGAAGCCCTCGCGGTGTACGCGGCCACCCGCCGCACCCTCGTCGCCGAACTCGGCACCGAGCCGGGAAGCGAACTCCGCGCACTGTACGAGGAGTTGCGCGTGCGGGCGGGCGGCAAAGGGCCCGGGGCAGGCGCCGCACCCGGGCCGGGTGCCGGGGCGGCTGCCGGGTCCGGGTCCGGTGCCGGGTCCGGGCGTCGTTCCGGCCCTGTTGCCGAACGGGTCCGCCCCGACCGTGACCGCAGTGCTGGCCAGCGGGACCGCTATGGCGGCGATGCTTGTCATGGTCGCCACGACTGCCATGACTGCTGCGACAGCCATGACCGCCGGCCTCGCCCGCATCGCCCTCCCCGGGACACCTCACCTCTCGGCCCGCCACCGCCCGTACCGGCTCAGCTCCCGCCCGACATCGCCGATTTCGCCGGGCGCGCGATGGCCGTCGCGCACCTGGCCTCGGCGCTGCGCGGGGCGGCCGGGGGACGGGCACCGGTGGTGGCCACGCTCAGCGGGCTCGGCGGGATCGGCAAGACGGCGCTGGCCGTGCATGTCGCCCATACCGTGCGGACCCACTTCCCCGACGGGCAGCTGTATGCGGACCTGCGGGGCACCGACCTGGCTCCGGCCGACAGCAGCGCTGTTCTGACGCACTTCCTGCGCGCCCTCGGCGTCCCCCAGAGCGCCGTTCCGGACGGCCTGGAGCAGAAGGCCGCCCTGTACCGCTCACTGCTCGCCGACCGCGGGGTCCTCGTGGTCCTCGACAATGCCCGCGACAGTGCACAGGTGCGGCCACTGCTGCCCGGGGCACCGGGGTGCGCGGTGCTGGTCACCAGCCGTGTGCGGACGCTCGCGCTGCCCGGTGCCCGCTGTGTCGACGTCGAGGTGATGGACGAGGGGGAGGCGCTGGGGCTGCTCGGCGCGATCGTGGGGGCCGAGCGGGTGGCCGCGGAGCCGGACGTCGCCCGCGAACTGGTCGCCACCTGCGGCGGGTTGCCGCTCGCCGTGCGTATCGTCGCCGCCCGCCTGGTGTCCCGGCCGGGCCGGTCCATGGCCGACCTCGTGGCCCGGCTGAGCGATGAGCGGCGGCGGCTGGACGAGCTGCGGGTGGGCGACCTGGGCGTGGAGGAGACCTTCCGGGGCGGCTACGAGGCGCTGGGTCCCGGCCTCGCCCACGCCTTCCGCGCCTTCGCCCTGTGCGGCATGCCGACCTTCTGCCGGGGTGCCGCGGCCGCGCTGCTGGACACCACCGACGACGAGGCGGAGGCGGCGGTCGAGATGCTGGTCGATGCCGGGCTCGTGGAACTGCACGGCGACGACCGCTACCGCTATCACGACCTGGTCGGGCTCTTCGCGCGGCGGCTGGGCGAGGCGCATGACAGCCCGGGGGAGCGGGAGGCGGCGCAGCACCGCTTCTTCGACTATGTGCTGGCCACGGTCCTGACCGCGGGGCGGCTGGTCAGGCCGCGGCACACCCTGCCCGATCTGCTGCGCCGCCCGGACTCGCCGGGCCGTGCGCTCGCCGGCGCCGACGCCGCGCGCGACTGGCTCGGCATCGCGCACACCCGGCTGTACGCGGCCGTGGAGAAGGCCTTGGACGCGGCGCCCCGGCTGCTCGGGCCCGCCGTGGACCTCCTCACCGCGTGGTCCCATGCGCTCAGCGGTACCGCGCGTCACCACGACCTCGGACCACTTGTTCGCCGCGCCGTGGACAGCGCCCGGCGGCACGGCGGCGACATGGCCACGACGCGCGCCCTGCGCCTTCTCGGAGCCCCGCACCACGGCACCGACGCGCCTGCGCCGGCGGAGCGCGCGCCGGCGGCGGGCCCGCGGCGGGCCACCTCGTCCGGCGATCCGCTGACCAGCGCCGAGGCCGCACACGAACTGGCCGTCGTGCTCGTGGCGATGGGCCGGGAGCGGGCGGCGCTGCCCCTGCTGGCGGCGGCCAGGGGCCGGTTCGCCGCCCTGGGGCGCGAAGCCGAGGTGAACCGAGTCCTCGCGCATCTGACACACACGTACGTGGCCCTGGACCGTTCCGGGGAAGCGGATGCGGATGCCGCCGACGACCCCGGCGCGGCCCCTGACGCGGCCCCTGACGCGGACCCCGACGCGGCCCCTGACACGGACCCCGACGCCGAACCGGCTGTCACCCATGCGGCCGTCACCAAAGCTGCTGTCGCCGAACCGGCTGTCGCTGAAGCGGCCGTCAGCAAAGCTGCCGCCGGCAAACCTCTCCGGGGTACGGAAACCGGCGAGCGAGGGCACGCGCGCGCGGGCCCGGCACCAGACCGGCGGTGCGCTGCCGCCGGACGGACCTTCGTGGCAGGCGGCGGCCCCGCTGCGGCGGTCGCCGAGGCAGCCGCGTCGGGGGCCCGCCTTGAGCAGGCACCGGGCCCCCGTCCTCCCGGGATGCGGTCCGGTGCGGTGCGGCCGGCGAGCCGTGGCGCCCCTGCGGAGCCGTAAGGACATCCGGCTCTGCCCCCGGCTCTGCCCTTACGGACGCTGACGGGGGCCGGCTTCGCCGGTTTACTGCCCAGGTGAGCATGTGGACTTCCCTGGAACCGGCCGCGATCACCGTCGACCCCGGTTCCGTCGCAAGCGTAAGGCTGCGGGTACGCAACACGGGCGACACCGTCGAGGAGTACCGGCTGCGGCCGGCCGGCGCCGCGGCCGGCTGGACACGGGTGGAGCCTGACGTGCTGCGGCTGTACCCCGGGGCCGAGGGCACGGCGCAGGTGGAATTCTCGCCGCCGCGGACGTCCGACGCCGTGGCCGGTCCGACGCCCGTCGGGATACGCGTCGAACCGGCCGAACACCCCGAGATCCGTGATGTCGTCGAGGGACAGGTCACGGTCGGTCCGTTCGCCGAACTCCGCTGTGAGCTGGTGCCCCTGGCCGTACGCGGCCGCTGGCGCGCCAAAGCGGCGGTTGCCGTCGACAACCTCGGCAACCAGCCGCTGACGGTCTCCCTCTCCGGCCGTGAGAACGGCGACGCCCTCACCGTCGAGCCCGAGCCGACCTCGGTCCAGGCCGCCCCGGGCCGCGCCGCCTTCGCGAAGCTCAGCATCCGTCCCGGAACGGTCAGTTGGGTCGGCGGCACCAGTAAGCACCCCTTCACCCTCTCCGTGCTGCGCGCCGGAGCGCCGGAGCCGACCGAGCTGCGCGGCACCTACATCCAGCCGTCCGTGCTGCCGCGCTGGGTGATGGCGGTGCTCTCGCTGCTGCTCGTGGCGGCACTGGCCTTCGTGGCGCTGTGGTTGAAGGCCGCGCCCGAGCTGCTGACGAGCGCGAAGGAGAAGCCGGCCCCGGCCGGGAGCAAACTCCCGCAGGAGGGCGAGAAACCCGAGCCCGGCCCGTCACCGTCCGACAAGCCGACGGAGAAGGCCCCGCCTCCGCCTCCGCCTCCGCCTCCGCCCCCGGCCGAGGAGAAGAAACCCGAGGAGGAGGGCCCGAAGGAGCAGACCATCCGGTCCAACATCAACGGCGGCTGGTACCTCCAGGCCAACGGGGGCAGCCAGGAGGACGGCACCCAGATCGGCCAGAGCCCGCAGTGGACGGGTGACCAGTTCGGCCGCAACCAGTGGTGGATCATCCACCACTACGCCGAGGACAATACGGTCGCCCTGGAGTCGGCCAGCGCCCCGGGCAGCGTTGCCCAGCTGAAGCCGGACACCAACGAGGTCGAGCTCTGGGCGGCCGACCCGGAGCAGCTGAAGTCGGGCAGGCTGCCGCCCCACCAGAAGTGGCGGCTGGCGGATGCGGCCGACGGCCGCACCCGCATCATCAACATGCGCAACCAGGAGTGCCTGACCGACGTGCAGAACGACAAGGGCTCGCTGTCGACGGGGTGCGCCGACGGGCCCTGGGACCGGCAGGACTGGAAGATCGCCGACGGGCAGTGAGGCCGGCCGGGGCCGGGCGACACCACGCCCGGCCCCGGCCGCACCCGCAGGTTCAGTCCCACAAGGGTGACGCGTCCGGCACCAGCCGCCCCATCTTGCGGTACTCGCGCCTGGCCCCGGCCCGTACGTCCTCGGCCGACACCGCCTCGCCGCGGCCCGCCGCGAGGTATCCGGCGGTCACCGCGGCCGACCGGATCGCCCCGCCGGACAGCTCGAACTCCTTGGCGCAGACGTCGAGTGCCAGCTCGTCCGCGCAGGGGGTGGCCGCCAGGCAGGAACGCCACAGCGCCGTCCGCTGTTCGGCGTCCGGAAACGGGAAGTCGACCACCAGATCCAGCCGCCGGGTGAACGCATCGTCGATGTTGGCCCGCAGGTTGGTGGTGAGGACGGCGATCCCGTCGAACGCCTCCAGCCGCTGCAGCAGGTACGCGCTCTCCAGGTTCGCGTACCGGTCGTGCGAGCTCTTGACCTCCGAGCGTTTGCCGAAGACGGCGTCGGCCTCGTCGAAGAGCAGCACGGCGTCCGTGCGGTCGGCCTCGGAGAAGATCTGCTCCAGGTTCTTCTCCGTCTCCCCGATGTACTTGTCCACCACCGCCGACAGTTCCACCACATAGAGATCCAGGCCCAGTTCACCGGCCACGACCTCGGCGGAGAGCGTCTTTCCGGTACCGGACTCCCCGGCGAACAGGGCCACCACGCCCCTGCCGCGCCCACCGCCGGTACGCAGCCGCCACTGGCCCAGCACCTTTTCCCGATGCCGCGCCCGCTGCACCAGTTCGTGCAGCAGATCCAGTGGTCCGGGCGGCAGGACGAGCCCGTCGAAGCCGACGGCGGGCCGTACGCGCCGGGCGTGCCGGTCCAGCAGCGGCGCGGACTGCTGGCGTGCGCTGTGCTGGATGTGGGCGGTGGTCAGCGGCGTCCCGTCGAAGGCGGCGAGGGCGGTGGCCGCACGGGCCGCCCGCCGGATCTGAGCGGCGCCCAGCCGGTACGGCGCAACGGCCGCCGCGAGGTCGAAGCCACCGGCCACGTCCACAAAACCGAGTTCCGCGCTCCAGACCTCGCCCGCCGCCGCCCCGTCGTCCGGCGCGTCCAGCGCGAACAGCCCCGAATCGGGAGCCCAGCCAGGGTCGTACGGCTCGCTTCCGAAGAAGACCACCGGAACGTCCCCGCCCGCCAGCGCCCTGACGAGCCCCACAGGCCGCTCCGGCAGCGGACCCACGACGACCGCCGCCCGGCGCAGCCGCGCCTCCCGCAGCAGCGCGCCCACGGGGCCCGCCCCCGCACCGTCCCGGCCATCCGGCCGATACCGCAGCACGGGCAGGCCGGCGCTCCGCAGCCCGTCGGTCACCGGCGCGGCGGCGGTACCGGGCCGGCGCTCCCGCAGGTATACGGCGAGCGGCCGCTCGCTCGCGAGCGCGGCGAGCCGTCCGGCGAACGACGGGTCTCCGGTACGGGCACCGCGTCCCGTCCGGCCGGCAGCTCGCTGTTTTGCCGACAGCAACTCCACCTCGCTGCCGCTGAGTTCCGGGTCCAGGCCGTCGTCACCCAGCAGATGGGCCACCACCCGCTCCGGCACCCGCAGCGCCCGTCCCGGCAGGGGCCGGTCCTCGTCCTCGATGACGAGCAGCCCGCCGGACAGCAGCGGCGCGGCGGGGTGGAAGCGGGCACGGGCCGTTGGCTCGTACGGCCCGCTACCCGCGAGGTCCAGCGCCAGCGCGACCGTGGCGCGACGTCGTCCGACATCGTCGTTGAGGTAGCCGTACAGCGGCTCGAAGCCCCGGTCCACGTCGGGCGCGAGCGCGGCCAGGAGGATCTGCAGGTCCAAGGCCGACAGGCCGAACCGCGCGGCGAGCGCAACCGGTCGGTCCGAGGAGCCCGACGCAGCTGAGGAGTCCGATGCCTCCGAGGCGTCCGGCACCTCGCCATGGGGCTCCTCGCCGTCCGACGCCCCGGTATACGCGTGATCCGCATACCGCCCGCCCGCCGTATCGACCGCCCCGCCCGTGCCGTCCATCGGTGGCAGCGCGGCCAGCCGCCGGGCCGTCTCGGGGGTCACATACAGCCCGCGCAGCGGGTCCGAAGCCGTCGGATCGTCGGCGCTGCGCCGCTCGACCAGCCCGGCCACCCGCTCGCGCAGCCCCGCCAGCCGGTTGAGCAGCGCGAAGCTCGCGTTCTCGCTCGCCGCCGTGCCGGTGCCCTCCGTGCCGTTTGCTGCCGTGCCGTTCCCCTCCGTGTCGCTTGCCGTCGTGCCGTGCGCCGTCGTGCCGCTCACCCTTCCTCCTCGCCGGCCGTGGTGGACGGCGAGGCGCCCGGAGCGGACCGGAGCATCCGGGGCTGGGAGTCGCCGGGGATGTTGTCGAGCCCGCGGACGACCGCGACCGCGCCCTCCGTCACCGGCGGCGCCACCTCGTACGAGGGCGAGACCGGGAAGGGCACGGTGATCACCACGTCCAGGGACGGCTTGAGTTCGCCGCCGAGCGCAGACCAGATATCGGCGATCGAGCGGGACTCGGCGGGCGGCACCGCAACCGTGAGCGGAATGCTCGCCTTCAGCGCGCGGAGCGCGTCCGGCAACGCGGCCACCGGCAGCATCTCGTGGGAGAGCAGGCACCCCAGCGCGGCCGACAACAGCCGGTGCTCGTCCTCCGGGCGCGTGGTCCACGCCGTGACCAGGTAGGACAGCCGGAACCAGCGCGGCGGCTGATGTCTGCGCACGACCACACCACTGGCGTCCCGCTCCGAGATCGCTCCGCGCTCGCGGCGGGCGACCTCCTCGCGTATGTCGTAGAGATACGCATTGAGCGTGGGTGCGTTGCGCCGCGCCGCCCAGTCGCGGGTCGGCGCCTCGAATGCGATGTCCCCGGAACCGTCCGGCAGCACCCCGCCGCGCAGCACCCTCCGCATCGCCTCATCGACTTCGTGAATCACCGCTGTTCCCCCGCCCCGTGCCCCGGCGCCCGGACTTCCCCGGAGAGCTCCGTCACCGCGTCGCCCTCTGCTTTCGCACCCGTACCTGAAATCTCCGCACCCGTTTCCCTGACTGCTGCCGCATCTGCATCTGTCCCCGCACCCGCGCCCGCACCCGTGCCCGCATCCGGACCCGCACTCGCGCCCGGACCCTCACCCGCCCGGGCAGTTGCGTCCGTGCCCGCTTCCGGCCCCATCAGATGTATCCCTCCCGCAGCGCGTACGCGACGGCGTGGGCGCGGTTGTGCAGTTGGAGGCGCGTCATCACGGCGTGCAGCACGTTCTTGACGGTGCGTTCGGAGTAGGCGAGCTTCTCGGAGATCTGCCGGGTGTCCAGCCCGTCCGCGACCAGCCGCAGCACATCGACCTCGCGCGGCGCCATACCGACCGTCGGCGCCCACGCGACAGAGGCGGAGGTCACCGCCGACCGCCGCAGCCGTCCCACCTGTGTGAGCAGTTTGCTGATCAGGTCCGGCGGCAGGTCGCCCTCGCCGCGCGCCGCACTCTGCACCGCCCGCAACAGCCGCTGCGGGGTGGCCTGATGACGCCAGAGGATGGCCCGCACGCCATACTCCACGATCGTCATCAGATCCGGCTCGCGCAGGTCCCGGGCGATCAGCACCACACGCTGCTCGCCACCCCGTGCCAGCCGTCTCAGCTCTACCGCGGCCATCTCGTCGAACCGGTCGATGAGCGAGATCGCCACGGTCCCTGCCGCTTCCCCACCCCCTTCCCCCGGTCTCCCGCTCTCTGTCGTATCCACCCGCTCCCTGGCCGCCGCGCCGCCCTGGTCCTGGACGATCTCGACGCTGGGCTGGTGCTGCAAGTGGCTGACGACTCCGGCCCGACCGAGCGGGTCGGAGGCGTGCACCGTCACTGTGACACGTGTATCCAGCACTTACGTTCCTTGCCTCGCCCCCGTTTACCGACAGCCGCAGGGTCCGCGAAGGCAATCAACAAACGCTTACCGCGGGATCAACGCCGGAATCCAACCCTTCGGTCGGGAGAGCCGGGAAGGCGGCCCGGAAATCAGTCCACGGCCGTACTCTGTGCGCGCGAGAGGGCGACTTCGAGGACGACCAGCAGTGCGTCCCGGACCGAGCCCGTGCGGCGTGCGTCGAAGACGATCAGCGGTACGTGGTCGGAGACGTCCAGCGCCCACCGCACCTCGTCGAGGTGGTGCTGGACCTCACCGTCGAACGCGTTGACGGCGACGGCGAACGGAATGCCCTTGTGCTCGAAGTAGTCCACCGCGGCGTAACAGTCGTCCAGGCGGCGGGTGTCCACGATCACCAGCCCGCCGAGAGCGCCCTGGACCACGTCGTCCCACATGAACCCGAACCGATCCTGGCCCGGCGTGCCGAACAGATAGAGCTTCAGCGTCGGGTCGATGGTGATGCAGCCGAAGTCCATGGCGACCGTGGTGGTGGTCTTGCCGGGGGTGTGGGAGAGATCGTCCACGCCCGCCGCGACCTCCGTGATGGCGGCTTCCGTGGTCAGCGGCCGGATCTCGGAGATCGAACCCACGGCCGTGGTCTTGCCGACGCCGAAGCCGCCGGCGATGACCAGCTTGACCGGTACCGGCGGCTGTTCAACCGCTGTCACGGAGTGTGTCCCGTGAGTCGGGGACGGTGCGGAGACCATCAATAACCCTTCGCAGTACGGAGATGTCCTGGGCTGTCCTGGCGTCCGGGACGTGGACCGCCAGATGCCCGGCGGTGCACAGGTCCTCCGCCAGTACCCGGACCACATTGAGGTGGAGGCGCAGCCGGGCGGCCAGTTCCGCCACCGACTGCGGCCGTCGGCAGGCGGCGACGATGTCGTGTTGTTCGAAGGCCAGCGAGCCCAGGACGCGCAGACCGGACGAGGTCGCCACGACCTGGGTCTCGACCGGGAGCGGGGGGCCGGTGCCGCCCCCCGCCACCCGGCCGGCGGTCAGCAGGAAAGGCCGGATCGCGGGAGCGCGGCCGGCGGGCTCCGACGGACCCGGGGCGCTGCCCTCCCCCGAGCTCTCGGCTCCGCTCGAGCAGAGGGGACCCCCACCCTCGTCCGGCCCTGGTCCGCCGTCCGCCATCATGCTCCTCTTCTCGAACCCTGACCCCTGCCTTTGTGGTGTGGGACGCGTCAGCGGGCCGGTGCGGCGCCGGTGGTCCTCTTCAGCTCCAGCACCAGCTGGGGGGTGAGCGCGCTGCCGGCCCGGTTGGCGAAGAGGGTCATCTCGTAGGCGATGTTGCCGAGCTTCGCCTCCTTCGACGTCACCACGCCGAGGACGGCACCGCAGCCGATGGCCGACACCAGCACATGGCCGCCCTCCAGATCGATGATGACCTTGTTGAGGCCGCCGAGGCCGTAGTTGCCGGACGCGCCGGCGGCCAGACTCGTCACGCCCGAGACGATCGCGGCAAGCCGCTCGGAGTCCGCCTGCTCGCGCAGTTGGGAGACGGCGATCAGCAGGCCGTCGGAGGACACCGCGATGGCGTCGACGACGCCGGCGGTCTGCGTGGCGAACCGGTCGAGCAGCCAGGTGAAGTCGGCCGCGGCGGCTGTCAGATCAGTGGCTTCCTCCCGCTCGGAACTGGTCTTACCTGTCGGCGTGTTCACTGCCCGACTCCTTCCGGGGTTGCTGGTGTGGCGATGGCGCCGGGTCGCTCGGGGCAGCGGCAACTTCTTGCTCCGCCTCTTGCGCTGTTTCTTGTTCCGCCCTGCGTACGGCGGCCTCGAATTCGTCGAGTTCACAACGGACCGCCTCGGCGTCGACGGGCCGGCGCGCGGCCTGCGAACCGAGGCCGGCCGCCGGGGCGGTCATGTCGAGGGTCGCTCCCCGTACCCGCCGTCGCAGCGGCCGGCCGGACGGCGCGGGGTGCGGCTCGCCCGCGGGGGCGGTCTGCTCGGTGTCCGCACGGGGCGGGAGGCGCCGGGGCAGCTCGCCTCGTGGCGAGGGGGCGGCGGGCCGCCGCCCGGGCGTGGCGGCGGGCGTCCGCACCGGCAGGGGGGCGGCGGCCGGTGCGGACCCGCGGCCGGACCCGGTGGGCGCAGGCTCGGGCGCCGCAGGGTGCTCTGACGCGGCCTCGGCCGCCCGCTCGGACTCGCCCTCGGCGACATCCACAGCCGCAGCTTCGGCCGCAGTCGGAGACGGGGTGACGGCCGCCGTCTCCGCCGCGTCCGCAGCCGGGGGCGCTGTGGCGGCCGGGCTCTCGGTCAGCAGCAGTGTGGAGGGGAGCCAGACGGTGCCGGTGACCCCGCCCCCCGGCGTACGGCTCAGGGTGACCCGGATGCCCGAGCGCCGGGCGAGGTTTCCGACCACGAACAGGCCGAGCACCTTGGTCGGGACGAGGTCGAGCCGTTCCCGGCGGACCAGCCGGGAGTTCTCCTCGTCGAGGCGTTCCGCACTCATGCCGAGACCGTGGTCGATGACCTCGATCAGGGCACCACCGTCCGAGGTCACGTCGGTGCCGGGCCGGACGACGACCTCGACCGGTGTGTCGGACGGGGAGAACGAGACGGCGTTCTCCAGCAGTTCGGCGAGCATCAGGGTCAGATCGTCGACGATGTCGGGCGCGACGGTGACCTCCGTCTCGGACCGCAGCGACACCCGCTGGTATCCCTCGATCTGGCCGAGCCCCGCCCGTATGACATTGACCAGGGTGGTCGGCCGGGCGTCCATCTCCAGGTCCCGGATACCGGCGAGCAGCATGAGGCTGTCCGCGTTGCGCTGGAGGCGTACGGCGATGTGGTCGATGCGGTACATCCGCTCCAGGACGCCGGGGTCGGTTTCCTCCCGTTCCACGGCGTCGATCAGCATGAGCTGGCGGCTGGTGAGGTTGCTGACACGGCGTCCGACGTTGCCGAACATCTCGGCGACGTTGTGGCGGCTGAGCACCTGTCGCTCCAGCAGCGCCGCGGCGGTGACCTGCACCTGGTTGAACGCCTCGGCCAGGTGGCCGATCTCGTCGTGGACCGGGACGGGGATCGGCCGCGCCCGCAGCGGAGTGCGCTCCGCCGACTCGTCGTCCTCGACCTTGGCGAGCTCTTCGCCGGCCACATCCACCACCTGCTGCGCGGCGCCGGTCAGGGCCGACAGCGGACGTACGACCGAGCGCCGGACCAGGACGGAGAAGGCCAGCCAGGAGGCGAAGCCGAGCAGGGCGAGGCCGAGCATCGCCAGGGCGTTGTACAGGGCACCGCGGGAGAGACCGTCGGCCCGGGCGGCGATCTGGTCGATCAGCGACCGGGTGATGTCCAGGCGGGCCTCGGCCTGCCGGGTGCCGGCGCCGATCGCCTGGCGCAGCTGATGCGGCGTCTGGCCCTGCAGGGACCCCGGATCGATCTGGAGCTCCGCGAACTGGGCCTCGACGCCGTTCTCCTCGGCATCGCGCTCGATCCCGCCCAGGCGCAGGACCTGCTCCGGGTCGGCGATCCTGCCGAAACGCTCCGTCTGCTCCTCGTAGAGCTGGTGGGCGCCGACCGCGCGGGTGTACTCGGTGAGCGCGTTGGCATCCCGGGTCTGGGCGGAGAACACCCCGCTCTCGAAGGCCGCGTGGGCGGCGTCGGCGCGCAGCACCGTGTCGAGGAGGTAGGTGACCGAGGACGACGATGTGCCCACGAAGCGG
This sequence comes from Streptomyces sp. NPDC048516, assembly GCF_043199875.1. NCBI lineage: Bacteria > Bacillati > Actinomycetota > Actinomycetes > Kitasatosporales > Streptomycetaceae > Streptomyces > Streptomyces sp. NPDC048516. Next base: position 20,730 of record NZ_JBICWS010000027.1, on the reverse strand, counting down.
TCGAGACCGATCCCGTCGATCAGGTAGCCGACCGCGGCAGCGTACGCGGGGTCGATGCCGGCGGCCGGAACCGAGCCCCGCTCGGCCTTGTCGCGCAGCACGGCAAGGCCCCGGATGTAGTCGAGAGCCCGGCCCTCCTCCTTCGGCAGGCCCGCCCCGAAGGAGGAACGCACGGCGGTGACCTGCTCATCGGTCGCGCGCTGTGTCTGACGGTAGGCGGCGGTGGACGGCAGCGTGGCGCCGGGCCGGGCCGACTCCTGTTCCACGGACAGCAGGAGTGCCTGCCGGTGTTCGGCCTGTACGTCGTTGATCAGCTTCGTGACCTGCTTGCTGTCGCGCACGAGCTCGGCGCTCCGGCCGGCGTCCCGGGCCTTCTCCATCTGGGTGCTGACGCCGATGGCCAGCAGCACGCCGACGACGGCGACGGGTGCGATCACCAGCACGTTGAGCTTCCGGCGGAACGGCCAGCGGTCCAGGAAGGCGCCCGACTGCCGGCGGAACCGCGGTCTCATCGGTGAACGCAGGGACGGGTCCCGTTCGTGTGGCGGGTCCACCGTGTCCACTGACACCCGGGCTCCTTACGACGTGCTTCTGAGCGGTGACCGAGGTGGTGTTGTTGCCGACCGCCGACAGCGGGGGAGCATGAGGCTTACGAGGTTTTCGCCCCAGGAGAGCGAAAAGATCGCGCCACATGCCCAACCGGCCGCGAACATTACCGCTTGTGCACGCGCATGCAACACATGACCACCAATGGCCAAGCGGAATTCAACTCTTTGTCACGTTTGGCCGGTTACTCCCTTGTGGAGCGCCATTGCCGGCTGATGGTTCGACGCCCACAGGGGAGCAGGGCGTGGCCGGATCGTTTCCCACCGATTTGGGTCCCGGCCCGACTTCTGCCCGGCCCCGGCCCGGCCCCGGCCCCGGTCCTCCGTCCGCTCCCGCCCCCGGCCCCGGCCCCGCTCCCCGTCTCTCCCCGGCGGCGTGGCCGTACCTCCCGAAGGCGGCTGCCCTTCGTTGAATCGCCACCCGTAACCTGTCTCCCCCCACCCCAACCCGTATCCTCATCCTGCCCTGCGAGGAGACCCGTGCAGCCCACCCGCAAGGCGGTCGCGACAGCCGCCGCACTCCTGGTCATGGCCACCGCCGGCTGCGAATCCGGCAGCGGCACCACCGCATCCCACAGGAGCTCCGCCAAGCCCGGCTGCCCCGCCGCCCTCTCCAGAGCCAGGCAAGCCGTCAAGAAGGCCGAGGAGGTCAACGCCCCCTGGAAGGGCCCCACCACCGGGCCCCGGGCCGTCCACGACAAGACCGTCGTCTACATCGCCCAGACCCTGACCAACCCCGGCGTCACCGGGGTCGCGCAGGGCGTCCAGGAAGCCGCCAAGATCGTCGGATGGCACGCCCGCACCCTCAACGGCCAGGGCACGCCCGATGGCCTCCGGGCCGCCTTCAAGCAGGCGCTCCGCCTCAAGCCGGATGGCATCGTCCTCAGCGGTTTTGACCCCGGGACAGCCGCAGCGGAGGCCAAAAAGGCTCGTGCGGCGGGAATTCCACTGATCGGCTGGCACGCCACCGCGGCTCCCGGCCCCAGCAAGGATCGGCAGCTCTTCACCAACATCACCTCGCGGGTCGAGGACGTCGCGAAGATCAGCGCCGACTGGATCATCGCCCGCTCCCACGGCCGCGCCGGCGTCGTCCTGTTCACCGACGCCTCGGTTCCCTTCGCCAAGCACAAGTCCGATCTGATCAAGAAGCAACTCGCCACCTGCTCGGGCACCAAGCTGCTGAGCTACACCAACATGCCTATTCCCCAGGTCAACAGGCGCTCCATCGGGGAAGTCCGCTCCCTGTTGTCCCGTTTCGGCCGCAAGTGGACCTACTCCGCCGCCATCAACGACCTGTACTTCCAGCACGCCGCCCCGGCCCTGCGTGCCGCGGGCAAGGACGGCGCCGGCGCACCGTTCAGCATCGGCGCAGGTGACGGCGACCCGTCGGCCTTCCAGCGCGTCAACGGCAAGGAGTTCCAGGCCGCCACGGTGCCCGAACCCCTCTCCGAACAGGGCTGGCAGATCATCGACGAGTTCAACCGCGCCTTCACCGGCGCCCCGGACAGCGGGTACGTCGCCCCCGCCCACATCGCCACCGCCGCCAACACCGGCGGCGCCCTGTCCTGGGACTCCGAGGGCTACCGGCAGGCCTACCGCAAGATCTGGGGCGAGTGACGCCTGGGCGTGCGGAGCACCCCGGGGAAAGCCGTGCCGGTGAAGGCTGAACCCGTGGGGCCGTGGCTATGGTCAGGCCCCGTGGTGGGCACGGCCTCGCGCCCGCACCCGGTGGCGCGACGGGCGGTCGGAGCGGAAGCCCGGTGAGATGCTTGATGTCATGACGGTGACCGTGTCCGGTGACTTCGAGCTGACCATGGACGAGCTGCGAGCCGTAGCACGCTACGTGGCGGAGGCGGCTCAGGAAGTCCTCCCTGTGTTCGAGGACGCCAACCCCGGTGATCCCCGGCCTCGCGCAGCTCTTGATGCCGCATGGGAGTTCGTCAACGGTGCGAAGAGGACCAAGCTGCAGCGCGTCACCTCGTTGGACGCACACCGGGCAGCGAAGCAAGCGTCCACCGAAGTCTCGGGTCTCGCCGCGCGCGCTGCCGGCGATGCCGCATCCGCCGCTTACCTCCACCCGATCGCGAAAGCTCACCAGGTGGGCCACATCCTGCGCGCCGCCGCAAGCGCCGCGCGCCTGGCCGAAATCAACGCGGGCGACGATCCCGAAGTCGGCAGCAGGATGATCGAGCAGGCTCGACGGCGCGCCACACCGGTCGTGATCGATGTTCTCCGTCGGTATCCCGTCGCGCCGGCCGGCAAGAACCGCGTGGCGCAACTGATGACCACCTTGGACGCTTCTCTGCGCGCGTCCCGCTGAGGGCTCCCTCCCGAACTCCCGACAGCCGGCCACTCTTCGAGCATTGCTGATCAATCCGTCCCGCGGGGCGAAGGCTTCGAGGGGGTCTGCGTCGGTCGCGGGGGGGCGTGCGTGGTCGCCGGGGCGGCCCGCCGCCCCGTGCGCAGGGAGCAAGACCCTGGAACGGGGCCGCGGGCCGTGGGCTGTTGGCCGGAGGGGCGGGCGAGGGCGCCTACGGAGTGGAGGCCGCTCGCTCGGGGGCCGAGGTCTGCGACGGGTTGTTGCGCGGGTGCCGCGGGTTGAGGAACCACTTGCGGGCGGAGACGAACCACCAGGTGCCGGCGAAGACCAGCACCACACCCACGGTGATGGGCGCGTAGTTGAACGTCTCGATGGTCACCGGGCTCTGCTGGGGCAGCATGAACAGCACCGTGATGACCACGACCCAGCCGACCGCGATCAGGCCCACGGGCCTGGACCAGCGCCCCAGATGCCAGGGGCCGCGCTTGAAGCGCTCTCCCTGGCGCAGGCGCAGCAGGGTCGGCACCACGTATGCGATGTAGAGGCCGATCGTCGCGATGGACGTGACGGCGGCGTACGCGGTCGTGTTGAACAGGTACGGCAGGCCGAGGAGGAAGGCACCACCGGCTGCCAGCCACACGGCGTTGGTGGGGGTGCGGGTCCCCGGGTGGAGCTTGTGCCAGACGGTGGAGAACGGCAGCGCCCCGTCGCGGGAGAAGGCGTAGATCATGCGGGAGTTGGCCGTCACGGACGCCATACCGCAGAACAGCTGGGCGCCGATGATGACGAGCAGCATCAGCTTGCCGGTGCTCGCACCGAGGGCGTCCAGGAAGATCTGCGCCGGCGGCACACCGGTCGCCGACTTCAGGGCGCCGGTGTAGGACTGGATGGCGAAGGTCAGACCGAAGAGAAGCACGAATCCGGCCGCCCAGGACACGACGATCGAGCGGACGATCCCCTTCGGCCCCTCGACCGAGGCGTTCTTCGTCTCCTCCGTCATATGGGCGGACGCGTCATAGCCGGTGAAGGTGTACTGCGCCATCAGGAGGCCGATGAGCGCGACGTAGACCCCGGAGCCCCAGCCGGTGTTGTTGACGAACTCGGTGAAGACGAAGCCGGGGGACTGGTGCTTGTCGGGGATCACCAGCAGGGCGCCGACGATCACCACGACGCCGATCAGATGCCACCACACCGAGATGGTGTTGAAGAAGCCGACGACGCGCACCCGGAAGGTGTTCACGACGGCGTGCAGCAGAAGGATCACGCCGAAGAGCGTGATCGTGTGGGCGGGGGTGGCGGCGTAGCTGAACTGGAGGTTCAGGTAGGCGTTGAGGAAGGACGCGGCACCGAAGTCGATGCCCGCGGTGACGGCCACCTGGCCCAGCGTGTTGAACCAGCCGGTGAACCAGGCCCAGGCCGGAGCGGACTTCTGCGGGGCGAGCTTGTGCGCCCAGAAGTAGAGGCCGGCGGAGGTCGGGTAGGAGGAGCAGACCTCGGCCATGGCCAGGCCGACGAACAGGGTCATCAGGCCGACGAGAACCCAGCCCCACATGATCAGGGCCGGCCCGCCGGTGTTCATGCCGAACCCGTACATGGTCAGGCAGCCGGACAGGATGCTGATGATGGTGAACGAGACGGCGAAATTCTGCCGCCCGGACATCGAGCGGTCCAAGGTCTGGGTGATCCCGAGTTCGGCGAGGCGTTCCTCCTCCGTCTGCGTGACGCTTGGCATGTCCAATGGCATGGCTGGGCCCTCTCCTGGTGATGGCGCATTGCATGGCGGCACAACATCGGTCTGCTCGGCCTCGGTCGCTACGGCGCGGCCCCCTTCACCGCCCACTTCCGATGACGGGTGAAGAGCTGCTGGGCGTCCCCGCAGTAGCTCCACGGCACATCCGTGGCGAACGGGCCGATGGCGTCGAACACCTCGGCCGCCGCCCGGTGCCGATTCGCGAAGGACAGTGCGTGGGCCAGGTAGTTGGCGTCCTCGTGGAAGGCGGCGTGCGGCAGCGAAGGGGCCCGGTAGGTCCACCAGTTCGCCCACGCCTGCTGGGTCGACGGGTTGTCCGTCCACGGATGGACCGTCAGGCCGTACCGGTGCCCTTCCTTCTTCATCCGCGTGCGGTGCGACTCGGCCAGCGCGACCAGCGGCAAGACGTGCAACGGCATCCCGCGGGGGACATGGGCGCACCGTTCCTGCGCCCAGTGGAACATCTCGCCCGCCACGCCGTGCCAGTCGGGGAACATGTAGGTGAGGATTTCGTGGTGCGCCTCCCTGTTCCACGGGTCGCGGGCCTCGACCTCCTGCCACACACTCTGCACCGTCTCCCGCCACTGCCGGTCGCGGTCGGGGGAGTGGTAGCGCAGCAGGGCGAGCATGACGACGTAGGGCGTGGGATCGGCGGGCAGGGTGTCAGCGGCGGCATGGCAGCTCTCCCAGGCCTCTTCCATCTCCGCGCCGCTGCCCTGTCCCCGTGGACCGGCCATCGAGCGCAGGGCCTGGACGGTGGCGAGGAGGGCCAGGGCATGCGGCGAACGCGGTTCGGCCTGTGCCCAGGTGTCGGCGAAGGTGAGCCGGGCCCCCGCGCGGGCGAGCACCTGGAGGCGGAAGATACGGCGGTCCCAGTCGGCACCGGTCGCCGCCAGCAGTTCGCGTGCGCTCTCCCATCTGCCCATGGCGGCGTCCTCCACGACCGCGCGCAACCGGGAGTCGTCCCGCGCCGGATGCCGGTCGAAGGCCGGCTGACGTCTCACGGCTGCCCCGTCACGGTCTTCTCGGGTGAGGGAGGCAGTTCCTCACCGTGCGCAGGGACGGTGTGAACAGGCACTGTTCAGGCCTCCGGGTGGGCGTCCGCCACGGCGGACGCCGACGTAGGGGGGAGTGCGTCGTGCCGAGGGGAAGGCCGGGGGGCCGGCGGGCCTCGGATGCCCGGCGTGCTCGAGAGGCGCGAGGGCGCGGGTGCCGGGCGGCACGGCAAGGGCACGCGGTGTACCGACGACGATGCTGGTCGGGGTGGGGTCGCACCGGTCCGGCGCCGCTGGTGGGGTGCCTGACGAGCCGACGCAGAGGGGGCGCGGGAGCGGTGTCCGCGAGCGCTGGGCCCGGCCCGTGCCGCGATGCCGTCTCGTCCGTAGGCGAAAGCCCGAGGCGACCTTGAGGGGCAATCACCGGAATCTCCTGTACGTGGGGGTACATGGGCCTGTGCAAGCCGGCTGTCAACTTCAGTCATGAAGTGCTGACTTGAGAAAGAAGACTATTCACTGATGCGCGGTGGCGCACATTCCTTTGGCGATAAAGCTCAGGCGTGGGGCACCCGGGGAGGCGCGGCGGGGCGGTGCGCTCCCGGTGAGTCCGGCCGGTCGTGCCGCGGGGCGAGGTGATTGCTCTGGTGCTGCCGCGCCGTGGCCAAGGCTTCTTGGACCTGCCGGTCCGCGGTCCGCCGGGCGGTCTCGTTCGGCAGCCCGGAGGTGCCCGGCCGGGCGGTCGTGTCCAGCGGCCGGGAGGTGCCTGACGTGGTCGTGTCCAGCGGCCGGGAGGTGCCTGACGTGGTTGCGTCGAAACGCCCCGGGTCTGCGCCCTGCGGAGTGGCCGACCCATTTTGGTCACGACATCATCACAGGTTCTTCACTTCATCTACTTCGACGTTCAACCACTCGCTACTGTCCCGGTTCCAGGCGCCTTGGGGGGATCGTGATGAATCAGCAGTATCCGGACCGGTCCGGGCAGCAGCCGCCGATGCCGGTCGGCATGTACGCGCCGCCGCCACCCCCGAAGAAGAGGGGCGCCGGCGCAAAGGCCGGCATCGGGTGCGGCGGAACCCGCGGCGCGGCGAGAAGAGCGGCGGGCCTCGCCGTCCGGCGTGAGGTCGGCTTCGCCGTGCCTCGCTTCACGTGACATCACTCGCTGCACCACTTGCCTCTCCGGTTCCAGCCGGACGGCGGCTCGCGACCGTGGGCAGGGCCATGCACACAGGAGAGTGTGCAGTCGCAAGGCGGGGGGCTATATGACGGGAAACCAAGGGCCGATGTCGCCGGAGGACAAGAAGAAGGCCCGGCTCGGCTGTGCGCTCATCGCGGTCTTCGTGCTGCTCGTCGGCGGGTGCGTCAACCTGATGGACGGGGACGACGAGACGAAGTCGTCCGCCGCCACGTCCGTCTCCGACGCATCCGGCAGCCGGTCCGGCACATCCGAGGCGCCTGACGCATCCGAGGCGCCTGACGCATCCGGCAGCCGGTCCGGCACATCCGATGCGCCTGACGCATCTGGCAGTCAGGGTGGTGACACCGTCACGGTGCCGGACTACACCGGCCGGAATCTGCAGGAAGCGCAGGATGCCGCGCAACGTAAGGGCATTCACCTGCTCAAGAGCCGGGATCTGTCCACGCGGAAACGCCCGCAGGTGTGGGACCGGAACTGGCAGGTCTGCGATCAGGAGCCGGCTGCCGGGTCGGTCATGCACGACACCGAAACGCTGACGTTCGCCGTCGTGAAGGCCGATGAGAGCTGCGAGGCACCTGACGCGACGGGGTCCACGAGCGGCGCCGGTGGATCCGGTACGGACGGGGGCGGCTCGTCCGGCGGTTCCAGCTCCGCCGGGGGGACGGGGTCCGGGGGCGGCAGCAGTTCCACGAGCGGCGACGGAGGGCGGGAGCAGGCTCCGGCGGGCGCCTCCGCGCAGTGCAACGACGGGACGTACAGCTACAGCGCGCACCGACGAGGTACCTGCAGCCACCATCACGGAGTCGCCGTCTGGCTGAGGAGCCTGCCGGCCTGACGCCGGCCGGGACCAGGGCGGCCGGACGCGCGGGCGGCCCGGGTCCGGGGGCGGCCCGGACCTGGGCCGATGGCGGGTGAGAGGTGCGTGGCGCGCGCGGACACCTGGCCGTACAACCTTCGACGGCAATGGGCGGTCTTCACGACACCATCACAGAGGAACGGGGGATCGTGTATGTCGCACTCGCAGCAGCCCGCGCCGTTCGGTCAGCAGCCCCTCCTGTACGCCCTTCCGTACGCGCCACCGCCATCCGCACCGCCGTCGTCCGCGCAACCTCCGAAGAGCCCGCACTCCGCACTCCGGATCGCCGTGGGCGTGGCCTGCGCGCTCCTCGTCCTCGGGCTCGGAGCCGCGGTCGGCAACGGCGGTAACGGCGGCGACGGCACCAGGACGACCCGGACGAAGCCCGCCCCCACCGTCACGGGCACCGTCACGGCCAAGGCGGCCAAGACCGCCGAAGCATCCAAGGCCGAATGGGAGAAGCCGGAGAGCGCCACGAAGGCCGCGGAGAAGGCACCGGTGCCCGCGGGCCCGGCCGCCGTGGCCGGCCAGGGCGGCCACCTCGTGGGGGAGGGCATCGCCGCCGGCACCTACCGGACCGGCGGCCCCGTCCCGTCCGATGCCCCGCTGTGCTCCTGGGTGCGCGCAAGGATGCCGGCGGCGGGCCGGACAGCATCATCGCCCAGGGCTCCTCCCGGGGCCCGGCCCGCGTCACCGTCCACCAGGGGGAGACGTTCGAGACCCACGGCTGCAAGGAGTGGACGCAGCTCCGGTGACCGGCCGCCGCTGCCCGGGGCGCGGTCTTCCGCGGCCGCGCCCCGTCGCCGTGCGGACCCGTTCGATCTGTCCGGTGGCGCGCCCGGCGGTTACGTCACCGAGAATCCACCGTCGACGAACACCGTCTGGCCCGTCACATACGCCGCCCCCGGCCCGGCCAGAAACACCGCCGCACCCGCGAAATCGTCCAGTTCGCCATTGCGCCCGGCCATCGTGCGGCGCGCCATCGCCTCGGTGCGCCCGGGATCGGCGAAGACCGCCTCGTTCAGCGGGGTGCGGACAAAGCCGGGGGCGATCGCGTTGACGCTCACCCCGTACCGCGACCAGGCCTCCGCCTGGGAACGGGTGAGCGCGGTGAGTCCCGCTTTGGACACCCCGTACGGACCGCTGTTGCCGAATGCCCGGACCGACTGCTGTGAGGCGATGTGGATGATCCGTCCCCAGCGGCGTTCCGCCGTACCGGGCCCGAAGCGCTGGCCGAGCAGGAACGGCGCATCGAGGTTGACGGCCATGGTGCGGCCCCAGTCGGACGTGGTCAGTTCGCCCATCGGGCATGGCGGGGGCTCCTGGCGGGGCCGGTGCGCCACTGGCCCCGCCAGGACGATCATGCTCCGTACCGGTGCCGGGCAATCCTGCCGCGCGTCCCCCGGTCTCCTGGTCCCCAGGTGGATGCCGCCGGCCATGACTGCCCCTCGCTTGCCCCCTGTCATACAGGGGACACGGCCCGTGGGCGCCCGGGGGTGAGATCTCGCCGTCGACCGGCTGATACCGGTCGACAGCGCACCGCGACAGCGCACCGCGCAATGCCGTGCGGCCCGGCCCGCCACCTCCCCGCAGCGCCGGGAACGCACCGGGGCAGCCCCGGAACGCCGTGTCCGCCCCGCTGGTCGGGCAGCCGTTCCCCCGGCCGGATCCGATCGGAACCAATTCCTCCACTCTCGCCCGTGGCGGGGTCCTGTCGAGAGGGGGCCGGTCACGAGATATCTTGATGTCGAGCAATGTTGCAGACGTGGAGCGGAGCACCCGGTGACTGACTCGACCATCATCTACACCCACACTGACGAGGCCCCGGCCCTGGCGACGTATTCGTTCTTGCCTGTGATCCAGGCATACGCGTCGACGGCCGGCGTCAGCGTGGAGACCCGTGACATCTCCCTGGCCGGGCGCATCATCGCGAGCTTCCCCGAGCGCCTGGAGGAGGGCCAGCGCATCGAGGACGCCCTCGCCGAGCTCGGCCGGCTCGCCAAGACGCCCGGCGCGAACATCATCAAGCTGCCGAACATCTCGGCCTCGATCCCGCAGCTCAAGGCCGCGGTCGCCGAGCTGCAGGAGCAGGGCTACGCGCTGCCCGACTACCCGGACGACCCGAAGACCGACGAGGAGCGCGACATCCGCGCCCGCTACGACAAGGTCAAGGGCAGCGCCGTCAACCCGGTCCTGCGCGAGGGCAACTCCGACCGCCGGGCGCCGGCGTCGGTCAAGAACTACGCCAAGTCCAACCCGCACCGCATGGGTGCCTGGACGGGCGACTCGAAGACGAACGTCGCCACCATGGGCGTCGACGACTTCCGCTCCACCGAGAAGTCCGCGGTCATCGAGCGCGACGGCTCGCTGCGCATCGAGCTGTCGGGCGATGACGGCTCCACCACCGTCCTGCGTGAGTCGGTACCGGTCCTCGCGGGCGAGGTCGTCGACGCCTCCGTGATGCGGGTCGCCGCGCTGCGCGAGTTCCTCACGGCGCAGGTCGCCCGCGCCAAGGCCGAGGGCGTGCTGTTCTCGGTGCACCTGAAGGCCACGATGATGAAGGTCTCCGACCCGATCATCTTCGGCCACGTGGTCCGCGCCTTCTTCCCGAAGACGTTCGCCCAGTACGGCGAGTCGCTCGCGGCTGCCGGCCTGACCCCGAACGACGGCCTCGGCGGCATCTACAAGGGCCTGGAGTCGCTGGCCGACGGCGCGGAGATCAAGGCGTCCTTCGACGCCGAGCTCGCCGAGGGCCCGGAGCTCGCCATGGTCGACTCCGACCGCGGCATCTCCAACCTGCACGTGCCGAGCGATGTCATCGTCGACGCCTCCATGCCGGCCATGATCCGCACCTCCGGCCACATGTGGGGCCCGGACGGCGCGGAGGCCGACACCCTCGCGGTCCTCCCCGACAGCAGCTACGCCGGCATCTACCAGGCCGTCATCGACGACTGCCGGGCGAACGGCGCCTACGACCCGTCGACGATGGGCTCGGTGCCGAACGTCGGCCTGATGGCGCAGAAGGCCGAGGAGTACGGCAGCCACGACAAGACCTTCGAGATCCCGGTCACCGGTAGCGTCCGGGTCCTCGACGAGAACGGCAACGCCGTCCTGGAGCAGGTCGTCGGCGCCGGCGACATCTTCCGTATGTGCCAGACCAAGGACGCGCCGATCCGTGACTGGGTCAAGCTCGCCGTCACCCGCGCCCGCGCCACCGGCGACCCGGCGGTGTTCTGGCTGGACGAGAACCGTGCGCACGACGCGCAGCTGATCGCCAAGGTCAAGGCCTACCTCCCCGAGCACGACACCGAGGGCCTGCAGATCGAGATCATGTCGCCGGTCGACGCGATCACGTTCTCCCTCGACCGCATCCGCCGCGGCGAGGACACGATCTCGGTCACCGGCAACGTGCTGCGTGACTACCTGACCGACCTCTTCCCGATCCTCGAACTGGGCACCAGCGCAAAGATGCTCTCGGTCGTCCCGCTCATGAACGGCGGCGGGCTGTTCGAGACGGGTGCCGGCGGCTCCGCGCCCAAGCACGTCCAGCAGCTGGTCAAGGAGAACTACCTGCGCTGGGACAGCCTGGGCGAATTCCTGGCGCTCGCGGTCAGCTTCGAGCACCTGGCGCAGACCACGGGCAACGCGCGCGCCCAGGTGCTCGCCGACACCCTCGACCGCGCCACCGGCACCTTCCTCAACGAGAACAAGTCGCCCAGCCGCAAGCTGGGTGGCATCGACAACCGCGGCAGCCACTTCTACCTGGCGCTCTACTGGGCGCAGGAGCTGGCGAAGCAGACCGACGACACGCAGCTCGCGGAGGCGTTCGCGGCACTCGCCAAGACGCTGACCGAGCAGGAGCGGACCATCGTCGACGAGCTGATCGCGGTGCAGGGTTCGCCGGCCGACATCGGCGGCTACTTCCAGCCGTCCGTGGCGAAGTCCTCGGCGGTCATGCGCCCGTCGACGACCTTCAACCAGGCCCTCGCGACCCTCAGCTGATGCGGTAATCGCGGAAGGCCCTTCCGCCCCGGCCGGCGCCCTGCCGGCCGGGGCGGTTCCGTTTCCGCGGACGGCGTTCACGAGGCTGCGGCAGTGGGCGGCGGGGCCGGCGGAGGACGGCGCAAGGTGAAGGCGTAGCGTCGGCCCGCACGCCGACCGGCCATCACTCACGGGGGTACATCGATGGAACTCACCCAAGTCCGCCTGCTCGTCACGGACTTCCGTGGCTGCTACCGCTTCTACCGGGACGTGCTGGGCCTCGAGCCGCAGTTCGAGGCGCCCGAGGGCCCGTACGCCAAGTTCAGCTGTGCCGACGGCTCGGCGGGTATCGCGTTGCAGGAGCGCGCACAGATGGCCGAGGTGCTCGGTGAGCTGGGTGCGGCGCCGGACGGATACCGGTCCCTGGTCGTCCTGCGCGTCGACGACCTCGACGGCTGCTGCGCGCAGCTCACCGGGCGAGGCGCCGTCCTCGCACACGGCCCGGCTCCGATGACGGACCGGATGCGGGTCGCCCACCTGAAGGACCCCGACGGGAACATCGTCGAGCTCCAACAGTGGCTACGGCCGCGCGCAGCGGTCTGACCCGCCCCGTCCCCTCAGCCCACGAGGTCCGGAACGGGCCTCAGCCCACGAGGTCCAGCACGGGCCGCAGCCCGTCCGGGCGCCGGTCCACCGGCAGATGGTCCACCGGCAGGTACGAGCAGCCCAGCGCCGTGGCGGCGCCGTCGGCCGTGCGGTCGTCGCCGACCATCAGGACGGCTGCCGGGTCGAGCCCCAGCTCCCGGCAGCCGAGGGCGAAGAGCCGGTGGTCCGGCTTCTGGATGCCGTGTTCGTAGGACAGCACATAGATGTCGACATAGCGGTCCAGGCCGTGGGCGCGCAGCACCGGCCGCAGATCCCAGCCGATATTGCTCAGGACGCCGATACGGATGCCGCGCCGGTGCAGCTCCGCAAGCACCTCGGCGGCGTCGGGGTAGAGCTGCCAGGCCTCCGCCGCTCTGGAGCGGTCGTAGAGCGCGTCGTACAACTCCGGCTCGGGGAGCGGAACTTGACGGGCCAGGCCGGTGTACAGCGCCCGGTGGTGGCGGGCTTCGCAGTCACGGATCTCCCACAGACCGGCCAGTTCGGCGGGGACCTCGACGGGTGAGGAGCCGCCGGGGAGTGCGCCGGCCCGTTCCAGTGCGGCCGCCGAGCGGGCGATCTCGGCCTCGTCCATGGCGGTGCCGGAAGCGGTGAGCGCCGCACGCAGCCATGACTCGGTGGACTCGATACGCAGCAGGGTTCCGGAGAAGTCGAACAGCACACCCTTGGTTGTCGTCATGACCGTCATTCTGCCCGCGACACGGCGCCGGGCACCTTTGCCCGGGACGCGTGGTGAACGCCGTACACCGCCGCGGATCCGGCCACCAGGGCCCCGCCCAGCAGCCAGCCCCCGACGACATCCGACAGCCAGTGCACGCCCAGATACAGCCGGGTGAAGGCGACACCGACGACGGAGACCGTGACCACCGCCCGGGCCGTCCAGCGCCACAGCGGCCGCGCCCCGGCCAGCCGCAGCAGCCACAGCACGAGGGCGCCCGCGACCAGCGCGGACAGCGCATGCCCGGAAGGGAACGCCGCGTAGTGCGCAGCGGCCACCGGGTCCGGCCAGGCGGGACGCTCCCTGCCGACCAGTGCCTTCACCGCCTGCTGCAGCCCCGTGCCGGCGAGCGCGGTGGCCGCCACCCAGAGGGCGAGCCGGCGTTCGCCACGCCGTACGAGCAGCAAGACCGCCACCGCGAGCACCGCGCGCATCGTCCACGGGTCCCAGACCCAGTCGCTGAACACCCGGATGAGCCGGGTCCAGCCGGGCGCGGCCACGGCCGTCCGGTGCAGTGTGCCGGCGAAGGCCGTGTCCAGGGACATCAAGGGGCCCCAGCGCGCCACGACGAGGATGAGCAGCAGGCCGAAGAGGAGCGTGCACAGCACGGCACACGAGAGGCGGGGGAGGAGCGGGGCGGATGCCCGGGGGCTGGCGTCGTCCACGGCGGACGTACGGGCGGTGGGGAGCGGCGTCGACGGCATGGGGCGATCCTCGCCCATGACCCGCGCCCCGGGCGAGGACCCGAGCCCTGGCTCATGTCCGGCGTCCCGGGCGAGGAACCGTGCCCTGATCTCTGTCCCGCGCCCTGGCCCATGTCCCACGCCCCGGGCGGGGAATTGCGACCTACGTCAGCGCCCTCAGGCCGGGGACGAAGGTGACCAGCAGCGGCACGGCCGGCACCAGCGTCGCCACCGCCGTCATCCGGAGCCGGCGGCCGGGGGTGAAGCGGGGCGCGGGGGCCAGCAGCCGGTCCACCCGCTGGGGCACCTGCGCGAGTTGCGTCGGGCAGGGGCCGAACACACCGCGGTCCTCGTTGAGTTCGACCAGGGCCAGGGCGATCGTCAGCCGCCCGAAGCGGCGCGAGGCCACATCGTCGGCGGCCAGCTCGACCAGCCGGTGCACCTGGTCGCGGAACGCGGCGAAGACCGGGATCTGCGGAAAGCCGACGGCGAGTGCGGAGGCGCTGTACAGCAGAAGGTCGTGCCGGGCCCGCGCATGGCCCTGCTCATGGGCGATCAGCGCATCGAGCTGACGGCCCTTCAGGCGTCGCAATGCCGAGGTGGTGATGACCAGTTGGGGCGAGGAGTGCTGCAGCCACCAGGCCTCCGGGCGGTCACCTTCCAGGACGACCAGACGCTCCTGGCGGGGCTCCTCGCCGGGCAGCAGCGGTACGCGGCGCAGGAGTTCGGCCCGGCGCTGGCGGCGACGGGCGCGCGCCGCGCGTACCTCGCGGGTCAGGGTGACGGCCGTCCAGGCGCCGCCGCCCGCCAGGAGCAGGGCCAGGACCCCGGCCCACGGCCCGTACCCCTTGAGCGCATACGCCTCGACGACCACCCGGGGGGCGAAGCCGAACACCGGGCCGCGGACGGCCTCCCAGGCGGCGGCCGCGCTCAGCGACATCGCGAGCAGACAGCACAGCAGAACGCCGGCCACCACGCACTGCCACACCCACAGGGCGAGCACCGGTTCACGGTCGGGCCAGTCGGAGCGGGCCATCAGGCGCGGCGCCATTGCCGCGGCCAGCACGCCGAGAATCATCAGCGCGAGAGGGACCATCATGCCGTCAGCCTATGAGCGTGCGGCTACTCGTAGGTACAGCCAGGCCCGGGATGTGACCCATACCACCCACGTCACAGGTGTGAACCGCCTACCCCCGCGCACCCCCGCGCGCGCCCCGCACACCGACGCCCCGCAGGCCGTATCCGCGGCAGCCGTGCGCGGAAGCGTTGTCACCGCCCCGCGCTCACAGCGCCAGCAGCATCGCCAGCATCCCGATGCCCATCGCCACCCGGCAGGCCCGCAGCACACCGGGCGGCCCCGCGTCCACCGGCACCAGCCGGACCCCGGCAGCGATCACGTACACCGTGTAGTAGGCGAGCAACAGGCCCGTCAGCAGCGGCACCCCACCCGGCCCGGCATGCTCCATCGCACCCATCGCACCCATCGACTCCGCCGGCCCCATCGACCCCATGGATCCCATCGAGCTCATCGACCCCGTCTGGCCCACCGAGCCCGCCGCGTTCATCCGGTCCGGCGGCACGGTCATCGCGAGCGCCATGTACACCATGGCGAACGTGCCCACCGCATGATGCAGATGCCGCCGCGCCAGCGCCCACACCCCGGCCGCCGCGAAAGCCGCGGTGAACATCCAGGGCGACCACGGGGGCGGTGTCACGGCCGACGCGGGCAGCGCCATCGCCGCCATGCCCAGAGCCATCAGGCCTTCGCCGCGGGCGTCCCCCCGGTAGGCGTCCGGCCCGGTACGTGCCCGGACGAGGCAGTACGCACCGGCCGCGGCACACAGCAGCACCAGCAGCCAGCCGACCAACGGCGGTGCGTGCACGGCCCACCTCCCCGAGTACCGCCTGTCCCACGGATCGGGTGCAGAATGCCCGGCCGGGCCCCGGCACACGGGAGCGCACGGACGCATGGAGGGGGAGCGCGCGGCCTCTCGGGCTCAGGGCCGGTAGCGCAGCGGATGGTCCGCCGGAACCTCCGTCAGCACGATCCGATGACCGTCCGGGTCGGCGATCCACATCTCGATGAGCCCCCACGGCTCCTTCACGGGCGGCCGCAGCACCTCCACCCCGTGCGCCAGGAGCTCCTGGTGCGCCGCTGCCGCGTCCGCCACCCGGAGCCACAGCTGGAGGGTGTCGCCGGCCGGAGCCGTGGCGCGGCCGGAGACTTCCAGGAAGCCGCCGCCGAGGAAGTAGACCGTGCCGCGCTCGGGCCCCGTACCGAATTCCCGGTAGATCTCCAGCCCCAGCGCCGTGCCGTAGAACGCCCGCGACCGCTCGGGGTCGGACGGCCGCAACAGCACCCTGCTGCTCAATACGTGCACCATGGCAGGACCCTACGCCGCCGGAGTCCCGCCGCCGGGCCGCTGCGCCGGAAGGTCATGACGAATGGCCCTGACATGACGCCCATGCCGCTTGTTAGCCTCCGGTCAGCCCTTCGTCCGGCCCTGAGAGGACTTCGCACACCATGCCCACCAGCGAGCTGACCTTCCGTGCCGCCCACGACGCCGATATCCCCGGGCTCGTCGACCTCATCGAGTCGGCGTACCGGGGGGACGCGAGCCGGGCCGGCTGGACGACGGAGGCGGACCTCCTGGAGGGACAGCGCACCGACCCGGAGGGCGTCGCCGCCGTGGTGCGGGGCAAGACCGGCCGGCTGCTCATCGCCGAGCGGGATGACGCCCTGATCGCCTGCTGCCAGCTCGAACACCGCGGGGACCACGTGTACTTCGGGATGTTCGCGGTGCGCCCGGAGCTCCAGGGCGGCGGGCTCGGCAAGGTGATTCTCGCGGAGGCCGAGCGGACCGCCCAGGACCTCTGGAGCGCCGGCGAGATGCGGATGACCGTCATCCGCCAGCGCGACGAGCTGATCGCCTGGTACGAGCGCCGCGGCTACCGGCGCACCGGGCAGCTCACCCCGTTCCCGTACGGCGACGAGCGCTTCGGCATTCCGCAGCGCGCCGACCTGGAGTTCGAGCTGCTGGTCAAGCCGCTCGGCCGGCCGGGCGCCTCCTGACGGCTCACAGCCGTCCCGCCTGGATGATCCGCCGCAGGAACTGCCGGGTGCGGTCCTGCTGCGGGTCCCCGAAGACCTGCTCCGGCGTCCCGCGTTCCACCACCACCCCGCCGTCCAGGAAGCACACCTGGTCGGCGACCTCCCGCGCGAAGCCCATCTCATGGGTGGCGATGACCATGGTCATGCCCTCCTCCTGGAGATCGCGGACCACACCGAGGACTTCCCCGACCAGTTCGGGGTCGAGCGCCGCGGTGATCTCGTCGAGCAGCAGCAGCCGGGGCCGCCCGGCCAGCGCCCGGACGATCGCGACCCGCTGTTGCTGACCGCCGCTGAGCCGGTCCGGGTACTCCCCGGCCCGCCCGCCGAGCCCGAGCCGGTCCAGCAGCTCCCGGGCCCGCGCCTCCGCCTCGGCGCGCGGTACCCCGTGCACCCGGCGGGGCGCCAGCGTGATGTTGTCCAGCACGGTCATGTGCGGGAAGAGGTTGTAGGCCTGGAAGACCACGCCGATCCGGCGGCGCACCGCGTCCACGTCCGCCCTCGGATCGGTGATCTCCGCACCGTCCAGGAAGATCGCACCGTCGTCGATCTCCTCCAGCAGATTCGCGCAGCGCAGCAGCGTGGACTTGCCCGACCCCGAGGCGCCGATCAGCGCCGTCACGGTGTGCGGCGGGACCGCCAGATCCACATCCCGCAGCACGACCGTGCCGCGTCCGTACGTCTTGCGCACGGACTCCAGCCGCAGCACCGCCCCGCCGCCGGGCGGCGCCGTCCCGGCCGTCCCGTCGGCCGGCCGCGGGGCGTCGTCCGTCGTGCTCATACGAGTCCTCCCTGGGCGCGCCTGCGGTCCATGCGGGCCGTGACCCAGTCCGTGCACCGCGTCATGGGGATCGTCAGCGCCACGAAAACGAGCCCGGCCACGACATACGGAGTGAAGTTGAAGTCCTTGCCGGCGATGATCTGCGCCGCGTAGACGGCATCCACCGCACCCGCGATGGACACCAGACCGGTGTCCTTCTGCAGCGAGACCAGATCGTTCAGCAGCGGCGGCACCACCCGCCGTACCGCCTGCGGCAGCACCACGTAGCGCAGCGCCTGGCCGCTGGACAGACCCAGCGACCGGGCCGCCGCCCGCTGTGAGGGGTGCACCGATTCGATGCCCGCCCGGAAGACCTCGGCGACATAGGCCGAGTACGTCAGCACCAGCGCGGAGCCGCCGAGCAGCACGGGATCGGTGGTGACCCCCTGCAGCCGCAGCGCCGGCACCCCGAAGACCACCATCAGCAGACAGATGATCAGCGGCAGGCCGCGGAAGAAGTCGGTGTACGCGGCGGCCAGGGCGCGCAGGGGGAAGAAGACCGGGCCGCGCAGCGTCCGGGCCACCGCCAGCAGCAGCCCGAGCACCAGCACCGCCGCCCCGCACACCACCAGCAGTCGCAGATTCAGCAGCAGCCCCTCCAGCACCTTCGGCAGCGCCTTGGCGGCGTACTCGGCGCTGAAGAACGTCTCACGGGTCCGCGGCCAGCCGGGGGAGCGGGTGATGACGAGGTAGAGGACGGCGGCGGTGACCAGGGTGCTCAGCGCGGCGACGGCGGTGGCGCGCCGGGTCCTGGCCCGCCGGAAGCGCTCCCGCTCGATCCGCCGCTGCGAGGGCACGTATCCGTCATCGGCCCCGTCATCGGCCCCGTTCCGTGCCGTCCGGAGCTTCGGCACACCTCCTCCGTACGTCACTTGAGCACCGGGACGGACACGGCGTCGGTCAGCCACTTCTTCTCCAGCGCGGCGAGGGTGCCGTTCTTGCGCAACGCCTCCACCGCGGCCGTCACACACCCGGTGATCCGGCTCTCCTTGTCCAGGACCAGGCCGAACTGCTCCTCGTCGGCGCCGGTGGCCGCGAACTGCCCGACCACCTCGGCGTCCTTCACCTCCGCCGAGGTGATGTAGAAGGCCGTCGGCAGATCGGTGAGGATCGCGTCCACCTGACCGTTCTTCAGCGCGGACTTGGTGAGGTCGTTCTTCTGGAACACGGCGGGCGGCTGATCCGGCCGGACGGTGTCATTGATGACGTTCAGACTGGTGCTGCCGACCTGCGCGCCCAGCTTGAGATGACGGAGGCCGGCGATGCTCTTGGCATGCGCGGCCCGGGAGCCCTTGAGGGCGGTGACCGCCTGGCGCACGTCGTAGTAGCCGGCGGAGAAGGCGACGGCCCGTTTGCGTTCGGGGCTGATGGAGACCTGGTTGATGTCGAAGTCGAACTTCTTCTGGCCGGGCGCGAAGGCGTTGGCGAACGGCACGGTCTGCCAGCGCACCGCGCCCTTGCCGTAGCCCAGTTGGCGGGCGACGGCATAGGCGACGGCCGATTCGAAGCCCTTGCCGCCGGCCGGGTCGTCGTCCTGGAACCACGGTGCGTAGGCGGGCTTGTCGGTGCCGACCGTGAGCTTGCCGTCCGCCACGGTGGCCAGCTTGCCGCGGTCACAGCTCTGTTCGCCCCGCCCGGCGGCCCGCTGACCACCGGGGGGCGCGTCCTGCGGGGCACAGCCGACGGCCGCGGCGAGCAGCGCGACGGTGGCGCAAGCGGCAAGGCGGAGAGGGCGGTTGGCGAGGCGCATGGCGGGAGAGTGGCAGGGCGCGAGGCCGTCTGTCGAGATCACCGCGGGAAACGTCCGCATGGTGGAAGTGCGTTGCGGCACTGTGAACGGCACATTTCCCGGTTGCCGAGGTGGGCCCGAAGGGTTGGAAGAACCCGAAGAGCCGGTACGCCCCACCCGGCTCCCCACCTCCCGCGCCGCCCTACGGCATGAGCCGGAGCCGCTGTACGGCGTGAGCCGGAGCGGCCTCACGCCGTGAGCCGGCGCCGCCTCACGCCGTGAAGCGGACCGCCCGCCGGATCTCCGGCTGGTCGGTCACCACGCCGTCCAGACCGAGCCCGCGCGCGAGGCGCAGCTGATCATGCGTGTTGACCGTCCAGCCCACGACCTTCAGATGCGCGGCATGCGCCCGCTCGACCAGCTCCAGGGTGAGCCTGCGGATGTTCAGCGAGAGCATCGTCGCGCCGACGGCCTGCGCACGGTCGACCACGTCCGCGCCGTACCGGCTGCCGACCAGCGCGGTCCGCACCCCGGGCAGCAGGGTCCGGATCGCGGCCAGCGCCTCGTCGTGGAAGGAGATCACATCGACCCGGCCGACCAGATCGCGCGACCGCATCACCTCGGCCAGTGCCTGCGCGGCCGCCACGTCCTTGATCTCGGCCTGCAACGGCGCCTTGACCGCCTCGACGACCTCCTCGAAGACGGGGATCCGCTCGCCCCGGCCGGCATCGAGTTCGCGGAGTTCGGCGAGGGTGCGCTCGGCGATCGGGCCGGCGCCGTCGGTGGTCCGGTCCACATCCGCGTCGTGCATCACCACGAGCGCGCCGTCCTTGCTCAGATGCAGATCGAGTTCGATGACATCGAGGCCTTCGTGCTCGGCGCGCACGAAGGACCGCAGGGTGTTCTCCGGCTCCACGCCCATCATCCCGCGGTGTCCGATGGTGAGAAAGGACAAGGCTGCCTCGCTTCTGTCGGCTCGGTGCTGGTGTCGGCTCTGTACCCGTGCCGACCGTCGGGTGTCGGCAACGGCGCTACGAAACGGCGCACAGCCTAACGGGACCGACCGGCGGAAAACGGGCTGCCGGACCGGACCGCGGTGTGTCCAGTACGGGTACCCGCCATATCCGGCTTCAGACCGCCTCACCCTCGCGTGGGCGAGTCCCTGCCGCGCTGACGGCGTGGGCCGGGCCCGCCCCGGCCCCGGCCCCCCCCCCCCCCCCCGGGTGAAGACCCACCGCGGGGGGGGGTGCGGGCCGCCGCAGGCCCCCGCGGCCCCCCCCAAACACAAGGCGGTGAAGGGGGGCGG
>NZ_JBICWS010000026.1:0-83075 GCF_043199875.1 Streptomyces sp. NPDC048516 | reverse complement strand
CCACCACCCCCCCCTACTCCACTCGACCCCCACCACCGCCCCCCCCCCCCCCCGGCGGCCCGCCCCCCCGCCCCCCCCCCCCCCCCCCCGCCCGCCCCCCCCCCCCCCCCCCCCCCCCCCCCCGGCCCCCCGCCGCCCCGCCCCCCCCCCCCCCCCCCCCCCCCCACTTCCGTCGGCGCCGCGCCGCCCGTGTCAGCCGGCGTCGGTCAGCAGTGCCTCGGTGAGGATCGGTGCGACCTGTGCGATCTGCCAGGGGCGTGCGCCATGCCCCTTCAGCAACTCGGCGACCGACTCCTGGCTCGGCTCGGCCGGCGGCTCCCAGCACAGCCGGCGCACCGTGTCCGGAGTGATCAGGTTCTCCTGCGGCAGATTCAGGTCCTCGGCGAGCGCGGTGACCGCCGTGCGGGCGGCCGACAGCCGGGCCGCGGCGACCGGGTCCTTGTCGGCCCAGGAGCGGGGCGGCGGCGGCCCGTTGAGCGGCTGGCCGGGCTGCGGCAGCTCGTTCTCGGCCAGGGTGCGGGCGCGGTCGACGGCGGCCTGCCACTGCTCCAGCTGCCGGCGGCCCATACGGTGGCCGAAGCCCGGCAGCGCGGCCAGGGCGTGGCTGTTCGGCGGCAGATTCAGCGCCGCCTCCACGATCGCGGCGTCCCCGAGCACCTTGCCGGGTGAGACGTCGCGCCGCTGGGCCACCTGGTCACGGGCCGTCCACAGCTCCCGTACGACCGCCATCTGGCGGCGCCGTCTGACCTTGTGCATGCCGGAGGTGCGGCGCCAGGGGTCCTTGCGGGGCGGCGGCGGGGGAGCGGCGGCGATGGCCGCGAACTCCTGCCGGGCCCACTCCAGCTTCCCCTGCTCCTCCAGCTCCTCCTCCAGCGCGTCGCGCAGATCCACCAGCAGCTCGACATCGAGCGCGGCATAGCGCAGCCAGGGCTCGGGCAGCGGGCGGGTGGACCAGTCGACGGCGGAGTGGCCCTTCTCCAGAGCGAAGCCGAGGACGTTCTCGACCATGGCGCCCAGGCCGACCCGGGCGAAGCCGGCCAGCCGTCCGGCCAGCTCGGTGTCGAACAGCCGGGTGGGGACCATCCCTATGTCACGCAGACAGGGCAGGTCCTGGGTGGCTGCGTGCAGCACCCACTCGGCGTCGCCGATCGCCTCCCCCAGCGCCGACAGGTCGGGGCAGCCGACCGGGTCGATCAGCGCGCTGCCGGCGCCTTCGCGGCGCAGCTGCACGAGGTAGGCGCGCTGGCCGTAGCGGTACCCCGAGGCCCGCTCGGCGTCGACGGCCACCGGGCCCGTGCCGGCCGCGAAGGCGGCCACGATCCCGGCGAGCGCTTCGTCGGTGGCGGTCACCGGGGGGATGCCCTCGCGGGGCTCCAGGAGAGGGACCGGCGCCGGTCGGGAATCCGGAGGCGAGTCTCCGGGTGCTCGCAGTGTCATGTCTGCTGCGGTCTTTTGGGCGTCGGTCACCAGTCAAGGGTATCTGTGTATGCACGTCGCCCGTCGAGGGAACGTTCCCTCGACGGGCGAGCCGGTCGGATGAACGGTCAGTGGATGATGCCGGTGCGCAGTGCGACCGCCACCATTCCGGCCCGGTCACCGGTGCCGAGCTTGCGGGCGATGCGGGCCAGGTGGCTCTTCACGGTCAGCGCCGACAGCCCCATCGAGACGCCGATGGCCTTGTTGGACTGGCCCTCCGCCACCAGCCGCAACACCTCGACCTCGCGGCCCGACAGCTCGCGGTAGCCGCCGGGGTGGCCGGGGGCGCCCGGCGGGCGGCGCTGCATACGGGCCGCGGTGGCGCCGATGGGCGAGGTGCCGGGACGGCCCGGAAGGCCCAGGTTGGTGCGGGTGCCGGTGACGACGTAGCCCTTGACGCCGCCGGCCAGGGCGTTGCGCACGGCGCCGATGTCGTCGGCCGCGGACAGCGCGAGGCCGTTGGGCCAGCCCGCCGCCCGGGTCTCGGACAGGAGGGTGAGGCCGGAGCCGTCGGGAAGGTGGACGTCGGCAACGCAGATGTCGCGCGGGTTGCCGACGCGGGGACGGGCCTCCGCGATGGACGACGCCTCGATCACGTCACGCACTCCGAGGGCCCACAGGTGGCGGGTGACGGTGGAGCGGACGCGAGGGTCGGCCACGACGACCATGGCCGTCGGCTTGTTCGGGCGGTAGGCGACCAGGCTCGAAGGTTGCTCGAGGAGAACAGACACCGGGCCTCCTGGGGGGAGTGGCGAGGGACGGAAGCCGGCTGGGGGGAGCCGAATAATCCGTGTTTGAAGGGTCACTGACCTCTTCGGCAGCTATCCGGCGGGACTTTAGACTTTGATCACGATTTAGTTAGGGGCAATTCGGGCAAATCGGATGGGTGATCGATCAGAGGTGGGCACCGGGTGCGCACCAAGATGATCAAAGCCGTACGCAATCCCGCCCGGATTCCCGCAAGAGGTGACGGCGCGGTGATCACGGCGCCGCCCGCACGCGGGCGCACCACCGGACCGGTTCTGCGCGGATGTGCGCACAGAGGCCGGGGGGCAACGGAAAGGGCAGCTCAGCGGGGCTGCGCACCGCGGCGCTGCGGCAGCGGAACGATCCCGCCGCGCGGCGTCATGTCGGGCGTGGCCGGCGGCAGGCCCGCCACCTGGCACAGCAGATCGCACCACGCCGACAGATGCACCGCCAGCTCCGGCACCCCGCCGGGGCCCTCGGCCGGTGTCCACGACGCCCGGATCTCGATCTGCGTGGCGGGCTCGCGCGCCGCGAGCCCGCCGAAGTAGTGCGAGCCGGCTCGGGTCACCGTCCCGCTCGGTGCGCCGTAGCGCACCCCGCGCGCATCCAGCGCACCGGTGAGCCAGGACCAGGACACCTCCGGCAGCAGCGGATCGGCGCCCATCTCCGGCTCCAGCTCCGCACGCGCCAGGGTCACCACCCGGAAGGTGCCCTGCCAGGTGTCGTCCCCGGCCGGGTTGTGCAGCACCACCAGCCGGCCGTCCGCCAGATCCTTGTCCTCGCCGTCCGGACCCGATCCGCGTTCGACGACCGCCGCCTCCAGCGCGTACGCATACGGGGCGAGCCGTTTGGGGGCGGGTGTCGGATCGATTTCGATCTCCGGCCGCAGTCGTGCCGCGCGGAGCGCTTCGACCGCCTGACGGAAGGGGATCGGGGCCTTGTCCGCGCCGTCCGCGAGGTGTTCGTGAGCCGCAGCCATGCCCGGAAGATTAGGCGGAACCGGGCCCGCATACGGGGAGGACACCCGGTGCGCGCGTCGCCCATTCGGAGGCGCCCCCGGGCGCATGCGGAGATATCGGCCACCTGGCCCGTTCGGCGTGCGACCCGGCGTGCGAAGATTTGGGACGTGAGCGCCAACGATTGCCCCACGGGCCAGCAGCAGACCGGTACACACGACTCGGCCTTCCTCAAGGCGTGCCGCCGTGAGCCGGTGCCGCACACCCCGGTGTGGTTCATGCGCCAGGCCGGCCGCTCACTGCCCGAGTACCGCAAGGTCCGCGAGGGCATCGCGATGCTCGACTCCTGCATGCGGCCCGACCTGGTCACCGAGATCACGCTGCAGCCCGTGCGCCGCCACAACGTCGACGCCGCCATCTACTTCAGCGACATCGTGGTCCCCCTCAAGGCCATCGGCATCGACCTCGACATCAAGCCCGGCGTCGGCCCGGTCGTCGAGAACCCGATCCGCACCCGCGCCGACCTGGCGCGGCTGCGCGCCCTGGAGCCCGGCGACGTCTCGTACGTCACCGAGGCCATCGGCATGCTCGTCCGCGAGCTGGGCGCCACGCCCCTGATCGGCTTCGCCGGTGCGCCGTTCACGCTCGCCAGCTACCTCGTCGAGGGCGGCCCGTCCCGTAATCACGAGCGCACCAAGGCCCTCATGTACGGCGACCCGCAGCTGTGGGCCGACCTGCTGGACCGGCTCGCCGACATCACCGCCGCCTTCCTCAAGGTCCAGATCGCGGCCGGGGCGAGCGCCGTCCAGCTCTTCGACTCCTGGGTCGGTGCGCTCTCGCCGGCCGACTACCGCCGCTCGGTGATGCCCGCCTCCGCCAAGGTCTTCCGTGCGGTCGAGGGCCTGGGCGTGCCGCGTATCCACTTCGGTGTCGGCACCGGCGAACTCCTCGGCCTGATGGGCGAGGCGGGCGCGGATGTCGTCGGCGTCGACTGGCGGGTCCCGATGGACGAGGCATCCCGCCGCGTCGGTGCCGGCAAGGCGCTGCAGGGCAATATCGACCCGGCCGTGCTCTTCGCGCCCCGTGAGGCCGTCGAGACCAAGGCCCGCGAGGTGCTGGACGCGGCCGCCGGCCTGGACGGCCACATCTTCAACCTCGGCCACGGTGTCCTGCCCTCCACCGACCCGGACGCGCTGACCCGCCTGGTCGAGTACGTCCACACGCAGACGGCGCGCTGAGCCGGCCGGACCGCGGCGGACGACGACGGATCCGGGGGCGGGCGGGCCGGTGCCCGGTCCCCGGGTGCCCGCGGTGTCAGGCCCCGGCCTCCCGTACGGCACCGACGGCCTTGCGGGCCGCCACCAGGACGGGGTCCCAGACCGGGGAGAACGGCGGGGCATAGCCGAGGTCGAGCGCGGTCATCTGCTCCACCGTCATGCCGGCCGTCAGCGCGACCGCCGCGACGTCCACCCGCTTGCCGGCGCCCTCGCGGCCGACGATCTGCACCCCCAGCAGCCGCCCCGTACGGCGCTCGGCGAGCATCTTGACGTGCATCGGGCGGGCGCCGGGGTAGTAGCCGGCGCGGTTGGTGGCCTCGACGGTCACCGTGACGAAGCGCAGACCGGCGGCGCGTGCCTCGCGCTCCAGCAGCCCCGTCCGGGCGATCTCCAGATCGCAGACCTTGCTGACGGCCGTGCCGACGACACCGGGGAAGGTCGCATAGCCGCCGCCCGCATTGGTGCCGATGACCTGCCCGTGCTTGTTGGCGTGGGTGCCCAGCGGGATATGGCGCAGCTGCCCGGAGACCAGGTCCAGGACCTCGACGCAGTCGCCGCCCGCCCAGATGTGTTCGTGGCCCCGCACCCGCATGGCGAGGTCGGTGAGCAGCCCGCCGGACGTGCCCAGTGGCAGACCGGCCGCGGCGGCGAGCGTGGTCTCGGGGCGTACGCCCAGGCCCAGCACGACCACGTCCGCCGGGTACTCGGCGTCCTCGGTGGTGACCGCGCGGGCCCGGCCGCCCCGGCCCCGCCCGGAGGAACCTCCCTCGTCGGTCAGCACACCGGTGACGGTCGTCCCGCGTACCGTCTCGATGCCCATCGCGCACATCGCCTCATGGACGAGCGCGCCCATGTCCGGGTCGAGGGTGGACATCGGCTGTGCGCTCTGCTCCAGGACGGTGACCTGGTAGCCCCGGCGGATCAGGGCCTCGGCCATCTCCACACCGATGTAGCCGGCGCCGACGACGACCGCCCGCCGGCCCGGGGAGGCGTCGAGGGTGTCCAGCAGGGCCCGGCCGTCGTCCAGGGTCTGCACGCCGTGCACGCCGGGCGCGTCGATTCCCGGCAGATCGGGCCTGCGCGGGCGCGCGCCGGTCGCCAGCACCAGCTTGTCGAAGCCGGTCCATGACTCCCGGCCGCCGTTGTCCAGCTCCCAGGTGCGCACCCGGCCGCGTTCCACGTCGAGTTCGGTGACCTCGCAGCGCATCCGCAGATCGATGTCCCGGGCCCGGTGTTCCCCGGGCGTCCGGGCGATCAGGGCGTCCGGGCCGTCGACCTCGCCGCCCACCCAGTACGGGATACCGCAGGCGGAGTACGAGGTGTAGTGGCCGCGCTCGAACGCGGTGACCGTAAGCTCGGCCGGCTTCCGCAGGCGGCGTGCCTGTGACGCGGCGGCCATCCCCGCCGCATCGCCCCCGACAATGACCAAGTGCTCCGCCGCCATGCCGTGTGCCCCTTCGTCGAGGACCGGCACCGCCGCGCCGCTTGCGCGCGGTGCCGCCCGCTTCCGTCGCCTACGTTACGGGCCGGGCCGCGCCGTGGGCCTCAGCGCTCCAGGACCAGCGCGAGCCCCTGCCCCACGCCGATGCACAGCGCGGCGAGCCCGGTGCCCGAGCCCGCAGCGGCGAGTTGGTGGGCCACCGCCCCCGCGAGACGGGCACCGGAGGCACCCAGCGGGTGACCGATGGCGATGGCGCCGCCGCGCGGATTGACCACGGCGGGGTCCAGGTCCGGCCACTGCCCGATGCAGCCCAACGCCTGGGCCGCGAACGCCTCGTTGAGCTCGAACGTCGCCACCTCGGCGAAGCCGCGCCCGGACCGCTCCAGGGCCCGCCGTACCGCTTCCACCGGCCCCAGGCCGAACAGCTGCGGCTCGATACCGGTCACCGCGCTCGCACGGATACGGGCCAGCGGTTCGCGCCCGGTGGCCCGCAGGCCCTCCTCGTCGACCAGCAGCAGGGCCGCCGCACCGTCGTTGAGCGGTGAGGAGTTCCCGGCGGTGACCGTGCCCCCGGCCGAACGGAACACCGGCTTCAGCTTGGACAGCGACTCCAGGGAGGACGCCTCCCGGATCGTCTCGTCCCGCAGCAGGTCCACCTCGGGCAGCGGCACCACCTCGTCGTCGTAGGCGCCCTCCCGCCAGGCGCGGACCGCCTTTTGATGGCTGGCCAGCGCGAAGACGTCCTGCTGCTCGCGGGTGATGCCGTGCCGGTCGGCGATCAGCTCGGCGCCCTCGCCCAGCGCCACCGTCCACTCAGGGGCCATCCGCGGATTGACCATCCGCCAGCCGAGCGTCGAGGAGAACATCTCCTGATGGCCCGCGGGGAAGGCGCGTTCGGGCTTGCGCAGCACATAGGGCGCACGGCTCATCGACTCCACACCGCCCGCCACCGCGATGTGCGCATCGCCGTGCGCGATGGCCCGCCCCGCCTGGATGACCGCCTCCAGACCGGACCCGCACAGCCGGTTCACGGTCACGCCGGGAACCGTCACCGGCAGCCCCGCCAGCAGTACCGCCATCCGCGCCACATTGCGGTTGTCCTCGCCCGCGCCGTTCGCGTCGCCGAAACAGACATCATCGATCCGCGCCGGGTCGAGGTCCGGAGTGCGGTCCACCAGGGCCTTGACCACATGGGCGGCGAGATCGTCCGGCCGGACCGCGGCCAGCGCGCCGCCGTACTTGCCGACGGGGGTCCGTACGGCATCGACGATGTACACATCCCGCAGGCGTGGGTCGGTCATCAGGCGGTGTCCTCGCTGTCCCGGCTCGACGGTCGGCGGACGGTACGAAGATCGCCACCCGCCGACCATGAGTCTTTGCCCGCCGCTGC
The DNA here is from genome assembly GCF_043199875.1 of Streptomyces sp. NPDC048516. Taxonomy (NCBI): domain Bacteria; kingdom Bacillati; phylum Actinomycetota; class Actinomycetes; order Kitasatosporales; family Streptomycetaceae; genus Streptomyces; species Streptomyces sp. NPDC048516. The sequence continues at coordinate 75,788 of NZ_JBICWS010000026.1, read as the reverse complement.
CCGCTGTCAACGGGGCTCCCGGACACCTTGCCCGCCCGCCGCGGACGGTGTGCGGCTCGTCGTCCGGCCCCGGCCCCGCCGGTGTGCTCTGAGAGAGTGGGGGCATGAGCGCAGCGCACACCCCCACGGGCCGGGGGCCCGGCAGCACCGGTCATGTGGTCGTCATCGGCGGAGGCATCTCCGGGCTGGCGGCGGCGCACCGGCTGCTCGAAGGCGGCGCCCGGGTGACCGTCCTGGAAGCGGCGGACCGGCTCGGCGGCAAGCTGCGGGCAGGAGAGATCGCGGGGGTCCCGGTCGATCTGGGTGCGGAATCGATGCTGGCCAGGCGGCCGGAGGCGGTGGATCTGGCGCGCGCCGTCGGTATCGGCGACCGGCTGCAGCCGCCCGCCACGGCCGGTGCCTCCCTGTGGACGCGCGGCGCGCTGCGCCCGATGCCCACCGGCCATGTCATGGGCGTCCCCGGGGACCTCGGCCCGCTCACCGCCTCCGGTGTGCTCTCCCCCGAGGGGATCGCCCGTATCGACGAGGACGCCAGGATCCCGCGTACCGAGGTCGGCGAGGACGTCGCCGTCGGCACCTATGTCGCCCGGCGTCTGGGCCGCGAGGTCGTCGACCGGCTCGTGGAGCCCCTTCTCGGCGGGGTGTACGCGGGCGACGCGTACCGGATCTCGATGCGCGCCGCCGTCCCCCCGCTCTTCGAGGCCGCGCGGACGCACCGCTCCCTGCTCGACGGCGTACGGGGCATCCAGGCGCGGACCGCCGCGACCGTTCACCAGACCGGGGCCGCCGCGACAGGACCGGTCTTCATGGGCATCGAGGGCGGTATCGGGACGCTGCCGGGCGCGGTGGCCGACGCCGTACGGGCCAAGGGCGGCGAGATCCGCACGGGCACGCCGGTCACCGCGGTGCGGCGGACCCCCGACGGCTGGCAGCTCGATCTCGACGGTGCCGCGCTCACCGCCGACGCCGTCGTCCTCGCCACCCCCGCGCCGGCCACGGCCCGCCTCCTCGCCCCCGTCTGCCGGCCCGCCGCCGCCGAGCTGGACTCTGTCGAGTACGCCTCCATGGCCCTGGTGACCATGGCCTTCCGCCGCGCCGACGTCGAAGGGCGGCTGACCGGCAGCGGCTTCCTCGTCCCGCCCGTGGACGGCCGCAAGATCAAGGCGTCCACCTTCTCCGGCAACAAGTGGGGCTGGTCGGGCCGCTTCGACCCGGACCTCTTCGTGCTGCGCACCTCGATCGGCCGCTACGGCGACGAGGACGATCTGACGCGTGAGGACTCCGAACTCGTCGGCTTCTCGCGCGCCGACCTGAGCGAGGCGGTCGGGCTGGACGCGGCGCCGGTTGCCTCGCGGGTCACCCGCTGGGACGGCGGACTGCCCCAGTACCCGGTCGGCCACCTGGAGCGGGTGGCCCGCATCCACGACGCCGTGGCACACCTGCCGGGCCTGCGGGTGTGCGGCGCGCTCTACGGGGGCGTCGGCATCCCGGCCTGTATCGCCTCGGGCCGTACGGCCGCCGACGACATCCTCACCACCCTGCGCCCGGACTCCGTCCCCGCCGAGTGAGAATGGACGGTATGACAGACGCTTCCACTCCCGCTTCCGCGCCGCAGGCACCCGCGGCGTCCGAGAAGGTTCCGCACGCCGGCAAGAAGGCCAAGGACCTCAACGAGATCATCCGCTACACCCTCTGGTCGGTGTTCAAGCTGCGCGAGGTCCTTCCGGAGGACCGCAGCGGCTACGCCGAGGAGGTCGAGGAGCTGTTCGCGCAGCTCGCGGCCAAGGACGTGGTGGTGCGCGGCACCTACGACGTGTCCGGCCTGCGTGCCGACGCCGACGTCATGATCTGGTGGCACTCGGAGAGCTCGGACGCCCTCCAGGAGGCGTACAACCTCTTCCGCCGTACGCGGCTGGGCCGGACGCTGGAGCCGGTGTGGTCGAACATGGCGCTGCACCGCCCCGCCGAGTTCAACAAGTCGCACATCCCGGCCTTCCTGGCCGACGAGGAGCCGCGCGCCTATGTGAGCGTCTACCCCTTCGTCCGCTCCTACGAGTGGTACCTCCTGCCCGACGAGGACCGCCGCCGGATGCTGGCCGACCACGGCAAGATGGCCCGGGGCTTCCCGGACGTGCGCGCCAACACCGTGCCGTCGTTCTCGCTCGGTGACTACGAGTGGGTGCTCGCGTTCGAGGCCGATGAGCTCTACCGCATCGTCGACCTGATGCGTCATCTGCGCGGCTCCGAGGCGCGGATGCACGTCCGCGAGGAGATCCCCTTCTACACCGGGCGCCGCAAGCCGGTCTCCGAGCTGGTCGCGGGCCTGGCGTAACCGGGCGCGCGGCACGTCCGTCCCGGGGCCCCGGGACGGACGTGCGCCGGCACCCAGCACCACGGGCCGCCCCCTCGGGGACGGCCCGTCGGCGTGTGTGCTCCGCTACTTGCCCGGCAGTGCGTGCTGCGCCCGCATCACGTGCTGGCCCGGTACCGGCTCCGCACGCGCCGCGCAGTAGACCTTGCGCGCCGGGATCTTCCCGTGCAGCAGATAGGCCTCGACGTACCTGTTCACACAGGCGTTCTCGCCGAACGCGATGCCGTGGGTGCCTGCCCCGTTCTCGGTGACCAGTGAGGAGCCGGGCAGCCGCCGCTGCAGCTCCAGCGCACCCTTGTACGGCGTCGCCGCGTCCCGCTCGGCCGCCAGCAGCAGCACCGGCGGCAGCGCGCCGGGCTCCGTGTGGACGTCGAGCGGACCGCGCTGCCCGTGGAGCACCTCGTCGAACGCGCTCGAGGTCGCACGGCGGGCGGCGTCGGCCAGGTCCCGCCCGGTGGCGTGGCGCCCGGCCTGCTCCGCGGCGGCGTCGAGTTCGGCGGTGGCGGCCCGCCACCGGTCGGGCCAGAAGGCGCAGGGCAGGTTCATCCAGGCGTTGTCCCAGGTCTCGAACGGCGCGGTCCGGGCGACCTCGGTGTTGTCCCGGTCCCAGGTATGCCAGTCGTGCGGCCAGCGCGCGTCATTGCACTCGACGGCGGTGTAGACGGCGTTGGCGTTCTCCTCGGCCCTGGCGCCGCCGGACCGCGGCATGGCCTGGGCGATCAGCGGCTTGGGGTCCCCGTGCAGGTACCCCGAGAGCGCTTCGGCGCTGCGCGGCCAGAAGGCGTCGTTGTAGCCGGTCTTGAGGAACGCCGCCTGCAACTGGCCGGCGCCGATCTTCCCGCCCAGCGGATGCCGGCGCAGCTTGTGCGCGGCCGAGTCGTAGGCGTGCTGCACCGCCCTCTTGGTCGTGCCGAGGTGGTAGCGGCCATGGTGCTTGGCGGCCCAGCGCAGCCAGTCGCTCCAGCGGCGCTGGAAGGCGATGTCCTGGTCGAGGTTGTTGCGGTACCAGATCTGGTGGGGCGCGGGATTGACGACGCTGTCGAAGAGCATCCGCCGGACGTGACCGGGGAAGAGCGTCGCGTAGACGGCCGCGAAGTACGTCCCGTACGAGGCGCCCATGAAGTTCAGCTTCTTCTCGCCGAGCGCGGCGCGGAGCATGTCCAGGTCGCGGGCGTTGTTGACGGAGTTGTAGTACGGCAGGTCGGCGCCGGCCCGGCGCACGCAGCCACGGGCGTACGCCCTGGCCTGGGCGATCTTCCGGCGCTTGAAGGCCGCGCCGGGGTGCGTATCGCTGTCGGTGGGCGCCTTGCCGAACTTCTTGGGGTCCTGGCACGACAGCGGCGCCGAGCGGCCCACACCCCGCGGCGCATAGCCCACGAAGTCGTAGACGCGGGCCAGCTTGTCCCACTTGGGGAGCCCGCCGTAGAGCGGGAACTCCATGCTGGACGCGCCCGGGCCGCCGGGGTTGAAGACCAGGGAGCCCTGCCGTTCGCGGTGTGCGGTGGCCCGGATGCGGCTGACGGTCAGGTGGATCTTCTTGCCGTCGGGGCGCGCATAGTCGAGAGGAACGGTGAGGGTGCCGCACTCGACGGTCGACGGCAGGTGCTCCACCGGTGCGCATCGGCCGAAGCCGATGCGGTGGGCAACGGGCGCGGGTGGCGTGGCGGCGGCCCCCGTGGCGCCGCCTGCCGGGGCAGTGGCGAGGGCGGTCACCAACAGCGACCCGATGGTGCCGTACAACGCAAGTGCTCTCACTGGCCGTCCCTTCGTGTGTGCATACAAAAGGGATAGTTGGGGCGGTGATTGTCGATGTAAAGCACCTGGCACCGGTGTCGGAGGCTATGCCCCGGAAGAGTGGAGCGCGGCGCGCAAGGTGGGGTCGGTGAGGGCGGTGGGGCCGCGGAGGGCGAACGAGGTGAGAGGGGGAAGGGGGGTGGGGGAGGCGGAAAAGCGGGGCAGTTTCTGCTCCCCCGCGTCGGTGGCCCAGTCGCTGTACGGGTGGAGCTCGAAGCGGGCCACGGCCCAGGTGCCGAGGGTGAGGACCAGCGGGAGCGCGAACCAGCCCAGGAGCAGCCCGTTGTCCGCCCCGGCCGGCGCCATCCAGGCGGCAGCGGCGGCGAACAGCGGCACCAGGAGAGCGGCGCCCTGCACCAGGCGGACGGCGGTGGCGATGCCCGGGCGGACCGCGGCAGGCAGCGCCAGCCCGTCGGTGACCAGCCGGTCGGCCACCTCCCGCACCGCGGCATCCGCGGCGAGGGTGTTCCGTATCTGCGGTATGCGGCACTGTCCATCGGGGCCGATGGCGGTCAGGGTGGCGCGCTCGACGGCGTCCTTGCCGACCGGGTCGACGACGGTCGCCCACCCGGTGTCGGTGAGCAGCAGCCGACGCTGCTGGGCCATCAGCACCAGGACGAGATCGGCGAGCCGGTGCGGGCCGCCGGAGAGGTAGGCCACCTCATAGAGGGTCAGCCCGGCGCGGTCGCCCGCTGTGGAGCGCCCCGGGGCGGTCCCGGGCGACGGCCGGGTGGTGCGCGCGGCGGCGACCGCGGCACGGCACAGCAGCGCACAGGACAGCGCCGCCACGGCCGAGGCGAGAAGGAAGAAGAAGAGCCACATGGCCGAAGGTTCTACGCGATGAGTACAAACACCGCCACAAAATTTCTCACCATGCGGGCGGCGGCAGCGGATCCCGGGTACCGGCAGCGGTCGCGGGGACCTCAGCAGCGGTCCCGGGGACCCCAGCAGCGGTCCCCGGGACCTCGGCGGCAGTCGCGGGGCCCTCAGCCACCACCGCCGCAGCCGCCGCCCCCGCAGCTGGATCCGCCGCCACAGCTCGAACCGCCCCCGCACGACGAGCCGCCCCCGCAGGACGAACTGCCGCAGCCCGACCCGGAGCCGCCGTCAGCAGAGCCGCACCAGGAGCCGCCGTCGCTCCCCGAGCCGCCCCCGCCGTCCCCGCACGAGGAACCGCCGGACGACCCGGATCCGCTGCCCGCTGCGGCGGCCGTGGCACGGTGCGCCTCCTCGAACTGCCGGCGCAGCAGCTCGTCCGCGATCAGCGCCGTACCGCCGAGTGCCACCGCCGGCGCGGCGGGCAGCCAGGCCCCGGCCGCGCCGCCCCCTCGGGGCAGGGCCGCCCTCGCACGGCGCAGGGCGAAGGCCCCCGCCTTGGTGATCCGGCGGGTGAACGCCTTCCTGCACAGCGACGCCACGACGAGTCCACCGATCAGCGCGGGGAGCGCCCGGACAGCCGGCGGGGGGCCGTCCGCTCCGTTCCCGGCGAAGGACAGCAGCACCACGGCGAAGAAGAGCACCCCGCAGGCGGTCATCTGGGCGCTCGCCAACCGGCGCCACGGCCGGCCGAGCTCCGGACGGCGCAGCAGACCACGGCCCGCCAGCCGGTCGCCGACGCCTTGGACCGCCGGGCTGCGCCTCGCCGTGGCGCGCAGCACCGACAGCGCACCGCCGGGCGTCCGGAAGACCGCGTCCAGTACGGCCGCCTCGACCGCGTCGCGGGCGAAGGCCTGGCGCACGGTCACCACTCCCGGGCCGCCCACGGCGAGCCGGCCGTCCTCGTGCATCCCGGCGATCGCGGCGTCCACCACCCGCCCGGGGCCGCCGGCGAGGAACGCCGTCTCCCACACCTCGTGGACCACGGCGTCCCCGCGCCGGGCGGACGGCGTCCGCAGCCGCACCGAGGCCGCGCCGATGAGCAGCACCAACGACGCGACACCGGTCTCCAGGAAGACCCAGGAGGCGAACCCCCTCACGTCGTGCTCCGGCCCAGGGCGCGCCGCACGGCCCGCACCAGCCGGGCCACCGGCCGGGCGGACGGCGGCTTGGGGCCCGCGCGGTCCCGCCACCAGCGCGTCAACTGCTGCCGCGCGGCCGGGTCCTGGGGGCGCCCCTGGGCCAGCAGGTGCGCCGCGAAGTCCAGGGCGTCCTGGCGGTAGCCGCCGCTCATGGGGCGGTGCCGCGCATAACCGACGAACGCGGCCCGGTAGTCCGCGCCGAGGATTTCCGGCAGCTCGGGCGCGACCTTGGCGACCACCGCTGCCCGCTTGGCCGTCAGCGCCCGGCTCTGCACCTGCAGCCGCACCCGGTCGAAGCCCTCAGGGGCCGGCGTCCCGGCGACCAGCGCGGACAGCAGCGCGGTCTGCGCCAGCGCCAGTTGCTGCCGCGCCGCTTCGGTGCCCGTGCCGCTGCCGCCGTCCCTGCTGCCGCCTGCGCCGGCCCCCGCGCCGTCGCCCGGCGCGCTCTCCGGTACCAGTTCAAGCCGCCCGGGCATGACGGGCCTCCTTCAGCACGGTGCGTATCGCATCGAGTTCACCGGCCAGCTCCGCGCCCTCGGGGAAGTCCTCGTCCCGCTCCAGCAGGACACCGGGCGGGGTGGTCCGGGCACACAGCTCGGCAAGGACGTCCAGCACGGGCCGGGTCACCGGGTGCGCATGGCTGTCGTGCCACACCCCGTCCCGCTCCACACCGCCCGCGACATGGACGTAGGCGAGGGCATCGAGCGGCAGCTCGTCCAGGGCGAGTGCCGGGTCCTCGCCCCGGTTGATGTGGTTCGTGTGGAGATTGGCGACATCGATCAGCAGCCGCACCCCGGTCCGCTCGACGAGCTCGGCCAGGAACTGCCCCTCGGTCAGCTCCTCGCCCGGCCAGTTGACGAGGGCGGCGATGTTCTCCAGCGCCAGCGGCACCGGCAGGACGTCCTGGGCGATGCGTACGTTCTCGCAGAGCACGTCCAGTGCGTCACGGGTGCGCGGTACGGGCAGCAGATGCCCGGCCTCCATCCGCGGGGAGGCGGTCAGCGGTCCGCCGGCCCGCACAAAGGCGATGTGCTCGGTGACCATCGGCGCGTCCAGCGCCTCGGCGCGTTCGGCGAGCGCGGTCAGCCGGCCGGCGTCCGGGCGGTCGGCGCCGCCGAGGCCGAGTGAGACACCGTGCGGGATGACGGTGGTGCCGCGCTCGCGCAACTCCTGCAGGGCGTACGGAAGATGGCCGGGGCAGAGGTTCTCCGCCACCACCTCGACCCAGTCCACCCCGGGCAGTTCCGCAATCTCCGCGGCGATTTCCGGCCGCCAGCCGATTCCCGTCCCCAAGCGCTCCATGGCTCCCCCTCTCGCTCCGTGGTCTCGGTACTCATGGCCGCGGCGGGACGGAGCGAACCCTGCAGCGGACGAGTTCAGAGGTTGATTTGAGCTTCCTCCACAAGGGTGCAGGATCGGTCGTGGCCCCGGCGCAGTGGGGTCGCGGCCCCGGGTACGGCGCGGGTGGCGGCCCCGCCGTACCCGGGTGTGCAGGGCCCGCCGGTGGCCTGTTCCTGCCCACGCCGCCCCCGGGCGGGCGCTCCCGCTGCAGGGTTCCCCGCGGCCACCGGGACCCTTGCCCCTGTCCGGCCGCCGCCGTCCCGCAGCCGGCGGGGCCCTGCCGCGTCACGTGGCCCGGCTCCCGGGTGCGTGAAGAGTCCGGCGGACGGCGTCGCTGAGCCAGTGGTGGGCTCCGTCGGCTGCATGGCGGGGGTGCCATGCCATGCCGATGGTCACCAGCGGCAAGGGGAGGGGGGCTACGCCCGTACCTACGGTCTCGACCCCGTCGCCACCGTCACCACCTGACACACCGCCCGGCCCGCGACGCCGGTGTCCCTCCGGCCCTCGGAGCCGGAGGGCACCGGCAGGGCGCGCTTCTCCGGCTTTCCCGGGGGAGAAGTCAGCTGCGGGAGTCAGGCAGTTCCGGGAGTCAGGCGGCGCGGTGAAGTCCTCCCCGGCGGAGGGTCCGCACGGCGAATACCGGGTCGACGGGGGCACGAGTTCCCCGACCGCAAGGGCGACGAGCCCGGGCGGGGCTTCGCCGCCGAGCAAGGCGTTGACGTAGTCGAGCGCTTGTCCCGGAGAGAGCATCGCCAGTCTCTGCCGCAGGGCGCGCACGGCCTGCACGCGTCCTCGGGTGGCGGCGGTCTCGCGCAGCTCGTCGTGCAGATCGTCCACCGCGGTGGGGACGCCCATCCCCCGGATACGGGCGCGGTAGTCCGCTTCCCACTTCCCGCTGCTCTCGGCGAGGGCCCCGATCTGGTGCAGCCCTCCGTCGATGCGGTCCACCAGGTACGGCCCGTGGCCGATCAGCATGGCCGAGGGGTTCCGCGTACGCGCGTACTCCTCGGACTGCCAGTAGACCTTCCAGACCAGCTCGTGTTCCGCTACGTGCAGCACTGCCGTGCGCACCGGGTCCACGCCCAAGGCCGACCACTTCTGATGCTCGCGGTCCAGCTCTTCCTCGACGAGATGAACCGCGGCCTCTCGCTCCGTCACGCGTGCAGCATCCCCTACCCATGAGGAGTCGGGCCAACAGTTCCGCCTGCCGCAAGCACCGCTCGAAGCGCCCGTGCCCGCGCAGACATGCCCTCCCCGGGTTCTGGTTCAGCCGCGTTCCGGCAGGCGGATTGCTTCGATGTACGAGTCGTCGAGGAGGGCTTCGATCAGCGGTGCCGGTCCTGCGATCTTGGTGGCCCACAGGTCGTAGTCGGTGCAGGTGACCCAGGAGCGGTCGGCGGCCCAGAGGTTGGACGGGCTGAAGTCGGCTTCGGCGTTGTCGTGGAGGGCTTTGGCGTCGCTGAGGCGGCCTGCGCGTACGTGCAGGCCGTCGAAGTCGCAGTGGAGCATGAGCGGGGTGTAGTAGGCCAGGCAGGAGGTGTCCGGGCCCGCGGGGCTCTGCTCGATCAGGATCTCGATCAGCCGGTCGTAGGTCTCGCGGTCCAGGCTGCCTTCGGTGGGCGGGCGGATGCCGAGCGGCCAGCTGCCGTTCTTCTTCGCCGAGGGGAAACAGTGCAGGCAGGGCAGGTGGCCTTCGGGCACGAGCGGGTCGCCGGTTCGCTCCGCCAGCTCGGCCCAGCGCAGCCGCCGCCAGCCGTCCCCCGGGTGAGCGGCGCGGCCGAGACCGCCCCCGGTCGCGATCCCCAAGGTGTTGAGGTCCATGCCGGCCACCGGATCGGGCTCAAGTGCCCCGTCGGCGACCAGGGCCCGGAGGTGATCGTCGTAGGAGGCGCCACCCGGGCCCTGCTCGTGTTCGTACATGGCGTTCAGCACCCAGACCGCGTCGGGCATGGGGGGCGGCATGAATCCGCTGACTCCGTCGCCGGCCAAGTCGTACAGCCAGTCGGCTTCGTTTGCCGCGACGAGCGGCCACTGTGCGTTCAGCAGGACGGACCGGCCGGACCGGCCGGGCCCCTCGGGCACCACGGGCATCTCCGCGTCACTCCTCCTGGGGCAGGGCGGCCGTCCGCGCGGGAGGCGACCGCGTCTCGGACCTGTCCGAGCGGGGTCCCGCCCGGCTGGTCCGGGCGAGGCCAAAGGTGGTGGTCGTGCGCACGGGCCGGGCAGCAAGTGCACCGGCCCGCCAGGGCGGCCAGGGCGTGCGTGACGGCGACCGAGGGCCTGCCGATGCGTGCCCCGGCGTTCCTGTGCCGGGACGAGGAAGCCGACCGTCTACGGCTGCCGCAGGCGCGGGAGAGGGCAGTAGCGCTCACCGCCTTCGACCACCACGGTCTTCCCGGGGGCGATCTCCGTGAACCCGGCATCCGTCACCACGGGCAGACCGCTGCGGGTCAGCTCCTGCCAGTCCTCGCCCCGGGCGTACCGTACGGACAGCGGGAACCCCGCCGCGCGCCAGGCCGCCCGCTCTTCCCCGGACAGCTCCCACCACGCCAGCTGTGCACCGTGCCCGGCCTGCGCCATCTCCTTGCCCGTCGACATCCCCAGCGCGGAGTTGAGCCACAGCACCGGGGCGCCGGCGACGGGTGCCCCGGGCGGCCGGGGGTCGTCCAGCTCCGTGCCCGAGACCTGCAGCCGCGCCAGATCCTTCGGCCAGCCGTCCAGCGGCACCGGCGGGAAGACCCGCACCTCGGCGCGGTGGCCGGTGACCGTGATGCCCGGCAGCGCCCCGGCCCGCCGCCACTCCGCGCCGCGCGCCCGCCGCACCACCTTCCGGATCCGGGCGTCCTGCCAGTCCCGCACCGCCGCGGCCCACTCACCGTCCCCGGCCGACCGCTCGTCCGACAGCAGCACCAGCACCGCCCGCGCCGCGGTTTCCAGTGCGTCCGTACGCGCCGGCGGCTCGGCCCGCTCGATCCGCGCGACGAGCGGCAGCACGAACTGCGGTGGTGCGTCGCGGTCGGTTTCTTCGCGGTCGGTTTCTTCGCGGCGCACGGCGCCGCAGGCGTCGTTGCCGGGCCGGGCGGCGCTTTCCGTGCCGGCGGTCTCTGTGCCGGTGCTCTCCCTGCCGGAGCTTTCTGTGCCGCCGCTCGCTGTGCTGGCGCTTTCTGTGCTGGTCACGTGTCCAGTCTGCCAGCCGCCACTGACAGGGCCTCCGTCACCGGCAGTCGTCACGTCGGCCGCCTCCCGCCTCCCCCTCCCTCTTCCTGCTCCTGCTCCTGCTCCTGCTCCTGCTCCTGCTCCTGTGCCCGGCGGTGCCCACCGACCGGCCGATGGACACCGCGGCGGCGCGCCAATGCCGCCTGCCCGGCGCCCCGTTGCCTGCCGTATGCGGCGCGCCACGCCCTGAGGCGGGCACCGGGAAGCCGATCCGGCTACCGTCGGGGACGGCGGCGCGGGCCAAGGCCGCCGGGCGGCAGCGCCGGATAGCAGTACCGGGTGACAGCGCCGGGTGGCCGTACCGATAGCAGTGCCGGGTGGCGGTGGAGGTGCCAACACGTATGAGGCTGGACGGGGTGGGGCGGCGTTACGGGGTGCGGGGCCCCTGGGTGCTGCGGGACGTGCGACTGGAGGTGCCCGCGGGTGCGCTGCTGCGCATCGAGGGGACCAACGGCAGTGGGAAATCCACCCTGCTGCGGCTGCTGGCCGGGATCGACCGGCCCAGCGCCGGACGTATCACCGGCCGCCCGCGCAGCGCCTATGTGCCCGAACGGTTCCCGGCCACGCTGCCCTTCACCGCCCTCGACTACCTCACCCACCTCGGCCGCATCCACGGTCTGCGCGGCCCCGAAGCCGGTCGCCGTGGCACCGAATGGCTCGCCCGGTTCGGGGCGGCCGGGCATGCCCGCACCCGGCTGGCCGAGCTGTCCAAGGGGACGAGCCAGAAGGTCGCGGTCGCCCAGGCGTTGCTCGCCGAACCCGAACTCCTGGTCCTGGACGAGGCCTGGACCGGCCTGGACCAGGACGCCCGGGAGGTGCTCAGCCGTGCGGTCGCCGAACGGGTCGCGGGCGGCGGTACCGTCGTCTTCGTCGACCATGACCCGCAGCGGCTGGCGGGTGCGGCCGACGCCCGCTACCGCGTCGCGGACGGGCGGCTGCTGCCCCGCGAGGAGGGCGGCCCGGCAGGGGACGAGGCGCCCTTTTCCGGCCCCAGAGTGGTCATCGAGGCCGAGGGCGCACCGGGGGCGCCGCTGCCCGGCGGGCCGGAGCACGCGCCCGCCGGAGCACCGCGGTTGCCCGGTGGCACGGAGACCGTTCCGCGGCCGGACGGCACGACGCGGCTGACGGTCCCCGCCGTCCACTCCGACGCCTTGCTGCGCGCCCTGCTCACCGCACGGCCGCCGTGGCACATCCGCTCGGTCACGAGCGCCGGGGCGGGGCCGGGGGACGGTCCTGGCGACGACGCCCAGGCACCCGCCCCCGCGTCCACCCAGGCATCCGCCCCCGCGTGCACCCCTGCATCCGCCCCCCGCATCCGCTTCCGCACCTGACGAGGCTCCCCTCCCGTGACCGCTCTTCTCCGCTATCAGGCGGCGCTGCTCGTCCGCTCGCACCGCTGGCTGCCGCCGGTGATCCTCTACGCCGCCTGGCTGGCCATCGGCGTCCAGAGCGGCCGCCCGATCCTCGACGGGCTGGGCTGGGCCGCCGGCGGTCTGCTGCCGGTCGCTGTATGGCTGACCCGGGTCTGTGTCACCAACGAGCCTCCGGCTGCCCGCAATTGCACCGTGGCGGCCGCCGGGCCCGGCCGGGCCCACCTTGCCGGAGTGCTGACCGCGGTCTGTACCGCGATGCTGCTCGCCCTCCCCGGCACGGCACTGGTCGTGCTGCTGTCCGACCCGCACTCGGCCCGCCACCGGATCCCCGTCCCGGTCCTGCCCGCGACGGCCGCCGGACTGCTCGCCGCGCTGGCATGCCTGTTGGCGGGTACCGCGATCGGCGCGCTGAGCAACCGGCCGGTGTTGCGCAGCACCGGCTGGAGCATCCCGGTGGGAATGCTCGCGGCCCTGCTGCTGCTCGTGCTGGAGGCCTCGCCCGCCAACGCCGCCGTCTCGGGCCTGGTCACCGGCTCCCTCGACGGCACGGTCACCACCCCGTGGCTGCCGCTCGCCGCCGCTGCCCTGATCGCGGCCGCCGCCACCGCCGTCGCCTGCGCCCTCAACTCCCGCCGGAGTTGAGGCGCCGGGACGAGCGGCCGGGTGAAGCGTGGGGGCGGGACGACCGGGACGACCGGGACGACCGGGGTGAAAAGGCCGGGCCCCGGAGTTCTCCCCCGCCCCCCACCACCTCGCAGCGTCAGTGCTGCCAGGGCCCGGTCACCGCGAACGTGGTCCCCGGCGTATAGCAATTGACGTACATCGTCCGGTGGTCGGGCGAGAAGGTCACCCCCGCGAACTCACCCCACTCCGGCTTCTGCGGGGTGCCGATGTTCTGCCGGCCGCGCGCCATCGCATAGACCTCGCCGCGCCGGGTGAGGCCGAAGACGTGCTGGGCGCCCTCGCCGTCCTCGCAGACCATCAGGCCGCCGCTGGGCGCCAGGCAGATGTTGTCGGGGGACTCGCCGGGCAACTGGAGGTCGCTGTCCGGGCCGAAGACGACGACCTGGGTCAGCCGCCGCCTCCTCGGGTCGTACTTCCACACCTGGCCGTAGTGGTCGGCCGCCGAGCCGGCGTCGCGGTGCGCAAAGCTGGAGACGAAGTAGACGCAGGAGCCGCCCCAGTAGCACCCCTCCAGCTTCTGGGCGTGGGTGATGCCGCCGGGGCCGAAGTCCTGGAAGCGGATCGGGGTCTGACGGGCGAGCGGGTCGGGCACATCCACCCAGGTGACGTGGTCGAAGGCGGTGCCCGGCTGCTGGACGGTGGAGAGGTCGGGCACACCGGGGACCCGCAGCGCCTGGAGCCGGCCGCCGGCCCGGAGCGAACCGCGGCCGCCCCTCGGCTTCTCGGGCAGAAAGCGGTAGAACAGGCCGAACGGCTTGTCGAAGGCGTCCTCCGTCTCGTAGACGGTGCCGGTGCCGGGGTCGACGGCGATCGCCTCGTGCTGGAAGCGGCCCATCGCGGTCAGCGGGACCGCGCCGGTGCGCCGCGGGTCGTACGGATCGACCTCGAAGATGAAGCCGTGGTCCTTGGTGTAGTTCTCCTCACCGGCCCGGTGCTCGGTCTCCTCGCAGGTCAGCCAGGTGTGCCAAGGGGTGGGGCCGCCCGCGCAGTTGGTGGACGTACCGGCGATGGCGACCCGTTCCGAGCGGACGGAGTTGTTCCGGCCGAGTTCCAGGGCCGTACAGCCGCCCTCGCCACCGGGGTCGTACGTCAGCTCCCGGACCCTGGGGACCGCCTGGCGCGAGCCCGTACGGTTCTCGTGGTTGCGGACGAGGAACGTGCCGCCGCGGTGCCCGGGAGAACCGTGCGCGCCGGGAGAGCCGGGAGAACCCGGAAAGGCGGCCATGCCGTCGCAGTTGCTGGGGACCTTGCCCTCCCCGGAGCGCAGCGGGTCGCCTTCCCGGGACAGCACCCGGTAGCCAAAGCCCCGGGGGAGATCGAGCAGGCCGTTCGGGTCGGGGACCAGCGGGCCGTAGCCGCGCCGCCCCATGCTCTGTGCGGTCGCGGTCCCCGTGAAGAGCTCCGTGAGGTTTCCGGAGAAGGCGATTCCGGCCCCCAGCGCGCCGGTTCTCGCCAGGATCTGACGTCGTGTCGCGGACATGGGCAACTCCCTGTTGGCGGACAGGTGACGTGACCCGCTCGTGTGTACCACGGGGCCGGGCCGCCGGGAACCAGGCGGCGGCCCGGGTGTTGCCGCGGGCGCGTCTACCGGGAGCCGTCGGCCACCAGGGTGCCCGCGTCGCGGGCCAGCGCCGTCAGCCGGGAGATCGCCCGGAAGTACTTCTTGCGGTAGCCGCCGCGCAGCATCTCCTCGCTGAACAGCTCGTCGAAGGCCTTGCCGGAGGTCAGTACCGGCACCTCACGGTCGTAGAGCCGGTCCGCGAGGACGACCAGACGCAGCGCGGTGGACTGGTCGGGCACCGCCTGGACGTCGGTGAGGCAGACCGCCTCGATGCCGTCGCACATCGCGCCGTAGCGGCTGGGGTGCACCTTCGACAGGTGCTCCAGCAGGGAGGGGAAGTCGTCGAGGGAGGCGCCGGGCGTGCGGTACGCCGTGCGGGTGACCGTCTCGTCGTCGTACGGGGCGGGCGCCTCGGGCAGGCCGCGGTGGCGGTAGTCCTCGCCGTCGATCCGCAGCGGCCGGAAGTGGGCGCTGAGGCCCTGGATCTCCCGCAGGAAGTCGGCCGCGGCGAACCGGCCCTCGCCGAGCTTGCCGGGCAGGGTGTTGGAGCTGGCGGCCAGCGCCACCCCGGCGTCCACCAGCTTGCCCAGCAGGGTGGAGACCAGGACCGTGTCACCGGGATCGTCCAGCTCGAATTCGTCGATGCACAGCAGCTTGTGCTCGCCGAGGGTGCGGACGGTCTGCTGGAAGCCGAGCGCGCCGACGAGGTTGGTCAGCTCGACGAAGGTGCCGAAGGCCTTGCGCTCGGCCGGGGCGGGGGTGGCGTGCCACAGGGAAGCGAGCAGGTGGGTCTTGCCGACGCCGTAGCCGCCGTCCAGGTAGACGCCGCGCGGGCCCCGGGGGGCCGCGGGCTTCCTGGCGAACCAGCGCCGCTTGCCCGAGCCGGCCTGCCCGGCGTCGATGCTCTCCGCGAAGTCGCTCAGGACCTGGACGGCCTCGGCCTGGCTGGGCTGCTTCGGGTCCGGGATGTAGGTGTCGAAGCGGGCGCCCTGGAAGCGCGGCGGCGGCACCATCTCGGCCACCAGGCGGTCGGCCGGGACGTGCGGGGCGCGGGCGGTGAGCGCGGCGGGCGCCGCGTCGTCCCCGTCGGCCGGCGGTCCGGCTATCGGGTCGGGCTGCGGGGAGGAGTGCTGGGAAGGCGACACAGCCGTCCAGCCTATCTCCTGTGCGGGGGCCGCCGGTCCGGTGAGAGGGGCATGTCACACTGCCGCCATGCGACGCCTGTTCCCTCTCCCCACCCCGTCCGCCCCGGCCCCTGCCGCCGAGAACACCGAGGTGGGGGCGATCGACCCCGCGGACCGTGCCTGGACGCTGCACGAGCTGGCCGACGCCTACGCCTACCCGGCGGCGGACGACCCGGTGCGCTCGGGGCGCACCGGGTGGCTGCGGGCGAACATGGTGTCCTCCGTGGACGGCGCGGCCCACCACGAGGGCCGCTCGCAGCCGCTCTCCAGCGATGCCGATATGCGGATCTTCGGGGTGCTGCGGGGCCTCGCGGATGCGGTGGTGGTGGGCGCGGAGACGGTGCGGAAGGAGGGCTACCGGCCGGCCCGTGCCCGGGAGGCGTTCGCCGCCCGCCGGGCCGCCGCCGGCCAGGGCCCGGCCCCCGCCATCGCCGTGGTGACCGCCGGCCTCGCGCTGGACTTCACCCTGCCGCTGTTCACCGAGCCGCTGGTCCCCACCCTGCTGCTGACCGGCGCGGGCGCGCCCGCGGACCGGGTGGCCAAGGCCCGCGCCGCGGGCGCCGAGGTGCTTTTCGCCGGTGAGGGGCAGGGCGTCGATCCGGCCCGGGTGGCCGGGGTGCTGGCCGAACGGGACCACACCCGGCTGCTGACGGAGGGCGGGCCGATGCTGCTGGGACAGTTCGCGGCGGCCGGCGCGCTGGACGAGCTGTGCCTGTCGCTGGCTCCGGTGGTTGCCGTGGGTGACGCGCCGAGGATCATGAACGGCCCCGCCGTTCCGGTACCGGAGCGGTTCGCCCTGGCGTCCGTACTGGAGGAGGGCGGGTTCCTCTTCACTCGCTACCGTCGGTCGTGACAATCGGCGGAACTATCTGTTCCGCTTAGCTTCTGTTGGGCACACTGAAAGCCAACAGTCCCGCACGGCTACGGGGCAGGATGATGTCTGTCGGGCTCCGTGCCATGCGGCGCCCCGAAGAGAAGAAGGGCGTCCGTCGTGTTCACGAGCGTATTGATGATCGAGAAGCCACTGGCGCCCGCCGATGTGGAGTTCGTGACCACCCTGCACGGCGATGACCGGATCTCGTTCGTCGTGCTCATGCAGCCTCGCGGCAAGCAGGATGTTCTGCTACGGGCCATCGACGACGTGGCCCTCGGTGAGTTCGACGACGCCGTAAGGGAGGGCGAGGAACCGGGCGGCGCCCGGGCGGAGGCCCCCGCCGAGCTCGCCCTGGCCCACACGCTGCAGGCACTGCGCGACACCGGCGCCCAGGCCGTCGGGCAGGTGGTCGAGGACCATCCGCTGGACCTGCTGCGGTCCGTCGTCGAGGAGACCGGCGCGGACGAGGTGATCGTGCTGACCACCCCGCACTTCGTGGAGGAGTTCTTCCACCGCGACTGGGCCTCCCGCGCCCGCCACAAGGTCGGTGTCCCGGTCCTCAAGCTGTTCTCCCATGCGGCGGACGACCAGCCCCAGGGGACCGCCGGAGGCTGAGCGGCCCCTGGGCGCCGCGCCGCGTCCGCCGGCCCCGTCGGGCCTGGTCCCGTCGGACCCGGTCCCGTCCGCCCGGCCCCGCCCGCCCGGCCCCGCCCGGCCCCGCCCGCCCGGCCCCGCCCGCCCGGCCCCGCCCGGTCACGGGCGGGCGACCGGCAGGGGGCACAGCCGGCCGTCCCGCACCTCGGCGACCGTGTCCGCCGCGTCCAGATGGGCGGGGTCGTGGGTGACCAGCACCGTCGCGGTGGCGCGCTGCCGGGTGAGGGTGCGCAGCAGCGCGAGCACCGCGGCGCCCCGCTCGTGGTCCAGGGCGCTGGTCGGCTCGTCCACCAGCAGCACCGCTGGCTCGTTCATCAGCGCCCGCGCGATATTGACCCGCTGCCGCTGACCGCCCGACAGCTGATGCGGCCGCCGGTCGGCCCGGCCCTCCAGTCCGACCGCCGACAGCAGCTCCCGTGCCCGCGTTCGCGCCCGCGCCGTCCGTGACGAGCGCCCGTCCAGGTGGGCCATCACCTGCAGCTGTTCGGCGGCGGTCAGCGACGGCAGCAGACTGGGCTGCTGGAAGACCGTGCCGATGGCGGTGCGGCGAAGCGTCGTCAGCGCGGCCCGGCCGAGTCCCGCGGTGTCCGTGCCGCCGATCACCACCCGTCCGCGGTCCGGCCGGATCAGCGTGGCGGCGACCGCGAGCAGGCTGGACTTGCCGGATCCGGACGGGCCGATCACCGCGGTCAGACATCCGGCGGGGACGGTCAGCGAGACCTCGTCCAGCGCCGTCAGCCGGGCGTCGCCGTCGGGGTAGGTGAGGGTGACATCGGTCAGTTCGAGGCTCATCGGGCACTTCCCAGGGCGGTCAGCGGGTCCACGGACGTGATGCGGCGGATGGCGAGCGCGGCGCCTGCGGCACCCAGCGCGATCATGATCAGGGCGGGCGTCAGCACGGTGGCCGGGGCGAGCACAAAGGGCACCGTGCCGCCGATTCCGGCGCCCACCGCGGCCACCACGGCGCTGCCCAGGGAGGTCCCGGCCATCAGCAGCACGACGGCCTGTCCGAGCGCGTCCCGCAGCAGCGAGCGGGTCGAGGCGCCCAGCGCCTTCAGCACGGCGACGTCGCCGCCGCGCTGGATCGTCCACACCGTGAAGAACGCCCCGATGACCAGCGCGGAGATGGCGAACAGAAAGCCGCGCATCAGCTGCAGGGACCCGTTCTCGGCGGCGTACGAGCCGACGCCCTGCAGGGCGTCGCCGGCGGCGACGGTCCTGGTTCCGAGTGCCCGGTCGGCGGCCGCCAGACCAGCGGTGCCGGAGGTCGAGAGGGCGAGGACGGTCGCTCCGAGGGCGCCGTCGGGTGCGGCGTTTCCCGCGGAGGCGCCGTTCCCCGTCGATGCGCCGTTCCCTCCGGGGACCAGCCGCCGCCAGTCCTCCAGCGACGTCCAGACCACCGGCGTATGGGCGTACATCGCCGCGCCCGACACCGCCGCCACCCGGACCGTGCGGCCGCCGAGCGTCAGCGTGCCCCCGGCCCGCACTCCCAGCGAGGCGGCGGCCTTCGAGGACAGCACCACCGCACCGTCACCCACCCGCGCCGGCGCCGCCCCCGAGCCCGGACGCACGCCGAACAACGACACCGCGGCGGTCCGGCCGCCGGACTCGGCCTTGGTCGTCGCGATCCCCAGCGGGTCGGCGCGCCGTACGCCCGGCACCCGCGCCCAGGCCCGTACGGTCCGCTCCGTCAGCCGCGAATCGGTGAAGGCGACGTCCCTGCCGTCGGCGGGCGCCGAGAACACCAGGTGGTCGGCGGGCAGCGCGGTGATCGCCGAGGTGTTCTCCCGGCCCAGGCCCGCCGTCAGGCCCGACAGCAACCCCACCAGCACCGTGATCAGCACGATGACGGTGCCCATCAGGGCGAACCGTCCCTTGGCGTATCTCAGGTCCCTCCAGGCGACGAACACCGGCGATGCCCTCCTCGGATCCGGGTGCCGGACTCCACTGCCCGGCATCGGCCCCCACCGTCGCGTGCCGGGCGGGCCGCGGACATCGCGCCGGGGACTGCTCCGCCGAAATCGAAGGGCGTGCCCCGCGATCAACCCTTTGGTTGATGCCGCAGGTGGGGAGGGCGCCTAGCCTGAGGGGGCCGTGACCGAAGAAACCGCGACCGAAGAATCCGCGACCGAAGAATCCGCGACCGCCCACTCCCTCACCCCCGTCCTGCGGGTCCTGCGCAGCTGTCTGCACCTGATGACGGCCGCGCTGCTCGCCCTCGCCGCCGTACGCGCCCTCGCCGGGCACGCGCCGCACGCCCCGGCGGTGACCGCCACCGCGGCGGCGCTGTGCGCCGTGTACGTCCTCGGCCCCCGGCTGCCCCGGCTGCGCGGCTCCACCGCCGCCGCCGCCCTCTGGCTCGCCGCCGTGGCACTGCTGTGGCTGGTGCTGCTCGCCCTCACCCCGGACGGTGTCTGGCTGGCCTTCCCGCTGTTCTTCGTCCAGCTGCATCTGCTGCCGCTGCGCGCGGCGCTGGCCGCCGTCGCGGCCACCACCGCCGCCGCCATCGCCGGATTCGGCCTCCACAGCCACACCCTGAGTCTCGGCACGGTGCTCGGTCCCGCCCTGGGCGCCGCCGTCGCCGTCGCCGTCGTCCTCGGTTACGAGGCCCTCTACCGGGAGAGCGAACAGCGCCGCCGCCTCATCGAGGAGCTCACCGCGGCCCGCAGTGAACTGGCCGCCGCGGAACACGCCGCCGGGGTGCTCGCCGAACGCGAGCGGCTGGCCCGCGAAATCCACGACACCCTCGCCCAGGGCCTGTCCAGCATCCAGTTGCTGCTGCGGGCCGCCGAGCGCGCCCTGCCGCGGCAGCCCGGCACCGCCCTCGGCCATGTCCGGCAGGCCCGCACCACCGCCACCGGCAACCTCGCCGAGGCGCGCCGCTTCGTCCGTGCGCTGAGCCCGCCCGACCTGGAGGCCCAATCCCTGCCCGCCGCCCTGGAAAGGCTGTGCGCCACCACGGCCCGTACCTCCCCGCTCGCCGTGCACTGCCAGGTCTCCGGCACGCCCACCGCGCTCCCCACCACGCACGAGGTCGCCCTGCTGCGCATCGCCCAGTCCGCGCTCGCCAACACCGTGCGGCACGCCGGTGCCGGACGGGCCGAGCTGACCCTCAGCTACATGGAGACCGAGGTCGCGCTGGACGTCGTGGACGACGGCGCGGGGTTTGTCCCCGCCGACGTGCCCGTCCCGGGCTCCGCGGCGGCGGACGGCAGCGGCTTCGGCCTTGCCGCGATGCGCGCCCGGGCCCGCGCCCTCCGAGGCACCCTCGTCGTGGAGTCCGCCCCCGGAGAGGGCACGGCGGTCGCCGTCACCCTGCCCTGTCCCGCCGCCCCGCCCGGCGCCACCGTGGAGGCCGCCCCGTGACCGCGACGGACACCCCCATCCGGCTGCTGCTCGCCGACGACCACCCCGTCGTACGCGCCGGGCTGCGAGCCGTCCTGGAGACCGAGGACGACTTCGAGATCGTCGCCGACGTCCCGACCGCCGAGCGGGCGGTCGACCTCGCCGCGCGGCTCGCGGCCGACGTGGTCCTCATGGACCTGCAGTTCGGCGGCCGGATGCTCGGCTCCCGGGCCACCGCGGAGATCACCGCCCGACCCGGTGCCCCGCGCGTCCTCGTCCTGACCACGTACGACACCGACGTCGACATCCTCGCCGCCATCGAGGCCGGCGCCACCGGCTACCTCCTCAAGGACGCCCCTCCGGAGGAACTGGCGGCCGCGGTCCGCACCGCCGCTGCCGGGAAGTCCGCACTCGCCCCCACCGTCGCGCTGCGCCTCATGGACCGGATGCGGACCCCCGCCACCGCGCTCTCCCGCCGGGAGACCGAGGTCCTCCAGCTCGTCGCCGACGGTCTGCCGAACGCGGCGATCAGCAAGCAGCTCTTTCTCAGCCAGGCGACCGTCAAGTCCCACCTCGTCCACATTTACGCCAAGCTGGGGGTGGACTCCCGCACCTCCGCGGTCGCCGCCGCCACCGCCCGGGGCCTGATCCGCCGCTGAACGCCGCGCGCCGGGCCGGATCTCGCACCCGGCCGGGGTCCATGGACCGGCACTGCCGGTGCCGGGTGCGAGAATCATCGACAGCACACGAAGCAACCGGCAGCTCACGACCGCACACGGCAGAACGACCGCACCACCGCACCACCGCACCACCGCACCACCGCTCGCGATGATCGACGATCAGGGAGACCCACCCATGGCACCCGCCATCCCAGCCTCGATGGACCGGCCGCACTTCATCGGCATCGGCGGAGCCGGCATGTCGGGCATCGCCAAGATCCTCGCGCAGCGCGGCGCCCAGGTGGCCGGCAGCGACGCGAAGGACTCCGCGACCGCCCAGGCCCTGCGCTCCCTCGGCGCCACGGTCCACATCGGCCACGCCGCCGGGCACCTGGCCGCGGACGCCACCAGCGTCGTCGTCTCCTCCGCGATCCGCCAGGACAACCCCGAGCTGGCCGCCGCCCATGAGCGCGGCATCCCGGTGGTCCACCGTTCCGACGCGCTCGCCTCCCTCATGGACGGCCTGCGCCCCATCGCCGTCGCCGGCACCCACGGCAAGACGACCACGACCTCCATGCTCGCCGTCTCCCTCGGCGCCCTCGGCCTCAAGCCGTCCTACGCCATCGGCGGCGACCTGGACGCCCCGGGCTCCAACGCCGAGCACGGCTCCGGCGAGATCTTCGTCGCCGAGGCCGACGAAAGCGACCGCAGCTTCCACAAGTACGCCCCCGAGGTCGCGATCATCCTCAACGTGGAGCTCGACCACCACGCCAATTACGCCTCGATGGAAGAGATCTACGAGTCCTTCGAGGCGTTCGTCGGCCGCATCCGCCCCGGCGGCACCCTGGTCATCGCCGCCGACCACCCAGGCGCCCGCGAGCTGAGCGAGCGGATCTCCGGCCGCTACGACATCGAGGTCGTCACCTACGGCGAGTCCCCGGACGCCGACGTCCGCATCCTCAAGGTCAACCCCCGCGGAATGACCAGCGATGTCACCGTCACCCTCACCAGCGGCAAGATCCTCACCTTCACCGTCTCCGTCCCGGGCCGCCACTACGCCCACAACGCCGTCGCCGCCCTGGCCGCCGGCGTCGCCCTGGGCCTTGCGCCGCACAACCTCGCCTCCGCGCTCGGCAAGTACACCGGCGTCAAGCGCCGCCTCCAGCTCAAGGGCGAGGCGGCCGGCGTCCAGGTCATCGACTCCTACGCCCACCACCCCACGGAGATGACCGCCGACCTGGAGGCCATCCGCGGCGCCGCCGACGGCTCCCGGGTGCTGGTCGTCTTCCAGCCGCATCTCTTCTCCCGCACCCAGGAGCTGGGCACCGAGATGGGCCAGGCGCTCGCCCTGGCCGACGCCTCCGTCGTCCTGGACATCTACCCGGCCCGCGAGGACCCGATCCCGGGCATCACCAGCGCCCTGATCATCGACGCCGCGCGCACCGCCGGCGCCGACGTCACCCCCGAGAGCGACCAGGCCGCCGTCCCGGAGGTCATCGCAGGAATGGCGAAGCCCGGTGACCTTGTTCTCACCATGGGCGCGGGCGATGTGACCGACCTCGGCCCCGCCATCCTGTCCCGCCTGGGCAGCTGAGCTGAGGAGGATCCCAGATGCCGTACGAGATCGACAAGCCCGACGAGCAGTGGCGCGCCGAGCTGACCCCCGCCGAGTACCAGGTGCTCCGCCAGGCCGGCACCGAGCCCGCCTTCGTCGGTGAGTACACCGACACCAAGACCGAGGGCGTCTACTCCTGCCGCGCCTGCGGCACCGAGCTCTTCCGCTCCGACACCAAATTCGAGAGCCACTGCGGCTGGCCGTCCTTCTACGACCCCAAGGAGTCCGACGCCGTCGAACTCATCGAGGACCGCACCCACGGCATGGTCCGCACGGAAGTCCGCTGCGCGAAGTGCGGCTCCCACCTGGGCCATGTCTTCGAGGGCGAGGGGTACCCGACCCCCACCGACCAGCGGTACTGCATCAACTCGATCTCGCTGCGGCTGGTTCCGGACGAAGGCTGAGACCTGGCACGGCGGTAGCCGGAGCCGACCGGCTCACCTGCAGGTGAGCTCGGGACCGCCCCAGTCGGCGTGGTCGGAGTCGTTGCCGTTGCCGCCGTCGGTGACCACGAGACGCAGTTGGCTGCCGCCGGAAAGATCTGCGGTGAGGTGCTTCGCGGGCTGGTCGACCGTCATCAGACCGCTGTCGGCGACCTTGGTGCCGTCCCGGTAGACCTGGAAGACCACGGAGCCGTTCGCGCCCACCTCGTCGTCGATGCCGACGTCCACGGTGAGGGCGGAGCAGGAGCCGCCGAGGTCGTAGGTGACCTCGTCGTAGGCGTGCGCGCCCAGTCCCTGGGAGTAGGTGGCTCCCTGGATGGTGAGGGGATGTCCGTCGATGCTGCTGTCCGGCCTGAACGGCGCGAAGCTGTATTTCTGGGAGCTCCACGGCCGGGTGCCCAGCGGCACTTCGTGGCCGGCCGGCGGTTTGTCCGTGGGGGTGGGGCGGGGCGAGTGCGACGGCTTCGCCGGCGACGAGGGCCGGGCGCTCGGGTGCTTCGGCTTCTTGCTGTGCGTGGGGGACGGGGAGCCCGACGGCGAACGGGAAGCGGTCGCGGAACTCCTGGCGGACGGCGGCCGGTCCGTGGCGGGGGCCGAAGAGTGGTCCGACCGGTCGCGGTGCCCGGCCGCGGCATCGTCGCGCTCCGTGCCGAGCAGTGGGCCGACGGATATGGCGACGCCGGCCAGGACGGCCACGGCGACTGCGAGCACGGTGATCCGCGCCGGTGAGAACCACGCCCGCCGGGGCTTGTCCGGCGCGTCGGGCGAGACCGTCCCCGAGAAGCTCATGCCCGCCGCGGGCGCGCCGCCGGCGCCGGACGGCCGGGCGCCGTCAGCGGGGCCGGGGCCTTCCGCCGGCTGGGCGGCCAGCCAGGACGCGAAGTCGTCACGCAGCTCGGTGTTCCGGGCCGTGTGGTGCCAGGCGTCGGCGGTATGGCGTACCGCCGCGAGCAGGGCGGCCCGCCAGGGCGGATCGGCCCCCTCTTCCGGGGCGGGGGAGTGCAGGACGTGGTTGATGGCCTCCTTCGCCAGATCCGCCGCGGCCTGGGACGAGCGGCAGCAGTCACGGGCGTAGGCCAGCACGGCCGCGTAGTGCCGTTGGTGGAACTCATTGAGGGCTATCTGGCCCGTCCGGGCCGTGCCGTCCGGAGCCCGTGTGCCGAACGGAGTGTCCGCCACCCGGCCGCCGGACAGGGATGCCGCACGGATGCGCCGGACCAGCTCGGTATCGGAGGGTGCTGTCCCACCGGTGGTGTCGCAGTGCTCTTGCATGAGTGGGCTAATGACCCTTCAACGTCCTGACGGGCCATGAAAAATACCGCAAGCAGGGCGGGTATCCGGCCGCCGGTGCCTCGTTCGGCACCGGATGGGCCGCGGGCGACGACCGGCCCCCCGGCGGCTGCGCCGTCACATCATTTCCACGATCGCCGTCACCACCAGCCCGGACCCGATGAGCCACCGGCCGCTGAAGGCGGTCAGCTCGGTGCCGTCGATCACCGGGCCGGGGACGAGGAGTTGGGCGGTGAAGGTGGCGTTCGACGGGTCGAGGGCGAGGAGGGCGTCCTCGAAGCCGAGCCAGCGGTGGGTGAGGGGGTACCACGCCTTGTAGACGGACTCCTTCGCGCTGAACACCAGGCGTTCCCAGCAGACTTCGGGCTGTGCGCCGGCCAGCCGTCGCAGCTGGGTGCGTTCCTCGGGCAGGGTGATGAGGTCGATCACGCCGGGATCGTCCAGGGGCAGATGGGGTTCGGCGTCCAGGCCGACGGTCCGTACGTCCGCGGAGCGCGCCACGGCGGCGGCGCGGTAGCCGGCGCAATGCGTCATGGCGCCCACGATGCCCGCCGGCCACAGCGGCTCCCGCTTGGGGCCGGGGAGCAGGGGAGCGGGGGCAATGCCCAGTTCGGACAGTGCGCTGCGGGCGCAGCGGCGTACGGTGCCGAACTCCTTCTGGCGCTTGGGCACGGCGCCGGACACCAGCGCCCACTCCTCGGGATACATCTCGGAGACCGGGGCGTCGTCAAAGGCCTCGGCGGTCACGACCGGGGCCGGCAGCAGTTTGTCGATCACGCGGGGGTCCCGGTGGTTGTGGCGGTGGCGGGGGCGGGCGCGGGCAGGATCCGGACCGGCCGGCCCGGTGCGCGGGAGCGGCGCTGCCACTCCCGCGGATAGCCGAGCGACACCTCCTGATGAGGTACGCCGTCGCAGACCAGCAGCCGCGGGATGTGGAGGTGGCCGTAGACCACCGTGGCGGCACGGAACCGGCGCGGCCAGTCGGCGGTCGCCTCGGTGCCGCACCACAGCGCGAAATCCGGGTACCACAGCGGGTCGGTGGGCTCGCGCACCACCGGCCAGTGGTTGACGAGCACCGTGGGCATCTCCGGTGGCAGGGCGGCGAGCCTGGCCTCGGTGGCGGCCACCCGGGCTTGGCACCACGCCTCCCGCGTCGGATACGGGTCGGGGTGCAGGAAGTGCTCGTCGGTGCAGACCACTCCGGCCTCCACCGCCTGTGCGAGGGCCGCTTCCTTGGACGCCGTGCCCGGCCGCCGGAAGGTGTAGTCGTAGAGGAGGAAGAGCGGTGCGATGACGGCCGGGCCGCCGGCACCCTCCCAGACCGGATACGGGTCCTCGGGGGTGAGGACGCCCAACTCACGGCAGATCTCCACCAGGTGCTCGTAGCGCGCGACGCCGCGCAGCTGCACCGGGTCGTGCTCCGGCGTCCA
This sequence comes from Streptomyces sp. NPDC048516, assembly GCF_043199875.1. NCBI lineage: Bacteria > Bacillati > Actinomycetota > Actinomycetes > Kitasatosporales > Streptomycetaceae > Streptomyces > Streptomyces sp. NPDC048516. Next base: position 49,936 of record NZ_JBICWS010000026.1, on the reverse strand, counting down.
CAGCTCGTGATTGCCGGGCACCCAGATCACCTTGGCGAACCTGCTGCTGAGCAGGGTGAGCGCCCAGCGGATGTCGGAGACGTACTCGCCGACGTCGCCGGCGACCAGCAGCCAGTCGTCGTCGGACTCCGGTCTTAAGCCCTCGACGATGTCGCGGTTCTCCTGGTAGCGGACGTGCAGATCGCTGACGGCCACCAGCGAGCCGCGGTGGCCGCCCCTTTGGGAGGAGCCGGGAGCGGGTGCGGGGGCGGGGCCGGTGGCGCCGGGCGGGAGGGTGCGGATCTCGTAGGTCACCCCCGAAGTAAAGACGGTACGGCGGAGAGAGTGAAGTGCGGCCCGGGCGGCGGGGCTCCGCGTCACCGGCCTGGCGGTGGGGGAGCGGGCCGGCCGCCGGACCCGCCGGACCCGCCGGACCCGCCGGACCCGCCGGACGCGCCGGACGGGGCGCCGCCGCGGCGGATGCGGGTGGCCAGCCAGAGGTCGAAGCGGTCGTCGGGGTCGTCGAGGCGGCGGCTGGTGAGGTCCATGGCCTTGTCGAGCCGGTTGCGCACGGTGTGCCGGTGGACGCCGAGCCGCCGGCTGGTGGCGTCCCACGCGCCGCCGGTCTCCAGCCAGGCCGCCAGGGTGGCGATCAGTTCCTCGCCGTGGTCCGCGAGGTCGAGCGGGCCGAGCACGGTGTCGGCGTAGCCGTGCAGCGTACTGCGGTCGCCCAGGTCGAGCAGCAGGCGGCTGGCCTGGCTCTGCCGGGCCTCCGCGGGCTCGTTGCCCGCCCTGCTGACGGCGAGCAGCCCGGCCGCCTGGCGCAGCGACACCCGGACCGCTTCGGGGGCGGTGACCGGGCCGATCCCGGCCGGGCGGCGCGGGGCGAAGCGGGCGAGCACTCCGCGGATGTCCAGCTCCTCACCCACCACCGCCTCGATGACCGCGCCCGGCGCCCCGTCCACGACCCTGACCAGGCCGCCGGGCACCGCCAGCGCCAGATCGGCGGCCATCTCCTGCGCGGCGCCGTCCGCGGACCGGGTTCCGTCCGCGGACCGGGTTCCGTCCGCGGGCCCGGTTCCGTCCGCGGACTCGGTTTCGTCCGTGCGTACGGTCCCGGTCGTCGAACCGTTTCCGCTTCCCGTTCCGTTTCCGTTTCCGCTTCCCGTTCCGGCTCCGCTTCTTCCCGTTGCGGTTCCGCTTCCGCTTCCGGTTGCGGCTGACGCGGCGCGCGCTGCCGTACGGCCCCCCGGGGCGTCCTCCGCCGCCACCACGACCCCCCGCACCCGCTCGGCCGTCAGCCCCACCGAGCGCAGCATGTCCCGGGCCCGCTCTGCGGACGGATCCTCGTCGGCCAGCAGCTCGGACAGCAGCGCCGACCGGCGGCGGCGCTCCGGCTCATCGCGGAGATGGCGGCGCTCCAGCTCCAGGGAGAGCAGCGAGACCAGGCCCGGTACGACCGCACGGGCGGCGTCGTCCGGCCGGCCGGTGAGCAGCAGCAGTCCGCGCAACCGTCGCGCGCCCAGCGGCTGCACCTCCAGCTGCTGCCCCGCGGCCGTGCTGGACGCGCTGCCGCGCAGTCCGCGTGCGGCGACCCGGTCCAGCAGCTCGTGTGCCTGCGCCGGCAGGGGCCGCGGCTCGCGCTCGCTGGTGGCGAGCAGCCGCCCGAGCGGGTCGAGCACCGCCGCGCCCACGCCGGTGGCGGCCGCCCACTCCGCCAGCATCGGCCGCAGCCCGTCACCGGTCGCCGCGGCGGTCAGCCGGCGCTGGGTGGCGAACGCCCGCTGCAGCAGTGCGCGCTGTTCGTCGGCCCGTGCGTCGAAGACCGCCTTGGTGACGGCGATGAACGGCACCTCGTCGGGCACCGTCAGCAGCGGCAGACCGGCCTCCTCGGCCGCTCGCACCAGTGGTTCCGGCGCCTCCTGGTACGGCAGTCCCTGCCCCAGCCCGAGCGCCAGACAGGCCGCCCCGCCCTCGGCCGCGTCCCGGACGTACGCCCGGCAGGCGGCCGGCTCCATCGGCAGCAACAGGCCGATGGTCATGAGGAGTTCGCCACCCTGCAGCCACTTCCCCGGCGTCGGCAGATCCGAGACCGTCGCCGCTTCGATGGTGCGGGCCAGCTGCTGCGCCGGCATGTCGTAGGTGACCGACAGGCGGAGATCGGGCCGGGCCAGCAGATCGGAGAGATGCAGGGGCATGGACACAGTGTCCATCAACTGCGGGGGGAATGGACGATCGGGCGTGGGCTGACGCGCGGGCGGGGAAGGGCGGTCGGGCGTGGACGGAGGCCTCGGGCGATCGGGCGATCGGGCGAGCAGGGGCGAGCGGGCGAGCGGGGCGGGCTGGTGATGGGGGCCCCGGCGGACGGGTTCCGGAGCGCCGACGGGCTCTGCGGATGAGTCCACGCGCCGTCGCCCGTTATGGTCGAGAGGTGGGGGAGTGGGGCTCCTCCTCACCTCCCGGACCGATCGACGGAGGGACGTGAGCGCAGTATGCAGGCGGCTTTTCTGGTGGCTACCGAGGGCACCGAACAGGTCGAGCTGACCCGGCCGTGGCAGGCGGTGACCGACGCGAGCGGCGGCCCGACGCTGGTCTCCACCCGCGCGGGAAAGGTGCAGGCGTTCCACCACCTGGACAAGGCGGACACCTTCCCCGTCGACCTGACGGTGGACGAGGCGACCGCGGCGGACTTCGACGGACTGGTGCTGCCCGGCGGCGTGGCCAACCCGGACGCCCTGCGCCTCGACGAGCGGGCCGTGGCGTTCATCAAGGCGTTCTTCGACGCCGGGAAGCCGGTGGCCGCCATCTGCCACGCACCGTGGACGCTCATCGAGGCCGATGTGGTGCGCGGCCGCACGCTGACCTCCTGGCCGAGCCTGCGCACCGACCTCCGCAACGCGGGCGCCACCTGGGTCGACGAACAGGTCCAGATCTGCACCAGCGGACCGAACACCCTGATCACCAGCCGGAAGCCGGCCGATCTGGAGGCCTTCTGCGCGACGTTCGTCTCGGAGTTCTCACACTGAGGTCCGCCGACCGGGGCCCGGCGACTGAGGTCCGGCGACCCGGGCCGGTGACTGAGACCCGGCGACCGGGGCCCGGTGACTGAGGTCCGGCGACCGCGCCTAAGGCCCGAGCACCACCACCGACTCCGGGGGAAGCCGCAGCACACCGTCCGCCCCGGGGAGCCGGGCACCGGGCCAGCCCGCCAGTGCCTGCAGCGCGGCGGTGCCGGGCGAGCCGTTGCCCTCCGTGCCTCCGCCCCCGCTGCCCGGGCCGCCCCCGCTGCCCGCGCCGCCCCCGTCCGCGCCGTCCCCGGTGAGCGGAATGGCCGCCGTGGTCTCCCGCGCGAGATTGACCGCCACCCGTAGCGGTCCGCGCCGCAGCAGGAGCCAGCGGGCCCGCTCGTCGTAGTGGACGGCGGTGTGGCGTGGATCGGGGTCGGTCAACGGCGGCAGCTCATGGCGCAGCGCCAGCAGCGTACGGTGCCAGGCCAGCAGTGCGGTGTGCGGCTCCACGGAGGGTTCGCTCCAGTCAAGGACGCAGCGGTCGCGGGTCGCGGGGTCCTGCGGATCCGGCCACTCCTCGGCGTGGCCGGCCCAGTCGTACGCGGCGAACTCGCGACGGCGCCCGGCGCGTACCGCCTCCGCCAGCTCCGGATCCGGGTGAGCGGTGAAGTACTGCCACGGGGTGGTCGCGCCCCACTCCTCGCCCATGAACAGCATCGGAGTGAACGGCGCGCACAGCACCAGGGCGGCCGCGCAGGCGAGCAGCCCCGGGGAGAGCCCGGCCGCGAGCCGGTCGCCGAGCGCACGGTTGCCGATCTGATCGTGCGTCTGGGCGTAGGCGAGCAGCCGGTATGCGGGCGTCACCCGCAGGTCGAGGGGCGCTCCGTGCACCCTGCCGCGGAAGCTGGAGTACGTCCCGTCGTGGAAGAAGCCGCCGGTGAGCGTCTTGGCGAGGGCGGCGAGCGGGGCGCGCGCGAAGTCGGCGTAATAGCCCTGGGATTCGCCGGTGAGCGCGCTGTGCAGGGCGTGGTGGAAGTCGTCGTTCCACTGGGCGTGCAGGCCGTGCCCGCCGTCGGCCCGTGGAGCGGTGGTGCGCGGATCGTTCAGATCGGATTCGGCGACGAGGAACAGCGGGCGCCGCAGCTGCCCGGCCAGCGCGTCGACGGCGGCGGACAGCGCGGCCAGGAAGTGCGGGGTGCCGTCGTCGTGCAGCGCATGGACGGCGTCCAGCCGCAGCCCGTCGAGCCGGTAGTCACGCAGCCAGGAGAGCGCGCAGCCCAGGAGGTAGGCGCGCACCTCGTCGCTGCCGGGGGCGTCGAGGTTGACCGCGGCGCCCCACGGCGTGTGATGGGTGTCGGTGAAGTACGGCCCGAACTCCGGGAGATGATTGCCGGACGGGCCGAGGTGGTTGTGCACCACGTCGAGCACCACCCCCAGCCCGTGGCCGTGCGCCGCGTCCACGAACCGCTTGAACCCGTCCGGTCCGCCGTACGGTTCGTGCACCGCCCAGGGCGCGACCCCGTCGTAGCCCCATCCGTGGCTGCCGGGGAACGGGCAGACCGGCATCAGGGAGATATGGGTGATGCCCAGGTCGGCGAGGTGGCGCAGCCGCGTGGCCGCGGCGTCGAAGGTGCCCTCGGGGGTGTACGTCCCGATGTGCAGCTCGTAGAGGGCCGCGCCCGGCAGCGGGCGGCCGGGCCACGGATGCCGCCACCCGAACCGGTCGTGCTCGACGACCGCGGCCGGGCCGCCGGGGCCGTCCGGCAGCCGCGCGGCCCGCGGATCGGGCAGCGGCGGCCCGCCGTCGAGCCGGAAGCCGTACCGGTCCCCGTCGCCGGCCGGTGTCTCGGTACGCCACCAGCCCGCGCGTCCGGCGTCGCGCTCCAGCGGGACGTCCGGCTCACCGGCCCGGTCACCCGCCCACTGGAGAGCGACCTGCCCGGCCTTCGGAGCCCACACCTCGAACAGCACGGCCGTCCTCCTTCGTTCGCTCCGGTCCCGACGGAGAAAGCATGCCCCCACGCCGCCCGGCCGCCCCTCGCGGCGACACGGGCTCTCGTACCATCCGCCCCGGCCGTCACTACGAGCCGTGCGTGCACCTGCACGGTCCGCCGCACCGACCTGCACGGTCCGCCGCACCGACCTGCACCGCCTGCCGACCGACCTGCACCGTCCCCGCGCCCACCTGCAATGTCCCCGCGCCCAACACCGCCTGGACAGCGGGTCGTGGTGGCCGGAGAATCACGCTATGACTTCGCTCGAGTTCCCCGCGCGCCCCGCGCGCCCGTCGGATGCGGACCGGGAACGCGCTCTTGATCTGCTGCGCGACGGCGCGGCACAGGGACGGCTGTCCCAGGACACCTTCCTGCGACGACTGGAACTCGTCCTCACCGCCCAGCAGCAGTCCGAAATCGAACTGGTCACTGCCGACTTGGCCGACCGGGGCAAGGTCCAGGGCACCCTCCTGCGGATGGTGGGCCGGGCCTCCGCCTTCCACATCCGGGTACGCCGCGCCTGGCGCAGAGAGCGGCTGCCCAAGCTGCTGCTGCCCGAGCCGGGCCCGCTGCCGCTGCTCATAGGGCGGGCGCCGGGCGTCGGCCTGCGCCTCAACCACGACACGGTCTCCCGTGCCCACGCCGAACTCCGCAGCGCGGGCAACGGCTGGCTGCTGCGCGACCTCGGCTCCACCAACGGGACCTGCGTCAACGGCCGCCGGGTGGTGGGCGAGGTGCCGGTCGGCCCCGGTGACCACATCACCTTCGGCCAGGTGGATTACGTCCTGACGCAGCGGTGAACGGGCGGCGCGGCCGGACCACCGCGCCGGTCCCCGACGGCCGCGCCACCGCACCCCGCCCGGGGCGCGGCAGCCGCCGCCTCATCCGGACGCACCGCGTGGCGCCGCATCCCGCCGCACCGGCCGGTCGCCCGACGGGTACGACGTCCACACCCCTTCACCGTGCGTCAGACCGGGCAACAGCCCCTGGAACTCCTGGACCCGGCGGGCCGGGAGCGAACCGCTGACCAGCCAGAAATGCCGCCCGCCGGTGGTCTCGGCGAAGTCGGCGCCCAGGGCCGCGAGACGGGCGGTCACCACGGCGAGCGCGGCGAGCGGGACCTCGGCCTCGAAGGCGTGGTACGGCTCGTGTACCCGGGTGCCGGCCGCCCGCAGCGCCCGTCCCAGCACCGGAGCCGTGACCGCGCGGAAATCCCCGGCGGTACTGAGCGGGCCGACGAAACCCGAGCGCGTCAGCACCACCCGGCAGTCCGTCACCGCCCACCCGTGCGGTCCGCACCGCAGGGTCGCCAGCGCGGTCTCCTCGATGGCCTGGTGGAAGCCGTGCGGCAGGGCGCCCAGTTCGGTCTCGTAGGTGAACACCGGGCCGGAGCCACGGGCGCCTGGCTCGACCCGGAGGCCGACCGTGGCCCAGGGACCGGTGTGGCCGCGCCTGGCGATCTCCTGGCAGGCCTCGCCGACCCCGGACGGCCGCTCGACGCACACCACCCGGCTGGGCGCGAACTCCGCCTCGATGCCGTGCTCCTGGCGCAAGGTGGCGGCGATGATCTCCTTCTGCACCTCGCCGTGCAACAGCACCGAGGTCGCGCCGCCCGGCGCGGGGCGGGCCCGTAGCAGCGGGTCCTGGTCGGCGAGCGCCAGCAGCGCGGCACGCAGCGCCGCTGCCTGGGCCGGACGGCGGGCATGGACCAGGGTTTCGAGGGTGGGGGCGGCGAACAGGGCGCCCCGGGCGGGGTCGTCGGCGGGGTCCTCGGCGGCCGGTCCGAGACGGTCACCGGTCCGGACGCCGGGCAGCCCCCGGACCACCCCGATATTGCCCGGGGTGAGCGGCCCGCCGTCACCGGGCGGCCGGCCGACGACCTGGAGAGCGGTGATCCGTCCGGTCAGTGGCCCGTCGGCGCCGTCCGCCCCCGCCCGGCGCAGCTCGACCTGCTGCCGAGGCCGCAACTCACCTCCGTAGAGCCGGATATGGGCGGCCCGTTCGCCGTTCGGCGGCTGCTGGACGGCGAAGACCGTGCCCCGCGGAGTGGTGCCCGGGAGGTCGGGCGCCGGCGGAATCAGCCGGACCATGCCCTCGATGAGCGCGCCGACGCCCTGACCGCCGAGCGCGGAGCCGAAGTACACCGGGTGCAGTGATCCGTCGGCGGTGCGGGCGGCGAGCGCCGCGCGGAGCCGGTCCGCGGTCAGCCCCGGCCCGTCCGGCCCCGCACCGTCCCGGCCGCGCTCCCGCCCTTCGGTGCCAGGCCTCGCCAGGCCCACCGGACCGACTTGACCCGCCGGACCCGCCGGACCCGCCGAATCCACCAACTGGGCCAGGACCGACTCGTCCACCTCGGCCACCACTTCGGCGATCCGCTCACGGACCCGGGGGTCCTCCAGTGAGTACGGCACCACCTCGGCCCGCGTGGTGCCGAGGCCGGTCACGGACGTCATCGGGACGGCGGCCGGTGTCAGCAGCCGGCGGATGTCCGCGAGCAGCGCCTCGTCCCGGGCGCCGGCCCGGTCGATCTTGTTGAGGAACAGCAGGGTGGGCAGCCGCAGCCGCCGCAGCGTCTTCATCAGCACCCGGGTCCTGGCCTGGACGCCCTCCACCGCGGACAGCAGCAGTACGGCACCGTCGAGCACCCCCACGGCGCGCTCGACCTCGGCGATGAAGTCGGCATGGCCGGGAGTGTCGATGAGGTTGATCCGCACCTCGCCGACGGTGAAGGAGGCGACGGCCGAGCGGATGGTGATGCCGCGCTGCCGTTCCAGCTCGCCGGTGTCCGTACAGGTGTCACCCGTGTCGACGCTGCCGAGCCGGCCGATGGCGCCGGTGTCGAACAGCAGCCGCTCGGTGAGGCTGGTCTTACCCGCGTCGACGTGGGCGAGAATCCCGATGTTCAGGGTGTGCGAAACAAGCATGGAAAGGGGTTTCCTCAAGAACTGTCGTCCGGCTGGGGCGATGAGTAGTTCCGAGGAATCCGCGCATTCCGTGCTCCTGGTGTGGGGAAGGGGCGTACGGGGTCATGGTGCCAGCCGTGCGCGGGGCCGCAACCGAATTAACGGGCGGTGGCCCGGGCCGACGTTGTGTGCTGGTGCAGTCCCCGGCCCGCCAGCGTCATGAACGCCTCTCCGACCGCCTCCGACAGTGTCGGGTGCGCGTGGAGGTGCGCGGCGACATCGGCCGGTTCGGCGTCCCAGGCCACGATCAGCTGACTCTCCGCGATCATCTCCGAGACGTGCGGCCCGACGAGATGGACGCCGAGCACCGCGCCGGTGCTCCCCGAGCTCTCCATTTCTCCCCCACTCGCCACTTCGTTCGAGCGGGGGGACCCCCATGCGCAGGAGAGCCCCCGATCGCCGTCCGCCCCGTCCGCCGCGGCGATCACCTTCACCATGCCGCCCTGACCGTGCACCATGCCCTTGGCGGTGGCGGCCAGCGGCAGGGTGTTGACCTTGATCTTCAGTCCGCGGTCGCGCGCCTCGGCCTCGGTCAGGCCGACCGAGGCGGTCTGCGGCGAGGAGTACGTCACCCGCGGCACGGTCGCGTAGTCCACCGCCCGACCCGGCAGGCCCGCCAGCGTCTCGGCCACCAACAGGCCCTCCGCGAACGAGGCATGGGCCAGCCCCAGGGACGGCGGCGGCAGCAGGTCACCGACCACATGGATGCCCGGCACGGCGGTCTCCAGCCGCGAGCGGTCCGCCGGTACGACGAACCCCCGCTCGTCCGCCGGCAGACCGGCGGCCGCAAGGTCCAGCCCGTCCGTCACCGGGACCCGCCCCACCGCCACCAGCAGCCGTTCGGTCTCGATCACCAGCTCCTGGCCCCCTGGGGTGCGCACCGTGGCCCGCACACCGTCCGGCAGCAGCTCGGTGCCGGTCAGCGTCGAGCCCGTACGCACCGCGATGCCGCGCTTCTTCAGCCCGCGCGCCAGTTGGCGGCCGACGTCCTCGTCCTCCAGCGGAAGCAGCCGCTCCGCCGCCTCGACGAGGGTGACCTCGGCTCCCATGGAGCGGTGGAAGGACGCGTACTCGACCCCGATCGCGCCGCCGCCCAGGACCACCACGGACGCCGGGAGTCCGGGGGCGAACAACGCGTCGTCGCTGGTCACGACGCGGCGGCCATCGGCCGCCAGGCCGGGCAGCAGGCGCGGCCGGGAGCCGGTGGCAAGGACGATGCCGCGCCGCGCGGTGAACTCCCCGGCGCCCTCGACGTGGACGGTGCGGGGGCCGGTCAGCCGTGCCGTTCCCCGGACGGTCCGTACGCCTGCCGCCTGCAGGTTCCCCACCACACCCTGGTGGTTGCGGGCGACGAGGGCGTCGCGGGTGGCCACCAGGGCCGACCAGTCGAGGGAGTCGACGGTGGCCTTGACGCCCCACCGCTCGCGGGCCTCCGCGATGCCGTCCACCAGCTCGGCGGCGTGCAGCATGGCCTTGCTGGGGATGCAGCCACGGTGCAGGCAGGTGCCGCCGACCAGGTCACGCTCGGCCAGCACCACCCGCAGGCCCAGGGACGCGGCGCGCAGCGCGGTGCTGTAGCCACCGGTGCCGCCGCCGATGACGAGGACGTCCGTCGTGTGCATGTCTGTCTGACTCATGTGAGCAGACTCCGCCCACCTGCGGTGATGAGTCCAAGGCAATGTTTCTATGGAGTTGATGCAGAGGCTTCATGGGGGTGTGGCTTCATGAGGCGGGCCGGTCACAGGGGGAGGGGCGGGCATGAGCCTGCGGCAGATGGAATACCTCGTCGAGGTCGTCGAGCGGGAGTCCTTCACCCGCGCCGCCGAGGCGCTGCACGTCACCCAGTCCGCGCTCTCGCATCAGATCAAGGCGCTGGAGAGGGAGGTCGGCGGCCCGCTGCTGGAGCGGATGACCCGCGGCGTGCGGCTGACCGCGATGGGGCGGGCCTACTTCCCGCATGCCGAACTCGCCGTCCGCAGCGCCCGGCAGGCCCGCCGTGCCGCGCTCGCGGCGGGCGGCGCCCGGAGCGGCGAACTGCATATCGCGACCGTGCACGCACAGGCGATCGGGGTCCTCCCGGAGGTCTGCGCACGCTGGGCCCGCGAGCATCCGGGCGTGCGTCTGGTGCTCCATGAGTACGCCACCACCGAGGAGTTGTCCGAGCAGATGGCCCGCGGCGTCGCCGATATGGCGCTCGGCCCGCCTCCGCGGGAGTGGCCGGGGCCGGTCACGGTCGTGGGACAGGAACGGATGGTGCTGGTCGTCCCGCACGGTGACCCGCTCGCCGCCCGGGAGTCGGTACGCCTCGCGGAGCTGGCGGACCGCCCGTGGGTGCGCTGCAGCCTGGAGCCGTTGGTCGGCGGACGGCGCTGGCTGGACCTGGAGTGCGAACGGGCCGGCTTCACACCGCGTACCGCCGTCCGCACCCAGCACAGCTCGACCGCCGTCCGGATGGCCGCGGCGGGCGTCGGCGTGCTGCTGACCGCGGCCCATGAACTCCTCGGCCTGGACTGCGCGTCGGTGCCCACCGACCCGCCCTGGCACCGCGACATCACCGTCTTCTCGCGGGTCGAACTGACCGGCGCCGCCGCGGAGTTCACCGGGTACCTCAGCGCGGCGGGGACCACCGGCGACGCCGGTACCTGACGCCCTCTCACTCCGCCACGAACAGCGCCACCGGTGACACCGCCAGCAGCTCGCTCAGCCCCACCGCCGCGCCCCCCGGCAGCTCGCGGCCGGTCAGCAGCTCGCGCCAGGGGCCGCCCGGCGGCAGCCGCAGCAGGGTGTCCCACCAGCCGCCGGTCTCCACCAGACGCAGCGACAGACGGGTCACCACCGTCAGCACCCGGCCGCTGCGGCAGAACGCCACACAGTGCTCGGCCGCCGGGCCCTCCGCGTACACCGGCTCGTACGACGCGGCGGCGCCGAACCACTGGGGACGGGCGCGCCGCAGCCGCAGTGCCGCGGCGGTCAGCCGGAGCTTTTCGGCGGACAGATCGCGTGGCGCGACGCCGGCGTCCAGCTCGGACAGCAGCTCCGGACCGAAGCGGGCCGGCCGCCTGTTGTCCGGGTCGACCAGTGCGGCATAGGCGCGTTCGGTGCCCTGATAGAGGTCGGGGACGCCCGGCATGGTGAGATGCAGCAGCGCCGCGCCCAGCACATTGGCGCGGACGAAGGGGGCGACTTCCTCGTCCAGCGCGGTGAGCGGTGCGGCCGTGGGACCGCACGGCCCGTTGCGTACGAACTCCTCGACCGCCTCCTCGTAGCCCGTGTCCGGCTCCGTCCACGAGGTGCGCAGCCCGGCCTCCCGTGCGGCCTTGAGGACCGCGGGCGCCACCCGCTCCGCCGCGGCTCCGTCGCGAGGCGCACCCAGGCCGAACGCGGTCTGCCAGGCCAGCCACGACACCATCGGATCCGCCGGCCCCGCGCCGCCCTGCCCACTGACGCCGACGTCGCACACCGCCTCCTCGGCCATCGCGCCCAGCACGTCCCGCCACCGGTCCGGGCACTCCGACAGCACCGCGATCCGGGCCCGGACATCGGCGCTGCGCTTGGTGTCGTGCGTGGAGAGCACCGTGCCGGCCGCCGGACGGTCCCGCTGCACCCGTGCGCAGTACGCATGGAACGCCTCCGGGGGAAGCGCCGGTTCCCCGGGGGCGCCGCCGACCTCACAGGCCGACAGCAGCACCGGATAGCGGTAGAAGGCGGTGTCCTCCACGGACTTGGCGTGCAGTGCGGACGCGGTCTGGGCGAACCGCGCGGCGAAGTCGGCGCAGTCCCCGCGGTCGTGATCCGGGTGTTCCGGCAGCCGGCCGAGCGCCAGATCGTGGATCAGATCCACCGCCCGCGCCTCCTCGGGCACCCGGAAGGCGGTGCGCGCCCCCGCCGCGGCCGTGCCCAGCATCGCCGCGTCCTGCTCGGCCTGACCCGGGTCCGCGGGGTACGGACGGTAGACCGGAAGCCGCACCATCAGCTCACGGATGGCATGGCGCAGCGCCCAGGGCGCATGGTCGCCCGGCTCGGGGACGCGGGCGCTGACGCGGGCCGCGGTTCGCACCAGCCGCTCGACCTCCGCGGCCAGATCGTGCGTGATGACCTCGTACGCGGCCCGGCGCACCGTCTCCTCCCAGTCGCCGCCCTCGTCGGCCAGCGGGGTGACGAAGTCCCGGTAGTGGGAGAAGAGCCGTCCGGCGCCCTGCGGGCAGACGAACAGACCATCGATGTGGCGCAGGGCGTCATAGCCCGTGGTGCCCGCGCAGGCCCAGCTCTCCGGCAGCAGTTCACCGCCGGTGAGGATCTTCTCGACCACCGTCCAGCGGCCGCCGGTCCCTTCGTGCAGGCGGGCCAGATAGCCGCCGGGATCCACCAGGCCGTCCGGATGGTCGATGCGCAGCCCGTCGATGACGCCCTCGCGGATCAGCCGCAGCACCGTGCCATGGGTCGCCTCGAAGACCTCGGGGTCCTCGGCACGGACCGCGATCAGCTCCGCAATGGTGAAGAAGCGGCGGTAGTTGAGCTCACTGCGGGCCAGCCGCCACCAGGCGAGGCGGTACCACTGGGCTTCCAGGAGGCGGGTCAGTTCCAGCCCCTCCGTACCGGGACGCAGCGGAAAGGCATGCTCGTGATAGCGCAGCACGTCGCCCTCGACGCGGAAGTGCCGCGCCTCCTCGCCGAGCCGGCCCCCGAGCACCGGCAGCAGCAGCCGGCCGCCGTGTCCGGCGTCCCAGTCGATGTCGAACCACCGCGCGTACGGGGACGCCGGGCCGTCGCGCAGCACCTGCCACAGCGGGCCGTTCAGCGACACCGGCCCGGGCACGGCCATATGGTTCGGCACCAGGTCCACGACCAGCCCGAGGCCGTGCGACCTGGCCGTCGCCGCCAGCGCCCGCAGCCCCTGCTCGCCGCCCAGCTCGGCCCGTACCGCCGCATGATCGACCACGTCATAGCCGTGTGTGGACCCCGGCACCGCCTCCAGGACCGGCGAGAGATGCAGATGGGAGACGCCCAGCGCGGCCAGATGCGGGACCGCCCGCTCGGCGGCGGCGAACGGGAAGTCCGGCTGGAGCTGCAGCCGGTAGGTGGCGGTCGGCGACGGACTCGGTGGCTGCGTCATGGGGACACCCGTACCCCGCTGACGGCCCGTTGTCTCCTCCCTGCCCGGCATGAGCGTCGTCCTTTCCTCCAACGGGGCGGGCGGAACGGCCGTAGATCTCCGTACGTCCCGTGCCTGGGGCGTGCGGACCGCGCCCGGATGCCCCGTCCGGTGCACGGCCTGCGCGCCTCGATGGCGCCAGGCCTTGTCCCTGGCCGCCTCCGGCCGGCTCGCCGAGGCCCACGGCCCTTGCGCCGCCTTCGCCGTCGCCGTCGGAGCCGCCGCGGCGATCCTCGTCCTCGCTCTCGGCTCCCCGGCCCGGCGCCCCGCCGCCGCTAGGCCGGCCGCTGCAGCACCAGCAGGCTCCGGCCGATGAGCGTCAGCCGGTCGCCGGCCTTGACCTTGGCGCCGCCGCCGTCCGCCACCGCCTGGGGCCGGTCGGTGTCCACGATGATCTGCCACTGCCGGCCGAGGTGCGCCGGAACGATGAACTCCTTCTCCTGGTCGTGGGCGTTGAACATCAGCAGGAACGAGTCGTCGGTGATCGTTTCGCCCCGCGGACCCGGTTCGGAGATCGAGCTGCCGTTGAGGAACACCGCCAGCGACTTGGCGTGCACCGACTGCCAGTCGCGCGGCCCCATCTCCTCGCCGCCCGCCGTGAACCACGCGATGTCGGAGAGCTCGTCGTGGGTGCCCTCCATCGGGTGCCCCTGGAAGAACCGCCGGCGCCGGAACACCGGATGGTCGCGCCGCAGCCACACCATCTGCCGGACGAACTCCAGCAGTGCCCACTGCTCCGCGTCCCTCTCCGGTGCCGCGTCCCCCGACGACGCCTCATCCGCCTCCGACGCCTCGTACGCCTCTTCCGTGGCCCCGGCCTCGCCCGGTGTGCCGGCGCTCCCGCCCGGTCCCCGCTCCGGCCAGCGCACCCACGACAGCTCGTTGTCCTGGCAGTACGCGTTGTTGTTGCCGTCCTGGCTGCGGCCGAACTCGTCCCCGTGGCTGAGCATCGGCACGCCCTGCGACAGCATCAGCGTGGCGACGAAGTTGCGCATCTGCCGCGCCCGCAGCCGGCGCACGCCGGGATCGTCGGCCGGCCCCTCGGCACCGCAGTTCCATGACCGGTTGAAGCGCTCGCCGTCCCGGTTGTCCTCGCCGTTGGCTTCGTTGTGCTTCTCGTTGTACGCGACCAGATCGTGCAGCGTGAAGCCGTCATGGCAGGTCACGAAGTTCACCGAGGCCAGCGGCCGCCGCCCGTCCTCCTGGTAGAGGTCCGACGAACCCGTCAGCCGGGATCCGAACTCGGCCAGGGTGCGCGGTTCGCCCCGCCACAGATCCCGCACGGTGTCGCGGTACTTCCCGTTCCACTCGGTCCACAGCGGAGGGAAGTTCCCCACCTGGTAGCCGCCCTCGCCGACGTCCCACGGCTCGGCGATCAGCTTCACCTGGCTGACGACCGGGTCCTGGTGGACCAGGTCGAAGAACGACGACAGCCGGTCCACCTCGTGGAACTGCCGGGCCAGCGTCGCCGCCAGATCGAAGCGGAAGCCGTCCACCCGCATCTCCTGCACCCAGTAGCGCAGCGAGTCCATCACCAGCTGGAGCACATGCGGGCTGCGCATCAGCAGCGAGTTCCCGGTGCCCGTGGTGTCCATGTAGTACTGCTTGTCGTCCGACAGCCGGTAGTACGAGGCGTTGTCCAGCCCCCGGAACGACAGCGTCGGGCCCAGATGGCTGCCCTCGGCGGTGTGGTTGTAGACGACGTCGAGGATCACCTCGATACCGGCCTGGTGCAGTGCCCGCACCGCCGTCTTGAACTCCAGCACCTGCTGCCCGCGGTCGCCCCAGGACGCATAGGCGTTGTGCGGGGCGAAGAACCCGATGGTGTTGTAGCCCCAGTAGTTCGTCAGTCCCGCGTCCACCAGCCGGTGATCCTGGACGAACTGGTGCACCGGCATCAGCTCCAGCGCGGTCACCCCGAGCTTGGTGAGGTGGTCGATGATCGCCGGATGCGCCAGCGCGGCATAGGTGCCGCGCAGCTCGTCGGGTAGCTCCGGATGGCGCATCGTCAGGCCCTTGACATGGGCCTCGTAGAGCACCGTCTCGTGATACGCGGTGCGGGGCGGGCGGTCGTCACCCCAGTCGAAGTACGGGTTGACCACCACCGACGCCATGGTGTGCGGCGCCGAGTCGAGGTCGTTGCGGACCTCGGGACGCCCGAAGTGGTAGCCGTAGACGGCCTCGTCCCAGTCGATCCGGCCGCTCATGGCCCGTGCGTACGGATCGAGCAGCAGCTTTGCCGAGTTGCAGCGCTGCCCCCGTTCCGGTTCGTACGGACCGTGCGCCCGGAAGCCGTAGCGCTGCCCCGGCATCACCCCCGGAAGATACGCGTGCCGCACATTGGCGTCGCTCTCCCGCAGCTCGACGGCGGTCTCCGAACCGTCGTCGTGCAGCAGACACAGTTCGATGCGCTTCGCGGCTTCGGAGAACACCGCGAAGTTGGTGCCCGCCCCGTCATAGGTGGCACCCAGCGGATACATCTGTCCCGGCCAGACCTGCATGGGTAGACTCTTCCACTTTCTTCTCGGGCGCAGCGGCGACTCCACGACGCACATCCGCGAAACGAATCGAAATCCTTCCCCAACTTTTCGCAACTTCTCGCACACAGAGGGCTTTTCGCGGGATCTCCGCTCAATGGTGGAGCAACCTGTCGCGATGTCGGATCGTCCTACTGGTCGTCCTGTTGGAGGACGGACGGGGGATCCGACATGCATGTCACGGAATGTGACAGCAGGGGGGAACCGTGCGCCACCTGATGCACCGCCACCTCGGCAAGGTCCTCGCGGGCACCGCCCTCGCGCTGACCGGCACCGCCGTCATGGCCGCGATCACCTTGCCCGCCGGCGCGGACGCCGCCGACGGAGCGAGCGGCCGGAGCCGGCCCGGAGCGGCCGGCCCGTCCGTGCCGGGACACGATCCGGGGCCACCGCCGCCCGGCGTCGTCGAGGCAGCCGGACCGCAGGGGGAACGCGGCCGGGGACGGGATCCGCTCACCGGCGACGAACTGAGGCGCGCCCGGGATCTGGCCCTGCCGCGCACCCGGCGCGGCGTCGCCGCCGACGTCACCGGACGGCCCGGGCCCGAAGCCCTCACCACCGACCTGGCCGAGCCCGCCCCCGCGGAGGCCGAGCTCGCCGACCCGCCGCGCCGGGCACTGGTCTCCTTCTACGACTACCGGAGCGACAGCTACCTCACCACGACCGTCAACCTCACGACCTCGAAGGTGGAGTCGGCGGACACCCAGCACGGCGTCCAGCCGCCGCCCAGCCACGCCGAGGCCGTCGAGGCGTCCCGGCTGCTGATCGCCGACCCGCTGGGATCCGGGCTGCGCCAGGACTATCGGGAGGCCACCGGACGCGACCTCACCGGTCCCGACCCGCTCGCCGTGACCGGCTTCGTCTACCGCGGCCGCGCGGAGGGCGAGGCGCCGGGCGCCCTGGGCGACTGCGGGGAACACCGCTGTATCCGCCTCTTCACCAAGGTGAAGAACGGCCCGTGGATCGACACCCGCCGCTTGGTGATCGACCTCAGCGCCCGTACCGTCGCCCGCCTCGGCTGACCGCCCTGCGCACCGCCGACCCCGCCACTCCTTCCCCGGGAGCCCTTGTATGCCCGAAAGACGCCCCGCCGGTACCCGCCGCCCGCGCCGCCGTGCCGCGGCCCTCACCGCCGTCCCCGTGCTGCTCATGGCGACCGCCCTGCTGACCGGCTCCGCCGCCCAGGCCGCCCCCGAAGCCCCCGGCGCCCCCCTCCGTGCGGGCCCGGCCGCCCCCGCTCCCCGCTGCAGCGCCGCCTACCGCATCACCCAGACGCTCGAGGGCGGCACCGTCTGGCGGATGTGCTGGCACTACGAGGGCAATGCCGGCCTCGTCCTGGACGACGTCTCCTACCAGCCCAAGGGCGAACGCGCGCCGATCAAGGTGCTCACCACCGCCAAACTCGCCCAGATCCACGTCCCGTACGACGACGGCGGCAACGAATACGACGACCTCACCGGTCAGGGCTTCGCCCAGGGGCTGATGAAGCTCGATCCCGCCGAATGTCCCGGCGGCACCATCAAGACGGTCAGGGTGCCCGGTGCCTATGACGCCGCGCACCCCGACGTCAGCGGCCTGTGCGCCACCACCCGCGCCCGCGGCCACGCCTACCGGGTGGGCCCCTACCCCGGCGAGCACGCCAGGACCTACCAGCTCCAGGGCAAGGACCTGCTGCTCTACACCGTCAACAAGACCGGCTGGTACGAGTACATCAGCGAGTGGCGGTTCTCCGGCGACGGCACCATGACCCTGCAGATCGGCGCCACCGGCACCCTCTCACCCAGCGACTTCGACGCCGGCGACGGCCGTGGCACGCCGATCGGCAAGGGCGCCAAGGACTACGCCACCAGCCACAGCCACAACGTCTTCTGGCGGCTGAACTTCGGCCTGGACGGCAGCGCCGCCAACAAGGTCGAGCAGTTCGACTCCGCGACCACCATCCGACCCGGCGGCAGCACCCCCACCATCCGCACCACCCGCACCCCCGTCACCAAGGAGCTGGCCGGGGACTCCGGCCCGCTGCGCTGGTGGCGGGTGGTGAGCGACACCGGAAAGAACCAGGACGGCCACCCGCGCTCGTACCAGATCGTGCCGGGCCCCTCGACCAGGTACACCGGACGCAGTTACACCACACATGACATCTACTTCACCGAGTACAACAAATGTGAGCAGTTCGCCAGCAACAACCTGGCCAACTGCGGCTCGCGGGCCGGCAAGAGCGTCGACACCTGGGTCAACGGCCAGCCGCTGAAACACCCCATCGCGTGGGTCAACATCGGGTTCCATCACATCGCCAGGGACGAGGACCAGGAGCCCATGCCTGTTCACTGGCAGGGCTTCCAGCTGGTTCCCCGTGACGTCACCGCTATGAATCCGCTCACTCCACCCGCACTGTCCGGGCACAACGGGCACTATGGGTAAGGGGAGTTGGTAACCGACTCGACCCATCCTGCTGCACCGCCTCCCGCACCGCAGTAGTCTGCCTTGATCGTTGGCACGGGGGTTCGGAAGGCGGTGGCAGGTGAGCGGCGGGCTGGAGTTGCCCCCTGGTGACGAGAGTCATGAGGGCCATGAGGGCGGCTCCGTCGACGCACCGCCCGGCGCGGTGTCCCTGGCACGCCCGCTGGAAATCGGGGCGGAGCTGGACTGGGGCGCCGACGCCTGGAGCGAGGTGCGCACACGAGCCCGGCGGGCCGGCCGCGCCTACATCTGGCTGAATCTCGTCGAGCAACGGCTGCGGGCCGTCGTCGCGGCCGTGCTGCGGCCCATCTACGAGCCGGTGCACGGCGACGAATGGGTCATCGCGGCGGCCGGTCCCGCCGGGCAGGAGTGGGTCCAGCGCGCGGTCGCCGTCCGCGAGGTCAGCCGTCGCAAGGGCTACCTCCTCGACCCCGCCGACGACAACATCGTCAGCTTTCTGACGCTGCCGCAACTGCGCGAACTGATGGTCCAGCACTGGCCCTGCTTCGAGCCGTACTTCGACGACCGCCGCGAGGTCGAGCTGGCCCTCGACGAACTCGAGGTCGCCCGCAACATCGTCTCGCGCAACCGCGCCCTGTCCGAGACGGTCCTCGCCCAGGCCGAGCGCGCCTCCGCCCGCCTCCTGGACATCCTCGGCTCCGGCGTCGGCACCCGGATCTCCGGACGGCTGCCCATCGACGCGGTGGAGGACCTGGTCGGCGATCGCTACGCGGACGTGATCGGGGTGCACTCCGACCGGGTGCGGCTGCAGCGCCAGCTCCCCGCCGAGGACCTGTTCGGCAACGCCCGCCGGCTCGACGCCGTCGGCATAGGGCTGAACCTCCTGGTCCAGAACTATTCGGGGCGCCGGCTGGTCCGGCTCGCCGAATCCGGCTGCCGTGTCCGCCTGCTCTTCCTCAACCCGGCCAGCAGCGCGGTCCGCCGCCGGGAGCGCGAAATCGGCCTGAAGAAGGGCGAGATGAGCCGCTCCATCGAGATGAACATCCTCCACATGCGACGGGTACGCGCCCGGCTGCGCGACCCCGGTGCCTTCGAGATCCAGGTCTTCGACGAGACTCCGCGCTTCACCGCCTACCTCGTCGACGGGGACGGCCCCGACGGCGTGGCCGTTGTCCAGCCCTACCTCCGCAAGAGCCGTGGCATGGAGTCCCCCGTCCTCGTCCTCCGCGGCGGCGGCCGGGAGGTCGTCCGCCAGGACGCCCGGGACGGTGACCACGGCCTCTTCGAGACCTACCGGGAGGAATTCGAGAGCATGTGGGCGGATTCGCGGCCGGTTTCCTGACCGTGTCCGCGGGGCGGCGGAGGCGTCTTACGGGGTCCCCGTGATGCCTCCGTCGACCCGCAGCTCGATCCCGTTGACGTAATCGGCGAGCGGGCTCGCAAGGTAGGCGACCGCGGCGGCGATGTCCTCCGGGCGCCCCAGCCGCCCGCTCGGGTTGGGCGCGTACTCCGCAACGATCTCCGCTTCGTCCGGTCCGCCCTCCGGGCCCGCCCCGGGGCCCTCGCCCCCGGCCGCCCGCTCCTCGAACATCCGGGACATGGAGGGGGTGGCGATCACCCCCGGACTCACGCAGTTCGCGGTGACACCGGTCCCGGCGAGATGCCGGGCCAGGCTGGTGGTCATGTTCACCACGGCGGCCTTGGCGGCGGAGTACGCCACCATGTTGGGCAGTGGGGTCCGCACCGCCCGGCTGCCGATGGTGATCACCCGGCCCCACCCGTACGCCCGCAGCGACGGCAGCAGCGTCTGACTGACCCGCACCGTCGGCAGCACGTTCCCCTCGAAGGCGGCCCGCCAGTCGGCCGGCCGGGAACTCTCCCAGTCGTGCTCCGCGAACGGACCGGCGTTGTTGACGAGGATGCGGGCCCCGAAGTCTCGTGCGGTGAGGGCGACCTGCTCGGCGACGCCCGGCTCCGTCAAATCCCCGAGCACCACTTCGGCCCGTACGCCGCGGGCCGCGACCTGCTCGGCGACGGCCGCCGCGGCTCCCGCGCTGCGCCCGTGGACGAGGACGTCGCAGCCCTCGTCCGCCAGCATCCCGGCGATCGTCGCCCCGATCCCCGAGCTGCTGCCCGTCACCAGCGCGCCCTGTCCTGCCAGCCGTAGGTCCATGGCGGTCAGCCTAGGGCTGCGGGCCGCCCGTGGCTGCCCCGTCGCGATATGCGGCCGGTCGATTGTCAGTGGTGCGTGGGAGAGTGGGCGAGCAACGGGGGAAGTACCACCGAAGGAGGCCGCATGAGCGAGCGTAGCGAGGATTCGGCATGAGCTGGCATCAGGAGCTGTTGGTCAGCTTCGACCTGGAGACCACGGGCACCGATGTCGAGCGGGACCGTATCGTCACCGCCGCGCTGATCCGGTTGGAGGGGGACGGCCGCGCGGCCGGGCAGCAGACCTGGCTGCTCGACCCGGGGGTTCCGATTCCCGAGGAAGCGGCGGCCATTCACGGCATATCCACCGCATATGTCCAAGAACACGGCCGCCCGCCGGCCACCGCCATAGAGGAAATCACCGAGGCGCTGGCCGAGGCCCTGCGCGCGGACATCCCTCTGGTGGTGATGAACGCCCGCTACGACCTCTCCCTCCTGGACCGCGAGTGCCGGCGCCACGGCCTGCCGACGCTGACCGAACGTCTCGGACACGCCCCCGCGCCGGTCATCGATCCCCTCGTCCTGGACAAGCATGTGGACCGTTACCGCAAGGGAAAGCGTGCACTGCAGGCGCTCTGCGGCCACTACGGCGTCCGGCTGGACGGTGCCCATGAAGCGGGCGCCGACGCGGCGGCCGCGGCCGGGGTCGCCCGGCGCATCGGGGAGACGTACCCGGCCGTCGCCATCCCCTCGCCCCGTGCCCTCCACGCGCTCCAGGAGCAGGCGGCCGCCGAACAGGCCGCCTCGTTCCAGGCGTATTTGCGGCGCTCCGGCGACCCACGGGCGATAGTCGAGCGGGCCTGGCCCCTGATTCCGTACCAGGCCGGGGCCGCGGCCGAAGCCGAGGCCTGAGCGAGAGCGGAGGGCGTCGTCACGGCCGTGCCGCGTGCCGGGGCCCGCGAACTTCCCGAAGACAGCGGGTGGGGGCCCCTCTCCCGGCTCCTCCGGGCACCCCTCTGCTTCTTCCCGCTTCTCTCCGCTCCGGGAAGCCCGGATCAGGCCTCCGGCCATGCGCCTCAGAACGGATACCACCGCACCGTCGCGTCCTTGTCGCGCAGTGAGGCGATCCGGCGCCGGAACTCCTTGAGCGCCGCCGGGTTTCCGGGCGCGTGCTGGGACACCCAGGCACAGCTCGCCGTCTCCCGGGAGCCACGCAGCACGGCGCATCCCTCCCAGTCCCGTACATCCCAGCCGTAAACGGACACGAAGGTGTCGTACGCGTCCGGGGACAGGCCATAGCGGTCCCGGCTCAGCGCCATGACGACCAGGTCGTGTTCCCGCAGATCGGAGGAGAAGGTCTCCAGGTCGACCAGCACCGGTCCGTCGGGCCCGACATGAACGTTGCGGGTCAGCGCGTCGCCATGGATGGGGCCGCGGGGCAGATGCGGTTCCAGGGCCGTGGCGGCCGCCGCGAAGGCGTCCCGCCGCCCGCGCAGATACTCCGCGTCGGGGGCCGACACGGCGTCGTCGGCCAGCCGCAGCCACCGCTCGACGCCACCGAGCAGTTCGCGCCGCGGCAGCGCGAACGGTGGCTCCGGCAGAGCATGGACCCGCTTCAGCAGGACGGCGAGATCGTCCGGCCCGGCCGGCCGGACGGCCTCCGGCAGCCGGTGCCAGTAGGTGACGGGATGTCCGTCGACCAAGGTGGCCACGGGCTCCGCGGCCCGTACGGCCGGCACCCCCTCGGCCGCCAGCCACCGCGCCACCGCCAGTTCCCGTTCGGCCCGCTCCAGGAGTTCGGCGCTGCGGCCCACCCGTACGACCGGCCCGTTGTCGCCGAGGGCGAAGACGGCGTTCTCGCCGAGCGCGAGCAACGCGGCGTCGGCCGCCGCATCGGGGCGTCCTGCCGAGGCCAGTACGTCCCGGGCGCGCGCTTCGGTGAAGGCGGCGGGGCTCGGTTCGGTCATCGGGTGCCTCCTGGGGTACCTCCTGCGGTGCGTGAACGCGACCAGTGTTGCAGGTCCGCCGGAGCAGCCCGGAAGACCTCCGACGTGGAAGATCCTCCGAGGAATCCGGCCAGGACCTTGACGGGATGTGGCCGCCGTCACGACGATGACGGCGGCCGGGAGCGAGCGGCAGTGGTCGGTGGCGGCGGGGAACGGCCAAAAGCGACCGGAAGCGGCCGGCAACGGCCGATGGGGGAGAGACGGGGGAGAGGGGACGGGATGGCAGGGGTGCCGACCGCGGGGGCACACGACGGCAGACCGGCCGGGCCACGCCGCGGGGAGTTGCGGCCGTGACCCTGGCGACCGCGCCACGGCGGTCTCCCGCAGCGGCCGCGGACCGTGCCGCCCGAATCCGGCGTGCTCACGGCGCCTGGTTCCTCGTGCTGCCGGCTCTGATCCCGATCCTGGTACTGAGCGTGGGCCCGCTGCTCTACGGTATCGGACTGGCCTTCACCGACGCCCAGTCGGGCCGGACCCAGGCCACCCGTTTCGTGGGGCTGCTGAACTTCTCCGACCTCTTCCACGACACCCTGTTCTGGGACTCCTTCCGGATCGGGCTGGTCTGGGCCTTCGGGGTCACCGTCCCGCAGTTCTTCCTCGCCCTCGGCCTCGCCCTGCTGCTCCACCTCCCGCTGCGGCTGCGCTGGGCGGCCCGGACGCTGGCGATCATCCCGTGGGCGATGCCGGAGGTGGTCGTCGGCATCATGTGGCGGCTGGTCTACCACCCGGACGCCGGCATCCTGAACGAGACGCTGCGCAGCCTCGGACTGTCCGGCGCCCCCGACGGCCGGGATTGGCTGAGCGGCCTGGCCACCGCCCTGCCCGCGGTCATCGTCGTCGGCATCTGGGCCGGGATGCCCCAGACCACCGTCACCCTCCTGGCCGGCCTCCAGAACGTGCCCCGCGAACTACACGAGGCCGCGTCGATGGATGGCGCGGGCGCCTGGCGCCGCTTCCGTACGGTCACCTGGCCCGCGCTCAGGCCCATCGCGCTCGCCGTCACCGCGCTCAACTTCATCTGGAACTTCAATTCCTTCGCCCTGGTCTTCGTGCTGACCGACGGCGGGCCGGGCGGCCGGACCCGGCTGCCGATGCTCTTCGCGTACGAAGAGGCCTTCCGTTACGGGCAGTTCGGCTATGCCGCCACGATGGGCCTGGCCATGGTCGCGGTGATCTCGGTCCTGCTGGCGGTCTACCTGGCCGGCCGGCTGCAGGGGGACGACGACCGGTGAGGGGACGACGACCGGTGAGCGGCGGGGAGAGCAGCGGCACGGGGGACGCCCCCACCGCCCGACGGCACACGGCCACCACCCGCACCCGCCAACACCGTGCCGCCCCCACCGCCCGGCGCACCGCCACTCCCACCGCCCGGCGTACCGCCACCCGCACCGGCCAGTACGCCGCCCTCGTCGCCTATCTCGCCTTCCTCGCCTTCCCGTTCCTCTGGCTGATCTCCACCGCCTTCAAGCCACCGCGTGAACTCGGCAGCATCCACCCCACGTGGATCCCCGAGGCGCCCACCCTGGAGAACTTCCGGCAGGCCTTCACCCAGCAGCCACTGCCGGCGGCCGCGGGCAACAGCCTGCTGGCCGCGGCGGTTTCCGCGCTGATCGCGATCGTGCTGGCGACCCCGATGGCGTATGTCCTGGCCCGCTACCGCAACCGCCTCTCGCGGGCGGCCACCGGCTGGGTCGTGATCAGCCAGGCCTTTCCGCTGGTATTGGTGATCATCCCGCTCTTCCTGATCCTGAAGGGACTCCATCTGGTGGACTCCCGGACCGGTTTGATCATGGTCTATGTGGTCTGGTCGCTGCCGTTCGCCCTGTGGATGCTGACCGGCTATGTCCGCGCCCTGCCACCCGAGTTGGAGGAGGCGGCGGCCGTGGACGGCGCCGGCCGGCTCCGTACGCTCATCTCGGTCACCGCACCGCTGCTCGCGCCGGGCATCGTCGCCACCGCGCTGTTCGCCTTCATCACCGCCTGGAACGAATTCTTCTTCGCCCTGGTCCTGCTCAAGTCACCCGGGAAGCAGACGCTGCCGGTCGTCCTCACCCACTTCCTCGGGGCGGAGGGCGTTGCCGACCTCGGGCCGCTCGCCGCCGCCGCACTCCTCGCCACCCTCCCGAGCCTGCTCCTCTTCGCCGTCATCCAGCGGCGGATCACGGGCGGGATGCTCGCCGGGGCGGTGAAGAGCTGATGCCCCGCGGCGACAACACCCCCGCGCCCACGGCTCGTTTCAGCCGGCGGGGCCTGCTCGCGGCCGCCGCCGCACTGCCCGCCGCGGGGCTGCTGCCGGGCTGTTCCGGCGACCGGCGACGGCACGCGTCCGGCGGCCGGATCACTCTGCGCTTCCAGTCGCTGGCCTGGCAGCAGGACTCCCTCAAGGCCACCAAGCACCTGGTCGCAGCATGGAACGGACAGCATCCCGAGGTCCAGGTGCAGTACGTCCAGGGTGCCTGGCCCACCGTCCACGACCAGCTGCTGACCTCCTTCGAGGGCGGCGAGGCGCCGGACGTCATCCACGACGCCGCCGACGACCTCGCGGACTTCGCCTACGGCGGGAATCTCGCCGACCTCAGCTCTCTCCTGCCGCCGCGCCTGAGACGCGACATCCCGCAGCGGAGCTGGGAGACCGCCACCTTCGACGGCCGGGTGTACGGCGTCCCGTTCCTCCAGGAACCGCGGGTGCTGATCGCGAACCGCGCGAAGCTGCACCGGTCAGGCGTGCGCATCCCGACGCCCGAACGCCCCTGGACCTGGGAGGAGTTCAGGGAGGCGGCGCGGCGGCTGACCCACGGCACCGGCCACGGCGTCGCCTGGCCCCTGAAGGAACCGGTCTCGGCGACCCTGAACCTCGCCCTGTCCACGGGCGGCCGGATGTTCCACCGTCGTCCCGACGGAAAGGTGGAGGTCCGCTTCGGCCCCGCCGACCAGGTGGTGCCGCGCACCATCCACGACCAGGTGAACGTGGACCGCAGCGCCTCCCGTACGACCCTGGGCATGGGCGGCTCCGACACCCTCCCGGGCTTCTTCGCCGGGCGTTATGCCATGGTGCCGCTCGGCTTCTCCTACCGTCAGCAGATCGCCCAGCAGGCGCCCAAGGGCTTCGACTGGACGGTGCTGCCCGCTCCCCGGGGCACCACCCCGGACCAGGGGGTGAGCCCGCAGACGCTGTCGATCGCCGAGGACTGCCCGTACAAGGAGGCGGCGATGGCCTTCATCGACTTCCTCCTCCGCCCGCCGAACATGGTCCGGCTCGCACTGGGGGACTGGCTGTTGCCCACGGGACGGGAAGCGCTCAGGGATCCGGCACTCCGGGTCGCCCGGTACGACTGGGCGACCGGCACCGCGCTGGCGAGCTCCCTGCGCTCCGCCCCGGCCCAGTCCGTCCGTGGCTACCCGGAGTGGAAGGACAAGATCGCCACCCCTGGCCTGCAGGAGTACTACAGCGGGGCCGTCGACCTGGACACCGTGCGCAGGCGCCTCGTCCGGGACGGCAATCTGGTCCTGGCCCGCTATCAGCGATGAGGGGCGCGGCGCGCACCTGACCGCATATCTCTCAACTGGCCCTGAAGAAAGCCGTCATGAGCGCGACAAGCACTCTCGTGACACCCCTCATCCGGCGGGCGGGCCGCGGCCGGCCGCAGGTGTCGTCCACCTCGACGTCACCCTCCATTGCGGCTGTGTAAACGGAGTTGAGTCGGTCCGGTTCAACTAGCCGTTCCTTTTGACCACTTCTGAAACCTTTCCCAATTCACCGGCCTTGTTGGCTATCTCACACGCTCTGGCGAGCCTTGAATTGAACTCATCAATCAGACAGGGTTTCGAACCAGTCCGGCGCAGATCTTCCGGTCTCGTCGGGCTATTGCGCAACGCTTTCCCCCACACCACGAACGAGGAGAATCCTCGCAATGGCTCACAAGCGTTCCAGCAAGAAGCGGCTCGTCACGGCGATATCCGCCGCGGTAGCCGCCACTGGTATCGCCGCCGTCACCGCGGTCACCGCGGGTGCGTCGCCTGCAGCCGAAGGCAAGATCTACGGAGCCGAGGCCAAGGGCGCCGTGAACGGCAGCTACATCGTCATGCTGAAGAAGTCGGTCCGTACCGCCGAGAGCGGTGACCTGGCGTCCAAGTACGGCGGCAAGGTCAAGCGGCAGTACTCCTCCGCCATCGACGGCTTCTCGGCAAGCGGTCTGAGCACGGAAGAGGCCAAGCAGCTCGCCGCCGACCCGTCCGTCGACAAGGTCGTGCAGAACAAGAAGTTCCACATCAACGCCAGCCAGGCCAACCCGCCGTCGTGGGGCCTGGACCGTATCGACCAGGCGGACACCAAGGGCGACAAGAAGTACGCCTACCCCGACGCCGCGGGCGAGGGCGTCACCGCCTACGTCATCGACACCGGAATCCACATCAGCCACAAGGACTTCGGCGGCCGCGCGTCCTACGGCTTCAACGCCATCGACAAGGGCGGCAAGGCCGAGGACGACAACGGCCATGGCACGCACGTGGCCGGCACCATCGCCGGTACCGAGCACGGTGTCGCCAAGAAGGCCAAGGTCGTGGCCGTCAAGGTCCTCGACGGCCAGGGCTCCGGCACCACCGAGCAGGTCGTCGCGGGCATCGACTGGGTCACCAAGAACCACAAGGGCCCCTCGGTCGCCAACATGTCGCTCGGCGGCGGCGTCGACGAGGCGCTGGACACGGCCGTGAAGAAGGCCATCGACGCCGGTGTCACCTTCGGCGTCGCGGCGGGCAACGAGTCCTCCGACGCGGGCCAGAGCTCCCCGGCGCGCGTCAAGGAGGCCATCACCGTGGCCTCCAGCACCAAGGACGACGAGCAGTCCGACTTCTCCAACTTCGGCAGCGCGGTGGACCTTTACGCCCCCGGTTCCGACATCACCTCGGACTGGAACAGCGGCGACGACGCCACCAAGACCATCTCCGGTACGTCCATGGCGACCCCGCACGTCGTGGGTGCTGCCGCGGTCTACCTGGCCGGTCACAAGGACGCCAAGCCGGCCGACGTGGAGAAGGCCCTGACGGCCGGCGCCACGGCCGGCAAGATCAGCAACCCGAGCGAGGGTACGCCCAACAAGCTGCTGAAGGTCGTCAAGTAGTCACCTGACCACCTCAGCTCCACCCGCCGGCCGCCGCGCTCGCCCCCACGGGGCGCGGCGGCCGGCGTCATGGTGTTCCGCGGCAGTGGTGCGGGGGTTTGCGAGGGGCAGGCGCGGGTGGTGGTCCGGGCGGCGTACCGAACGCAGGTGCGCGCCACAAGCGACGCTGGATAACCTCGCGTTGAGCCGCGCCGGGCGGGGGCGAGGCGTACGTGTGCGGACGGACCCCGACCCACGCAATCGACCAGGACGGTGGTAATCCGAATCCATGGCAGATCACGACCTGACCGGCTTTGACCGCAGCACCTTCACCCATGACGGCGCCACCCGCCGGATTCTGCGGCGCGGCACGGGGCCCGCGGTGATCGTGATGGCGGAAATACCCGGCATCACGCCCAAGGTGCTGGCGTTCGCGGAACGTGTCGCCGCCCTCGGCTGCACGGCCGTGCTCCCGGTGCTGTTCGGCACGCCCGGCCGCGATGCCGACCCTGCGTCCGCCGGCCGGCTGAAGTCCGGGCTCTACACGGCCTCATCCCTGTGGAAGGTGTGTGTGAGCCGGGAGTTCACCGTGCTGGCCACGGGAAAGTCCTCCCCGGTGGTCACCTGGCTGCGGGCCCTGGCCGCGCATGAGCACCAGCGCTGCGGCGGCCCCGGCGTCGGAGCTGTCGGGATGTGCCTGACCGGCGGTTTCGCCCTGGCCATGGCGGCCGATGAGCGCCTTCTCGCCCCCGTGCTGTCCCAGCCGTCCCTGCCGCTGCCTCTCACCCGGAGCCGGGCCGCCGGTATCGATATCTCCGCCGGCGACCTGGCCGCCGTGCGGGGCCGTTGCGAGCGTGCGGACCTCCGGGTCATGGGGCTGCGGTTCCGTTCGGACCGGTTGGTACCGGGCGACCGGTTCGCCTTCCTGCGCCGCGAACTCGGCGCGGCGTTCACCGCCGTCGAACTGGACGACGACACCGCGAACCCCGATGCCGTGCTGCCACCCCACTCCGTGCTGACCGAGCACCTCATCGACGAACCCGGCCAGCCGACCCGCGCCGCGCTGGACGACGTACTCGACCTCTTCCGCACCCGCTTGCTCACACCGCAGCCCGGCGGCCCGGCGGCCGGAACCCCGGCCACCCCAGAAGACGCGTGACCCCACGCTCCCCACGCTCCCCGCGCTCCCACGCGCGCTGACCCGCTCCTCCTGCACGGGCCCCCGTCCTGGCAACTCCTGTGGATGACTCCTCCCCGACTGGTTATCCACAGGAGGTAGCCTCCGCAACCATCGGGCGGCTCCTCCCCCTACCGTCGGTGACATGCACGGAGGACTGCCGTTCATCGGCATCAGCACCATGGTCTACGGCCTGATCGGACTGTTCACGGTCGTAGTCGGCGCAATCCGCAAGACAGGGGGAGATCGAGTTGCACACCATCACCGTCATCGTGCCCGCTCACAACGAGGAGGAAGGGCTGCCGGCCACACTGGAGTCGCTGGCACACCAAACGCTCCGGCCTGACCGGATCCTGGTCGTGGACGACGCCTCCACGGACCGTACGGGCGAGGTGGCAGCGTCACACGGCGTCACGGTGCTACGCCCGCCCCGCAATCTCGGCAGCAAGGCCAAGGCGCAGAACTACGCCCTTCCACACTGCACCACCGACCTCGTCCTGGCCGTCGACGCGGACACCGTCCTCGCACCGGACTACATCGAGAGAGTCCTGCCCGTCTTCGACGACCCAAGCGTCTCGGTAGCGGCAGGCACGGTCCGCACCCGCCATACCCGCACGATCTGGGAGCGCGGCCGCTCGACCGAGTACCTTTTCGGCTTCCACTGGCACCGCCCGATCCAGGCCCGCGCCAACAGCCCCATGGTGTGTTCGGGCTGCTGCTCCGTCTTCCGTCTCTGCGATCTGACGGCCTTCGGCGGCTTCCCCGAACGGACCATCGTCGAGGACATGGATTTCACCTGGTCGCAGCAGATCGCGGGCAGACGCGCGGTCTACGTCTCCGACGCGGTCGCCCTGGCCGCCGACCCGGAAGACCTCACCTACCTCCGTAAACAGGTCTGGCGCTGGATGGCCGGCTTCTGCCAGAACGTCCGCCTCCACCTCGGACAACTGCTCCGCCACAAACCCCTGCTGGCCCTCTGGGTACTGCTGGCCCTCCTGGAAATCCTCACCGCACCGCTCTGGTGGGCCACCCCCTTCGTGATCGCCGCGACCACCGACCAGCCACCCGCACTCGCCTTCGCCTGGTGGGCCGGAGCCGAACTCCTGCTGACGACACCACCCCTCATCTACGCCGCCCGCCGACGCAAACTCCCGCTGCCGGCGGTGCTGCTGAACATCCCCTGCGTCTACGCCACCAAAGCCGTCAACCTCGTCTACGCCTGGAAGGCCCTCATCGTCGAACTACTGCTGGTACCTCTCCACCTGGCCCGCGGCCTCACGGTGTACGAAAAGGGCCGGGCCGATACCGCGCCGGCCCGGACGGCGCTCGCAGGCGGCTGACACACACCACGTCCATGACCAACGTTCCGGAGCGGCCCCACCCGGCATCCCGCGTGGCCGGGAGGGGCTGCCTCGCCTGGCCGGCCGCGCGCCGCAGCTGTTCGGCAGCGACGGCGGCAGCCGGGGGACGTAGCGCCACTGCCGCTTTGGCGTCACCGCGACTCCGGTGGCGGAGGCGCCGGCAATGCCGGGTCCACGGTGCCGTGGTATTTCCGTTGACACAGCAGACTCCGTCCGACCGCGACCTGTTGAGCGAGGCCGACCTCTACCGGCTCTGCTGTCCGGCAATACGCTGGTGACGAAGGACACCGTGCCCGCAAGGCGACCCTGACCTGCGTCATCTGCCCGCGCTGCGTATCCGAGTGACCTTTCCGATGCCCGCTGGGAGTCGATCGAGCCATTTCTGGTGGCCTGGCGGGCCGGGCGGTGCCGACATGCTTGGGATTGCGGCCGCCCACCTGAACACGACCTGCGTGAGATCATGAACGCAATCCTGTACGCGGACCGCACCGCCGTGCAGTGGCGCTATGTGCCGTACGACTTCCCGCCGCGACCCCGCAAGGCCGCATCAACCACTGATTCCGGGATGAAACAACGGGAGAAACGACCTCTGAGCGCGCTGCTGTTGCTTCGAGGCTTGCGGTTTATGTCCTTTCGCCTTTGCCGCAACGTGGTCGTAACAGGAGTTGCCCTGTCAGGCAGGTTTCCTGCATTGCTGGAGTTACGAAGCGTCGTACGGAGCGTCGTGCGAAGCGTCGTACGGAGCGAATTCGAGGGTGTCCGGTGGAAAGCCCCGAGGGAAGACGGTGACCCGACGGACGCTTCCTGGAAGGAGGGCGGCTTCTTGTACGACGTGCGGCACGCGTGGATCGTCGGCCGGCGCGGGATGGCCAACTGATGCAAGGCGGTGGTCAGCCTGGCCGGGCTTTGCAGGGTCATCGTCCTGCTGGACACCGCCCGTACGCGGCGAAGCCGGGGGTCCACCAGGCCCGTGCGTCCGCGGTGATCGCGAAGGCCTCGATCCCGTCCAGTGACCGTAGCCACTCACGGGAGGTGTCGCCCATGGCGAAGGCGGCCGTGGCGAGCGTGTCCACCTCGGTGAGATGGCGGCCGACCAGCGTGATCGACGCAAGGTCCGTAGCCGGCCCGCCGGTGCGCGGGTTGAGGATGTGCGGGCCGCGCTCGGCGGTGCCGGACGTCGCGACGGCCAGGTCCCGGCCGGTGACCACAGTGGTGAGGTCCCCGGGGGACAGCGGGTGGGCGACGCCTATCTGCCAGGGACGGCCGGGTGCGGCCTCGCCCCGGGTCTGGATGTCGCCGCCGCCGTTGACGCTGTGATGACGGGCGCCGGCGTCGTACAGCAGATGCGAGGCGCGCTCGACCGCCCAGCCCTTGACCACGGCCGAGGGGTCGAGGCGGCCCCCGGAGGTGGCGGAGAACCAGCCGTTACTGGAGCGCGTGGCGGCCCGGCACAGCTCAAGGACCTCTGCCACCTCGGGATCGCATTGCTGCTCCGTCAGCTCACCGCGGCCCAGGCGACTGATCTGGCTGCCAGGGCGGTAGGTCGAGAAGACCTCGTCCACCCGGTGCAGCCAGGCCACGGCGTCGGCCAGTGCCCGGTTGACCGCGCGGGTAGGTGCGCTGCGGATGTCGAAGGAGAACACGGTGCCCATGGCGTGCTCGGCATGGCGCAGCGCGCCGGGCTCAGGCACGGGCGTGGTCCAGTGCGCTCTGCAGCGAGGAGATATAGCCCTGGCTGGTGAACGTCGCACCGGACACGGCGTCGATCTTCGCGCTCTGTGCGGCCAGCGCCTCCCGCGTGAGCAGGGGGACGGCATGGGCGCTGGCGCCCTCGTCGTGCTCGCCCTTGAGTACGGCGATCGTGGTGAGCCTGCCTTTGACCAGGGTGACCCGTACCTGCACCGGGCCGCGCTGGGTGCCGATGGTGTCCCCGGTGAAGGTGCCCGAGGCCCTGTCGACTTCCGGGGTGGACGGGACGGCGCTCGGTGACGTGCTGGGCGCGGGCCCGGCGGGAGAGGCGGCTGCGGCCGGGCTCTGGTGGGGTTTCAGTGCCAGCATCAGGAACAGGCCTGCGACGGTGGCGGCGGTTGTGGCAACTGCTCGGTTCATGGGGTGGTCTCTCCTCAGAACGTGAACGACTCGTGGTGGATGCGGCGGCGTGGTACTCCGGCGTCGCGCAGGGCGCCCTTGGCGGCCTCGGTCATTCCCGGTGGCCCGCACAGGTAGACGTCATGGGAGGCCAGGTCCGGGATCACGTCGCGCAAGGCGTCCGCCGTCAGCGGCAGGGGGTTCCCGGCCCCTTCACCGACCGCGTAGTGCACCCGTGCACCACGGGCCGCCGCTATGTCCTCCAGCTCGCTGCGCAGCGCGAGGTCCTCCACGCGCCGGGCGAAGTACACCAGCGTCACCTCGCCGGGCAGGGTTTCGAACAGCGGGCGCAGCGGGGTGATGCCGACACCGCCGCCGAGCAGCAGCACCTTCGAGCTGCTGCGGCGGGCGGCCGTGAAGGCTCCGTAGGGCCCTTCCGCCCACACCCGTGTGCCGGGCTGGAGCCGGGCCACCGCCCGGCTGTGGCCGCCGGCCTCCTTCACGGTGATCCGAAGATGGCGTGGGTCGGCCGGCGCGGAGAGCGAGAACGGGTTGGCGGTCCACCACTGGCCGGGTGCGAGAAAGCGCCAGCGGAAGAACTGACCGGGCTGCGCCCGCAGTTCCTCCAGGTGCTCTCCGGTCAGGTAGACCGAGACGACGCCGGGAGCTTCCGGGTGGACCTCGGCGACCCGCAGCCGGTGCCGCAGAGCCCGCCGTACGGGGGTGAGAAGGCGGTTCCACAGCAGCAGCGCCGCCACCCCGAGGTACAGCGTGTACCAGGCGAGTTGGGCCGGCCGGTCGGCCACGAAGTCCTCGCCGTTCGACAGCTGATGGAAGAAGGCCAAAAACACCGCGAGATAGGTGCAGAAGTGCAGATAGTGCCAGGTCTCATAGCTCATGCGGCGGCGTGCGGCGCGGGCGGACACCGCCCCCACCCCGACGAGCAGCAGCAGGCCGATCGTGGCCCACAGCACGTCCTGGTACTGGAACACCAGCGTCGTCGTCTGGTCGATCACGTTCGTTCGCGCGGTGATCGAGGAGCCGCAGATGATCAGCGCGGTGTGGGCGAGGGCGAGGAAGACGGTGTACCGCCCGCCGGTCGCATGCCAGCGGGCGAGCCGGTCGGTACCCACCACCCGGTCCAGCACCGGCACCCGCGCCATCAGGGCGAGCAGAACCGCGCAGGCATAGCCCGCGAGCAGCCCGGTGATCCGGCCCGCGCCGGTCAGCCAGCCGTCCGGACCGACGACCGATGGCGTATGACGCCACCACAGGGCCAGCACGGCGACGGCACCGCCGAAGACCACCACCAGGACCCCTTCCGCGGGAAAACGCCGGAGCCGCCGGGCCGGCGGTGGAGCGCGGTGTGGGACGGGCCCGCCGGTGCGGGCGTGCGGAACGGTGGTCATGAGGACTCCCCTCGGCGAATACTTCAGGCCACCGGCGGGACCGTGCGCAGGGCGGCGGCTCCGTCGGAGGGCACACCGTGCCAGCGCAACTTCTGGGTTTCCGCTGAACGGGGCGCTGCAGAGCCCCCGGAAGCGGACTCAGAGGAAACTCAGAGCTTGGGGCGGGATACTGCCGGGACCATGGACACGCCCGATACCTCCGCCGCCCCGCCCGGTCTGCACCGCCCCGACGGCACACCGGTGCGGGTGCTCGTCGTCGATGACGAACCCGACCTGGCCGGAATCCTCTCCGACGTCCTGCGCTCCGAGGGCTGGGAGGTCCGTGTCGCAGGCACCGGGGAGGAGGCGCTCAATGCCGGCCAGGACTTCCGGCCCGACGCGGTGGTGCTGGATGTGATGCTCCCCGACATCGACGGGCTCCAGGTCCTGCGGGGGCTGCGCGCCCAGGCGCCGGGGGTGTGCGTGCTGTTCCTGACGGCCCGCGACGCCGTGGAGGACCGCATCGCCGGCATCACCGCAGGCGGCGACGACTACGTCACCAAGCCGTTCAGCCTGGAAGAGGTGCTGGCCCGGCTGCGCGGGCTGCTGCGCCGGGCCGGTATGACCCGGTCCACGGACACCACGAAGCTGCTGGCCTTCGGCGACCTCGTGATGGACGAGGACGCCCGTGAGGTGTCCCGCGGCGGCCAGGTGGTGGATCTGACGCCGACCGAGTTCGAACTGCTGCGCTTCTTGCTGCGCAACCCCCGACGGGTGCTCAGCAAGGCCCAGATCCTCGACCGGGTGTGGAGCTATGACTTCGGCGGCCAGGCGCATGTGGTCGAGCTCTACATCAGTTATCTGCGCAAGAAGATCGACTCTGGGCGTTCCCCGTTGATCCACACGGTGCGCGGAGTCGGATACGTACTCAAGTCGGACCCGCGGTGAAACTCCCCGCCCTGCCGGCCCTGCGCAGCCTCCGCGCACGGCTCACCGTCGGGCTGGTGGCCCTCCTGGCGCTGAGCTGCCTCGCGGTCGGAGTGGCCACCACCACCGCCCTCGAAGGCTTCCTGATACGCCGACTCGATCAGCAACTGGCTGCCGTCGGCGGTCATTTCCCGGCGAGCCTGGACCCGGCGAAGGCATCCGGCGGGAACAACGGTGGTCCCGACACCCGCGGACAGGCAGCCGGCACCTTCGGCGCCTGTGTGCTGGGCGGATCGGTGACCCGGGCCGCCGTGGTCGGCGAGCGGACCGAGAACCCGGTGCCGCTCACCGACGCCGACCGCCGGGTGCTGGCACAGGTGCCCGCGGACGCCCGGGGCCGCAGTATCCGGCTTTCCACGCTCGCCGAGTACCGGGTGATGGGCATCCGGGGCCCGGCCGGTGATGTGCTGATCACCGGGCTGCCGCTGCAGCCCGTCGCGGACACCGTGAGCCGGCTGGAGCTGGTGGAGGCGGTGGTGTTCGGGGCCGCGTTGCTGGTCACGGGGATCGCCGGCGCGGTATGGGTCCGGCTGTCGCTGCGCCCGCTGCGGCGGGTGGCGGCCACCGCCTCGCGGGTGGCTCAACTACCGCTCGCCGGAGGCGAAGTGGCGATGCCTCCACGCGTCCCGGACACCGACCCCCGAACCGAGGTGGGCCGGGTCGGCGGCGCGTTCAACCGGATGCTGCAGCACGTCGAGGAGTCACTCGCCCGCAGACTCGCCAGCGAGCAACGGCTGCGCCGGTTCGCCGCCGACGCCAGCCATGAGCTGCGCACCCCCGTTGCCTCGATCCGCGGGCACGCCGAGCTGGCGCTGCGCAGCCGCGGGCCGGTGCCGGGCGAGGTGCGGCACGCCCTCGACCGGGTCCGCTGCGAATCCGTGCGCATGGGGGAGCTCGTGGACGACCTGCTGCTGCTCGCCCGGCTGGACGCGGGGCGCCCGCTGGCGGCCGAGCCGGTGGACCTGACCCGTCTGGTCCTCGACGCGGTGAGCGACGCGCACGCCACCGGGCCGGAACACCGCTGGGTACTGCGGCTTCCCGAGGAACCCGTGGTGCTCCGGGGCGATCAGCGCGGACTTCAGCAGGTGCTCACCAATCTGCTCGCGAACGCCCGCACCCACACTCCGCCGGGAACCCGGGTGACGGTAGGCCTCACCGCAGGTGACCACGAGGTGGAAATCCTGGTCCAGGACGACGGACCCGGCGTACCGGAGAAGCTGCAGTCCGAAGTCTTCGACCGGTTCGTCCGCACCGACAACGGGCGTTCGAGGAGCGTGGGCGGCACGGGCCTGGGCCTGGCAATCACTCAGGCGGTGACCACAGCGCACGGCGGGCGCGTCGCCTTGACCAGCCATCCGGGCTACACCGCATTCCAGGTGTGGCTCCCCCGCATCGAGGAACCATAGCCTCGACGGCCGTCCCTGGGATGCGGCACGTCAGTCAAGCCGACTGGCAGACTGGGCGATGGCATCTTCGATCTGGTCCTGCGAGGGCACGTCGCGGTCACCCGGAACCTGCGCGGAACCTGCGCGAACGCTGTCCGATGTCCTGCGTCCGCCGGTGAAGCGAGGTCACGGTGAGGCGGGCACCTTCAGGCACAGGGGCATCGCCGCTGGACAGCGGGACGCCCGGCCTTGGGGACCGGAGCAGAGGAACCGTGGCCGGCAGCGGTACCACCGGTCCCCAGGCCAGAGGCGTCACTTGAGCTCGATCACCAGGCCGAAGTCGTTGCCCCGGTGCCAGCCCGTGCTGATCTTCGGGCTGCCGTGGGTGTCGTTGGCCCAGCCGTAGAAGTGCTGCCAGGTCACGTCGTCGCCATACCAGTGGTTGTAGTCCGTCTCCGCGTACGCCTGGACGGCTTTGCCGTCACGTTTGGTGTCCCACAGGTAGAAGGCGCCGGAGACGTACGACTTGCCGTTGACCTTCTTGGTGCACTCCATGTACTTCGCGGCGCCGCCGTTGATGTGGATCTCCTTCCAGCCGGAGCACCTGTTGGCTGCGGCCTCCACGTGCCCGGCGGACGGAGCCGACGGTGCGGCCGGCGCGGCCGGGGCGGCGGTCGCGGCCGGGGCGGCAATGAGGCCGCCCGCCAGGGCCAGTCCGGCGGCTGCCAGAGCGATGCGCTTGCGTGACGTCACGGTCGATCCCTTTCGTCGGCCGGCGGACGGTCCCCCCGTTGGGACCCCGTGGCCCGTCGGCACCACACCACCGTGCCCGGCCGCCCCGGCCCCTCCCAGTGGTCCCGGGGCAAGTGACGTCCTCCTGGGATCCCACCCTTGTGACCTGCTCAGACGTCGCCAAGGGTGGGACGCGAAGGGGGACGGCTCAGCAGGCCGGTACCGCGGAGGTTGCGGCGGCGCAGGGCAGAGCGGCGGGCCGGACGTTGCCGGCTTGCGGACTGCGCACTCGATGACGACCAAGTGCGGTGGAACAACGAGTCTCTGAGCCGTCCCGTAACCCCCGTCAGACCGATTCGCCGGGCCTCAGATACCGGTAGCGGTTGCCGGTCTCCTCGGCGAGCCAGCCATTGACGCTGTTGAGGCCGCGCTCGTTGAGTTGGGCGTCGTGTATCGCAAACGCCCGCTGCGGTGAGACCGCCTTGACGAAGTCGATCGCTTCCGCAGTCTTCATCCACGATCCCTGGACCGGGACCAGGAGCGTGTCCACCGGTTGCTCGGGTACGTGGAGCGAGTCACCGGGGTGGTAGACCGCCTCGTCGATGAGGTAGCCGAGGTTCGCGCAGTCCGGTTGGCCGCCGTAGATCAGTGCGTGACGGCCGCCTACCGCCCGTATCCGGAACCCGGCCGCCATGAACTCTTCGTCGGGGGTCGCCCGGAGCACGTTCAGCCGCGGGATGTCCGCCCCGGCCGGGGCGTAGACCGGTACGCCGAGCCCGGCCAGGCGCAGGACGTCGATGTGATCGGCGTGTTCGTGCGTCACCAGCACGGCGTCGGCGCCGGTCAAAGCGGCCGGCTCGCTCCATATCCCGGGGTCGATGACCAGCACCCGGCCATCGTGTTCAAGCCGCACACATGCGTGGGTGTATTTGGTGAGCCGCATGGCGTCCCAGCGTACTCAACGGGCTGTGTCCGTTCTTGCTCCGAGGCCGTCATCACACCAGCCGGAGCAAGGACATCTCCCCGGTGGCGCCTTGCGGTGACGGGACAGCCCTTGGCCGGCTATCGGTGGCGGCCGGGTTCGGCCTGGCGCCGGGTGGCGTGGAGGGAGCCGAGGAGGTGGAGGGCCTGGGCGCTGGGGCTGCCTGGTTCGGCGTGGTAGATGACGAGTTGCTGGCCCGGGGCGTCGCGTACGTCGAAAGCCTGGTAGGTGAGAGTGAGGGGGCCGACGCCCGGGTGGAGGAGGTGCTTGGCGTTCTGGGTCTTGCCGCGCACGGTGTGGGAGTTCCAGAGACGGGTGAAGTCCGCGCTGTGCTCGGTGAGGGTACGGACGAGTGCGCGCAGACGTGGATTGTCCGGTTCAAATCCGGCTGCCTGGCGCAGGTTGGCGACGGTGGCCTGGGCCGCCCGGTTCCAGTCCGTGTAGAAGTGCCGGCTCGCGGGGTCGAGGAAGGTCATCCGGGCCAGGTTGTCCGCGGGACCGAAGGGGGCGTAGAGGGCATCGGCCAGCACGTTGGTGGCGAGAAGGTCCATGGTCCGGCTCATGACGAACGCCGGCGTGTTCGGGTAGCCGTCCATCAACTGGCGCAGTGCGGGACTGACCAGTTCGGCGGAGTGGTCGGACGGCTGGTCGATCGGGGTGGCCCCGGCCAGACGGTGCAGGTGTGCTCGGGCGTCCGCGTCGAGGTGCAGCGCGCGGCTGAGGGCATCGAGCACCTGGGATGAGGGGTTGCGCTCGCGCCCCTGTTCCAGGCGGGTGTAGTAGTCGGCATTCACGCCGGCCAGGACGGCTACCTCCTCACGGCGCAGTCCGGCGACCCGGCGCGTCCCGTAACTCGCCACGCCGGCGTCCTCCGGCTGCAGACCGGCGCGGCGCGCGCGCAGGAAGTCTCCCAGGTGGTTGTCGTCCATGTGCTCAGGTTAGGCGGAGACTTCGGAAGGCTGCCCGGGTGTGTTGCACCCAGGCGGCACATGTCCTGGTCGGCGACCGCTGACCTGCCCAGACTCGGTGAGCAGAAGGAAATCGGAGCAACCGAGGAGAAGGGGCCGCCATGGCCGGGACTGCTGATGACGACATCGTCGACGTGGTCGGAATGTGGGTGACCGCGGATGGTCACATCCGCCAGGAACTGCTGCCTGACGGTCGCTATGACGAGGCCCGCGGCGAGCGGCGCAGCGCGTACACGGGCCGGTACACGGTGACCGGCAGTCACCTGGACTACGTGGACGACACCGGGTTCAGCGCGACGGGCGACAACCGGGACGGGGTGCTCCACCACGAGCATCTGGTGCTGTACCGGGAGGAGAAGGCGTCGTGAATCGGGGCGTCACCGTGGTCGCCGCCCCGGTGGCCGGCGCCGGGCGGCAGACGAACGGTGACAGTGATTCTCTTGCCGGCCGGATACGGCGCCGGCATCGCCCCCGCCAACGACGACGTTCCCAGCCCTCCCCGGTCCACGGCGACGTCCTCCTCTCGACCGCACAGCGATTCAGGTGCCCGCAGCGGCGCTCGCCCGACCTCACCCTCCCCCTCCCGCCTCCAAGGAACGCACCATGACATCTGCCGCCCCGTCCACCGAAGCCGCCGAGTTCGCCGGAAAGGCCGCCCTTGTCACCGGGGCCGCGCGTGGCGTGGGCAAGGAGACCGTGGCGCTCCTCAGCGCGCGCGGCGCCCGTGTCGTCGCCGTCGACCTACGCCCCGAAGTCAAAGCGCTGCCGGACGAAATTCCCGGCGTCCTGGCGATGACCGGCGACATCACACGGGAAGAGACCGTTGTCCAAGCGGTGAAGTCAGTTGTCGACACCTTCGGCGGACTGGACATCCTCGTGAACAACGCCGGACGCACCCTGAACAAGCCCATTACCCAAACGACCGCCGAGGACTGGGACGCCGTGATGGCGGTCAACGCCCGCGGCTCCTTCTTCTTCGCCCGCGAAGCCTTCCGCGCGATGAAGGCCCGTGGCGGCGGATCCATTGTCAGCACCGGCTCCTACGCGGGCACCGTCGCCCTGCCCGAAGGCGCCGCCTACAGCGCGTCAAAGGGCGCTCTGGCCCAGCTGACCAAGGTGCTTGCCGTCGAGGGCGGGCCGCTGGGCATCCGTGCCAACCTCGTTGCCGCGGGCGTCATCGAGACCGATTTCCTCGACACGTTCCGCTCCGACAGCCGTGCGTACCTGGCGTCCTTCGCCGACGCGCAACCTCTGGGCCGAGTGGCGCAGCCCGAAGAGATCGCCGAGGTTCTGTGCTTCCTGGCCTCACCACGCTCCAGCTTCATCACAGGAGCCGTGGTCGCCGCTGACGGCGGCTTCACCGCGGTCTGATGCCTGCCCCACCAGGCCGGGTGCGTCATGGCTGAGGCCGGCATATCCATGCACGGTCGACGGTGTCCCACCTATCCGGAACGGCGGAGCAGCGGAACGGCGGAGCAGCGGAACGGCGGGTCCGGACGTGATCCGGACATGATCTGGGTGTGACCGGTTGTGATCCGGGTGGCCGAGCGGTGCCGGAGTCCGCTCCGTGTTCTCCTTGGAATGGAACGACGCCGACCCGCCCGGCGGCCTTAAGGAGGTGTGGCCAACGTGCTCTCAGCCTGTAGTGGCCGACTTGGTGTCCGATAGGTTCGGCCTGGTGGGGTGATAGCCGTTGGCATCCGGATGGACGTCCCGGTATATGGCGCGGGAAACGGTCTCTATGGTGTCGATTCCGTAATCCCACCCTTCATTTGCGGCGTGGCCTTTGGGAACTCTGTTGTTCTCGGTGAGCACGGCCAGCCCGGAGTCGTAGCCCTGGCCCGTGAGGGCTGCCATGCTGTTCACTTTCCAGTCGCCTTTGTCAAACGGCTCGACATCGGGGTTCTGGCTGCGCTGCATCCAGCCGTCCTTGACATGGATCACGGAGTCGAGCGGCGCGCCGGCTGTGGCGCCCCACCGCTGCTTGCTCTGAACCTGATGCATCAGGCCGAGCGCGTAAGCCCGGCCCTTGCCGCCGATGACCGAGTCGTCGTCACCCGAGAAGATGCGCAGGAGCTTGGCCTGGTCGCCTGCCGTGACCTGGGTGAGGCCCCAGGAGCCTTCCCGGTCGAGGACGGTCTCCTTCATTCCGGCCTTGTCGAGGAATTCCTGGATCCTGACGGGGTTCGGCTTCGCGGGATCTTTCAGGTCGGACAACTGCTTCCACAGTGTGGTAGCGGAGTCGTTGTCCGAATCGGTGATCATCTTGCGTGCGAGAGCGTCTTCGGCCTCGGTCAGGGTGCCACCGCTCCGGTACAGCAGGGCTCCGAGGATTATTGTCTTTGCCGTGCTGGCCGAGTCGTACCTTTTTGAAGAGTCAGAAGTGCACCTGGTCCCGGTGGGCCGGTCGTAGAAGGAGAGCGAGGCCATGCTCTCCCGGCTTTTCAGTGCCTTGGATATGTCCCTCGACAGTTTGCTGGCCAGCTCTTGATTGCTGGAGGTGCATCGCACCGTCGAGGCGGCTGCCTTGGCTCTCTGCGGTGCCGCGACGGACGGGGTAGCCGCTGCGATCGATCCGGCAACCGCTCCCGTTCCTATGGCCGCTGCGGTGAGCGTCGAAAGCCATCTCATATCTGATCACTGTCCTTCGGGGTGCCTGAACAATTTGCTTGAGGGAGCGGGAATCACTGCCCCGTCGCGCCGGCAGCGCCGCCGCCGGAGGCGGATGATGGCAGTGGCAGTGGCAGTGGCAGTGGCACTGGCACTGGCACTGGCAGGGGCGGGTGGCATGACTGCTCCTGGAGAGCTCCACGTTCCCGCCCATCGTGTCCGCCGTCCGCCTCCCGATTCGTCGCTCCCAGGTCGGAATGCGCCACCTACCCAGGTACCGCAGCACAGTGCCTGGAGAGTCCTGAGGGATAACGGTCTCACTGCCCTGAGAGGGGCCCGGGGGACCCCGGCCCGGGACTCCGGAGGATGGTGACACACCATCAAATTCCTGCATATCACGATGTCGATGTCCCCTCGGGGCGATGCCCGCCTGGTGGACGCCGGCGTGAAGCGACTGCAGTGACATGGCGGAGGGCGGGCCGCGGGCCGTGGCCCGATGCCCGCGCTCCGATGCCCGTGAGACCCGAGGCCCGTGGCGCTGTCACAGCGGCCTTGTGGCGTCTCCGGCCACGGGCGATGCCTGCCATGGCAGACCGCCAGACCGCCAGACCGGCAGGCACCGTCACCGCCGTGGCGACCCACTTGAGGCTTCGGCCGACCCCTGGTTCCAACATGGCAGGCCCTGGGCGGCATCGCGCGGCGTTCGCCCTGTGACACGGCTGCCCCGCCCGAACGGGCAGGCCGGCTGGAGCCGGTGGGTTTCCCTCAGAACGCCGGAATCCGCTCGGGGACGAGTCCGGTCTGGCGCAGGAGGCCGTACAGGTCGGTCTCACCCCAGAATTCGACGATGCGTCCGTCCCGGAGCCGGTAGGACTTGACCCCGGTCATGGTGAGGTCCCGGCCTGTGCGGTCGTGGGTGTAGGTCAGGGTGAAGGCCACGGTGACACGGTCGTCCGCCGCAAAGAGGTCATCCACCTGAACGCGACAGTGGGACAGGCCCGGGGTCAGCACCGACTGCTCGGGGTAGTGCCGCCCCTGAACGTGCCGGCCGGCGCCGTGGACGAGTACGTCCTCCGCCACGAGTTCCGCGAGGTCGGCAACCCGCTGCGTCTCGAAGACGCGGAGGTAGCGGCGGACGACATCGGCGTTGCGCTTGCTGGTGGCCACGGCGGAGTCAGTCATGGAGGGGACCGTATCCACCGGCCGGCCGGCATTGCCAGGCCCGCCGGTGCCGGCCGCGTGGCGGGCGATGAGTTTGCGCCGGTCCGGGAGTCAATACGGGTGCAGGCTGATTCCGCACCCGAAAGGAAGCGTCATGAGCAAGCTGATCGTCACCGCATTCGTCACCCTGGACGGCGTCATGCAGGCCCCCGGCGGTAAGGGCGAGGACGTCGACGAAGGGTTCGAGCACGGCGGCTGGCAGGTTCCGTACGTCGATGACGACTTCATGCGACTGATGACGGAGGTCTTCGAACGGACCGCGGATCATCTCCTGCTCGGCCGGAAGACCTACGACATCTTCGCCGCCCACTGGCCCCGTGTCACCGACGAGAACAATCCGATCGCCGTGAAGCTCAATGCCATGCCCAAGTACGTTGCCTCGCGGACCCGGAACAGCCTGGAGTGGAACAACTCCCGTCTGCTGAAGGGCGACGTCGCCGAGTCCGTCGCACAGCTCAAGGCGCAGCTCGACGGCGTGATCATGACGCAGGGCAGCAGCGACCTCATCCACACCCTGCAGCGGCACGACCTCGTCGACGAGTACCGGCTGCTCGTCAACCCCGTGATCCTCGGCACCGGCAAGCGGCTCTTCGCCGAGGGTGCCGCCCCTGCCGCCTGGACGCTCACGGAATCCCGTGCCACCGGTGTGGGGGTGCAGTACTGCGCCTATGAAAAGGCAGGGAAGCCCGCGTACGGATCCTTCATGCTGGACGAGCAGGGCTGAGGACGCTCGACACGCACCTCGTCGCGGCCGGTGCGCGACCGGCGGCCCCGGGCACACTCCGTGGCCAGTGGCCAGTGGCCAGTGGCCAGTGGCCAGTGGCCAGGGGGCCCTTGGGGCGGCCCGTCGCGCCGTACCTCCCCGGCCGCGTCCGAGCGACGTCTCAGCAGCGGGCGGGGCACACCACTTCGGCCCCACCGGCCACCACAAATCAGCTCCGTACGCGGCCGGCCAGCAGGGTGCCCGCGGTGGCCAGGACCAGTCCGCCGAGGGTCAGCGGGCCGAGATGCTGGTCGAGCACCAGGGCGGCGAAGCCGGCCGTGACCATGGGAACCAGGTAGAAGAGGCTGCTCACCTGGCTGGTGCCGTGCCGTTGCAGGAGCCCGTAGAGCAGGCCGACGCCGACGATGGAGTTGATGAGTGCCGCCCACAGCAGCACCGGCCAGTAGCCGGCGGTGAACGTGACGTCGAATCCTTCCGCGAACAGGGCGGGCAGCAGCGCGGTGACGGCGGCGGCCAGCAGCTGTACGGCGTTGCCGGAGACCGGTTCCATGCCGTGGCAGAACCGCTTCTGGTAGACGGTGCCGGCCGAGATGCCGAGGAGTGCCAGGACGACGAAGCCGAGTCCGGCGAGGTGGTCGGCGTCGAAGTGGAGCCCTTCGCCGACCGCGAGTGCGACCCCGCCGAGCCCCAGCACCAGCCCCAGGCACTGGCCACGGGTGACACGTTCGTGCAGGACGGGGACGGCGATCAGCGAGGCCGTCAGCGGGTAGAGCGCGATGATCAGTGCGGCGAGGCCGGACGGGACGCCGAGGTTCATGCCGACGTAGATGCTGGAGAACTGGACGGCCTGCACCAGGACACCGGCGACGGCCAGATGCGCCAGCAGGCGGCCGCGGGGTAATGCGCGCCGGCCGGCCAGGGCGAGCACCAGCAGAATCCCCCCGGCGAGGGCGAAGCGCAGGGCCGCGAAGGTGTAGGGGGCGGAGTGGCGCAGGCCGAGTTTGCCGGAGATGAAGCCGGAGCTCCAGACCAGTACGAGGGCGACGCGGGCCAACAGGTCGCCGCGGCCGAGGCCGCGTGGCGCGGTGGCGGTCGCGCTAGTGGTCGCGCTCGTGGCCGGGGGCGGAGCGGAGGCCGGGGCGACTTGGGTGGGATGCAGCTGCATGGCATGTCCTGATCTCTTGGTGCCGCTCGCGGATCCGCCGGAGCAGCTTCTGTGCGTTAAAACGCACACTAGTGCAGAATAAGGTTCGATGTAGGGGAGGGCTCAGATTTCCTGTGGGGCTGTTGTTGTCTGCGGGGCTGCTGTTGCAGCGACAGGCAAGAAGGTGCGGCGCCCGGAACGGCACACGGAAAAGCCGGGGCACCTCAGTGCCCCGGCTCGCCACCGGCTGCCCCGGCTCGCCACCCGCCCGTCCCTTCCCCGGGGACGAAGCCGTCAGTAAAGGCTGGAGAAGAGCAGCGCGACCATCCGCGCGGGCTTGTCGGTGTCGTTGCGGAAGGAGTGCGGATACCCCGCCGACCAGCGCGCGCAGTCCCCGGTCCGCAGGGTGTGGTCGACGCCGTTGTACCGGGTCACCAAGGTGCCCTCGGTCACGATGATCAGGTCCGTGCCCTCGTGCTGAAGGTCCTCGCCCAGCGCGCTGTGCGGTGCGAAGTCCCCCTGGACCACCTGGTATCCCAACTCCGGTGCGCGCAGCACCCGATAGGTGATGCCGGGCGCGCGCTCGATCACCGGCTGTT
The DNA here is from genome assembly GCF_043199875.1 of Streptomyces sp. NPDC048516. NCBI lineage: Bacteria > Bacillati > Actinomycetota > Actinomycetes > Kitasatosporales > Streptomycetaceae > Streptomyces > Streptomyces sp. NPDC048516. The sequence goes on along the minus strand of NZ_JBICWS010000026.1, from coordinate 5,266 downwards.
CACCGAACGGGAACAGGGACGGCGCCGCCTGGCCGGGCGAGAAGCCGAGGAACGACCCGACGTTGTGCCCGAACACCTTCGCCAGCCGGCCGAGCCGTTCCAGCGCGATATCGGTCTCGCCCCGCTCCAGTGCCGCCAGGAACGAGACCGAAAGGCCGCATTCGGCAGCAACCTGACGCAGTGACATGCCCCGCTGGGCCCGCAGCCGGCGCAGGACCTCCCCCGGAGCCGGAAAGCCCAGTTCGGGGTCCGGGCGGTGGGCTGCCGGATGCTTCGGGGAGTCCGGGGCGGTCATGGCCGCATCTTAGTCGAGCACGTCAGGTGTCCTGTTTCGTCTTCCTGCTCGGTGCCGGAGGCAGCAGCAGGGTGCCGGCCCGTTTGAGGGTGCGGATGACCGGTGCGGTCTCGATCGTGCGGATCGCGTCCAGGGAGGCGATCCGTTCCGTGAGGTAGCGGGAAAGGTCTTGTGCGTCACGGCAGTTGACGGCGGCGAGCAGGTTGGTCGGACCGGTGGTCATCGCGACCAGGGAGGCCTCCGGATGACCGGCCATCGCGGTTGCCACGGCGGTGAGCTCCGAGGGCTGAACGGACATCCAGAGCCGGGCTTCGGCACGAAAGCCCAGTGCGGCCGGGGGGACGTCCACCAGGAAGATCAGGACTCCGGCTCGGCGCAGGGTGGCGATGCGGCGCCGGACGGTCGCGTCCGACCAGCCGGTGACGGTGGCGAGTTCGGCGTAGCCGGCCCGGCCGTCCCGGCCCAGGGCCTCAAGGAGGGCGCGGTCGCCTTCCCCCAGATCCATCGAGGCCTCCGCGTCCACCTTCACGTCCGCCTCCACGTCCGCCTCCGCGTCCCTGCCGGCGGCGGGAGACGGGGTGAGGAGGGCGGCCTGTTCCGGGGTGAGCCACGCGGTTCCCGCCCAGTTGTCGGGCAGGGCGTAGTGGGTGAGCAGGAGATGGGCCGAGACCGAGGTGACGCGGGCGGTGCGGGGCAGTTGGTGCAGGAGCAGCGCGTCGCTCTCGTCGCTGGAGCGGGTCTGCGTGCTGAAGGAGATCTCGGTACCGCCGGACAGCAGATGGACGAAGGAGGTGTCGTTGCGCTTGGCCAGTGCCGTGGCCATGGCCCCGGCCGCGTCGGGGGTGCAGCGCAGCCGGATGGTCCAGGCGCTGTAACCGAGCCGGGCGCCGTTCAGGGTACCGACCACACGCAGGAGGCCGGCGGTACGCAGCCGCCGGTAGCGGCGGGCCACGGTGTTCTCGGAGACGCCAAGGGCCCCGCCGATGGCGCGGAAAGCGGCCCGGCCGTCGACCTGCAGGGCGTGCACCAGCCCCCGATCGACCTCATCGAGAATGACGGTATCTGCCTTCATCGGACCCACCATGCCAGTATCCGGCAAGGGGTGGGCCATGGGTGGTGGAATCCAGGCCCGTCACCGGAGCGTGTGAGCGATCCCCCGCCTCCCGTGAGAGGAAAGCTCATGCGCCCCTGGTGGCCGCTCGTGGCGATCTGCCTCGGCACCTTCCTGTTTCTGCTCGACACCACCGTCCTGAACGTTGCCCTGCCCGCCATCGGCACCGATCTGCACGCACCCCTGTCCGGGCTGCAGTGGGTGGTGAACGTCTACACCCTCGCCCTGGCCGTGCTGATGCTCCCCTTCGGCTCCCTCGCCGACCGGTTCGGCGCCCGCAATGTCTACGTCGCGGGTCTCACCGTCTTCGCCCTCGCCTCGCTGGGCTGCGCACGCGCGCCTGACACCGGGCTGCTGATCGCCTCCCGCGCGGTGCAGGGTGTCGGCGGCGCGGCCATGTCCGTGTCGGCCTTCGCCCTCATCGGCGCCCTCTACCGCGGTGCCGGCAGAGGCAAGGCGATGGGCGTCTTCGGTGCGGTCACCGGCCTGGGTGCCGCGGTCGGCCCGATGCTCGGCGGCGTACTGACCGAATACCTCAGCTGGCGGGCCGCCTTCCTCCTCAACCTCCCCCTGGTGGCCGGCGCCATCGCCCTCACCCTGGGCGTCCTCGGCAACGACCGCCGGCCGCGGGCCCACCGCTTCGATCTGTCCGGCACCGCCGCGTTCGCCGTGTGCACCGGCGCCCTCGTCCACGGGCTCACCCGGGCCGGCGAGGACGGCTGGACTTCCACCGTGTACGCCTCGGTCGCCCTCGCTGCCGTCGCGCTGGTTGTCTTCGTCGTCCTCGAACGCCGCCGCGCGCACCCGATGTTGGATGTACGGCTCTTCGGCCGGGCCTCCTTCGCGGCGGTGATGGTGTGCGTCCTGGCCTCCTCGGCGGCCTTCGCGGCGCTCCTGTTCACCTCGGTGTGGCTGCAGTCGGACCTCGGTCTCGGCCCGGTACGCGCGGGGCTGGCCCTGATGCCCCTGGCCCTCGCCTCGTTCGCCACCTCACTGCTCGCCGGACGGACCCTGCACGGCGCCTCGCCCCGCCTCGTCGTCGGCACCGGGCTCCTGCTCAGCGGTACCGGCTGCGCCTTGCAGAGCGGTCTCGACGCCACGTCCACCGCGAGCTCGGTGGCCCTTGGCCTCGCGGTCACCGGCATCGGCATCGGCCTGATGGGCCCGGCCATGGCGGGGGCCGTCTTCGCCGCCGTTCCCGCCGACCGCGGCGGCATGGCGGCCGGGGCGATGACGACCTTCCGCCAGCTCGGCCCGACCCTGGGCATCGCGGTCTTCGGTGTCCTCTTCCGGACGGGTTCCGGCGCCGCACCGGCCGAGGGCCTGAAACGGGTATACGTCGCCGCCGCGGCCGTCGGTCTGATCGGCGCGGCTCTCGCCTACATCTTCGTCCCCGAACCCGCAGCCGTGCGGGCGGCCCGGAGTCCCCGTCGGGGCGCCGGGCGTACTGATCACGACCGTGAACAACGCTCGTGATCAACGCACCTAGCGTGCGGCGAGCCGCCCCAGGAGGGCGGCGCTCCGAGCCAGCAACGCCCGTTCCTCGTCCGTGAGTTCGGCCTCGATGGCCTGGGCGAGCCAACCGGCCCTGCGGCCGCGCTCCGCTTCGAGCGCGGCCCGGCCCGCGTCCGACAGCTCGACCAGCGACTTGCGGCCGTCCGTGGGGTGCGCCCGGCGGGTGATCAGGTTCTGTTCCATGAGGAGCCCCACGGCCCGGGCCATCGACTGGGGGCGTACGCGCTGGTCGGCGGCGAGGTCGCTGGTGGTCATGGCGCCGTTGCGGTCGAGTGCGCCGAGTACGGCGGCCTGGCCCAGCGGGATGCGGTCCTCGTCTTTGACGCGTCGGATGAGCTTACCCATCGCGGTGCGCAGTTCGGCGGCGATGGCGGCGGCTTCCGGGGTGGGCATAGGGCACTTTACCTCGTTGACCAGCAAGGTTGTGCACTTACCTGTACAGCAATGCTGTACAGCAAAACTGAGCAGCATTGCTGTAGGGTTTGGTGTCGTCGGGCTCAGCGCCAGCGTGGTCGCAGCCGGGCCACGGCACACGACAACGGGAAGGAACTCCCATGTCCGCAACGGCAGTCGGAACCGTCAGCGCCGCCATCGAGACCGTCACCGCCCGCCGGATCATCGACAGCCGCGGCAATCCCACGGTCGAGGTCGACGTCGTCCTGGCGGACGGGTCCCCGGGGCGCGCGGCCGTACCCTCCGGCGCCTCCACCGGCGCCCGGGAGGCCGTGGAACTGCGCGACGGAGACTCCGCACGCTGGCACGGCAAGGGCGTCGACCGCGCGGTGGCCCACGTCAACGGGGAGATCGCGGCGTCCGTGCGCGGCCGGGACGCGGCGGACCAGGCGGGTCTCGACGCCGCGCTGGTCGCCCTCGACGGCACCGCCGCGAAGTCCCGGCTCGGCGCCAACGCGATCCTCGGCGTCTCCCTCGCCGTCGCCAAGGCCGCCGCGGCGGCCCACGGCCGGCCCCTCTACCGCTACCTCGGCGGCGTCGGCGCCCGCCTCCTGCCGCTGCCGATGATGAACATCGTCAACGGCGGCGCCCACGCCGACAATCCGCTGGATTTCCAGGAGTTCATGATCGCTCCCGTGGGCGCGGACACCTTCGCCGAAGCCGTCCGCATGGGCAGCGAGGTCTTCCACACCCTGCGCCGCGATCTGCTGGCCGCCGGGCATTCCACGGGCGTCGGCGACGAGGGTGGCTTCGCGCCCGCGCTGCGTACCGCCGAGGAGGCGCTCGACTTCGTGATCACCGCCATCGAGCGCACCGGCTACCGCCCCGGCACGGACATCGGCCTGGTCATGGACCCCGCGTCATCGGAGTTCTTCCGCGACGGGGTGTACGACTACGCGGGCGAGGGGGTGCGCCGTACCCCCTCCGAGCACGCCGACTACCTGGCCGGGCTCATCGACGCCTATCCGGTCGTCTCCATCGAGGACCCGATGGCGGAGAACGACCTGGACGGCTGGCGCGAGCTGACCGCCCGTGTCGGGGACCGCTGTCAGCTCACCGGTGACGACGTGTTCTGCACCAACGAGACGCTGCTGCGCGAGGGCATCCGCACCGGCGTCGGCAACTCGGTCCTGGTCAAGGTCAATCAGATCGGGACCCTGACAGAGGCGCTGGCCGCGGTGGCCACGGCCCACCAGGCGGGCTGGACGGCCGTCATGTCGCACCGCTCGGGCGAGACGGAGGACACCACCATCGCGGATCTGGCGGTGGCGACCGGCTGCGGACAGATCAAGACCGGCTCGCTTTCCCGCTCCGACCGTACGGCGAAGTACAACCAGCTGATCCGGATCGAGGAGGAGCTCGGCGACTCGGCGCTCTTCGCGGGCCGCTCGGCGCTGCGTCGGGCGTGAACAGCAGGCAGGACCGGGGACCACGCGGGCCCCGGTCATGATCGGGGCCCGCTCGCGTGCCGGGAAGGAGAGCGCCAACTCCGAGCCGACCGAGCGCGGCCTGCGTTCGCCGCCTGGAGTTCGGCCAGGCCGGCGGAGTTCCTGGTCGCCGGGGAGGTGGTCGACGACATCGGCCACGAGGCCTGCGCATCCTCGCACCGCGAGGCAGGCGGGACGTTGAAGACCGGCCCCGGCTGCCTTCACTCGCCACCTGACCGCCCTCCGCGAGATTGCCGACCGGACCCCGGTCGGCGATCTCGACACCGAACCCACCCGCCAGTCACTGTGGCCCTCACCGGTGAGGGAGAGCCAGGTGCGGGTCCGCGCCCGTCGACCGTCCGGAGAGGTCCTAGTGATCTGGTTCGGAGATGCGTGAGCAGTAGCGGCAGATCCGGTCAAGGATCTGGTCGGCGGTCTTGGTCCATTTGAAGGGCCGGGCATCGT
>NZ_JBICWS010000025.1:0-88119 GCF_043199875.1 Streptomyces sp. NPDC048516 | reverse complement strand
CCGGCGGCTCCAGCCCCGCCGTCTCGGTCGCCACTACCACCGCCGGAGGCGCGGCCGGAGCCTCCGACGGCACCCAGGTCTTCGCCGGCCTCCTCTACACCGAGACCGCGTTCAACCCCGGCTCCACCAAGTGCGGCGCCGCAATGCTCGTCCACGGCGACGTCCGCATGGACAAGCTCCCCCTCCCCTTCGAGCGCCCGGCATCCACCGGCCGCACCGACTCCATCAACTTCTCCTGAAAGGGGTGACACACCATGCTTGACGCCCTGCTCAGGGACATCGACGCCACCGCGATCAACGCGTTCGTCCGCGAGGTCCAGACACCCGCCGACTACGCCCTGACCCTCTCGGTCATGCCGGAACGCGCCATCAACTCCGTCAAGTTCCGCATCAAGCGCAGCTCGCGACGGGTCGCCGCCGCCAAGTACCGCGCCTGGGACGCGCAGACCGCCGTCGCCACCCGCGAGGCGCAGCGCATCGTCACCGAGGGCATGCTGCCCCCGCTCGGCCAGAAGTACCTGGTCGGCGAACTGGAGCAGATCCTCCTCGACACCGCCCGCGGCGCCGACTCCTCCGAACTGGTCGAACTGCTCTACCAGGACGTCGCCGCCCACGTGCAGTCCATCAAGTCCCGCCTGGAGCTCGCCGTCGGCGACCTCCTCACCGACGGCAAGTTCACCCTTTCCGGAGAGAACGGCCTGACCGTCGAGTACGACGCCGGCGTTCCCTCGGCGAACATGCCGACCGCCTCGACCGCGTGGACGGACCCGACCGCCGACGCCATCGCCGACGAGCAGGCCTGGATCGAAACGCTCCGGGCCTCCGGCGCGCCTCTTCCCTCCCGCGTCCTGACCTCCTACAAGGCCCGCGCGCTGCTCATGGCGAACAACGCCTATCGCGCCGCCTACTACGGCTCGGTGAACCCGTCGAACACCCCCACGGCGACCCTCGCGCCCAACGAGGTCGACGTCGTGAGAGCGCGCTACGGGCTGCCGCCCATCCAGATCTACGACGTGCAGATCCCCCTGGACGACGGCACCACCGCCCGCCCCATCCCCGACAACAAGTGGATCCTGCTGCCCCCGAACCCGCAGGAGTGGGCCGAGACGCAGTACGGCGTCACCGCCGAGTCCCTGGTCCTGTCCTCCGGCGGCAACCCCGCCATCGAGCGGGAGGAAGCCCCCGGCATCGTCGTCACCCACGGCTACAAGGACGACCCGGTCCAGGTGTGGACCAAGGGCGCCGCTGTCGCCATGCCGGTGATGTATGTCCCGGACATCCACGTCACGGCGTCGGTGTTCTGATCATGGCGCGGCTCGCAGCGACCACGCACGTCGTGGACCCGGAGACGCACCAGATGACCGTCCTGCCCGAAGGGTCTGAGCCGGAGCCGCACCTCGCGGCGCTGGTGACCAACCCGGCGTGCTGGCAGGACGGCAAGCTCCCCACCCCGGCCAAGAAGGCCACTGAGGAGCAGTCCACGCCCGAACCGTCGCCGGACGGCGACGAGGGCGACAAGCCGGCCACCGCGAAGAAGGCGGCGGCCAACCGACCGGCTCGGGGCCGGAAGTCAGCAGCCGACGAGGGCGCAGGCAGCTGACGCACCGTGCGGGCCCTGAGCTGGGGCGCCAGGGCCCGCACAACCCCACCCTTCCCACCCGCACCACACACCGGAGGCCGCAGTGGACGACGCCACACGCAACTGGCTCCTGTCCCAGCTCGGCACCGACACCAACCTCGCCGACCTCGAAGCCCGCTATACCCGCCTCGGCAAAGCCCGCGCCGTCGCCATCGAAATCCTCAACCAGCGCAAAGCCGACCTCATCGCGCAGCCCAGCGTCATCGGCGTCAGCTCCGTCGTGAACATCAACACAACAGGCAACATCGCCGCCCTCGAGCGGCAGATCGCCTACCTCGAATCCGAAGACGCTCCGCCCGCCCCCGACGAGCCCGCCGACACAGGCGACGACAGCGACAGCCGCTTCGGGATCATCCGCCTCGTCGAGAGGCGCCGCCGATGACCACGCCCGTACGCGACACCCGCACCCGTCAAGGCCGCGAAGAGCTCACCACGCTCATCGCCGCCGGCGCCGTGCAGCTCACCACCGCCTGGTCGATCCTGCACACCAGCCAGCACACCCTCCTCGACCGCCTCGACCAGATCCAGGGCGGCCGCGCCGTCGGGGCCACGCAGCAGATCCGCACCGCGCTCGTCGCGTTCAACGCCGACGTCGGCGAGTTCGACCGCCGCGCCCGCGCCTTCGCCGAACGCTGGGCGGCCCAGGACCTCCCCATCGCCTACCGCGACGGAGCCGTCCGCGCCCTCCGCGCGGCCGAAGCCGACGCCGGCCTGTTCACCTGGACCGCCAGCCACCAGGCCTCCGTCACCGGCCTGACCGCCCCGTTCTGGGCCGACCTGATCCGCCGCATCACCGAAGCAGTCCGCCGCGCCCATGCCTTCGCCCGCGCAGCGCAGGACGCCGCCCGCTCCGTCCTCGGCGTACAGGCGGAACGGCTCCTCGAGGAACACCCCCTCGACACCGTCATCTACTCCAACCAGGCCCGCCACCCCGTCCACGCCTGGGCCGCGGCCGCGCTCTCCTGGCAGGGCGTCGTCACCGCCAACCACGGCTCGATCAACACCGCCCGCGACGAGCTCGACGCCGAGTGGATGCAGGTCCGGGACGGGCCGGAGTGCGGATGGACGAGCCATCCGGACACCGACCACGCCGACGGCACCCTCCGCTCCGCCGACGAATGCGCCACCTACCCCAGTGCGCATCACGGCTGCATACGGGAGTTCTACCCCCGCCCCGACCTCACTGGCCGGACCGACATCGCGGACGGAGACCCGGCATGAGCGACCAGCAGCCCACCGCGCACGGCGTCCGCATCGACGCCCAACCCGGCAGCGCCAGCATCCGCCTCGACGGCACCGAAGTCGGGCACGACGTCATCGGCTACACCCTCCAGCACGACGTCCACGGGTCCCTGCCGCAGTTGGTCCTGCACATCCGGCAGCCTGCCAGCGCCACCTTCGAAGGACTGGCGCACGTCGCGGTAGCCGACCAGCCCGACCCCGCCGAAACCATCCGCACGTTCCTGTGCGCCGTGAACCCCGTCCAACTCGAGCAGGCCGCCCTCGACCGGGACGACCTGGACGACGAGCGGTACGCCCTCACCCGGGCCATGCTCACCCAGCTGATGGAGTGGGCCGACGAGAGAGGAGCAGCCTGATGGCAGGCCTCGATGCCGCGCTCGCCAGCGTCACCCGCTGGCTCGGCGCCAACCTCCTCGTCGACACGGTCCGCATCACCGCGCCCGCCACCGACGGCCCGGTCTACAACCCCGACACCGGCCAGAACGAATACCCGCCGGGCGAGGTCCTCTACGAGGGCCCCGGCGCTGTACAGGGCGGCACCGCCCAGTCCGAGATCAGCGCCACCCCGGACGCCGGGCAGATGTGGGTGGGAGAGACCAAGAGCCGCTACAGGCTCCTGACCCCCCTCACCGCCCCCATCGCACCCAAGGACGCCACCATCGAGGTCATCGGCGTCCACAACACCGCGAACCTGGCGCTCCTCGGCCGGTCATGGACCAGCCAGGACCCCTCCCGCGCCGCCACGGTGGAGGTCGTACGGATCACTCCGCTTGACCAGAACCAGGCACCGCGGGGGGCGGCATGACGCCCGAGCAGCTGGCCGCCCGGCTGGAGGCGGCCGCGCACCGCATCGGACCCGCCATCACCCACAGCGTCGAGCACGCAGCCGACTTCGGGCGCGCGCAGATCAAGGGCCACGCCTCCGGGCGCCCCGGGCCGAACGTCATCACCGGCTACTACCGCAACAGCTGGCAGATCGAGACGCGCCGCCTGCCCTACGGCGCGCAGTGCACCATCGGCACCGAAGAGCCCTACGGCCGGCGCCTCGAATTCGGGTTCGTGGGTGCCGACAGCCTGGGCCGCGTATACAACCAGCCGCCGTACCCGCACGTGCAGCCGTCCCTGCCCGCCATGACAGCGGCCTTGCGGTTCGGGATGCTGTCCGCCGTCGCGGAGGTGCTGCGGTGATCGAACGCCGCCTGGTCACCAACGCGCTGACAAGCCTCCTCGGTACGGCCACCAGCCTGCCCGTCGGCAAGGGCGTCCTGCCAGCCGGGGCCGCGAACGCCACCGCCTACTACGTCCTGACCCCCCTGGACTCCTCCCTCTCCGGCGCGTTCTACGCCGACATGAACGAGGACCTGTCCCTCGTCGTCCAGGTCACCTCGGTCTCCGCCCCGGACAAGACCCGCCCCGGCAGCGCCGGCACCCTCGAGCAGGCCGAAGGCCTCGCCGACAAAGCCCGCACGGCGTTCCTCTCCCGACACCCCACCACCGGCCAGTGGACCAACGCCCTCACCGTGCCCAGTGTCCGCTGCATGTGCCGGGAGCTGGAGACCGAACCCGGGGCAATGAATGATCCCGCCGATGGCATCATCAGTTACGTGCAGCGGTTCAGGTTCGACCTGACCCCAGCTTGACCCCTGGTCAGGCATTACCGCACCGCGGCGGCCCCTTTCGCGGACGTGCCACCTCGTGGCCGAGACGACCCACACAGACGTGAAGGGGCCACCGGCCCCGGGACAAGGGGCCCATCTCATGGCCAGGTTTTCCCGTAAGGGCGTAACCAAGATCCTGTTCGCCGAGACCATCGCGGCGACGACATACATCCCCACCCGCGTCGAAATCACCGGCGCCACCAAGCTCACCAAGGCCATCGCCGCGGTCGACGGGTTCTCCCTGGAAAACCAGGAGATCGAAACCCCCGACATGGAGTCCACGTTCGACTCCAAGATCCCCGGCTCCGACCAGGCCGCCGACTCCTCGCTGACGTTCTACGAGGACGACACCGACGACGACCTCGAGCAGTCCCTCGCCAAGGGCACCACGGGTTTCATCATCATCCTCCGCAAGGGCGACGTCCCCGCCTCCAACAGCATGGACGTCTACCCGGTGCGTGTCGCCTCCCGCAGCTCGGAGATCACCGCCGACAACGAGGCCGCCAAGTGGATGGCCAAGTTCAGCATCACGGACACCCCGGTACAGGGCGCAGCCGTCCCGGCCGCCACCTGACCCACCAGCCCCCGGCCGGCGCCCTCCGCTTTTGGGAAGGGGCGCCGCGGTGCCGGCCGGGCCCCTTCCCACTGGAGACACCATGACCACCACCACCCAGCCCCAGCCCCCGGCCAACGCCGTCGCCCAGGACGCCCACTGGGCCTCCACCCTGGAGCGCCTGCGCAACCGCCAGCGCCCCACCGCCACCCTCACCATCTGCGACGACAGCGCCGCCAAGAACAACCTCGGCACCGCCCACTACGAGCAGCGCAACACCCAGCGCCAGTACGAGGGAAACGAGACAACCCCCGAAGCCAAGAAGGCCCTGCGCGCCGCCGAACAGAAGGTCGCAGCCGCCCAGAAGGCCGTGGACGACGCATCCATCGTGCTCACCTTCCGGGCCCTGGAGCGCACCGACCTCGACGCCCTGAAGAAGGCCCACCCGCCCACCGAGGAGCAGGCCGAAGACGGCTTCGAAATCAACGCCGACACCCTCGGGCCCGCCCTCGTCGCCGCCTCCAACACCGACGGCATGACCGAAGAGCAGGCCCGCGAATTCCTCGACACCTGGTCCGACGCCGAAGCCGGCGCCCTCTTCTCCACCGCCTGGAACGTCCAGCTGGAGTCCCGCCTGGACCTGGGAAAAGGCTGATCGCCGATGCCCGGCTACGCGGCGAACTCGAACTGTGCGACCGATGGGGCATCCCGCACTCGCAGTTCCGCGGACTCGGCACCGGCGAATGGACCCCGCGCGACCGCGCCAAGGCCCTGGCCTACCGCGACTACCAGCGCACCGTCTGCCCCCAGTGCGGCACCCGCGCCGACGACTGGGACCAGGGCGGAGACGACGACACCGAAGACGCCTACGTCGCCGTCACCCACCTGTGCATCGGCTGCCAGACCATCGCCGACAAACAGGACTCCCTCAAAGACGACGACGCCAGCAGCCGCGGCAAAAAGGTCCTGCTCATCCCCGCCACGGTGCACGCCGCCACCGAGGCAATGAAGCAACTCCAAGCAGCCCGACGCACGCACCACGACCACGACGACGAGTAGGGAGGGGGGACGGTGGCGAACTGGAACCTCAGCGTTGACCTGCGGGGAAACGGCACCAGCCTGGCCCGCGCGCTCCGCGAGTCCGCCACCCACGCCCGCACCCTCGACCAGTCCCTCACCCGGGCCCGCACCGGCCTGCGCGAACTCGACACAGCCGCCCTCGCCGCCCGCGGCAACCTCCGCTCCCTCGGCCGTGAGGCCCGCAACGCCGCACGCGACATCCAGCGCCTGGCCAACGCCAGCCGCGACGCCGCACGCAACCTCAACCGCTACGGCGACGCGGCCCGCACCGCCCAGCGCGGCATGGACCGCCTCGGCACCAACAGCCGCGACGCATCCCGCCAGATCTCCCGCATGTCCAGCCAGCTCAGCGGCGCCATCCGCGACCTCAACCGCCTCGGCACGGCAGCCCGCACCGCAGCCGCCCACACCAACCGGGTCGGCGACCGAGGCGTCTCGAACATGCGGCGCTTCGCCGGCGAGACCGGCCGCGCCCACTCCCAGCTGCGCAGCATGGCCGCCCTCCTGTCCGGTGGCGCACTGGTCATGGGCCTGGGCGCCATGGTCAAAGAGGGCAATGAGTACCAGCAGGAGATGAACGCCTTCGGGGCGGTCACCGGCGCCACCCAGATGCAGATGAAGCGCGCGGCCGCGACCGCCAACCAGCTCGGCAACGACCTGTCCCTGCCGGGCGCCACCGCCGGCGACGCCGCCGAGGCCATGGTCGAACTCGCCAAGGCCGGTTTCCGCACCGACCAGGCCATCTCCGCCACCAGCGCATCCCTGCGCCTCGCCTCCGCCGCCCAGGTCAACGCCGCCGACTCCGCGAAGTATCTCGGCGACATCATGGACCAGTTCGGCATGGGTGCCGACCAGGCATCCCGCGCCGCCGACACCCTCGCGTCCACCGCCAACGCGGCATCGGGCGACATTAAGGACATTTACTATGCAATGAAATATGCCGGACCTGTCGCCCACGGGCTCGGTGTCTCCATCGAGGAGACCGCGTCCGCAGTCGGCATGCTCGGCAAGGCAGGCATCCTCGGCCAGACCGCCGGCACCACCCTCCGCGGCATGATGGCCAACCTCGCCGCCCCCACCCCGCAGATGATCGAAGGCCTCAAGGCCATGAACATCGAAGCGTGGGACGCCCAGGGCAACTTCAAGGGCCTGCGCTACGTCATCGACGGCCTGTCCAAGGCCCAGCACAACATGACCCAGCAGGACTTCGCGGCCGCCGTCAAGAAGTCCATGGGCAAGCCCGCCATGTCTGGCGCTATCGCCATGGCCCACCAGGGCGTCGACTCCTTCGACAACCTCATGGCCGCAGTCAAGGGCACCGGCTCGGCCGCCGACATCGCCGCCGCGAAGGGCAAGGGCCTGGCCGGCGCCATGCTCGGCCTCAAAACCCAGGCCCGCCAGACCGGACTCGCCATCTACCAGGGCATGGCCCCCGGGATGGAATGGATGACCCGCGGCATCACCAAGGGACTATCCGCCGCCACCCCGAAGATCGAAAAGTTCTTCCAGTACCTCAACTCCGCGGCCACCCTCTTCGGCCCGGAAATCGGCGCCGCCCTCTCCAGCCGCTTCTCGACCCTCGGCAAAAGCGTCTCCGGCATGATCGGCCCGCTCAAAGACTTCGGCGAGCACGCCCTCGCCCAGTTCCTGCACACCCTGCTGTCCATCGGCGACACCGCAGGCGAGATCTTCTCCAACATCGTCGCCTTCATCGAGCCCGTCGTCTCCGGCTTCTCCTCGCTAGCCAAGGGCTCCTCCGGCCTCGGCACAGCCGTCGACATCGCCGTCATGGCCCTCGACGCGGTCCTGTCCGTGCTGGGCTGGCTCTCCGGGATCCTCGGCCCCATCGGCCACGTCGTCGGCGGCATCGTCTCCGCCTTCGGGTCGCTCCCCGGCCCGGTGCAGGCAGCCGTCGCCGCGATGCTCCTCTTCCGCCGCGTCCAGGGCCCCCTGTCCAACATCGCCAACACCGTCCGCGGCCGCGTCACCGGAGCCTTCCAGTCCCTGTCACAGCAGATGGCCTACCAGCGCACCCTCGCTGGTGCAGCCGGCCAATCCCTCTCCCGCTACGGTGCGGCATTCGCTGTCCTCCAAGACCGGGTGCCGATCATCGGCCGTATGGCCGGCAGCTTCCGGACCGCCGCCGCCGCCGGATCCGGATTCACCAGCACACTCCGCGGAGTCGCCGCAGCAGCAGGTACCGGCTTGCGCGGAGCCATGACCGGCCTCACCGCAGCCATGGGCGGCCCGTGGGGCGTAGCCATCGCTGGCGCAACCGTTGCCCTGGGCTTCCTCGCCAGCGCACAGCAGAAAGCAGCCCAAGCCGCCGCAGAGCACGACCAGCGGATCGCGAACCTCTCCCAGGCTCTGCGCGAGTCCAAAGGCGCTGTCGATGACAACGTCCGCGCCGTCGCCGCTCAACAGATCCAGGACATGAAGGTCGGCGACGGCCGGCAGAAACTCGTCGACGTGATGCGCCGCTCCGGCGTCTCCCTCAAGAGCCTCACAAGCTCCTACCTGGGCGAAGGCAAGAGCCTCGGCGAACTCCAAAAGCAACTGGAGGGAGTCGCTGAAGCGCACACGAAGGTAACCGTCTCCAGCGGCGGCGGCGTCGTCACCGACATCGACCCGGTCGGCAAGTCCGCGAAGGACGCGGCCGCCGCCCTGGGCAGCATGAAGGGGGAGATGTCCGGAGCGGCGCGGTCTGCGAAAGAACTGGCTGCCGCGCAGAAGGGATCCGAAGACGGCGTCTCCGCCTACCAGCGACTCAAGGACTCGGTTGCGGCTCTCGCCGACAAGACCGGCGACGCCGACTCCCGCACCCGCGCCCTGCGCGCCAGCCTCGACCTGCTCTCCGGCGGCAGCATCAGCCTCCAAGCCGCCCAGGCACGCGTAAACGAGGCCATCACCCAGGCCAACGACGCAATGACCAACGGCATCAGCAAGAGCGACGGCTGGGGCAAGGCCCTCGTCAAAGCCAACGGGCAGATCGACACCACCACGAAGAACGGCCAGTCGCTGTTCAACACCTTCAACAACATCGCCGACGGGTCAGCGGACGCCGCAATCGCGGCCTACGACTTCGCGCAGTCGCAGGGCAAGGGCCTTCCCGAGAGCTTGAAGGCCTCACAGGCGGAGATGCAAAAGGCCCGCGACGCGGCCATCAAGCTCGGCGAAGGCTACGGCCTGTCCAGCAAGCAGGCGCAGGGCGTCGCCGACGCGATGGGCCTCATCCCCGGCCAGGTCTCCATCCTGCTCCAAACCAAGGGCGTCGACTCCACCCTCGCCGAGCTCCTCGCCGTCCAAGCGGAGTTCGCGAAGGTCCCGAAGTCCAAGACGGTCAAGGTCGACACCCTGTCCGACGACGCGAAGAAGAAGCTCGAGGAGCTCGGCTACACCGTCAAGCTCATCCCGGGAACCCGCGAATACAAGGTCACCGCGAAGACCGGGCAGGCAAAAGCAGACCTCGCCAACCTGCTCAAGCAGATGCAGGCCGTACCCGGCGGCAAGAGCCTCAACATGAGCGCGAAGACCGCCGGGGCACTCCGCGATCTGGAAAACCTCAAGGCAGCGGTCCAAAAGCAACACGGCAAGACCATCACGATGAACGTCCCCACCGCAGAGGGGCGCCGCCAGCTGGAACTCCTCGGATTCAAAATCCAGTCGACGGACGGGAAAACGGTCGTTGTCAGCGTGCCGACCGGCACCCCGAAATCCCAGGTCGCCGCAATCCAGGGTGCCATCGACAGTGTCCACGGCAGCTCAGCGACCATCAGCATCTACAAGAAAACGTTCATCGACACGATCGTCAGGAAGGCCAACCCAGGCCCGTACGCCAGCGGCTACCAGGCCGACGGATCCGTCCAGGTCGCGCACTACGCCGGCGGTGGCATGCGGCGCGAGCAGCACACCGCGCAGATCGCCCGCGCCGGCGAATGGCGCGTGTGGGCCGAAGACGAGACCGGCGGCGAGGCCTACATTCCCCTCGCCGTTGGCAAGCGGCGCCGCTCCCGCGCCATCGCCGAGGAGACCGTGCGCCGCCTGGGCGGCCGGGGCATCGCGTGGAACGCCGACGGCTCCGTTACCCGGTTCGCTGACGGCGGCGGCCTGGACTTCACCTACTCCGGATTCGGCGGCGCAGCCCAGAAGTACACCCTGTCTGGACTGATCTCCGCCTCAAACGACAAGAACGGCAACTTCAGCCTCTCGGTCTTCACGAGCAAGCTGCGCGCTTCCAACAACGCTCTCGACGCCTGGCGCAAGGACCTCGCCACGGTCGCATCCCGCGCCGGCCAGGACGTCGCTGCCGCACTCGCCGACATGGGCGACGAAGGCATCGCGCTGACGAAGAAAATGGCCCACGGTTCGTCGAAGTACATCAACGACATGGCCTCTCAGCTGCGGAACCTCGCAGCCTCGGCCAAGGCGTCCCTGGGCGAGTACACCTCGCAGCTCAACGCCGCGGTGAAAGACCAGGCCGCGTTCCAGGCGAACCTCACCAGGCTCGCTGCCAGCGGCTACGGGGCTCTCGCCACGCGCCTCGCGTCGCAGAACGATCAGGACGCCGAGGCTCTGGCCGCCGCCGCAGCCAAGGACAAGAGCAAGGCAGCTTCGGCAAACAAGGCCGCCACCGCGGCAAACAACGCACTGTCCTCCGACCAGATCGCCCAACTGGTGCAGATCATCGCCGCGGTCAAGAGCTCCAAGACCGGCATCCACGACGTGGCCTCCGCCACCGGGCTGGGCGAAGACGACATCGTCACCGTCGCCACCAAAGCCAGCAGTCAGATCAAGAGCAGCCTCGGTTCCCGCTCTGCGAAATTCCTCGCCGACCTGGCCCGCGCACAGAAGGGCCTGTCATACGCCAACGGCGGCATCCGCCCCGGCATCTACGGAACCCGCGCCGGCGCCGTCACGTTCGCCGAGCCCTCCACCGGCGGAGAGGCGTACATCCCCCTCGGCGCCAACAAGCGGGCCTCGGCCACCGCAGTCCTCGGCGACGTCGCCCAGCGCTTCGGCGTCGGCCTGACCGACGCGAACGCCGGACGTGCCGTCGTCATCAGCCAGGAAGGCCCCACCACCGTGAACGTGCCCGTGACCAGGACCGGCGCATCCGCCTACGACATCGGCCACCAGGTCGGCCGGCAGATGCGGCGCGCACGCAGGGGAGGGGTGGCAGCCCGTGCCGGACGTTGACCTGAACGAGGGGCAGTGGGACCTCGGCGGTGTCCTCATGGGCACCGGCACCCCGATCCGCTTCAAGGAAGTCACCGGCCTCGGCTGGCCCGGAACCCGCGACTCCGACGTCGACCGGCCGTCCGCTGACGGCACCTACCCGGGCCCGGACTACTACACGGCCCGCACCATCGAGTTCGACGGCGGCATCACCATCCCCGGCAACGGCCCCGCCTGCGAAGCCCTCCTCGCGCAGCTCCAGGCCGCCGCCGATGATCCCGCCATCCGGCTCGTCGGCGGCGCCACGATGCCGCTACGCGTCCGCCGGCCCGGCGGCACCACCCGACGCGCCAACGGCCGACTGCGCCGCTGCGCCCCGGAGATGGCCACCGCCATCCACGGCCGCATCGAACTCGACATGGCATTCGAAGCGACCGACCCCACCTGGTACGGCGACACCGAGCAGACCCTCGACATCCCCCTCGGCTGGATGACCGGCGGCGGATTCACCGCCCCCGTCGTCGCACCCATCTTCGTCACCTCCGCCACCACCACCGCGGAACGCCCCGGGTGGGTCACCAACGCCGGCACCCGCGACACCTGGCCCGTCCTGCGCATCCAGGGGCCGTGCAACAACGTCACCATCACTCACGCCACCTCGGGCCGCGTCCTGGCCCTGCCGACGCTCGCCCTCACCGCGGGCCAGTGGGTGGAGATGGACACCCGGCCGGGGCGACTGTCGGTGGTGCGGGAGAACGGCGGCAACGCCGAAACGTACCTGGCCGCCGCCTCCCGTCTCGACCTGTTCTCCCTGCCCCCCGGCACGTCCGAGATGCGGTGGACCGCCGTCGACCCGACCAACACAGCCCGGCTCACCATCACCTGGCGCGACGCCTACACCGCCCTCTAGGAGCACGACATGGCCCTGTTCCAAGCACCGATCCTCACGGACGGCGCCTCACACAGCGCACAGCAGTTCCGCATGCTCGTGCGGGACCTGGCCCGCGGGTCGGAGGGCATCACCGAAGGAGACGACCTGAAGGTAACGGCCCTGTCCACACCGGGGGCGTCCGTCAACATCTCCGACGGCTCAGGCATTGTCCGTGGACGTGACAACGCCTTCCAGGGCTCCTATGCCGTCTGCAACGTGGGTACCGAAACCATCGACATCGCGCCCACAGGCGGCACCCCGCGATCCGACATGATCGTATTGAGGGTCGAGGACCCCGAATACCCCGGCAGCAGCCTCGACCCGGCCACCGACCAGATCGAATACTTCCAGATCATTTCCGGTGTCACCTCCACCGCCACGGCAATCCCGGACTCCCGCACGGCGATCCCCCTGGCCCGCATCGACATACCGGCATCGACGTCCATCATCACCGACGCGATGATCACGGACCTGCGGAGCATCGCCAACGCCCGCCGCGACCGCACCCTGAACATGCAGTCCCCGGGCTCCCTGTCCACCGAGATCAGCGGATCCAGCGGCACCTACTCCTACTTCAGCACCGCCGCGGGCTGGAACATCGCCATCCCCGCCTGGGCAGCCCGCGTCAAAATCAAGATCGACGTGGGGCAGATCCGCTACAGCACCGGCACGATCTTCGGGCAACTCCGCGCCACCTTCGGCGCCAGCCTCACCGTCCAGCAGGTCATCCTCGACGACAACCAGGGCACCGGCGTCCGCCGCGGCACCGTTGTCCTCGGCGACAACCTCCTCATCCCCTCCGCCTACCGCGGCACCACCCAGCTCCTGCGCCTCCAAGTCGCCGGCTTCTCCGGCAACGCGGGCAAGTTCTCCGTCGACTCCTCAACGACGATCATCGCGGACGTCGAATTCTTCGAGGCGCCGTACTGA
This sequence comes from Streptomyces sp. NPDC048516, assembly GCF_043199875.1. Taxonomy (NCBI): domain Bacteria; kingdom Bacillati; phylum Actinomycetota; class Actinomycetes; order Kitasatosporales; family Streptomycetaceae; genus Streptomyces; species Streptomyces sp. NPDC048516. Next base: position 74,911 of record NZ_JBICWS010000025.1, on the reverse strand, counting down.
TGGCCGGCTACCGGGTACTGACCCAGCACGCCCTCACCGGCCAGTGGCTGTCCAAAGCCCTCCCGATCACCGACCTGGAGTACGGCTCCGAACTGAACGGGCCCGGCTCCCTATCCGGCACGCTCGCCCCGCACCTCCTCGCCTCCAACACCACCCTCACCGACCCAGGCACCACCCTCATCTACGTCGAGCGCGACGGGCTGCTGCGCTGGGGCGGCCTCGTCTGGGACGCCCGCCCGCAAGGCTCTGAATACGCCATCGAGGCGGCCGGCTGGTCCTCCTACCTCCAGCACCGCCACGACCTGGACGGCAACCTCGGTGGCCGCGGCCCCTACGCCAACGCCGACCCCTGCACCGTCATCCGCGACGTCTGGGCCTACGCGCAGTCCATCGCCGACGGCAACCTTGGCGTCACCGTCGACGCCACCACCAGCACCGCGAAGGTCGGCACCACCGCCGAGCCGCTGAAGTTCTCCTGGTGGGAGAGCCCGGTGCTGGGCGACGCCATCGATGACCTCGTCTCCGGGGACGCGACCCCCGACTACGCCTGCGACGTCGCCTGGAACACCGGCCGTACCGCGCCCGTGCGCAGGGTCCGGCTCGGCTGGCCACGCCTCGGAGCGCGCCGGACCGACATCAGCTTCGCGACCGGCGTCAACATCCTCGAGGACCCCGAGGTACCGCAGGCCGGCGACGAGTACGCCCAGGTCGTCGTCGCCGTCGGCACCGGAGACGGCTCCGCGAAGAAGCGGTCGATCAACGCCATCCGCAACGGCCGCCTCCGCCTCGAAACAGTCCTCGACCTGCCCGACGTCAACGGCACCGACCTACTGGCCCAGCGCGCCGCCGCCGAATCGAAATGGCGCCAGACCCTCGGCTCCGTACAGGAAATCACCGTGCGGGACCACCCCGCGGCCCCCATCGGCTCGTGGCAGGTCGGCGACGACGTCCGCGTCCGCGTCAACAACCCCTGGACCTCATTCGCGGGCTGGTGCCGCATCGTCAGTTGGACCGTCAAGCCCACCGCCCAAGGCGGCGAGCAGGCCACCCTCCAGCTCAAGCCCGCCGGCTCCTACGTCTACGGAGGCATGTGATGGACATCGGAGCCCAGCTCGCCATCCTGGAAGCCCGCATCAAGAAGGTCGAACGCGCCTCTCGCCTCTCGTCAGCCTCCCTCGACGGAACCGCCCTCGTGGCCCGCGACGACTTTGGTGGCCTGCGCGCGATCGTCGGGCAGCAGGCCGACGGCACCTCCGGCATCCAGGTCGTCAACGGACCCCCGCCCCCGGCCCCGTCCACCCCGGTCGTCGCCTCCGTGCTGGGCGGCGTCACCGTTTCGTGGGACGGCCAGTTCGCCGACGCCGCGGTGATCCCCCTGGACTGGGCCCGGATCGAGGTCCACGCCTCCACCAGCAGCGGCTTCACGGCGACCGCGGCGACGCTACAGTCCACGATCGAGACGGCGCAGGGCGCCACCGTCGTCGTAGTGACGGACGACCCGGTGTACGTACAACTGCTAGCCCGCAACACGTCCGGCGCCGCCTCAACCCCCTCCACCGAGGCCGGCCCGTACGGGCCGACACCGGTCGTCGCGTCCGACATCCTCGACGGCATCGTCACCGAGGCGAAGCTCGCGGCCGACGCCGTGACCGCCGCGAAAATCGCCGCCGGGGCCGTCGGCACCACCGAAATCACCGACGACGCCGTCACCACGCAGAAGATCGTGGCCGGGGCGATCCTCGCCGGACAGATAGCCGCCGGCGCCATCCTTACCGACAAGCTCGCCGCCGAGGCCGTCACCGCAGCGAAGGTGGCAGCCCTCGCCATCACCACCGACAAGCTCGACGCCAACGCCGTCACCACCGCCAAGCTCGCCGCAGGCAGCGTCGACGCCACCGCCATCAAGGCCGACGCCATCACCGGCAAGACCATCACCGGCGGCACCATCAACGGCACCGACATCACCGGCGCCACCGTCACCGGCGGCGTCCTCCAAACCAACACCACCGGCTCCCGCGTCGTGGTCACCCCCACCCCGCCCGCCGGCATGGTGAACCGGCCGACGATGCTCCTGTACTCCGGCGTCACCGGTGAGCTCTTCCCCGCCGGGCTCAACGCCGGCCCCACCGTGGGTGTCCCGGCGCAGCCCACCACAGCTCTCGGGGCGCCGATCGTCGCCCAGGACTCCAGCGGCGCCTACAGCCAAGCCGTCATCTCCCTCGGATCACCGAAAGCCGGATCCTTCCCCGGCCGCTTCGCCGTGGCAACGAACGCCCCAACGGCCACGAGCGAGATCGGTTTCGCCGCGATCGACGCCGCCTCCGGCTCTTCCACCGCTGGCGCCTCGTACATGAACATGTACGTCCAGGACGGCACCGGTACCGGCAAGCACAGCTCCGTCTACGTCACCGGCGACTACGTGAACGTAAACGCTAACGGCAGCGATCACACGTTCACCTCGTCCGGCCTCTCCGTCACGGGCAGCGTCATGGCCCAGAACACCCCGTACCTGGTCAGCAAGCCGGCGAACACCGACCGCACGAGCACCACCAGCCGGACCGCAGACCCACACCTGACGGTGTCGCTCCTCGCGAACGCCACCTACATCGTGGAGTTCCACCTGTTCACCGGCGGCAGTACGTTCGCTCTCACGGTGACGGAGTGGCTGGTGCCCACCGGCGCTACCGGCCTCAAGGGCGCCATGGGCCCGTCCTCGGCCGCGACTGAAGCCACCGCGGGCAACAACAACGGCGACGGCATCACCATGAGGAGCGGCGCACACAACTTCGGCACCACCATCACCTACGGCCGCCGCAACGTGAACACCAACGTCTGCTACGCCATCGAAACGGGCACCGTCACCACCACCAGCGCCGGAACCCTCGCCCTCGGTTGGGCACAGTCCACGTCGTCCACCACCTTCAACCGCATGGCCGTCGGCTCGTGGATGCGCGTCACCCGCATCGCCTGATGACCCCTGCAGGGGCAACGCCGGGACTGATCGCCCGTACTCTGAACCCAGCGACCCTCCGCTCTCCCCGAGGGACTGACAGCGCACCGCGCCGGTCAGAGACACACATCAGCTCAGGCGCGGGGAGCGTAGGAGCCCGGGGCGTTGCCCGACCTCGACATTCAGCAGTACGACGTAACTGGCTCATTGGGCCGGCACCGCGTGCTGGACCCGCGCAGCCTCGCCTACCGCCGCCCCTACTCCGGCGAGACCATCCGCACCGTCGAGTGGGCCCCGAAGATTCCGCTCCTGGACCAGCAGGACCTGCTGAAGCAAGGCATCAGGACGTCGGAGATGTTCAACGGCGTGGACGACGTGGACGCCCTCGGCTCCTGCACCGCCAACGCCGCCACCGCCTGCATCTCCGTCCTCCTCGACTCCGCCGCCTGCACCGCCGCGGGCCTCGACACCAGCGACCCGATCGCCGCCGAACGGTGGGCGATCGGCCTGTACGCCGACGCCACCCAGGCCGACGAATGGCTGGACTACACCTGGCCCAACGACGACTGCGGCTCCTCCGGCCTCGGCGTCGCCAAGGCCCTCCGACGCCGAGGCCTCATCGACCAGTACGGCCACGCCACCACCGCCGAAGAGCTGTGCATGCTCCTCCAGACCGGCCCCGTCCTCATGGGAATGCCTTGGCGGGACGCCTTCTTCACCCCGGTCTCCAGCACAGCACTCCTCGATGAGATCCCCAACTGGGAGTCCTCTCCGGTCGCCGGCGGCCACGAAGTCCTCATCACAGCCCTGGAGTCCGTCGCCGAGGTCGAGGGCGACTTCTCCTACGAGCACACCGTCCTGCGCGTGCAAAACAGCTGGGGCTCCTCCTGGGGCGACTCCGGCTCCTTCCGCATGTCCCTCGCCGTCTACCAGCAGCTGCGCAGCGAGATCGACCTCGTCCAGCCCCGCCTCGACAGGACCAGCCAATGACCGAGTACCACGTCGCGGTCGATCACCTCGACCCCGAGACCAACCAGCTCACCACCACCTACCTCGGCACCGTCGACCAGGCGCACGCCGACGAGGTCCGCGCCATCGCCGCGCTGGACAAGGCGCCGCGCTTCGTAAAGGAGCACCGGCAGCCCGGCGCGTTCTGCGTACTCCGGGACGACGGCGACCTGGACGTGTACGTGCCGACCGACGCCCCGGCGTTCGACGTCCGGCAGCCTTACCCGGGACCGGCCGAGGAGGGCATGCCGCGGCAGGCATCCGGCCCGGCGTACATATCCGGCGCCACCAAGCTCGGCGACCAGTCCATCGGCGGCTCCATGGACCACCCCGAGTCCGGAGCGCGGTTCACCTGGCACACCACCGAATCCCCGGCAGGCAGCTCGTACCTGACGTCGATCGGCGCGTACCTGATCCGCGTCGGCGCCGAGCCTCAGGTCATCTACGATCCCGTCACCGACAAGATCGGCCAGTTCGGGCCCCTCAACCAGTCCGGCCGCGCCCTCAAGAACGACGGCGCCCGCCGCACCAACCGCGAGGGCAAGGTCAACATCCAGGTCGAGGTCCTTGGCCGCGCCGCATCCCCGTGGACCAACGGCTTCGATCCGGCGAAGAAGCCGAACTTCCAGAAGCTGCTGGCCGCTGGCCGCGCCTGGGGAATCCCCGACACCTGGCCCGCGGGTAAGCCGCCGGCCTACCCGAGCGGAAGCGATGCCCGGTCCCGGTCGGTCTGGCAGTCCAAGGCCGGGCATTACGGCCACTCCCAGGTCCCCGGCAATGATCACGGAGATCCGGGCGCGATCGACACGGCCAAGGTCCCCGGCAAGGCTGCCAGCGACACGGGTGGCTCCTCGGACAGCGGCGGTACGACGACGTACACGGTGAAGAAGGGCGACACGCTCTCCGCCATCGCGAAGAAGTACGGCACGACCGTCGCCAAGCTCGTCTCGCTGAACGACCTCAAGGACGCCGACGAGATCAAGGTTGGCCAGAAGCTCAAGGTCTCCGGCGCCGCGTCCAAGCCCAGCACTCCGCAGTACGAGCCGTTCCCCGGCTCGTCATTCTTCCACGGCGGCCGACACAGCCAGATCATCACCGCGATGGGCCGCCGGCTCGTCGCTGAAGGCTGCGGCCGGTACAAGGACGGCCCCGGTCCGAACTGGACCAACGTCGACAAGGCCAGCTATCGCGCTTGGCAGATCAAGCTCGGCTATTCCGGATCAGACGCCGACGGGATTCCCGGCGCCAAGTCGTGGGCGGCCCTCAAGGTCCCCAAGGTCTGAGCACCTACACACCCCCATCCATTGGAGAACCATCGTGAAGATCTTCGGCCGGGAACCGGCACTCATTTTGAGCTTCATCGCCATCCTCGTGAAGGTCGTTTCCGCCTTCGCCCTCGAGGTCACCGCGGACCAGCAGGCGTGGATCAACGCCGTGGCGGCGGCCGCGGTCGGCCTGATCCTCGCGGTCATGGCGCACGACGCGATCGGCGCGGCCGTCCTCGGCTTCGTCCAGGCCGTCGTCGCCCTGGCAGTCGGCTTCGGCCTGGACTGGTCGGCGGACAAGCAGGCCGTGTTCATGTCCCTCGCGGCCGCGCTGGTGGCGATGTTCGACCGCACGCAGGTCACCGCCCCGGTATCTGCCGCGGAGGTCCGGCCCGCGACCACCGTCCGCAGCGTCTGATGTGGCGGCTCCCGTCTGCCGCGCTGACTGCTGCGGCAGCACGGCAGACGAATGAGCCGCCCACCATGTCGACCACCCACCCACGAATCGGACCCCACACGCAGTGAACGCAAGATCCTGGAGGCGGCATGGCTGCTGAGCTGATGGGCATCGACATCGCCCAAGGTGGCGCTGTGGCCCTGCTGGCCGTCGTCGTCCTGATGGTCCTCACGGGCCGGCTGATACCGCGGCGCACCTACGACGACATGAGGGAAGAGCGAAACACCTGGCGCGACGCTCACACCGAGTCGGAGGCGGCACGGGCCGAGGAACGCGACCAGAACCGGCAGCTGATGGAGCTCGCGCATACCGCGGGCCACGTCCTGGACTCTCTGCCCAAGCGGGGGGAGGTGCAGAGTGATCCGATGGACGAGGCTCCTCTGCGTTAGGCGGAGGGGGCGCCCCACCCCCGGCCAGAAGGCGGCCCAGCGCGCGGTTGAGCGCGCGCAGGCCGCCCGGCTTGAGGCTGAGGAGCGTCGCCCAGAGGTCGACGAGGCCACCAATAAGCTGCGCAGGCTGAGGGAGCGGAACCACTTTGCGGAGATGTTCCGCGAGGCCATCGAGGGGACCCCGAGATGAGCAGCGCCGAGTGGATCAACACCGTGGTCAGTGGAATTGTCTTCGTTTCCGCGCTCGTGTTCGTCGTGACGTACCACCTCAAGGCCCCGTGGCGCTCGACCATCATGGGCTGGCACCTGATGTCGCTGGGCGCAGCGATCGGCGCGTTGGGCGCGTACACCGTCGCCATAGCCATCGTGGGCCAGGAAGGTCCCGCGGCTGCTGCCCTGCGCATTCTGCGGGCCGTGGTTCTCCTGCTGATCGCCGGCCTATTGGCGCAGCGCACGGTGATGGTCCTCCGTGTTCAGCGCCCCAACCCGAAGGACGCTGATCGATGACCGTGGTGCAGGGCAAGCTGCTTGATGTGCCAGACCCGACGCGCGTGCAGGTCACAGCGGTGCTGGTGGATCTGGCGGGGGAGCGGGTGGTGGGCTACGTCTCCAGTGAGAGTGGCGAGATCACCGGGCAGGACTCGGTGACGCCCGGCGAGGACGGGTCCTGGGAACTGGACCTCACCCCGAACGGGGCCATCACCGCGGATGCCGGCGACACGGCCTGGGCGATAACCGAGGGCCGCGCACTGAATGGCACCCCGAACACCGCGTACGTCGTGGTCCCGGAGACCGACGGGCCGTACTGGCTGGGAGACCTGCGTATCGCACTGTCCGGCACGCCACTGGGCACGGGCACGATCGTCTACGTGCCGGGCCCGGCCGGACCGACCGGACCGGCCGGGGCAAGTGGACCCGCCGGACCGCAGGGCGAGACCGGAGCAACAGGCCCTCAAGGCCCGGCCGGCACCACTGGCCCGAAGGGAGACCAGGGAGACCCCGGCCCCACGGGACCGGCGGGAGCGCAAGGCCTGAAGGGGGACGCCGGCGATACAGGACCCACCGGCGCGACCGGCCCCAAGGGCGACACCGGGGAGCAAGGACCGGCGGGACCCACGGGGGCGACCGGAAGCCAGGGCCCGCAGGGGGATCCCGGCCCGACTGGCGCAACTGGCCCGCAAGGCGCGACCGGAGCGACGGGCGCACAGGGGCCTGCTGGCCCGACGGGAGCCACAGGTGCGACCGGTCCGCAGGGACCGGTCGCTACGGCATGGCGGCGCCGGGACCTTCCGGATCCCGCGCTGGCGGACTCCCTGTACACCGGGAGCGCGCCGACTATCAGCACGGCACAGACGACGACGCCGACGACTGGCTACATCAAGTACGCCCCGCCGCTGGTGGCTTTGGCGGGTACGGACGTGACCGGGCCGTACGCCTACGCCGGCGCCGGGAGCTTCGCGATCGGGGCGAGCAGCCCGGACACCAACTACGTCCTGCCGCTCAGCAAGTACCCGAACACCTACAGCTCGGGCCAGGGCGTGTGGTCGGTGGAGTTCGGCACGGACGCCCAGACGCTGCAGGTCAGATTCAAGTACATCTCCTCGGCGAGCATGTACCGGCTGAGCATCGACGGCCGCAAGGTGACAGACCTGACGCAGTCCAGCGGCGGCACGACCGCAGGCTCCGGGCACATGCTGACGATTGACCTGGGGTCGGCTGCTCCGCGCCGGATCCGGCTGGACTTCTACACGATGCCGTTCGGTGGGGTCTACCTCCCGCCGTCGGCGACGATGTGGCGCGTGCCGCTGCAGGGCGGCCGGCTGATGGTGCTGGGCGACAGCATCAGCGACGGCTCGGCGCACAACACCGGCGCCGGGGCCGGCACGTGGTTTCACCGCGCGGCTCGGCTGCTCGGTTCGACGGATGCGTGGGACCAGGGGAGGGGCGGCACGGGGTACATCACCCCGGGCAGCTACGCGACGTTCGCGGACCGGCTGGCCGCGGATGTGGTGGCGTGGGCACCGGACCGCCTGGTGGTGTGGGGAGGCTACAACGACAACGGCGGCTCGCAGTCCGCGATCGGCACAGCCGCGGCGAGCCTGTTCTCCGCCATCAAGACGGGGCTGCCGAACTGCCAGGTACTGGTGCTGGGGTGCTGGTCTCCGACGGCGAGCCCTGGAGCGAGCATCACAAACACGGACACCACGCTGCGCACGGCGGCCGCGAACGCCGGGTTCCCGTTCGTCTCGCCGATCACGGGGGCGGTGTACGACGCGGCCGGGACGTTGCTGGCGACGCATGGCGGGTTCATCACGAGCGGCAACGCGGCGGCTTACGTGGGTGGGGATGCGGTGCATCCGACGGACGCGGGGCACGTCTATCTGTCGCGGCGGATTGTGGCTGCGTGGCGTGAGATTCTGCCTGCCTGATCCGGCGTCCTATACTTCTGGGACATAAATAACGGGGTCGAGCATTCCGCTTAGCTGCGCCTCTGACCAGCCGCTTCGCGGCCCGCTCCTGCGGTCGGGGGCCTGGCTTGATCTACTGTGGGATGTAGAAGCCCCGGCCGATTCCAGCGGCCGGGACTTCATACGTGCGGAGGGGGCGTCCTCACTGCTCAGTGGTTGGCTGGCCGAGGCGCCGGAACATGCTCTCCAGGCCCTGCTCGACCGACTCTCGGGCGGCCTCGACCTCGTCCAAGCCGTCACGCAGGGCCTGCTGAGCTTCGATCAAGGTCATTGCGTCGTCGCCGGGCTGGGCGTGGACGATGCGCGGGTTGCCTTCGTCGGTCCAGTCGACGTCGTATTGGCGCTGTCCGCTCATGGTCATGTCCTCACTGCTCGGTGGTACGGCGGGCGCGTGCGGCTGCGATGCGGTCTGCTTCCTGCTGCTTCATGATCTGGCGCGTGTGGTCGTCTGCCGGGTCGAGGGTGATACCGACTGAGGGTGAGCTGTCGACGGCCAGGTGCCACTGCACTTCGGTAATGATCCACCTCGTTTCGGTGCTCTCAGTCGGGCTCAATTCCTCGTCTTGGACGAGCTCTTCGCCGGTTCGGGGGAGGGCGGGTAGGACGCAGGTTCGCTCAGTGTGCGGGTAGTACAACGTGGCCTCCACGCCGCCGGCCGGCTTTACGGCCTTGGTGGGACCGATGACTGCGATGGGTCGGCCGTGCCGGGTCAAGGCGATGGTTTCGCCGCTGGTGCGGACGTAGTCGGCGATTTCGCCGAGCTGGGCGCGGGCGGCTTCAATGCCGTAGGACTTCTGCATGAAGAAACCTTACAGTCCTTAAGGTATTGATCGCAAGAGGATCGGGTCGCCAGATAGGGGATCACTCGTTCTGATGCGGGATAAGCTCACATATGGCGAGTGATCGCGATCCGAACAAGGGGACGAAGATGGCCGACCAGACAGTCATGGGCAGCGCCCGAGACACCTTCATCGAGGCGCTGCACTCCCGCCGTATGCTCAAGCCCGGCGAGGAATGGGTCATCGACGCCAACCTCGCCCGTTACACGTGGGCACTAGCCGACAAGCTGCGCGCCCAAGGTCACACCGAGGCTGCCTCCCTGATCTCTGCCGAAGCGGTCCTCCTGACCAACTCTCTCGAGACAGGTCCTGTCCCCGCGGACAGTGGCGGCCAGGCGTGAGCACCGACAATCTGCCCGCCAGACCCGCCCAAGCCCCGCTGCTGCCCGCAGAGTTCGACGACGCCCTCCGCGCTCGCCTCGCCGCCCTCGACACCGCATCCGACGAGCACGCCCAGGACCAACGCCCAGACAACACTGTCCGCTCCTACGCCGCGGACTGGAAGACCTGGACCGCTTTCTGCGGCCAGCTCCAGATCCCCACCACCGCCGCCACCCGCGGCACGCTGCGCGCCTTCGTCGACTACCTGTGGAACCGGGAGAAACGCGCCTACTCCACCATCGACCGCAAGCTCGCCGGCGTCACCGTCACCCTGCGCACCCAGTACGGCGTCGTCATCAGCCCCGAAGACACCAAGGCCGCCCGGGAGTTGCTGAAGGACTACCGCAAGAAGGCCGAGGAGGCAGAGGAGCCAGCCCGAGGCCGGGGCAAGGCGCCAGCCATGCGGCTGGACACACTGCGTCTCATCGTCGACAAGTGCGACGGCGACATCTTCGGTATCCGCGACCGGGCCATGCTGCTCCTCGGGTTCTCCATCGCAGCCCGCCGCGCCGAGCTCGCCGGACTGCGCCTGCGCAACATCCGCGACGACGACAACGGGCTCCTGGTCGACGTGCGCGTGTCCAAGACCGAGCCCCGCACGGTGCCCGTACCGTTCGGCACCAACCCGGCCACCTGCCCCGTGCGGGCCTGGAAGGAATGGGTCGAGGCCGCGCAGATCGCCGCCCCGGACCGGCACGCTTTCCGCCGCATCCACCACACCGGCGCCGTGCAGCCGCAGGGCCTCACGCCGCAGCGTGCCGGCGATCTCATCACCGCGGCCGGCCTCCGCGCTGGGGTCGAGGCTCTGTTCACGGGCCACTCGGTACGCTCCGGGTTCGCGACGGAGGCACGCCGCAAGGGCAAGGACCGTAAGGCCATCGCGGCGATCACGGGGCACAAGGAGGGGTCGAAGGTGCTGGACGGCTACATGCAGATCGTGGACCAGTGGGACGAGCAGGACAACGCGCTGATCGGACTCGGACTGTGAATGACATCGCGTTCGTACCGCCCCCGCGCTGCGGTCGAGCCACCGCGACGACAAAGAAACCGTGCCAGGGCTTCCGGCTCCATCCGTACGAGTCGTGCGTGACCCATTTGACCCAGGAAGAGCGCACCGACTACAGGGCCAGGCAGGCGGAGAGTGCCGCGGCTTGGGAGCCGTACCGTCAGCGTTACGCCGCTCTTGTGACGGGCCCTCCCATCTGTTGGAGCTGGCCTGTAGACCGACCCGGCGCCGCCTCTGAAGAACAAGCGGAGGACCGATTGCGTGCCTGGCAGGATGGCCGCTGCGCCATCTGCGGAGGCGTCGAGCGGCTAGTGACGGACCATGACCACGACACCGGGCTGGTTCGCGGGCTGCTGTGCCGTACCTGCAACACCAACGAGGGAATGAACGGCCTTCCGGGAACGGTCTACGACCGCTACCGCGAGCGTCACCCAACCAAGATGCTCGGCGTCCAACTGCGGTACTGGGATCCGTTTCGCAAGGAGTTCGCGCAGCCAGCACCCCCTCGGCAGAACACCTGGGACGCCATGAGTGGGTTGACCTGAGACGGGCGGAGAACACGATGACCGAGCAGCAGGCGCCGGCGGTGCGGCGGCTTGAGGCGTTGGTGGAGCGGGTGGCGCCGCGGGACCCTGCGCGGTGGGAGGCGCGGCCGCCGTTGCGGCGGGGCCGGCAGGTGTCGGTGTCGCGGGCCCGGCAGCTGCGGGCGACGGTCAAGCAGCTCGCGGCCGCGGTCGAGCATGAGGGGATGCCCGAGGGGTGCGGCAGGTCTGCGAAGCGTCTGCTGTCGCCGCAGGCCGTCGATGCGTTCTTGGAGCTGGCGGGTGAGGGGGTGTTCCGGGACCCCCGGAAGCCGGGCCTGGTGGGTACGCCCTTGTCGTGGCCGTCGCGCGCGACGCTCAGGGACTGCCTGAAGATCCTCGGCGAGGAAGCCGATGTGGCGGTGGTGTTGCCGAGGGTGGCGCGGGAGTCGGGGGCCGAGCGGGTGTCGGAGCGGCAGGCTGCGGCGGTGTACCGCAAGCTCGCGGACTGGGCGGCACGCTCGCCGGCGGATGCGCAGTCGGCTCGGGCCCTGGCGGTGGTCGGGGTGATCCTCGATACGGGCATGCAGACGGGGGCGATGGTGTCCCGGACGCTGGATGACCTGGAGTTGGAGCCGGGGCGGATCCGGGCGGTGTATCACACGCAGAATGCGGCGCATCTGCCGATAGTGGAGGCGACGCTGCCGCTGCGGCCGGGGACGGTGGAGGCGTTGCGGCAGTGGCTGGGGTTCCGGGATGGGCTGGTGGCGGGCCTGGAGGGTTCGGACCACGGGGCGCTGTGGGTGACCGTTGCGGCGACCACGACGGGGTACGGCGAGGACGGTGAACCGCTCACGTACGAGGCTGGGATGCCGTTGCGGGCGTGGGGTTTTCGTGAGGGGCATCAGCGGGCGATCGAGCGGTTGAACGCAGTCCTGGCCGGCCAGTGGGAGCAGGCTGAGCTGGGGCCGTGGGTGCCGTTGCCGACGACTCCGGAGGCGTTGCGTCGGGCGGTGGATGTGGAGGCGTTGGTGCCGGAGTTGGCGGAGGTCCGGGGCCGGTTCGATGAGCCTGTGGAGCGGCCGCCGCGGTGGGCGGATGGGCCGCATCCGGGAGTGCCGGGGTTTGCGGTGCATGGGCGGGAGTCGACGTACCGGAATTACAGGTGCCGGTGCGAGGCGTGCTGGAAGGCTGCGTCGGCGGCAAACGCGGCGTACAGGGCGTTGCGACGCGGCTGACCGTGCCCGTTGAGTCAGTAAACCGGGGCGCCCCACACGTCGGGAGTGTCGCCGCAGCATGCGGGACACGTGCAACGGCAGGTGCTTTGGCGTCCGGTGCACCGTGGGGGGCCGTAGAGCGGGCAGCAGTCGCCTTCCGCGCCGCGGCATCGGTCGGACTGTTCTACGTACTCGTAGGGGCCGAAGGGGTCTTCATGCTGGTCGATCGCGGTAGTCACGGCGGTCTCCTTCAGGTGCCGGGGATGGTGTCCTGGTCGACGCCATGGTCGCGGTGCTGGGTCGTGTTGGCCGGGTCGCACTCCCTTCCCCAGCCTCGCGTGCGGCTGTCGGGGTCGTGCAGTTCGCGCCGGCACCAGATACGGCGGCGTCCCTGCTCGGGGATGTCGGGCAGGGACGGCTGCTGAGCGGGGCGGGAAGTCACGGCCTGGGTGTCTCGGCCGCAGCCAGGCAGGCCGCGACGACGACGATGGTGGGGGTGTCGCTGGGGAACTCGATGACCGCGCCGTTCGGGCAGTCGAGCCCGGAGTCGCCGGATCCATTCGCCAAGGCCCAGACAGCTCCGGACGGGTGGCGCAGGATGCTGAGCGGCATGTCGGCATCGCCGGTCCACCCCGCTGTTTCCAGGGCCTCGACGACATCGAGTCGGTCGAGCCATTCTCCGGGCTCGGGCTTGCTGATGACCAGGTGCAGCTGTGTCTCGGTGGCCATGTGGTGCTCCTTGCGGGTGTTGGTGGCGGTGTGGTCAGTTCCTCGGGTACACTGTCCGCGTTGTACGCGTCGCATGTTCAGGCCACCACCTTCGGGCGGTGGCCTTCGTCGTTACTGGGCGACCCAGTTGCCGCCCTCGGTACGGTTCCATCGCAGCCACTCACTCCACGAACCGGCACCCCACTTCTGAATGACGATGCGGTTTGCCGAGGTAGTGGCTTTGTGCTCGGCCACGGCGTCCCGGGTGGCGGTTTCGGAACGCTGCGGGTAGATGTCAGTGCCGATGACGATTCGCCACGCCTTGCTGGGTCGCTTGGTGCTCATTCTGTTCTCCTCTGCTTCAAGGTGATGGTGCCGTGTCGCGGAGGGCCTGTCAGGCGGTCTCCAGTGCGGTGATGCGGTCGAGGCGGAAGGTGCGGGAGGCGTCGCGGAGGAGGTCGTGGGCGCGGAGGCACCAGTCCCCGGCCTTGGAACGCCAGACCTTGTCCGGTTCGACGATGCGTACGGACGTCTCGCCGTTTTCCTTGCGGTAGGCGATCTGTACGCGGTGGGTGGTGGTGAGGGTGTAGCGGAGGTGGGCGAGGCGGCCGAGGGTGGCGTGTGCGGCGGAGAGGCTGGTGGTGAGTGCGGCGTGGATGTGGCGGTTGGTGTGTCGCATCGTGTCCCCGCTTTGGTTGGTGTGGTGCCCACCGTAGCCCTTAACCGTTGTGATCGCAACAGAAAGTGCGTTATGGTGGTGACACCGGCAACCGCCGCCACCCGCCCAACGTGACCGCAACCCCTATTGCGATCACAACAGACAGCAGGAGGACACTGGTGCGAAACGCCCCCACGCGCCCGCCGAACCGCCCCAGGTCCGAACGGCGCTCACCGCCGAGAGGACCCCGCACCGTGCCGAGCAACCTCCGCCAGCGCCTGACCACCGCCGCCGCCAAGCTCCGCGAACCCGGCACCCCCGACCCTGGTGTCCTCGCGGACGCCGCAGAAGCCATCGACGAGGCACTGGCCCCCAACGGCTGGAGCAAGCTGCGCCGCACCGAACCCACCGCGGTCAGCAAGCTATCGCCCAACAAGTCGATCCACATGGAGCGTTCCCTGCGCACGCACCTGCACCAGGCCGCCGAAGCCAAGGGCGTAGCCCTATCCGACCTCGCCGAGGAGGGCCTGCGCCTGTTCATCGCTGGCAAGTACGTCCCGGAGCGTCCGCAGCGCGCTGCCACCAACCCTGATGAGCGCGACAGTGTCACGCTGAACGTCGCCCTCGACAAGGACCTGCGCGCCCAAGCCGACGCCCGCGGCAAGGAACTGAAGGACGCCGGCGAGCTGGACTGGGCGCCGAAGACCACACAGATCGTCAAGGCCTACCTGCTGCACGTCCTGCCGATGCCCACGGCCACAAAGGCGAAGGGCAAATAGCACCCGGCGGGGTCTGGTCCGGACGCCGACACCGGCCGGGCCCCGCAGCACCACCACAACCCCATACCGAGGAGACCTCACGTGTCCAACACGGCCCAGGCCCCCGCTTCTGCGGAGGGCCCCACTCAGCACACCCAAAACCAGGCCCAGCCCACCATCCACCAGGCCATGGCCCTGGTCATGCGCGACGTCCGCAACGTCGGAAAGAACGGCCGCAACAACTCCCAGAACTACAGCTTCCGCGGAGTCGACGACGCCATCGCCGCCCTCGCCCAGCCGCTCCGCGACCACGGCGTCTTCATGACGCCCGAGGTCCTGGACTGCGAGTCGGAGTCCCGCGGCAAGATGAACGCGGTCCGCATGCGCGTCGCCTTCCACTTCTACGGCCCCGCCGGCGACTCCGTGCGCGCGGTCACGATGGGCGAGGCGTCCGACGTCGCCGACAAGGCGTCCAACAAGGCGATGTCCGCGGCCCTGAAGTACGCGCTGATTCACACCTTCATGATTCCGGTCGACGCGAAGTCCCTGGATGACGGGGACCGGGACCACCCGGTGGGGCACCGCAGCCCCGCAGACGGGTACATGGAGCGGCTTCGCAAGGGCGCCGTGTGGCACAACCCTGGGGCGCTGGCCGCGATGCACGCGGAAGCGAAGGCCGATGGGCTGCTGGACGCCACCGTCGCCGGACCGGATGGGGAGACCACCCTCGGCGAGCTGATCGTGGCCCGCGGCAAGCATCTGAAGGCTGAGGCCGCGGAGCGCGAGGCGAAGAAGGCGGAGGAGGCTCCGCAGGCGGCGGCGCAGGTAGCTGCCGAGCATGGCGTCCAGCCAGCCCCGTCTGCTGAAGGTGAGTCGCCTGAGCCGTTGGAGGCGCTGATGGAAAAAGTCAGCAACAGCTGGAAGAACGTCGACGGCATGCGGCAGAACCTGCTCGAAGGGCGAAAGCTCGGCGTACTGGACGTGATGGTCCCGGCCAAGAACGGCTCGGTGAAGCTCGGCGACCTGATGCAGGGCCGCATCGACGCCCTTGAAGCTGGCAAGCAGGAGAGGAACGCCGCCTGATGGCCCGCCGGCTGGTCGCTTCCGCCGCCCAGGCCATTCTCTACGGCGACGGAACACGACACTGTGCCTGGTGCGGCGACTACATCGACCCCATCGATTGGTGCCTCGACTGCCAGACGAACAAGCAGCCGTGCGTCTCTCAGGGCGGCTTCCACCGAAGGCTGCGCAAGCGGGCCGACGCGGCCTTTTGCGACCACCGATGCCGGTCCGCTCACACCAGTGACACCAGCGGTTCCCGCTCCCGACGACGCGAGAGCTACTGGCACTGATGCCGGCTCGCCAGCTCGACGTGGAGGGGATGGAGGTGCCGGCCGCCACGGTCGGCCCTCCGCCCCCACCCGCGAAGCCCGCCAAGAAGAAGCCCGAACCGCAGGCCGCGCCCGAGGCGTGCCCCGGGCAGATACCCGTACCGCTCCCGAGGGAGGTGCTGTTGTGTTCCGCCGACTGCTCGAATCCGCCGCTGTTGCTCTGGTGACGCTGGTCGTATCCCCGCTGCTGGTCCTGGCCGCGCTCCATACCGGGTGCGCGGCCGCGTACCGGGTGCTGTGGGAGCGCCGACACCTGCGCAGCACGGGCCGGAGCCTCGCCCGTGAGGCTGCCGCCGCGGACCTGGCCATCGTCACCGCCGAAACCCTCGTGCACGACCTGTACGAGACCTGGTATTCACCGGCACCCGACCCCCATCCCCACGTCACTACGTAGGAGGTGAGCGCCATGCTCACACCCGTGATCCTGGCGCTCCTCCTCACCGCCGGCCTGTTGGTTGCGTGGTGGTGGCAGCGCCGCCAACTCACCGCCGAACGCGCCACCCGCCGCCTCACAGAGGCAGCCCAAGCCCGGGAAGTCCAAGCACTTGCCCGGCACGTCAGACAAGAGCTCACGAAGCAGGAACGGGAAGCCGCGGTCCTTCAGGCCGCGGCTTCCGTCGTTGATAGCGCCCTTCGCGGGGAGAGGGAGGGGGACGGCCATGCATGAAGCACGCCGAGCCTGGATGAACCTGACGGAGCACCGGCACTACGCCTACCGCGGCTGTGCCCCGGACCTGGACGAGCCGACGCGGGCGCAGGGGGACCTGGAGCTGGGTGTCGATGCGTGGTTGCCGTATACGGAGGACGACGGTGAGGCGCCGTCGGTGCGGATAGCGCGGGAGAAGGCCGCGGCCGCGGTGTGCGCCTCGTGTCCGGTGCTGGCGCAGTGCCGGGCGTACGGCCTGGCCGAGACCCCCGACGGCAAGCTCGCCGAGCCCGAGGGCGTCCTCGGCGGCATGCGGTCCCTGGAGCGACACCGGGACCTGATCGCACGCCGCCGCACGGCCGAGCCCACGGTCGCCCTCGCGGCGGGGGATCCACGGCTCGACGAGGCCCGGACCCCGCAGAAGCAGGCCGTATTGGCGGCGTTGGCGCGGGAGTCCGACGAGGAGCTGGTGGCGTACCGGGCCGGCATGGACGTGCGCACCGCCAACTGGCACAGGGCGATCCTCACCGGCCTCCTCGGCCTGGACAAGGACGTCGCCAGCCGCGGGGAGCTCCTGGCGCGGGCCGCCGAGCTGGGGGTGCTGCCCAAGCGCGCCCGGATCCGCCCGGACGGCATGCACCCGGTGCCCGCCGCACCGAACACGGACGGGAGCAGGCAGCGGCGGATCGCGCTGCGCATGACGATCCAGCTGGTCCTGCCCGGCCTGGAGCACCTGCCGCGCGTCCCCCGCCAGCCTGCCCCACCGCGCACGGCGTCCGCCCCGGCCCGCCGGGAGATTCACATCGTCTGGGTAGCGCAGCCCCTCGCCCTCCCCGCCCACCCCGTTCTGGAGGCCGTCACGTGACCACCACCCCCCAACTCCCCACGCCCACGGCCCCAGCCAGGACCACACCCTCGCCCGCGCTGGACGTAGCCGCGGTCGACGCCCAGCTGCACAATCGCAACCTCCGCTCAGCCGCCGTCATCGCCGGCGTACTCGACGCAGGGCTCCTCAACCACGCCGGGCGCCCCGACCGCCTGCCCACCGCGCTGTTCCCCGACGTACCCGAGGACGCGGTGCAGGCGATCTGGAACATGGCCCTGGTCGTCGGCATCTGGGCAGGCAAGGCCATGCTCCGGCCACAGTGGAACCCCGCAATGCTGGACCGGCTCCGGGACGCCCTGGACGAGGCCGGCTATCAGGCCATGGGTGCCAGCGTGGCCACCGCCGCGCAGTGCGGCCGCGGTCAGCACACCGACGAGGACCTGCCCTGGTGGGGAGACGAGCAGTGACCGCCGCGGGGCGGGGACGGCCCGTCGTCTTCGACGAGACGCTGCAGGCGGAGTTCCTGCGGCTCGTCGCTGACGGCGTCCACGTCGGGGAAGCCGCAGCCAAGGTCGGGGTGGGGCGGAAGACGCCCAGTCAGCTCGCCGCCCGTAACCGCGCCTTCGCTGCTGCCCTCACCGACGCCAAGACCGTGGGCCGGTCCGCGCGGTTCGCCCCCGAACGCCTCGCGCACGGACGCGTCAGCACCTACATCAACCACGCCTGCCGCTGCCCCCGCTGCCGCACCGCCGCAAGCCGCGCACGATCCAACAGCCCCGACCGCAAACACGCAGACATCCTGGAACTACCCGACACCCAACCCACCACCGGAGAAACGGAGTTCCTTCGTGCTGGCTGATTCGGTCGTTCAAAGCCGCAGGCCGCTGACCTGCGCTGGACACCGTTATTTACGTCCCAAAAGTATAGGACAACCGGGCCCACCGAAGGGATGACCCGATGAGCTGGTCATACGACCTAATCAACAGTTATCGACACGACTTGCTGAAGGGTGGAGGCGTGAACAGTTCAACCGGTAGGCTGGTGCCTGCGCCAGACGACCATTCAGGTTCTGATGACGCACACAAGACAAATGGAGCGGCCCCGCTCCCCCGGCTGGTAACCGGGATCAAGGCGGGGCCGTTGCCGGGGGCGAACCCGGCCACCGCCAGCCACAGCTACGAAAGGCCAGCGATATGGCTCAGAGTACCCGGGGATCCGGGCTATCAGACAGTGGGACTCCAGCCACCGCCGTGAAGATCACACCGGCGGGCCCGAGCGGAGACCCTGTCACCACTACCAAGACCATCGCGTGACCGCCGGCGGCGAGGAGTACCTCGCCCCGCAGCAGGCGTACGTCGACCCCACCCAGCACCGCCCTGGCGACTGCTGCGAACACTGCGACAGCCTCGATGAGTGCCCCGGGTACCTCGGCAACCGCATGACGCAGCGATACCGCGTCGAGGGTTGGGACGCTGACGCCTGGACCATGATGTCCAGCGCCTCCGAGGAAATCGCGGACACCCAGAAGCGCATGCGTCAGCTCAAGAAGCGCTTCCCTCAGATTCCGATGCGCATCGTCGCCGAGACCACGACGTACATGGTCGTCGGGACCGCACCGGGCAATGCCCCACCGACTGATGGAGATCAATTGACGTAGGTCCTACCTAGCGGGAGGTCTTGCCCCTCGGGGCTTCCTCTACCGCTGGCCGCTGGTGTTGGCGCACCGTGCGCGGCCTTCTGCAACGGCCCGGTTTGGCGACCGGGCTAAGGCTCCGGGACAGATCCGGTTTGGCGACCGGCTCCTACCAGAGCGACTGGGTTCCGACACCCACCCCCGCACACGAGGGGGCTTTTGCGTGCCCTCCCGCAATGACGGAAGCGAGTACATAGTGCACGACGTTCACACCTCTTGTCAGCTCAGCGATGCCGAAACAGGCGATTCGCCCCGGATTTCCCTCCCCGGACAGTGCAACCAGGGCCCGGCCGCGGCACTCCGTGTCGCACCCAGCCATCAGTGGGTCTCCACCACCACCGGCCGCATCACCGACGGGCACGACTGGCTCATGGCCGTCCACTGGGCCGCCGACCCCAAGCACAAGCGCTACACCCCCAGCAGCGCTCACGGCCCCCGCAGCATGAACGACACCACCCTCCGCCTCGCCCGCACCCTCGCCCACCTCACCGAGTGCCGGCCCGGCATCGCCTTCCTCATGCGGCTCCTCAAAGCCAGCGAGCGGACCGTCGAATACCACCTGGGCATGCTCCGCGAAGCCGGGCTGCTGGCGTACCGCTCCAAAGGCACCCGGGTCTCCGGCGTCGGCGCGCAGGCATCCGTGTACGAGCGGGTCGTCCCCTTCGCCTACGACGAGGCACACGGCATCCGGACCGTCGGCGAAGGCCCCGCCCGCCGCATCGTCGGCGCCGCACCCGAGCACCGCGACGAGCTCGGAAAGCTGTCGAAGAAGGCCGCCCGCAAGACCCGCCGCACTCGCCGGACGCGGAAGGGCCGTTGCACCCCAATGCAGGGTGGTACCTCTGGCTCTTCCTCTGCGGGTACATCTACCTATCCCCCTGAGAACAAGCTCGCCAGCGGGACCAGCGATTCCCCCACTCCCCAGATCCCTAAGCAGCGGGCCCGTCGTGCCCTCAACCGCGTCGGCCGCCGCTACCAGCTCGCCCAGGAACTCATCCAGACCATCCCGTGGCTCGGCAACACCAACACCGCCCGCGTCGCATGGGTAGCCCGCGAAGTCGCCGACGCCGGATGGTCCGCAGACGAGACCCGCGCCTACCTCGACCAGTTCGCCCTCGGCCCCGCCGACGGCATGCGCCGCCCCACCGGCGTCCTCGCCCGCCGCCTCAAGGGCGCCACCCGCATCCTCCGCACCCCGCAGGCCCGGCAGGAATGCCTGAATGCGTGGCGGGAATCCCGGCAGGCCACCCGCGCCGAACACGACGCCACCCAGTACGAGACCTTCGGCCCCGGCCCATCCAGCGCCCACGTCCAGGAGCTCGTCGCAGAGGCCTTCCGCCGTACCCAGCCGCGCCCGGCCACCGACGAGGAATGCATCGGCGAGTACTCCGCCGACAGCCCGATCGTCGCACTCGAAGACCTGACCCGCGACGAGGTCATCGACATGCGCGCCGCCGCCGCCAAGGACCCCAGCGTCATCGGCCTCGCCATCGACCTCATCGGCGAACACCAGGCCCGCCGGCTCTACACGAACGCCGCAGTCAACCGCAACCAGGCCGAACAGGAGACCGCCCATGCCTGAGCCGTCCGGCAAGGACATCTGCCGCGAAGCCCTCGCCGCCTACAAGAAGTCCACCTGGGCCATCCCCGCCAACAAACAGTCCAACAATCCCAAGCGCCCCCGGATAGTCCGACGCGGGACCGGGCGGGATCCCGTAGGGCTCGGTAGCGTCGTCGAAACCCTCAGCACCGACCAGGACTGGCAGACCGGCATCAAGGGCAGCAGCCTCCGCGACCGCTGGAACGAGCTCTGCCCCACCGAACTCTGCGGGAAGGTGGAGCCCACCTCCTACGACAAGACCCGCGGCTGCCTCACCCTCAAGCCGTCCTCCGACGCGGCCGCCAGCTTCCTCCGCATGTTCGGCCAGCAGCTCGTCACCAGCCTCCAGAAGCAGGGCGCCCCTGTACGGGCGATCCGCCTCGAGCGCGTCGGCCCCCTCAGCAGCGGCCAGCCGGCAGCCCCGGAGCTCACCCAAGAGCCAGTGGCCCTAGGCCCGGTTAAGACCCGCGACACCGCGTCCCCTGGCTACCGCGCCGCCTTCGAAGCCATCAAGGCAACCGCGCGAACCGAGACCGATGTCCAGCAGCGCACCCGGGCCGCCGCCGAACGGCAGACCGCGGCCATGCGCACGCACCGCGAGCCTGACGACGAGCACGCCGAAGCCGTGTGGTTCGCCGACGACCTCGAGGCGAAGAACCGCGCCGAACGAGACCAGCTCATCCGCCGCCTTGCCCGCGAACACAAGGCCGACCGTGAAGCTGGCAGCATCCCCGAAATCCGCACCGCCTTCCAACGCACGGCATGACGGCGGACTGCCTCCGCCGAGCCCGTGCCATGGGCCTGGCCGTACGGCACATCACGGCATGATTTAGCGCGCTAAATCGAGCGCCGAGGGCAGGGAGGCACCGAGATGACTCCAATTGGAGTCGCATCTAGGTCTCCGATGTCCGGTTGCGAACCTCAGCTTGTCCCCGAGCCCTCGCCGTTTTAGCGCGCTAAAACCGACCGCCACTCCGAGAGACCGCCAAAGAAGATCTCCACCAGTGCATCTGCGATGATTCGCCCTGTCCGTAGTACCGGAACACGGGAATCACACGGAGAGCACATGCCTTCCAGCGTCTACGTCGTATCCATCGACCCACAGGCCTCCACCGTCTGGTGGGCCAACCGAATCGGCGACCAACTGCCGTTCGACTTCTCTCAGGAGCACGAGACTCCCGAGAACCTCGCTGCCCTCGCCACCACGAAGGCCAAGGTCCACGTCATCGCCAACCAGAAGGGCGGCGTCGGCAAGACCACCAAGACGATGAACCTCGCAGCAGTCGTCGCGGACGTCCTTGCCCACAGCGACCGCGGCTTGGAACACGTCTTCATCGACACCCCGGGCAGCCTCCAGGACGAGAACCTCCTCCTCGAAGCCCTCAAGTACGCCGACGACGTACTGGTGCCCATGCCCCCTGAAGGCCTGGCCTTCGACCCCACCGCCCGAACCGTCGAACGCGTCATCAAGCCCACCGGCCTGCCCTACCGCGTCGTCATCAACAACTGGGACCCGCGCGACGGCAAAGCCGACCTCGAGGACACCCAGGCGTACATCGAAGCCAAGGGATGGCCCGTAGCCCGGACCGTGATCCGTCGCTACAAGGTCCACACCCGCGCATCCGTCGACGGCCGAGTCGTTACCCAGTACCCGAAGAACCGGGTCTCCATGGAGGCGCGAGAAGACTTCTACCGCCTCGCCATTGAGCTCGGCTACGGAGGCGCCGCCTAATGGGTCGCCGTACAAGCCTCGCCTCACTGGCCGGCGACCAGGTCGAGGAAGTCCCAGGCAGCAGCGACCTGACGCTGCTGCACATGCCCTTGACCAAGCTGGTGCCCACTCGGTTCAACCCTCGCCGGAACTTCGGGAACAAGGAACAGCTCTGCGAGTTCGGCGAGGTCCTGAAGAAGCGGCAGCTGCAACCAGCGGTCGTCGTCTCCCGGACGGCATACCTCAAGCTCTGGCCAGACGAGGCCGAGCTGGTTGGTGACGCCAGCTACGTCATTGCGAACGGGGAGCGCCGCTATCGAGCCAGCAAGGAAGTTGGGCTCGAGAAGCTATGGGTCGTCCACCGGGAAGAGGTTGCCAGCTCCAGAGCCGACTTCCTCGATGCGGTCCTCTCCGAGAACAACGACCGCGATGACCTGGACCCGATCGAGCGGGCACTCGGTATCGACACCATGGTTCAAGAGCTTGACGGTGTTGGCGCTGTCGCTGCGCACTACGGGAAGTCTGCGGGGTGGGTCAGTCAGCAGCGCAAGATGCTGAAGTTGGTTCCCGACCTTCAGATGCTGGTGAGCAGTGGCGAGATGCCCCAACGCGAGGGGTACCGCATTGCTGGCCTGCCAGCCGGTGAGCAGGTTGCAGAGTGGAGGGTCGAGCTCGTGCGCCGCGAGCAGCTGGAGAAGGCTCGCCAAGAAGCCAAGAAGAGCAAGGGGAATCCGGGCGGGGCTGCCCCGAAGTCGCCTGTGGCAGGTAAGGGAGAGGGGCCATCTGCGGAGTCAGCCGCCTCGGACGGTTCCAGTTTTAGCGCGCTAAAAAGTGGCGGGAGCGACGACAACGGCGGAGAGGCCTCCCCTGTCGACGTGCCAGCCCAACTATCACGGCGTGATCATCCCGGTGCCCAACCTTCATCCGATGCAGGCCAAGGCTCTGGAGAGCCCAACCCTTCGGCCGACGAGGAGACAGGGGGCCAGGAGCTGGGGGAAGAGGCCGGTGAAGCGGCCACGCCGACGCCGGGCAAGGGCAGTCAACCGCGACAGCTGCCATACGACGAGCCCTTCTACGTCGTTCAGCATCTGCGTCTGAAGATGTCCAGCGATGCCTTCGCCCAGGGTGGCCGCGTTTGGATGGCTGCTATGCGAGAGCACCAGCCCGAGGCGTATCACGCGCTGCTGCGAGAGCTGACCAAGGAGGGCGCCGAGTCCTCCTGACGGGCCCGATCGCCAAGCGGCCCCGTTCTCTCACCGCCACGGTGGGGGAGCGGGGCCGTTTTCTGCGTTTCGGGCCGGTCGCCCCACCCATCCAGATCACGCCAGACTGCCGGGGTTTCTCCGTCCCCCACCCGAGTGACAAGCCGACCGGCCCCTTCACGTCGGCGGCGAGCCCGGGTTGCTTGGGTGGTGCTGCCTGTCGTGGTGGGGCGGGCGGCCGCGGTAGGGGAGCGGCCCCTACCCCGCCACCCCGCACGTGCGCTGGACGAAAAAGGGGGGATGGGCCCGACCAGCCTGAACCGTATCCGGGCTAGACTGCCGTCACTGACGGGCCACGCCCTGAGGTCTCGCGCCCCCGGCGCTGCGGTAGCTGTTGTCGGCAAAACTCCGGCCACCGCACAGCCGGGGGCGTTCTCATACCCGCGGACCGTCGGCGGCCGGAATCCGTCGCCTGCGTAGTCACAGACGTGCCAAATACTGAGCCCCACCTAACCTGTCGGCCCGCTTTGGTGTCACAGTGGCACTCTGGCCCGGTCTCCGGCAGCACCAGGCCCGACCGACCTCCCTTCCCAACGCTGCCGAGTGGAGAGCCCATGCCCGGACCTGAGGCGGCCGGCACCACGCCACCGCCCACACTCCCGCCCACCGCCATCACGACCGTGGCAACCGCGGATGCCGACGTGATCGACCTCCACCGGCGCACCAGGCGACGCCGCAGCGGCGACACTTTGAGGGTGGCCACCCAACCGTCCGACCCGGCACTGGAACGCCTCGCCGCGCACGCCGAGGCCCTGTACCAGGAGTTCGACCGGACGCTCACGGACCCGGCGACAGCGGAGGCCTACCGCATCGCCCTGCACCTGGCGATCAGCTTCCTCGAGGGGGCGCACGCCCGAGGCACCGTCCCCGACGGAGCCCTCGACGCCCCGCGCAACATGCTCCTCGCGGCGTGCAACGCGCCCGACGCTCTGTAACCCCTTCAGGGCGTCAGTAACCCCTATAGATCCACCCTTTGTGACCGTTTCGCATCAACATTTTCGCCCACCTGCGGACTTGCCCGAAGCCGTTCAATACGCGACTAACTCGTGCCATCATTGAGCATCCGGACGCTAACCGGGAGTGATCAGCTCCGGCCACGGCGCATGCACGCAGCCCCACCTGCCCCCAGTGCGCCCCCAGGCCGCAGGCAGATGGATGGGGACCATATGGGCAACGCAGACACCAGCGCCACAGCAGCGGCCCACATGCGGACCCTGCGAGAGATATCCGGGCCCCTCGCCCGCAAAGGCGACACGAGCCCCAGCCGCGCCAAACCAGCCCACGCGCCGGCCCCGATCGACCTTGGGCTCCTCGACCACCTTGAGGCATCCCGCGCCGAAATCGTCGCCGCCGTACGCGACGCCAACCCGGCAGCCGGGCCCGCACCGCTCGACGAGGGCATCTACCAGTGGATGGTCGACGCCACCCCTCAGCTCGACGAAGACCGGCGCCGCGTCCATGAGGCGCTCGCTTACCGGCAGGGCCTCGAGCACGCACTGCGGGCGGGGGAGGAGAAGGTCATCCGCCGCCATGCCTGCCCTGCCTGTCGGACGTGGGGACTGTTCTGGTCCCGGCCCGCCCAGCGAGCGGCGTGCGTGAACCGGTACTGCTCCGACGCGGCGGGTAGACGCAGCACATGGACGCTGTCCCAGCTCGCCCACCACCACATCGCCACCCAGGCAGAGCGGAGGCGGACAGCGACCTGACGCACTGCCCGCACCACCTGGCACGACTGCTGCTGCACCACACCCGCATTACCCGTTTCGGCCGGCTCGGCGCTGCGAAAACGACGGCCCCCGAAAAGGGAGTAGTGGCCAATGGCCCTGTCCGTCATCACGCCAGAGTCCGTCACCGGCGACCTCGTCACCCTCAAGGAAGCCGTCCTCCTGCTCAAGGACACCGGATACCCGGCGTCGCAGAGCACCTTGAGGCGCTGGATCAACCGCCACGGGGTCCTGACGAAGCGCATCGGGAGAGTGGATTACGTGTGCTTCTCCGATGTCCTGCTGGTGCAGCGGGATGAGTACGAGCGGATGTTGGCGGAGGCGCATCAGCGCTGACCTGCATGGACGTCTGTGATTGAGCCCCGGCCCGGGGGGTGGGTCGGGGCTTTCTCATGCCCATTCGTAGTTTCTGTTGCGATCACCACAGAAAACTGTCATGCTGGCAGAGCCGACAAGGCGAGGACCCAACTCCCCGCCGAGTACTAGCTCCTGGAGCTGACCATGAGCATCACCCTGGACAGGCCCGTGCGCACCCACCGCACCGCCATCTCCCACCGAGACCTCACCCCCATCCAGCAGACCGGCTGGAACACCGTCGAAGAGCTGACCTACGACCTGGAGCAGGCCGCCCACGCCGGCGCCAACGTCGCGGCCGAGCTCGTCCTGGCCCACGCCACCGCCGCCCAGTTCCTCGGCATCGACCTCCCCGCCGGCGACATCCTCGTCCAGTGCTCTTGCATCGACTGCCCGGACGCCTGCGACCGCATCACCGCGTTCAAGGCCTGCGCCGAGTACCTCGACGGGAACGTCCAGCGCCCCCAGTGCCCCGCCTGCGTCAAGGACCACCGCCACTACGGCGACTGAGTCCCACGCCCCCAACGTCCGGCCCGGCCCCGGTCGAACACCCCGCGGCCCCCACCCAGACACCCGCCGGCAGTAGCTCCCCCGGCCGGGCCGGACCACCACCTGCACGAACGGAGACCCGCCATGTCCGAAACCGCCCGCATCCTTCAGCAAGCCGCCCGCCTCATCGGGACCTACGGCCTCCACACCGGCCCCCAATTCGCAGGCCTGAGCGAGAGCTTCAGCTCCCTCCACGCCCCGCTGGACGTCTGCGCCGCCATCTACATCGCCGCCGAAGGCAAGGGCCCCAGCGTGTTCCAGAGGGACGAAGACGCCTCCCTCCGCCTCATCGAGTGCAGCGCCCCCACCATGCAGGCCATCCGCGTCCTCTCCAACGCCCTCGACACCGAACCGCCCTTCATCCAGATCACGGATGACCACACGGTCGCCGAGTACGTGCAGCACGTTTCCCGCTGGGCCAGCACCCCCCAGTTCTCTGACGAGCAGCCGCCCACCGAGGCCGAGGTCATCGGCCGCATCCTCCGCACCGCCGACACCCTCGACGCCCCGCGCGCCCTCGCCGCCTGACACCCGCAGGAGCACCCGCCATGGAGAACTTCGCCTTCACCCTCCCCAAGCCCACCACCCCCGACCAGATCCTCGACGAGCACCTCGGACGCGGCGACGCCAACGACGAGCACCACACAGAGCGCACCACCCTCCCCGAGCTCGAACACCGGCTGGAGTGCTACCGCGACCCCCGCATCAGCGGCACCACCCAGGCCGGCGCCAGCAAGTACACCGCCGCCTACTGCCGCGGCTACCAGGCCTACATCGAGGACGCCTACGCCGCCGAGTGGCTCTCCGCCGACCTCGCCTACACCGCGGCCAACGACCTGTACCAGCCCGCCAGCTGAACCCCGCACCACCACACCCACCCTCAGTGATCAACGGAGATGACTGACATGGCCGCCACCACCCCGAAGAAGCCCACCACCGACACCGCCATGACCCCCGAACTCGCCATGGCCTACGAGTTCGACCGCATCCAGCAGCGCCTCAGCGTCAACGACGGCCGCCTCGCGGAACTGCGTCACTGCCTCGACGCCGACGTTGACACCTGCGTCCAGCTCCCCGGCATCCCGCATCCCGACGAGACCCAGACCGCGTGACCCGAGCCCCACCCGCCGGGCGGCCCACACCGCCGGCACCCGCCCCGACCACCAGGAGCAGCGCATGACCGACACCCGAACGCTCACCCTCCAGACCAGCGCCGGCCCCATTCCGGTCCAGGCGTACCCCACCGACACCGACGGCCTCTACGTCTACCGAAACGGCGCCACCTGGCGACTCGCCCACCACACCGGCTACGTCCTCGCCGACTTCCACTACAACCAGCACCCCTACAACGCCGCCAAGGCCCTCGGCGAGATCACCGACTGGACGCAGACCGCCGAGCAGCTGCGCACCGACGTCAACACGTTCATCTACGCCGTCTTCGACGCCATCCACGACGCCGACGGCACCTGCCTCCTCCGCCCCGACGGGCCCGCCGCGCACGCCCTGGCAGCCCGCGGTGACTGACCACACCGCGCTCCTCCGCGCGGCCGAGGACGAACTCGCCCGCCTCCGCACATGGGCAGCCCTCATCGTCAGCTTCATCCACAACCCCGCCTACGACCGCGACGCCCGCATCGCCTGCGCCCAAACCCTCGGCCTCCCCGAACCGACCAAGGAGCCCGCCCGATGAACGAGCGCGACGTCTCCTGCACCGGCAAACGCTGGTGGCTCACCCGAGCCGCAGCCAAACGCGAAGCCAACGGCATACGCCGCCGAGGCGGCCCCGCACTCCGCGTCTACCCCTGCCGCTACTGCGGCTGCCACCACCTCGGCAACCCGCCCGGCCAAGCCACCTACACCCGCCGCACCCGCAACGGCCCCGTACCACTCCACCAATACATCCAGGAGCGCACCACATGAAGGCCCTCACCATCCGCCAGCCATGGAGTGGCGCAATCGCCCACCAGTCGAAGCGCGTCGAAAACCGCACCTGGAAGCTCCCCGACAAGTACCGCGGGGCCCGCATCCTCATCCACGCCGGCGCTGAGCCCGACAAGAGCGCCACCGTCCACGGCCCGAACCTCGACGTCTACGGAGCCTTCATCGCCGTCGCCCGCATCACCGGCTACCACTACGACACCGGCAACGACCCCTGCTGCTCCGAGTGGGCCTTCCAAGGCACCTACCACTGGACCCTCGACGACGTCCGCGCCCTGCCCGAGCCCATCCCCGCCAAGGGCCGCCTCGGCTTCTGGACCCCCACGGACGACGCCCTCAACGCCGCACGCGCCCAGCTGGAGGCCAACCGGTGACCGCCCTCGCCCCCGAACCCGTCTCCCTCACCTGGGAACACCGCGCAGCCATCGTCATCCACGGCGAACCCGCCGGCCAAGGCGCCATCAGCTTCAACGGCAAAGGCCGCGGAGCCCGCCACACCAACGAAAAGAAGCTCAAGCCCTGGCGCCGAGCCATCATCCTCGCCACCCGCGACACCACCGGCTGCCACGGCTACACCGACTGGGGCGGCATCTGCCTCACCTGCCGTATCCCCAAGCCCGACCACGGTCTCTACGCCAACATCCCCACCGCAGTCGACATCACCATCACCGTCCCCAAACCCAAGACCGCCCCCAAGCGCCGGCAGTCCTGGCCCATCACCCGCGCCAGCTCAGACATCGACCACCACGCCCGCGCCTGCCTCGACTCCCTCTCCGAATCCGGCGTCATCCGCGACGACTCGCAGATCACCGAACTCGCCGTCCGCAAGGTCTACCCCGGCGAACACCCCGAAGCCCTCTCCGCCCCCGGCGCCCTCATCCGCCTCTACACCCTGAACGGAGCCCCGCAATGACCACCGTCGCCCCGCACACGCCGCCCCACGAGACACGCCGCGCCACCGGACGCGCAGAAACCCTTCGCTCGTCTTGGGAGGACCGCTCCGCCTGCTACAACCGGCCCACCCAGTGGTGGGACGACGACGCCCCGAAGGAGCTCCAGGAGAAGGCTCGGGAGGTGTGCATGGAGTGCCCGGTCTTCGCCGAGTGCTTGGGGGATGCGCGGGCCACCGAAGGGGGGGCCGACATCGGCCGCAGCAACGTTCGTGCTGGCCTCACAGGGCGTCAGCGTGACTGGTTGAACCGGCAGGTGCGTCTGCACGGGGAATTCGACGCCGAGGAAGCCAGGCTGCTCGCCCTCGAGTCGACGGTGTCCGGTCGGACGGTGAAGGACCTCGCCGAGCGGGGGGGCGTGGAGGGGATGACGCTGCGCCTGGCGGTGAAGTTGCTGCCCGTGACTGAAGTGGAGCCCGCGCCGGCTCCGGTGGCTGAGGTGAAGCCGCGGAACAAGGGCGAGCGGGTGCTGGCGCGGATGGAAGAGGTGCTGGAGTGGCGGTATGAGGGTGTGTCGCTGGCGGAGGTTGCCGCTCGGTTGGGCGTCTCGGCCCGGACCGCGTCTGACGCCATCAAGAAGTATTTGGGTGACGATCCCGACCAGCCGCTGAAGGTCCACAGCCGGCTTTCGAAGGAAGAGAGGGCCGAGCAGATCACCGGGTTCTGTCAGGGCGGCTTGACCTGGAAGGACATCGACCGGGAGTTGAGTCAGTCGTACGGGACGACGTACCGGTTCGTGGCTCGCTACCGCAGTGAGCTGGAGTCGCGCGGTGAGCCCGTGCCTCGGGAGTTTCAGCGGGACCAGGCGATTCTGACGGAGGCGC
This sequence comes from Streptomyces sp. NPDC048516, assembly GCF_043199875.1. Classification (NCBI taxonomy): domain Bacteria; kingdom Bacillati; phylum Actinomycetota; class Actinomycetes; order Kitasatosporales; family Streptomycetaceae; genus Streptomyces; species Streptomyces sp. NPDC048516. The sequence goes on along the minus strand of NZ_JBICWS010000025.1, from coordinate 44,818 downwards.
AGGTGGTGCGTATCCGGGAGAGGGCCGTGGAGGGCGTGACGGACCTTGAGCAGGCGATGGAGCTTGGGGTGAACCGGAAGGTCGTCACGGATGTGGCTGCGGGTGAGACGTACAAGAGGTTCGGTGGGCCGATCCGTCCGAAGCGGGTGTCGAAGCAGCCGTGCTTGGCGTCGCGGACGTTGTGGCACAACGGGCAGGCCGGGTTCGTCAAGGCCAGCTGAGCAGTTCAACCATTCGATCGATCAAGTAGAGAGAAGAGCAGCATGAGCGGCGAAACCGTGATCACGATCGTGGGCAACCTGGTCGACGAAGTTGAGTTGAGGTTTACTCCGGCGGGCGTGGCGGTTGCCAAGTTCAGGGTGGCGTCGACCCCGAGGAAGTTCAACCGGGATACGAACACGTGGGAGGACGACCGGGACGGTTCGCTGTTCCTGTCGTGCTCGGTGTGGCGGCAGGCTGCTGAGCATGCTGCGGAGAGTCTGTCGAAGGGGATGCGGGTCATCGTGCAGGGCAGGCTGAAGCAGCGGTCGTATGAGGACAACCAGGGCGTGAAGCGCACGGTGTTCGACCTTGATGTGGAGGACTTCGGGCCCAGCTTGAAGCTGGCCACGGCGAAGGTGACGAAGTCCGGCGGTTCGGGTCAGGGCCGGCAGGAGGTTCAGCGGGCGCGGCAGGCTCATGGTGCGGCGTCTGTGGAGGATCCGTGGGCGTCGTCGGCGCCGGCTGCGTCGGGCGGGTACTCGGACGAGGTGCCGTTCTGAGCGGAGTTCGTGCAGGTAGGCCCGGCCCCGTGTGGGGTCGGGCCTTTGTGTTGCCACCCCCTCCGCCTTCTCTGTTGCGATCACAACAGAAAGGTGGGATGCTCTAAGAGTCAGACCACACGGGCCCAGCTCAACAAGTGGAGGTGGCCGCCATGCGCGAGCTCCGACTCATCGACCCCTACGGCGCCACCGTCCCCGGCACCATCCACCTCAACGTCCCCGACGCCAACGCGCCGGCACTGGAGAACCACCTCCGCTACGACGTAACGCCCGTGCACGCCGCAGGCCACGACGGCATCAACGGCTACCGCTTCTACGTCGGCGACTACCGCGTCCAGAACCTCCCCGCCGTACCGCACGGCGCCACGCAGCGCCTCGCGCAGGCCGCCTGACCCACAGTCCGGAGCCCGCCCCGGGGCTCCACGGCCGCCCCAAGCCCCCAGCGAGGGGCGGCCCTCTCTTTGCAGCCCCGCTGACACCGCCAGGAGACCTGCATGCTCGTCACCCTCCCGGACGCCACCACTGTCGACCTCGACCTCAAGAGCTGCGCCCAGTGCGGACGCATCGGTGATCGGTACTTCCTCACCGTGCCCACCGACGGTCTCGGTGGCCCTGAGGTGCACGTGTGCAGTGCCCGGCAGGCCTGCCAGCGCCGGGTCGACAAGGCCCGCAAGACGCAGGCCGCAGTGTCCGCACTGCGCGCCTGCCCCGCCCCCGCGGAGGACGTACCGACCGGCAGCGTGCAGGACTGGAAGGCGCCGACGGGCCGGTGGACTGAGGAGGAGCAAGAGGGCCACTACTGGGCCCTGGCCCTCGCCATCGGCATCGACCCGAGCAGCCGCGATGCCCTTCACCCCCGTGTCCGTGCCCGTACCGCCCGCCCTCGCCAGACCGCTGCCTGACCTCTGCACGTAGAAAGGCCCGCCCATGACCCTCGTGAATGACGCCCGGCTCCACGCTGAAAAGGTGCTGGCGCTGCACATCACCAACCGTGGCCTGCCCGCCGTCCTGCCGATCTGGACGCGGAGCACCGCCCCCGACGGCACCCCGATGCTGACGATCCGCATCGGCGACGAGAAGACCCTCCGCTCCTTCGCGACGGAGGCGACGATCGCCCTGGACCAGCCGGGGGACCAGCGGCCCGCCCTGGACATCACCAGTGTGGGGCTGGAGGTGGTGTGGCGGACGGGCGGCGTGTGGATCCGCATGTGGTCCCCGACCCAAGACGCGCCGCGCACACCCGTCCCGAAGCCAGGGCCTGTCACCGTCCCTGCTCAGGCCAGGCCGTCCGGCCGGCTCCCGTTCACCACCGCCCTCCGCAACCGCCACAACCCGAAGGAGAACTGACCATGACCGACACCCTGGCAAGCGAGACCAGCCTCGCCTCCGAACTCGTCACCGACCTCGCGCAGATGCACCTGCGCAGCATCGCCTCCCCACTGCCGCAGCACCCGGCTGCCTTCGGCTGGCAGGCCACAGCTGGTGGCGTCGCCGCCCTGGCCGCCCGCCTCCTGGACAGCCTCGCGCAGGTAGACCCGGCGCAGGCCGACGCTATCGCTGGCTGGTACGGGGATCTGGTGGACCACGGTTCCGCTCAGATGGGCGTCTATTCGTGGATCAAGCACAGTGTTGCGGCCCCAGCTGGCGCAGACATCGAGCAGTGGATGGACGAGGCGCAGGACCTTGCCGTGCAGGCCAAGGCCGCCACCGAATCCGTCGCCGTAACAGCTGCCGGGTGAGCACCTGCGTGTGGTGTGGCCGGTCCGGTCGGGCCGGCTTCACCGCCCACCGCGGCACCACCGCCTGCACCGCCCGAGGCGCCTGCCTCCACCACTGGACCCGACGCCCCCGAACCCGATGAAGGAGAACACTATGACCGACACCGACCGGCTCAATGCGATCGACGGCCGTGCCCAGGCCGCCACCGAGGGGCCGTGGGGCTTCTACAACGACGGCACTGGCCGCCTGGACATCGCCGCCTGGCTGAGGGAGACCGGTCACGGGTATCGATGCCGCCGCCAGATCGCCCAGACCATTGAGTTCCCGATCGACAATGACCAGTCGCACGAGCACTGGACCGAGGAGGACGATCAGCGGCAGATCGAGGCGGACGCCGAGTTCATCGCTCAGGCGCGCGAGGACGTGCCGTGGTTGGTCGCTCGAGTTCGGGAGCTCGAGGCCGCGTTGCAAGCTGCTGGGGAATCGGCGTGACTGCTCCTGTTGAGGTGGGCTCGTCGCCGAACAGCGGCGGGCCCCGCCCCCTCCTTCCCCGAGTCCAGTTCCGCGTCCTGCGCCTCCTCGCTGAAGGCAGCAAGACCCCCGAGATAGCCGACCAGCTCGGCGTCTCCGAGGTCACCGTCCGCGGCTACGTACTCCGCCTTCGAAGGGCGCTGGACGCGCGGACCACGGCCCAGTGCATTCACCGTGCCCACCAACTGGGCCTCCTGGACGACTTGATGAAGACGCCGGCACGAAGGCTGTTGCCGCAGGAGATGCAGGTGCTGCGCATGGTCGCATCAGGCCGCACCAACTCAGAGATCGCTGCCGTCCTGCGGCGTCCGGAGTACACGGTCGCCGAGCAGGTTCGGCAGCTGCGTGCCCGTCTGGGGGCTCGAGACCGAGGCCATGCGGTAGCTCTGGCCATGGCGCAGGGCGTGCTGACGGCCGCTGATGTCCAGGGTTCCGCCATGCGGCCAGCGATTGGCCGCTCTGCGTGACTGTCAATTGATCGAACTTGGCCTGTAGCGCGGGCCGGAGAACCGTACCCGCCAGTATCTGAGCGGGATTCGTAACCCACCGTCACACCAGCCCTGAAAGGGGTCTACTCGTCATGCCCGAAACCGGGAAGCAGATACTGCAAGAGATCGGCATCGGAGCCGTGGTCGGCGCTATCGCCGCCGTCGTGTGGGTTCTCGTCGTCGGCTCGTCGCAGGTGTCGCCGTGGACGTTCTTCTTCGCCAACGTCATCGTGTTGCTGGCCGCAGGGTCCACTGCGTCGGCCTGGTCCCGGTGGCAGGTTGCGCGGCGATCCAAGGAGGCCCGCCGATGAACCCCCGTGCCGCACAGTTCTCCGCCGCGTACGCAGCACTGACCGCCGCTCACGAGGTTGCCGACCATCTGGTGCAGGTGGACCGTGACGCCGTCGCCAAGGGCCAGCACGGTGTCGAGGGGCGGGTGGCGTGCGCCCGGCACGTCGCCTCGTACACCCTCACCCAGGCCATCGCCCTGGCGGCCGCGGACCGTGGACTGGGGCTGCGCCTCAACTGGCGCTACGCCACCGCCGGGCTCCTGGTCTCCGCCGTCACCCACTACGCCGCGGACCGGTCCGGTGGACGCTGGGCCGAAGACCCCGAGACGCAGCCCACCACGCGTCTCGTCCGCGCAGCGCACCGCGTCGGGAAGGGCGGCTGGCTCACCAGGGACCCGCAGGCCGGCTACCGCATCGACCAGGCCTGGCACAAGGGCTGGATCGCCGTGGCCGCGGGCGTGGTTGCCACTGGGGGTGAGCGGTGACCGCGGGATCCTCTGCGGCCGCGTGGGGCCGCGAGCAGGGGCGCCTGCGCTGGTGGCAGCACCTGGTGGCGGCGGTGGGTGTGGAGACGCCGGAGATGGGCCGCAAGCGCCGTCACCGGGAGCGCTGCGAGGCCGGCTCGATCGGGGAGCAGCGCACCCACGCGATGCTCCAGCCGCTGCTCGGCGAGGGCTGGCACATCCTGCCGGACCGGCGCGTGGGCCGTTCAGCGAACGTCGACCACGTCCTCGTCGGGCCGGACGGGCAGGTGTTCACGCTGGACACGAAGCTGTGGTCGGGCCGGTTCGGGTTCCGGGTGCGGCTGGCCGGTGGCCGGCTGACGCACGGTGATCACGACCGGGACCGGCAGGTCGATACCGCTCTGTGGGAGACGGACCAGGTTTCGAAGGCCCTTGGTGGCGTGCACGTAACGCCGCTGATCGTGGTGCACAACGCCCCGGTGGACGGCGGCGGGTTCCGGGTGCGCGGGGTTGCGGTGTTCCCCGCGGACCGGCTGCTGGAGCTGCTGCGCCGCAACGTTGGGCCGGCGGATCCGTGCGGGGCGCTGCTCCTAGCCCGGCTGGCGGAGGTCCAGTTACCGCCGCGCTGACCAAGGGTGCCGTCTCGAGAGCCCCACTGCCCTTCACGGGGTGGTGGGGCTCGTTTCGTGTGCCGGCCCGGCTACAGCTCGAGAGGCGGGTCGCCGCGGTGTACGACGCTCATCGCGGCCGGGTCCCAGCGGTAGGTGCGGGCCTGGTAGCTGGTGTCACTCTCGAGGTGCACGTCGACCTGGACCGCCCGTCGGCCGTCCTCGTAACGGTGCAACGCGATGACGGGGCAGCATCGCCACTGGCCGCGGATGCGGATGACGAGGGCCGGGCGTGTGGTGCGGGGCCAGGTCTGCACGGCCGGCGGCGGGCCGTCGGCTGGTTTCCAGGGCGGGGTTTCTACGGCCTCAACAGGCTCGGGTTCGGGTGGCACCTGGGCAGTGTGTCAGCCAGTGGCAGATGCAGTGCTGTAGCCGAGGGACTCTGGGCGATCTGGTGCGGGCTTCCGTTTGCCGTTGAGCAGGTTGCACAGGGCTCCTGCGGAGTAGCCGGTCTCCTCGGAAAGGGCCTGGAGGGTGGCTCCTACGGCGCGCATGCCCCGTAGTCGTTCCAGATCCGACATGGTGAGCAGTCGGCGGCCTCGGCAGGCCCCGGACTTGCTCACGATCCGCTGGTCGCGTCGTCTTCGTCGGGGTGGTGTCTCGTGCTCGTACCAGAGCGCGAATACCCGGCCGCGGGCCTTCTTGAGCCGCCCGGAGAACGCGGTCAGCGTCAGTCCTAGGGAGTCGGCGGCTTCCTGGTGGTCGCCGGTGAGAGCGAGGGCCATGACGGCTTGCTGCTGGGCGAGGGTGAGGTGCGGCCAGATCTGCGCGAGGGTTAGGGACTCCACTAGGCGTTCGTCCCAGGGGGTGTGGCCGGATTGCTGCCAGTACCGCTGATATCCGGGCAGTGCTCGGGGGCCGGCGGCTGCGTCGCGTTGGTCGTAGCCGTGGTGGTGCATCTGGGTGCGGACGTAGCGGTTGGCTGCTTGCCTGCCGCAGGCGATCAGGTCGCCGCTGGCGGGCGGCTGGTCCGCGGTGAGGATCTGTTCGGTGATGGCGAAGTGGATGGCGGCGTATCGGTCTGCGGTGTTGATGTCGTTGCGCCAGCGGTCGATGACTAGGGCGGTGCGGGTGAGGCGGTCGAGGTCGTCGAGGGAGTAGCCGTGTCGGAGGATTTCGGTGATGGGGTTGAGGCTCAAGGTGTCCTCCTGGGGCGGGGTGGTGGGTGCCCGGGGCGGGATTCGAACCCGCGGGGGTCCGCTTTTAAGGCGGTCGCGTCTGCCGCTGCGCCACCCGGGCAGGTCTGTCGATCAGGCTGCGTCTGCCAGTGATTCGCCGAACAGAGACAGCTGTTTCACGACCTTCACGCTCGGCTCGATGACTGGCGGGGACTTTGGCTCTGGCCCTATCTCGCGCTCTGCGGCGGCCGCCAGTCTCTGAAACGCCAGCTTCTCCCGTACCTTGCTGGCGATGCTCTGCCACACCACGCCGCGTGAGGGGTCCTCTGGCTTTGCCGGCTCGCCGCGGATACCGAGTACCGCAGATACGGTGTCGCCGACCGGTGCTTGGTTGCGGTGGACGAGGATCACCGTTGGGGTTCCGTGGCCGGGAATGTAGGCGCCGGCCGTGTCGATCACCCAGCGCAGGTCCTGTCGCGGCAGGTACTCCTCAACGAATCGCCGACCGAACTCCCGCTTCATGAAGGAGTTTGCGGTCAGCTGTGCGCACCACCCGCCCGGGACGAGGAGGTCAGTCATTAGCTGGTGGAACGGCAACGACAGGGCGTACTTCATATGGCACACCTGTGGGTACGAGGCACGCACCGCATCTCGCTGCTCAGCGGTCTTCGGTGTCACGTATGGCGGATTGCCCACCACGACGTGATATCGGCCGCGCTCCAGCAGGGGCTCGGTCCGGTCCAGAAGGGTGTCCGCTGCGGTCACGTTGACCGGCCAATCATCGGGCATACGGTCCGGCAGCGTCGGATGGTTAACGCGATTCGCACTCAGCCACAGGGTGGCCGCGGCGACCAGCCGCAGCCTGGCTATCAGCACCGCATACGGGTCCAGGTCCACCCCGTGCACCACGTGGAGGGCACGCTCCAGCCGCTCGCCGGGCTGCATGAGACGCTCGGTTCGGCGTCCGCCAGGCGTCCACGCCTGCGCAGCGGCCAGCATCTCGTACAGGATGTGACCTGTTCCGCATGAAGGGTCGATGGCCTGGAAGCTGTCCATGCCCCAGCGGGCTGCGGCAGGGTGGAATGCCAGGTCCAGGAGCAGGTCGGTGATGTAGCGCGGGGTTTGGGCCAGTGCGCGGTGCTTGCGGGACTCCTCGGACAGGGCCTGGTAGGCGTTGCCGAGTAGGTAGCCATGTGGCCTGCATGGAGGGTCCGCTGGAGGGTGTTTTTCCCACAGTTCGTGGATCGCTTGCGCCTCAGTGTCTTCGATGCCTGCGTTCCATAGGGCGGTTTGTTGCGGGTCGGCGAACCCATTGAGAGATGGGTGTGCTTCCGCGAGGCGTTTGACGCCTTCGCGTATACCGTCTGCGGTTGACGCTGGTGTAGCGCCGGGAAACAGATTGTGCGAGTTGGTCCACCACAGCACGGCTCCCGCGTGGACCCAGGACACTGCGGCTTGGTGGCCTATGCGGCGCGCGAGGTGGTCTACGAGACGCCCGGCCAGCCGGTCCGTGGGGTGAGGGAAGCCCGCGTGACCGTGCTGTTCTGGGGTTCCATTCAGGGCTCCCATACCGCTCCTTGATGCCAGTGGCTGATAGAGACGCCTGCCCCTGGGGGCAGGCGCCGGGGCGCGATCAGTAGCCGCGACGAGCGCTGGCCTTGCGGAGGCGGAGGGTGCTGGCCTTCATGCGCAGGGCGTGGGCGCCTGAGAAGTTGCGGCCGTCGCGCTCGAGGTTGAGCAGGGTGCGCTCGGACATGTCCTCGATCGTTCCAACGGGGGTGAGCTCGCGCTCGAAGGCGAGGGTGAGGGTGCCGGTGTCGGCGGGGCCGGCGGTGTAGAACCAGACGCCGTATCCGCTGTTGGGGTCGTTGGGGTTGAACAGGCCGAGGACGACGGCCTTGCGGGTGCCCACGATCTGACCGTCGACGCGCTTGGGGCATCGGACGATGGTGCCGGTCTCGATGGTGGCGGTCATGTGGCCCTCCCCGGTTGGTGGTGCTTCTGCTGATCAGAGGTGGTTAACCACCTTGATGTGCTTAGAATGACACACGCTTGACGGGTGGTCAACCACCCTGCGAGGATTCATTCCATGGCCAACGTGCACAGCGAGAAACTTCGTGGGATCCGTCGGATCCCTGACCAGCTCTGGAAGGACTTCGGAGCAGCAGCAGCAAGTGTCGACAGCGACCGATCGGCCGAACTGCGCTTATTCATGGAGTGGTACGTCCGACGCCCCGACGCGAACCCTCCATGTCGACCGGAACCTGACACCGATAGCTGAGCCAACCGCCTCAGTCGGCCTTTGCAGCTTGGGCGATAACCCAGTCGACGGCGGCGCGTGCCGCGGCCAGGGTGAGGACGGCGCCGGCCGTGACGCCGATGAGCGCGCCGACGAGGCTGCACGCACGGTCACTCACCGCTGCTCCCCGCTGGGTCCGTTGAGTGCGGCGAGGAGTTCGTTGCGGGCTGCGGTGCGGCCGCTCATGAACTCCCAATCCCGGGCGACGGCCTGAACCCGGTCGATGGCGGCCAGCGCATCGGAGCGCTGCTCGCTGGGGATTGGGGCGGAGGCGCGCGCCTCTTCGGCGTACCGGGCGAGGAAACGGCGGGCGCGGTCCTCGGGTATGCCGCGGTCCATGGCGAGGAGGTCGACGAGGGTTTCGTGCCAGTCGCCGGGCTGTGGTTCGGGGGAAGGGGCCATGCTTCATGCTGGCGCGGATTCGGCCGGGCATTGCCCCTGTGCGTGGTGGGGCCCGGCGGTCGCATCGGCTTCCTTCGGCGCGGTCCCGCCGGGCAGTGCCAAGGGTGGCACAGGGCGCCGGCGGATCGGTCAGGCGGTCCAGGTGCCGGTGAGTGCGGCGGTGGTGAACCCGGGCCCGTAGGCCAGCATCACGCCCTTGTCGCGGTTGGCGGGTGGGCTGGCGTACGTGCGGGCGAGGACGTCCAGGACGCTGATACCGCCGAGGTTGCCGACCTCGCGGAGGCTGGCCCGGGAGTGGGCGAGCTGGGTGTCGGTGAGGTCGAGGCCTTGCTGTGCCGCGGTGAGGATGGCGGGCCCGCCGGCGTGGACGACTGTCCAGTCCGGGTTGGTGGCGTCGCGGCCCTTCAGCCACTCCACCAGGGCGGGCATAGCGTCCCCTGGTGCCTCGGTGGCGGCGCGGGTGGAGTCGAAGTGAATGCCCAGCTCGTCGATGCGACCCCAGTAGCGGTCGCGGGAGTTGGGGAGGAGGTATTCCCAGGTGTCTTCGATGCGCATACCGGTTGTGAGCTGGTCGGCGGAGACGACGCAGGCGCCGGCGGAGTCGCCGAACAGAGCCTTGTAGATCATCGACTCCAGCGCGCTGTCCGCGTGATGATAGATCGTGGACAGCGCCTCGGACACGACGACGAGGACGCGGCTACCCGGGTGCGCCGCAACGAGGTCCGCGGCGCGGGTGAGGGCCTGGGCGCCGCCGATACAGCCGACGGTGGCGAGGGCGATACGCCGGACGTCGGGGCGGAGGCGGAGGGTTTCGACGAGGTGGACGTCGAGGCCTGGGCTCGCCCAGCTGGTGGTGTTGCTGGTGACGATGGCGTCGATGTCGTGTGGCCGGAGGCCGGCGTTCTCGAGGGCCCGTGTCGCGGCCTTCTCGGCGAGGGTGGCGGCGTCGTTCCATGCCTGCTGGTTGCGGTCGGCGATGCCGAGGCTGCCGGAGATCTGCTCGGAGTCGAGGGGGTGGTGGAGGTAGCGGGTCTCGACGCCCGTGTTGCGGACCAGGCGCAGCGCGGTGCCCAGTTTGGGGTGATCCGCGTGGTGCAGGGTGATGTTGTCGCAGGTTTGATCAGCGGTGGCCAGGTGCTTGGCCTTGGCTATTGCGGGGCGTGAGACGTGAGTGGGCATCAGGGGGCACTCCGCATCATGTGTTTAGCGAGGGTTTTACCCTACGGTTGAAAACGATACGGAATGCCCTTGGCGAGGTTGCAGGTTCACGACACCTTGGCGTAAAGGTGCGGGAGCCGGCCGTGGGATTGCTCTTCGCCCGGGTACACCATCACGATCATGAGGCGTGAGTTCGGAGACGACAGCGGGCCCGCGGCGCAGATGTTGACCCAGCTCGGGCCCAGCGTCGGGTGCAGCAGGGGGCGTTCGTTGCCGTCGGGGTGGACCTGGGTGGCGGTGCCGGATGCGTAGATGGGTCCGGTGCGGGGGTCGTCGCGGACGTCGTGCTCAATGGCCTTGAGGATCGGGTCGTCGGGCATCAGCGCGCGGGCGGCGAGGAGCTGGGGCAGGACGTAGGGGGCCCAGACGGTGGCCCAGTCGGTGAGGATGCCTGGCCGGGCGGTGCTGCCGCGCCTGGGGTCGGGGAGGGTGCCGCGGAACGTGTCCTCGAGGAGCATGCCCCGCATCATGTTGCCCGGCGGGCCCGTCTCGGGGAACAGGCCGGCGAACGCCTGGTTGTGGCACAGCAGGTTGTAGGAGCAGTCCGTCACGTACGCCATGTGGGAGATGCCGTCGACGGCGTCCTTCCACATCCCGGGCACGATCTTGCCTGAGCGGGGGCGGAGAGCTGAGGGCGGGTCTTCGCCGCGCGCGTAGCGGCACAGAGCCACCCACTCCTGCTCGGACATGACGAGGATGAGGGCGACGTCGCGGAGGAGTTCTATGGACGGGTTCTTGTGGCGGCCGGCTTCGAGGCGGGCGTAGGTGCCGCCGGTGCGGTGGAGGAGTCCGTCCATCTGCTGCTGCGAGAGCCCTGGTGCGCGGCGGCCTTGCCGGGTGGGGCGGGACAGGCCGTGGACTTCGGGGTCGATGAGGCTGCGGTGCTTGACGAGCAGGGTTTGGAGGGACGTGGCGTCCAAGGGTGTTCTCCCGTTATCACGTGAGGCCTGTTGGGCGGTAGGGGTGTTTGTGGGGCGGTTTTTCCGGTGAAAACCCGCCAGATGTATTTGGTTGATTGTTCATTCATGCTTGGGGTGCGGCGGTCGCGTATGCCGCTAGCCGCCCGGGTTCAGCAGTCTCGGGCGGTGGTCTGTCCGCTTGGGCGGGTCGTCGGTAGTTCGCAGCCTGCCGGTGGCCCGCCAAGCGCACGTAAGGGGTGTGGCGTGAAGTGCACCTGTCTTATTGACTAGATGTATCACCCAGCCTTCGCCTGATTCCATCGCTCGTTCGAGTGGAGCGGTGGCCATCACGGGATTCACACCCACCAGGGCCCGGCCTGCACGCGAACCCCGCACATGACACTGGGGCGTTACATGCCGCCGCCGGTATCGACACTGCTGACCAGCACGCGAAGGCGCCCACGCTTCACCGCGGATTCAGGCGCCGGCCAGTCGTCTGCGCACAGTCCGTACGACGGGACCGTCCAGCCCGGCAGATAGTGCCGGTAGACCGTCTCCCAGTCCGCCTGGAAGTAGCAGCCCAACAGTCCGCCACGGTTCGGGATCGGCTCGGGAGCCTGCTCGTTCTGCTCACGGACCTGTGCGGCGACGCGGTCAGCGTGGCCCTTGTGCCGCTTGCAGAACCAGTGCGGAATCGTCCAGCCGGTGCGCGGGTCTTTCTCCAGAACACGGTGGTGAGACTGGGCGCCGCATACGCCGTCCTCGGTGCGCCAATCCCGCGGCGGGCGGTGGGTTACCCCGCCCTGCGCTTGAAAGGCGGCAACGAAGGCCGCGATGTCAGGCGGGATGACGGGCTGCCGGATGGGTGTGGGCTCGGGCAGTGTCGGGTCGGGCTTGTTGTGCGGAATGTAGCCCCGGGGCTTGTACGGGCGGAGGCGCGGCGCCTCACAGGTTGGCGCTCCGGACGGGCCCCAGTTACCGGCTTCGCGCGGTGGTTCGTAGCGGGGGGCGTCGGCTTTCACGAGCAGCCTGTAGCGGAGCTGGCCGGCACTGTCGCGGCCCAGGACTCGGCGGGCGGTCTTCAGGGGGTTGACGCCGCTCTCCGCCGCCTGCTGGATGCCGTAGCTCACAGCGAGCAGCAGTTCGCGGGCTTCGTGGCCGACGCGGGGGTCCTCGTAGATGGCGCTGATCCGCTCCGCGTAGCTGCGCTTCGGCCTGTCCGCCTTGGCGGGTGCGGGCACTGACGTCAGGCGGGCCATCAGGCCTCCTCGGGTTCGTAGTCGTGCCAGGCGTCGTCGCTGCCCTTCGCGTCGCAGGTCTTGCAGAGGCCGACGGATACGGGCTCGTCGGCGTCTTCGTGCTCGTCCTGCGGGTGCCCGCATTCGGCACACAGGGGCTGCTCGGCTGGCCCGTCGAGGGCGCGGATGGTGGCGCACTGGTCGTAGTCGACGGGCGAGTTATCGGTTGACCCCTTGCCGTCCCAGGCGGAGCAGTCAACGCAGATCGTTCGGCCAAGGTGCTTGACGGGACGGTGCAATGCGCGGGCCCGGTCGATGGCGGCCTTAGCTGCTGCCAGATCCTGGTCGTAGCCATCTACCTGGTCCCGGGACCTGCGGATGTTCCGCTTGAGGTAGTCGATGTTCCGCTCCAGTTCCTCTTCCCGCGCCCGTGCGTTGTCGAGGATGCGGGAGCAGGACAGGCAGGACGTTTCCCAGACGATGGCGTTCCGGTAGTGCAGCAGCTCGTCCAGTTCGGGCTGGACGGCGGCGAGGGACGCTTCGGCGATGGCGCGGGAGCGGTCGCGGTTCTGCTGGCCGTAGGTGTCATAGAAGGCATCGGCGATGCGCTGCCGCAGGTCGTCGGTCACTGCTGCTCCTTGCCGTGGTCGAGGATTTGACGCAGGCCGGCTTCCACGTCGATGACCTCGTCCAGGTGCTGCAGGAGGGCCTGGTTGCCGTCGGCGAGGGTGTTGTGGATGCGGATGGCGCTTGCGAGCCGCGTTGCTTGGGCGGCCGCGACGCGGTCTCCGGGGAGTTCGCGTGCGGCGTCGAGGGCGTCGTCGGGGCTGATGGGTGCGTACTGGGCTTCGAGATCGGTGTCGAAGCTGGCGTAGTCAGCGAAGCGGGAGGCGTCGTAGTCGTAGTAGTCGAAGTTCTGGACGCAGACGATGGTGACCTTGTTGTCGCGGTCGAGGTAGCGGCGGTAGTGGACGCTGGGGTTGTGGCGTGCGTCGCCGGTCATGTCGAGCGGCATTCGGGGCTCCTTGGGGCGGGTGTCCATGGTTTCGCGGTATCGCGCGGGTGTTGCCCGGGTCTGGGTAGACCTGTGCCCCGGCTGGGGGAGTCCGGGGCACAGGGGTTCAGGCTGCTTCGGCCCACAGGCGGTCCGCGATCAGGCCGTGGGTGCGGGCGAGGATGCGCCTGGCCTGGCGGCCGCCGACCTGGGCCGAGAGCTGCGCGTGCAGGTCGGTTCCTGCCGGCTGGTTGATGACGAGGTCGATGAGCTGTTCGGGGGTGGTGGGCAGGGGCTGGAGGGCGGTGGTCATGGGTGCTCCTTGGGAGGGGTTCATGGTTGCGCGGTCCGGCGTGGTGTGTTGCCCGGTTGCTGCTTGTCTCGACTCTACCTTGTTTATGTTGTGATCGCCACAGAAATGCAGGCACGGGTGGGTACACGAAAGCCCCCACCCGCCGGGCAGGGGCTCAACGCGAACAATCCAGGCGCGCTACACGCCCTCCACCACAGGCCCACACGCGCCCGCCAGAGCCTCCACCACGCCCCGCAGCTCACCCCGAGCCACCACCAACGCCTGCCTCGCGTTCAGCAGCCCCCGCAGCGGCACCGAAGCACCCCCGTCCGTACCGCCCGCACCGTCTCCCTCAAGGGCCTGCTCCTCCAGGGCGCGAATGCCGGCCGACAGCTGCTCCAAGGCCTGCGGCAGCTGCTCGACGGCGAGGTGCAGGCCTTCGGCGACGTCCCGCACGTCCGCTGTACCCGTGAACGCGGAAGGCTTCTCCGTGGCCGCGTTCAGTGCGTGGACCTGCTGCGCGAGCTGGTAGGCGAGGGCGGCGGGATCGTCGGTCATGGCGCTGTCCTCCGGTTCGGGGTGTTTGTCCGAAGTATCGCAGCGGCCACTGACAGCGGACCTGGGTGCGGGGCGCCGGGCCGGGGCTCGGGTTCGGGCGGGATTCAGCTGACGCCGAGGGCGGTGGCGTTGGCCAGCAACTGCTTGATGCCGTTCAGGTCGTACGGGGTGAGGGTGCCGGCCCGGGAGTCCTGGTAGCCCCCGTTGGGGCTGGTCATGATCGGGCTGACGCCGGTGGTGTCCTTGACCGTCTCGTAGGAGGCGATGGCGCCGTCGTTGTTCATGTCGCTGTTGCAGTGGTCCAGGCCCAGCGTGTGCAGGAGTTCGTGGACCAGCGTGTTCTTGAGCTTGATGGTGGTGATGGTCCAGGTGCCGTCCCAGTACTCGGTGTCGATCAGGACGTAGCCGCCCCAGACCGCGTTGGTGGCGGTGTTGTAGCAGGGGAGGCCTTGGCTGTATCCCGCGGTTCCGACGGGCCGGTACGCCTCGCCGTACTGGATGTGCCCGAGGGGCGGCACGGTGGAGTAGTCGGGGGTCTCCACGCCGCCGATGGCCAGGTTGACGCCGGCGGTGACGAGCTGCGCGACGGCGGCGGTGAGGTACGGGGTGTAGCGGTCCTTGAGGGCCTGCGTGGGGAACGTGATCGTGTACTGCTGCGACGGGCTGAGGCAGTAGACGCGGCACTGGGTGGTGATGCGCCAGCCCGTGCCGGCGAACACCGGGCCGTTGGCGACGAGGCCGCCCGCGCCGGTGCCGGTGGTCGCCGTCCGCGGGGTGGTGGTGCGCTGGAGGGGGAGGCCGGCGGCGTGGGCGGGGGAGAGGTGCGTGGAGAGAGTGGGCATCCGTCCATGCTGGCTCGGATCTGCCGGGGTGTTGCCCCTGTCCGGTGGTCTCCCAGCGGAGCGTCAGTCCTGGTGGCCGATGGGACCGAGTCCGCTGTGTGCGCGAGAAAGGGCAGCCCCCAGCCGCTCGGCGAGATCCCGCGCTTCACGCAGACCGTCGTACGCGTAGGCCAAGTCCTGGTCGAGCGTGCCCTTGTCGCTGCGTAGGTGCCCGGACTCTTCCAGGTCGCGTACGAGGCGGTGGGTCTGCCCGATTGCTTGGGGCAGGCGCGCGGCCAGTTCGGTGAGGCTGCCGATCGTGGTGTAGGCATCGCCGGGCTGTTCCCAGCCGTCGCGTTTGCTGAGGGTGGCGTGGTTGAAGGCGCGCAGGGCGTCCGCGGCGGCTTGGGGGAACTGGGCGGGGGCGTCGTTGTCGGCCATGCCAGCATCCTGCCGGAGTTGGGCCTGGCTCGGCGCTTGAATGCTCGACTCAGAACAGGCTCGACGCCGCCCACATCACGAGCGCGTACAGGCCCGTCCCGACGGTGCAGAGGATCGCCAGCCACACCAGGGCGCTGGCCGGCCACGGGGCGGGCACCTCGGGTTTGGGTGGCTTGATGGGGCAGCACTTTGAGCAGTGGGCATCGGGCATGGCGTCATCTTGGCGAGCTGGCCGCGGGCCGGGTAGATGCAGACGGGCCGAACATGCGCACGGCCGCGGCTGGTCGGGTGCCGCCGGTGATGGTGAGCGCCAGGGTGGCCTTGCCGGTGCGCGGGCTGCCGGTGACGCGCTGCACCCCGGACGAGCTCCCGCCCGGGGTGCAGCGCGCTCAGGCCTGGGTCACATACGGCTCTGGAGCCAGTGCTGGATCCAGGGGGTCAGCAGGGTGATGGCGCTGCCGCCGGCCGTGTACAGGGCGCCACGGAGGGGTTCCTGCCACAGAGGGCGCCGTTGCCACGTCGGGAGGTTCTGCCGCGTCGGGCGCCGGCGCCACTGCAGGGCGCGGCGCAGTCGCTGGTAGTAGCGGGCGCGGCGGTTGCCGTTGCCCTCCCCGGGCGGGGTGGTACCTTCGGGTTTCACGGTGTACTCCAAGAAATGTTGGGGTCCTTGCGGACCTCGTGGAGTGGCGCATCGCATGGAGAGCCCGTTCTCGACCCGGTTCCTAGGCCATTAGTCGAGAGGGCTCTCTTCTGCGTTGCGGCGTCGCGGTGAGGCGGCGTTGCCCCGATCCTACCGACCCGCAGGGCGAACACCTTTTGTCTCGGGCCTAGTTGTGGATGACTGGTCGCGTCGGCCGGTTTCACGATTCCGCGAATGTTGCTCTGAGGGAGCCAGGTTGAGCCCTTGACCTTGAAGCTCCCTCTCGCGCTTTTGTGAGCGACGTCACAACGCGTGCTCTGCACGAGGCGAACAAGGCGAGCGGCGTACCGATGATGAATCCACGAAGTGGTGCTGAACACGTGCCCCTCGGCACAACGTAATTGCCACCGCCCGCCGGGTCAGGGGCCGCCGGTGCCCCGTCAATGTATTGAGGGTTGGAAAGTCAGGACCACCGGCACGCGCCAGGCCTCGCCCGCCGTGCGGGGGTCAGAGGCTGCTGGTGTCCAGCTCGAGGCCGAACGGCTCCGGCAGCGCCACGGCCGCAAACCTCATTTGCACGCCCTGCAAATCCCCAGCTCAAAGCACGAAGCGGCCCGCCACCCCGAAGGGCAACGGGCCGCCAACCACCCCCGAACACCTAGTCGGCGGTCGGCTCACCCTTCAGGGCCTGCCCGATGGTCGCCTCGCTCAGGCCGGTGGCGCGGGCGAGAGCGGTCTTGGTGACGCCACGGGCGGCCGCGGCGCGGATGGCGCGGTTACGGCGGGCGACGTGCTGCTGCCGCAGCCGGTCCCCGGCCACTGTGCGTTGCAGGATGCGCGCCCAGGCGAGGAGCGCCCGGCCCTGCCATCGGCGGACGGTCTCGGCGAGTGCACGTGGGCGGGGTGCGGGTGTCGTGGTGCCGGCCAACGGGTCCCCCAAAGGTCGTCCAGTCGTGAACGACACGGTGGGGCCGGGCGCGGGGAGCGGCAAGGGCGCCGTTTCGGCCGCGGTGTGTCAGCCACTCCTGCCGTTGTGGCTGTGGCACAGCGGGCATCGTCGGTCATGGTGCATCCCCCTGGCCAGTCCTCATGGACCGCAGCCGGTCGGCGACGTCGTAGACGGTCACTCGTAGCGCGCGGATGTCCCTGATGAGGTCGAACCAGGGCTCGATGGTGGCATCCACGGTTTCGCCGGAGGCGCGGATGTAGGCGACCGCGACGCCGTATCCGAAGTACTCGTTGCGGGCCGGCAGGGGGCGCAGCAGCACGATCTGCTCCAGGAGTGCGGCCGCCCGCCAGTAGGCGTCGGGTTCACCCAGCTCCAACTGTGGGGTGTTTACGCGGTGCCGGGCGACGGCGGCGACGAGCGCGGAGTAGTCGAGGACGCCGAGGTCTTTGCCGAGGAGTTCTTCTTGGCGGTCGAGGAGCCAGCGGATGTCGATGTGGAGGTGCAAGGTCAGGCCGCCCGGTGCGCGGAGGTGGGCGTGGGTAGGCCGCCGAACTCGGCGTCGAAGGCTTCGGCGATGCCGGGCTGCGCGATGGCTTCCCGGAACGCGGCGGTCGCTCTGCCGAGGGCGATCTGGTTCTCTTCGTCTATGGCGAGCTCGGCGAGGTAGGCGCGGACGCTTTGGCCGCGGGCGGCGGCGATGGCCGCGAATCGGTCCCGGGTCTCTGTGTCGATCTTCACGGTGGTGTCAGCCATAACCCCAGTATGCGTCAGGGAATACCTCGGTGAATACCTTTCCCGCGCGGGCCCACGATGGTGCCGCGTAAGTGCAGGTCAGCGGCTCGTAGCCGTACCCGGATCCGTCACGCTGGGGGAATCCGTGACGGCTACGCGTACCCGCTGGCCGGCCCTGCGCCGGGCTCGGTACGCGGCCTGGCGACACGCATGTCCGCAGTACACCGCGTCCTGGCGGTGTCCGTGGCCCAACGCAAACCGTCTTCCGCACACCGGGCAGCACGCTATGTGCTCGTCGTCCAGGCCATGGATGAAGGCGATGCCGATCTCGACGGCCTCGGCGTAGTGGTGGCGCCAGCGGCGCGCGGCGGCTTTGTGGGCGGGGCAGCAGTACTGCTTGTCGCTGCGGGCTCCTGCCGGCAGCGGCTCGGAGCAGAGGATGTACGCGCACCGCGGCGCCTGCCCGGCCATACCTCCACGGTACGCCCGGCGCGGCAACGCCCCCGGCTGAAGCCAGGGGCGCTCAGCAGCGTCAGGCCAGCTTTCCCCAGCACCGGATCGCTTCGGGCAGAGGCACCGTGCTGACGCCGACGAGGTATCCGTCGGTCCGTCGCGGGCAGTGCTGCCGGCCGCACCGCAGGCCGATGACGCGGCCTGCGCGGACGCCGGGGTGGGGGTGGCCGGTCCAGGTTCGGCAGTGCGTGCACCGGACCCACAGGACGCTGCGGTCGGCGCTGTAGTAGCCGGGGAGGACGGGTGGCTGGGTTTCGGGCATGGCGGTCTCCGTGGTGTGTGGGCAGGGCTACGCGGCCCCAGGGCGGGGCGGCGCAGGTGAGGCGAGACGGGAGGCACAGGGCGCTGGCCGGTCTCCGATTGGTTCTAGGGAGTCGGTTGCCTAGCCCCGCAAGTCGCGGGCTTCGACGCCCGGGGGCGGGGTGGGGCCGGTGCTCTTCATCTAGGACGTCGGTGTCACGGCCGCCCAATGTGTGCGGGCATGCGAACGCCCCCTGGGCGACTGCCAGGGGGCGTGGGCCTTGAGAGGGTTACGGGTCTTCGAAGCCTGAAGGTGACGCGCGACCTACAGAGGTGAGCGGGTCGACCGTCCGCCTCGGTGGCGGCGTGGTCGGCTGGCCGGTGTCGTCACGGATGCGCCTTTCGCCGTGGCCGTCTCGGCTCGGGCGGGCGTCTCTCGGCACTTGGGAGCAACGCTCGGCACTCTAGTTCCGCGATGTAGGCGTCCACGGATTCCACCCGCGCCACGACCCTCTTGCCGAGAACGAAGGCGCGCGGTCCCTTCCCGGCCATTCGCCATTTCCGGTAGGTGCCTGGGGTGATGCCGAGACGGGAGGCGATGCCAGGCCCGGCTTCGGTGTCTTCGATCCAGAGGAGGCCGGGTGGGGGAGTCCGGCTCATCGTTGAGTCTGTTCGCGGCACGGCTCCATCACTTCTTACGGCGAGCGGCGGAGCGAGCTTTCGCGAGACGGGACGGTTGCGCTGGCACCCGGCACATGTCCTGGATCGCCCGCAGCTCCTGCGGCCCAAACCGCTTTGCCTTTCCCAAGCCGATGTACGGGAAGCCGTACTTGTTGCAGCCGTCGAGGAGAAACCGTTCGCCGCAGCCCAGCGCCTTCGCGGCTTCCTTCGGGGTGAGGGTCGTGTTGCCGTTGTTGAGGGCTCGGGCGGCAGCCTCGACGATGATCTCGCGCATTTCGCTGTCGCTCAGCGCGTCGAGGACTGCCTTGACGGCCGGATCGCGCTCGGCCTCGGTGAGGGTGTGGGGAAGTGGCACGGGGCAATCCTGCCGGGGCCGACGGCGCCGAGGGGGCGGACACGCCAGAGCCCCCAGCCGAAGCCAGGGGCGCTGGTTTATTCCTTCGGGACAGTTACGGGGCGGGCGTCGCCTTCTTCTGCTTAACCTCTTCGATCTGCTTGCGCACCGCGGCCTCGACCTCGCCCAGCAGATGGTCAGGAACTGTGGCCTTCACTGCGCGCATCACCCCTTGGAAGAGCTCAAGGGTCTCTTCGCGGTTCTGCTTTGCGCGCTCTGCGTGCGCCTCGTCGACCTTCTCGCGGGTCACCTCGGTCAGCCCGGCCGACCAGGCCGTGCTTGCGAGGTCTGCAACAACCTTGGCTGCCGTCATGGTGCCGTGCAGACAACGACGGAAGGTTGCCTCCCCTGGGTGCGAAACGCCTTCAGCTCGGGTCAACTGGTCCAGCACCTTCAACGTAGCTGGTCGGTCCGTGGGGGGAGTGTCAGTGCATAGCTGTCCGCGCCAAGTGGCATTGAGCAGCCCGTAGTGCAGCGCGGACGAGGCGGAGCTGACCATTTCCAGGTAGTCGAGCAGGCCCTGCTGATCGTTGACCTGTTGGGAGGCGTCCATGATCTGCTTGCCCAGTTGGTGTTCGAAGGTGCTTTCGGTGCTGGGTTCAGTGCTCATGCGGTCCTTTGTGGTGGTCGGCGGGGTTCGGTGCGGCCAGTATTGCGGGGCGGCTTGGCGGGGGCCGGGGGTTAGCGCACAGCGAACGGCGAGCGCCCGGAACTGGTGGAGGCCACGGACGCCGGCCGCGCCGCACTCGTTTGACGGCCTATCGCACGCCGAGCCGCATGCAGATGAGGCCGCCGATGGCCTCCGCGGTGCGGAGTACCAGCTCCAGGTGCTGAAGTTGTTCGACTGGGAGTGCGGCGAGGGCGAGGAGGAGCAGGCTGTAGGGGCCCCACGGTGCGGGGGTGTTGGGGTGGCTGATGGCGGTCGGGTTTTGGCTGGTCATGATCTGCCTCCAGGCGGGTGTCGTCGGGCACAGTTGCCCTGGCCCTACGACCCATGTGGAGACGGGGGTTTGTGGTTGTGCGACACTCTGGTCGCTGTTAGCGGCAGCGGCCGGGGTGTCCACGCCCCACAACCTAGCGTTCCCTCTGTTGTGATCGCAACAGAAAGCTCGGAGAGTTTTCCCGGTCCTGGGCTACTCGTCAGCCTTCCCGGCCTCGACCATCGCGATCAGATCGCGGCTCACGTCCACCGCCGAGGCCCGTACTGCCCGCGAGGCCAGATTCGCCGCAGGTGCCTTCGCTGCGTAGTAACGCTCGAGAGCAGCTTCCGCGCCGGACCCCTGAGCAGTGACGATCCGCTGAAACCGACCCGACCTCAGGTCACCAGCGGTCAAGATGCGCGGATGTTGCTCGGTCGGAGGGCAGTAGCCAACCGGATCTTGGACGAGCCCGTCGAGAGCTGCGGGAAGGCTCCCGAGGTTGCTCACCAACGTGTCCACGGCGAACGTGCGGCGCCCCTCCGGTCCCTCGACAACCACCTCGTAGCCGTCGCCGTACCGCTCCCGCGCCACCGTGACCCGGTCGGCGAGACTCAGCCGGACACGGTCGTCGCCGCGCACTTCGTCGGTCTTGTAGTGATCAGCCGCCGGGTACAGGACGTGCAGCCGACGAGTGACGCCAGGGTGCGACCGCAGCCACGTCCCGAGAGGACGGTCGCCGCCAAGGACGTAGGTGCGGCCCCGCAGTTCCTCCGGCCGGGCACGCCACAGAGGCGGCAGGTCCAGGCCGTCGGGCGCAGCTATCCAGTCGGCTGTGGCGGGGGTGACGGCGGCAACGCCTGTGGCGACGATGACCGCGGCCGCGGCAAGCACCTGCCCGTCCTTGAGGACAGCTTCGGCCCGGTCGTCATGCCCGGCGACGCTGATCGCCCGGCCCTCGATCAGCGTGCAGCGCCCGGAGTGCTGGATCCGGGCGAGGTCCGCGGCGAGGGCCTGCGCGAGTGCCGGCCCGGTGGCCCAGGCGCCGGGGACGTTCTCCAGGGCGCTGATCTGGTGGAGCTTGCCGCCGACCTTGTCGGTTTCGACCACGGTGACGTGCTGGCCGAGGCTGGCGGCCATTACCGCGGCCGCGCATCCGGCGGGGCCGGCGCCGATGACGATGAGGTCGTTCATGCCGCCTCCACCGTGGCGGCTGTCAGTCGGCACAGCACTTCATTGGTGGTGACGAGCTGCTTCCGGCCGAGGTTGCGGCCGGCGAGGAGCAGCGCGGCTTCGTGGTAGGCGTTTC
This sequence comes from Streptomyces sp. NPDC048516, assembly GCF_043199875.1. NCBI lineage: Bacteria > Bacillati > Actinomycetota > Actinomycetes > Kitasatosporales > Streptomycetaceae > Streptomyces > Streptomyces sp. NPDC048516. The sequence goes on along the minus strand of NZ_JBICWS010000025.1, from coordinate 23,242 downwards.
CGCCGGTGGAGGCGCAGGCGTCGGTGACGAGCCAAGGGCGGTAGCCGGCGTGGTAGGCGGAGACCGCGGTGTCGTAGACGCAGGAGTCGGTGTCGATGCCGCAGATCACCAGATCCGTCCAGCCGGACCGCTGGATGAGCTGGAGGCAGTCGGCGGTGAGGGCGCTGGAGGTGGGCTTGTCGATGACCGCGGCCGCGGACGGGAGGTACGGGGCGAGGTCGGCGACGATGCTCTGCTCCTCGGCGCTGCGGAGCCGGGTCCAGCCGGTGAATCGCTCGTACGGCGAGTCTGGGGCGTTGTAGAAGCGGGCGAAGACCAAGGGGGCGCCGGCCTTGGTCCAGGAGTCGACGAGGCGCTGTACGACAGGGACGGCGTGCTGGCTGCGGTCGTTGACGAAGCCGTTTTGGACGTCCACCACGATGAGCGCCGTCGTTCGGGGATCCACTCGCTTCGCCTTCCGTCGTCCGGTCAGGGGCTGCTGTCACGCAAGGCGTCCTGCGCTGATCGAAGCCGGTAGGGCAGCTCCGACGTTGCCAGGATCGCCTCGCGCATGGCGCGGTGCTGGGCGGTTTCGACTGGTCTCGCCGCCGTCAATCGAGAGTACGCGCCCCGTAGGTAGCGCCACCCGAAGTCCCCCGGCATGACCGGATCCTGTCCGGCTTCGACCATGGCGAGGATGTGGGAGGACAGGGCCCAGAGAGCTTGGGCGTCCAGCTCCAGGGCGACGATGTCGGCCATCGTCAGTGCGCTTTCCTCGGCGTGGGGGTGGTAGGCGACGCCGGACCAGCCGGCGAAGCCGAGGGAGCTGGAGGCGCCGCCGCTGAAGGGGATGGCTTCGGGGTGCTGCCAGCCCGCGGTGAACCTCTCCGCCTCGGTGCCGGAGGCGAGTGGGACGACGTTGTCGGGGTCTTCGCGGTTGACGAGGACGGACGGGGTGGTGAGCAGCTGGAGCGCTGTCTCGCGGCCGGTGTCGTCCCAGGCGTGGTCGCGCAGTTCATAGGCGGACAGGACGTAGTGCGGCTCGCAGGCGCCAGGGCCGTGGCCGGGCAGGAGCGTTGCGAGTTGGCGGCCGGCCCAGGCCCGGTCGGTGAGGTACGACCGGTACCGCCACACCGCGAGGTCGGTCAGCGTCTCGAGGCGGTGGTGCTCCTCGAGGTGCACGACGGCAACTCCGCATGCGTAGGAGTGCACCGTCGCGGCCTCGGCCGTGCGGTGCTCGACGCTCAGCGTCCGCTGCTCGAGGCCGCCCGGCCCCGGCCGCTGGTCCTGGCCAGCCCCGAACGCGGCCGCCAGGCGTTCGCCGACGTATACGGGCAGGAACTTGTGACTGACAACCACGCACGGCGCCGGAAGGGCCCCTGAGGCGGCGGGAGCCGCGCTCTGAGCCGGGACGGTCGGGGAGAGGCGGGCGTAGAACGCCTCCCGCTCCTCGTCGGTGCACCGATCGCGGAGCGCGGAGTCGAGGATCTGCTGCGTGGCCGGCAGCGGCACCAGCTCGGCGCCCTGCCGCCGCCACTTCATGACCGTGCCGAACGAGACACCCAGCACGCGGGCGAAGTCACGATTCGACAGCCGCATCACGGACTGGAGCAGCACGGCCTCACGGCCCGTCCACTGCTCGACCGTGACCATCCGTCAAACCCCTCTCCCACGCCTCGTAGACGGCTTCTTGTGCAGGTTATGCCCGCTGATGCACCGGCAGTGAATCACCAGTGCATCACCAGCGAATCTTGCCCAGACGCGACCCGCAGCAGGCTGGTTCACGGGCCGAACGGACCGGAGCCAGAGGGGGCGAGATGCACGAAAAGCTTGATGCACGCGCCGCAACTGACCACCAGGTCTGTACCTGCCCATCGCCCGCTGGCGCCTGCACCGCAGCGCAGGCGCCAGCGACACCCTCAGAGCTTCGCCGAGGACCGATTGGCTCGAGCCTGTTCACGAGCGGCCCTCCACTCATCTGCCCGCTCCTCGAGGGAAACAGCAGCTACCTGCTCCGGCACGTACGCCGCGGGCTGCGGTGTCTCCTCGTCAGCATCGGTCTGGTCGGCCGGCTTCCCGGGGGAGCGCTGGGCGTGGAACTCTGCCCGCTTCTCGACGCAGATCCGGCACTCCTCCTCGCGGTCCAGGTCCATCCCGTCTTCACACCGCACATTGCCGCCCTCGCACCAGGATGGAGCGATCAGGGCGTACAGCACGGCAATCGACTCATTAATCCCCTGCCCGGTCAGCGACAGAGCGTCGTCCTCGTAACGGGCCCACCTGCGGCTAATCCGAGCCTGCACCTCGTTCACTGTCCGCGGTTCCTCGAGGGCTTCGGTAACTCGCTTGTGCACCGTTCCAGGCAGGCCAGCCGGGAAGTCCCGCTCGAGGAGAAGAGCCAGCGGACGGGGAACCACCCCGAGAACGGCGCTGATGTCGCCGTACGGCAGCGGCTTGCTGTCTGCCTGATCGCGCTCGCTTGCTGGCGCGGCGAAGCCGCTACCCCCGTCAGCCCCCCTACAGGGGGTTGGCCTACGGCCGTCACCCATATTCGTCTGGTCGTTTGGGTCGTCCTGGTTCGTACCCGTTGCAACAGGTTGGTGGTTACCCGTTGCAGCGGGTACGGGGCTACCCGTTGCAACGGGTACGTCGGAAGAGTTGGAGCTACCCGTTGCAACGGGGTGGTTCGAGGCCTCTCTCTTGGCCCTGCTCTTGGTCACACGAGCACGCTTCTTCGCCGCGTACGGGGCTTCAGCCGCCTCTACTTTGGCTCGCTGGCCTGCCTTCCACGCCTTGAACCCCTTCGGGTCCTCCCTCTCCCACTTGTCCGCTGCGAACGTGTTAGCAGGGCCCTCCCATCCGGTCGGCGGCCACAGCGGCAGCTCGTACTTCGTCCTCATGCCTTTACGGGCGTGTATGACGATCAGGCCCAAGGTGGCAAGGGCACGGACGTACGGGTCGACGTCGTCTGGTTTCTTCAACCCAACGTCGGCAGCCAACCTGGCGCGGCTGGGATCTACCGTCCGCTCGTTGCTGGTGTGGTGAAGACGCTTGGCCATGTGCTGGTAGACGGCCAGCTCCATGCCATTCGCGCCCGATTCGGTAGCCCACTCGGGAACCTTGGTGTAGTGCGGCTCCTTCGGCCGATCTGGGGCTGTCATTGCGCCACCAGTCCGGACGTGGACTGCCCTGTGCTGACGGAGTCAATGCCGTCGGCTACTCTCATCGAGAGCGCCTTCCTTTTGCCGGGGAGTGCCTTCATCAGCGAGCAGCCACTCGCTGTACTGCTTGAACGGCCAGCGGACCTGCGAAATCCGCTGGCCGTTCGTGCGTTCTGGCTACGTGGCGCCTTCATCGGACTCTGGCCGCGGGCGCTGGTAGACGGTGCGAAAGAACTCAAGGAACGGCTCGGTTGCCATAAGCACCGCCGTGCCGGCCTTGCCGTACGGGTGTGGCTTATCAGGACCAAAGGGCCATTCGTCCCTATACAGGTCCGATGTCGAGATGTGCCGGACACCTTCGCGCGTGATCCGTTCGACGATGCCCAGACGCGTCAGCAGCTCAGCGCCGGAAGTGAAAGTCACTGCGGGCGGCAGGCGTGTGTCTTGCTCGTCTGCGGGGCCGGAGGCCGTCATGAGGCAGACTCGATCAACTCAGCACTTGGCGGAGCGCCAAGCGGAAGGGTTACGCTCACAAGGAACCTCTCTGACAAGGGCTGGTTCATTTCCGTCGACCGGCTGCGAAGGTCGACGTTGCTCAGGGCGGGCGGCTGGTCTTCCACACCAGTCGTCCGCTCGCGCGCTCAAGCCCTCAACGGAGGCCCGCGCGCGGGTTGGCTAGTCGTCGCTGCACCCCGATCCACTCAGGCGGCGCTGAGCCCTTCGCTCGGCTTGCAGTGCGGCATTGCGCTTCCGGGTCTCGGCGTACTTGGCCACCGTGTAGCGCCCCCAGCCCGGCCGGCCGTGAATGTTGTGCATGGGGGATTCCTCCCGAATCGCGCGCCGCTCCGCCTCTGCCGCCTCTGTGCGAGTGTCGAACCAGAGCACGTCGAATGTGGCCACATTGCTCCACCACGCGTGCTGCTCGGCATGCGACGCCCAGCGGCCCATCGGGTTGCGGCCCATGCCGACGTAGAGCAGGTGCCCTGCTCGGTCCCGCAAGCGGTAGACCGACGTCTGGTCGCCGGCGCCGACCCCTGGGTGGGGGACAGCTCCTGCGGACGGCGCGTTCGTCAACCTCAGTCCTCCCTGTCTGTACGGCGTCGGGGAGTCTTGTCGGGCCCGCGCCCGCGACTCTCCCTCTGCTCGAAGAACTCCTTGATGGGCTCCCAGGGCATCGCCCAGGCGTTGCCAATTTTCATCCAGCGGTCCGCAGGCACAGGCCACGCCGGATCCGTCTCGGCGATGTGGCGGACGCCTTGCCGCGTGATCGGTCTCGAGACGAGGTTCCGGTCGGTCACGCGCTTTGCGATCTCTGTGAACGTCACCATTTCCGGGACTTCCCTCCTTTCGTTCGACTCCTTCATTTGCTCACCTCTCCATAGTACTTGTCAATGCGCCAGTACTGCTCTAGTGTCGGAGACAGCAAGAAACCCCGGTCGGTTCTCGGCCGACCGGGGCCTCTCATATCCCGAACGGCGCGCCAACGCCTGGACGGACCGGTCAAACCCCTGCGTAACCAGGAGGTCAACCATGTTCGATGCTACTTGCGCTTCGACAAGGAGCGCCATCACCCCGCGCATTACGCGCCCGGTGGTCCCGATCCGGCCCCAGGCCGACGATCTGCTCCTTGAGCACGCTGTCGCCTTCGCTCGCCTCGTGCAGGCCGCCCTCGACGCCGCCCCCGCTGGGGAGCTGGGGGAGATGGCCGCCAGCCACGACATCGCCGACCCCGCCACCCGCACCACCGTCGGTGGCGCTTCCGGTCTCCCCGCGAGCGTCGTCCGGACCCTGACCCGCGTGTTCAACGACGCCGCGGATCGCCTGGCTGGCGATGACGACCTGACCGCGGTCATGGACGCCGTCGCCGAGCCCGCGCAGCGCCCGCGCCTCGTCGCCGTCGGAGGTGCCTGATGAGCACCAGCACCCAGGCCACCTGGCCCGAGGGCGTCATCGCCCGCTACCTGACCGTCGCCGGTACGGCCGACCCGACCGCCTACGTCGAGATCACCTACACCAGCCACAGCGGGTACCTCGTCGCCACCTGCGCAGGCTGCGGCGACGACGAGTACACCGAGACCCACGGACGCCTCGATGACCCGCCGGAGCGGGAGGCCGAGCGTGTCGAAGAGGCGCTGCCCGAGAGCCGCGAGTGGGCCCAGGCGCACGCCGAGAAGTGCCGCGCGATGCCCCGCCCGGACGGCGCCCGATGACCGGATTCCCCGACGCCGGGTACCCGCCCCAGCTGGTCGCCGAGGTCAACGCCTTCTTCGCCGTCGGCATCGACTACGACGAGATCGCCATCGACCTCATGGACAACGCGCCCAACGTCGAGATCGCGTTCACCGCGCTCCTCGCCCTCGCGCCGCACCTCGGCATGGACCTCACGTGACCGCCGCCCTGACGGCCACCCCGGACGTCACCGCCGACCTGCTGACCACGGCCGACGAGCTGTACGGCACGAGCACCCCGCTCGACCAACTCCTCAACTCCATCCTCACCATCCACCACACCAGTCACGACTCCGACCAGCTCGCCAACCTCACCGCCAGCCTCTTCGCGGAAGACGGCGCCCTCGCCCTCCTCGCCCTCGCGGTGAAGGCGAAGGCCGACTCCCCGGCCGTACAGAACCTCCCCGCCGACCGCCGGCACGCCGCCAAGGCAGCCCTCCGGCAGATCGCCGCCGAACTGACCGACCTGAGCCGCAGCGGACTCGCCGAGACCGCCGCCTACAACCTCAACCCCGCATAGGAGACCCGCCATGGAGCCCACCAACTGGACCATCAGCCTCATCAACGGCGACCCCATCAAGCGCAGCGACTTCACCGACGACGACAACGTCCAGCTCCACGTCCTCGGCCACGGCGTGATGGTCCGCACCCTCTACCCGACCCGCGAGACCACGTACCCCTGGCACACGATCGCCCAGCTCAACACCGCCAAGGACTGACCACCCTCCCGGGGCCCGTCGGAGCCGACACGGCGGGCCCCACCCCAACCACGAAGGAGCAGCCCATGAGCAGCAAGGAAGACCGAGCCGCCAAGCGGCAGGCCATCGCCGACCTCCGCGCCGCCGACAAGGCCCTCAACGACAACAGCGACCGCGAACGCCGCGCCGGCATCCGCGAGGAGACCCCCGAGTACCAGCGCCTCAACGCCGCCGCCAACGCGGCCGCCGCGAAGGTGTCCCGCTGGCGCGGCGGCACCAAGCGCGGCAACTGGCCACCCCTCCCCGCGGGGCCCGCACCCTCCGCAGACCACGAAGGAGCAGCCATGGACCTCACCCGCTACCGCGTCGAAGACGCCGACGGCACCTTCCTCGACCAGTTCACCACCAACGCCCCCGACATCGCCGACCAGCGCATCGCACACACCCGCGAGTTCCACCCCGACCTCACCGTCACCCAGACCGCCGACAACCGCTGACCAGAACGGAGAAGAACCCGATGAGCGCCACCGCGACGCCAGCCAGCATCGAAGCCGACAACCAGCGCCTCAACGCCCAGGTCAGCGAACTCAACGCCGTCATCCGCGAACTGTGGCTGCGCGTCGCCGACGCCGGAAGCCTCATGGACACCACCTGGGTCCGCGACGCGCTGGAAGGCAGCACCGAACTGTCGGACCAGGACTACGTGCGCAACGCCTTCAAGCTCCCCGCCCACGTGCGTGACGCCCTCCCCGCCCATATGCCGCAGTCCCGAGTCCGGATCAACCTCACCGGCAAGCGCGACAAGTAGCCACCGCCCGCGGGGGCCCGCCGGAGCCGACACGGCGGGCCCCACCACCCCCAATCGCATTGAAGGAGACCCAGTGCTGCCCAAGGCCGAAACCAAAGCAATCGCCGCCATCGACAACCGCCGCACCGCCCTCGCGGAATCCGGCGCCTCCCACGACCCCGCAGGCATGACCGACACCGACATCAACCGCGTCGTCGAAGCCGCCTACACCGCCCGCGACGCGATCGACGACGCCGGCGGACCCCTCAAGAACGCCGCAGACACCCTGCGCAGCAACTAACCCCCCATCGACCGGGACCTGGTCGAGCCGACAGGCCAGGCCCCGCAGCACCACCACACCGAAAGGACCGACCCGCCCATGCTTTCCCAGACGCTGAACGCGGTCGCGCAGGTGCCCGGAGAGGCATGGGCCGTCCTGCTCGCCCTGTTCACCCTCGCCTTCGGCTACCGCATCGCCAAGACCCGCGGCCGCACCGACCGCAAGAAGCCCCGCGACGCCAAGAAGCGCCGCAGCCTCATCGGCTTCCTCGGCATGAGCCTCGTCGCCGCCGCCGGCCTCGCCCTCTCCACCAACACCTCGGCCCGCTTCGCCCAGAAGCGGCTCCACATGGAGTCGCCGCTTCACATGACGGTCGGCCTCGTGCTCGAGGCAATCGTCCTCGGCCTGTCGCTGTACGCCTGGGCCTTCAACGACAAGGGCTCAACCCGCACCGCCTACTTCCTCGTCTTCGCCCAGGCGATCGGAGCCGTCGAGGTCGTCCGGCAAGAGCACGAGGACCTTGGCACCGCGTTCGTCCGGATCGTCGGCCCGGTGATGCTCGCCTATGGCCTGCACAAGCTCCTCGGCCTCGAGGCGAAGCTCGGCAAGATCCAGGTCAAGTCCGACAGCATGCTCGCCCGCGCGTGGCGCGACCGGATGAAGCGCCTCGAATCCAAGCTCGGCATCGGAACCCGCGGCGCCGACGCCCAGTCCATCAGCCGCCGCAACGCACAGGACAAGATCGTCGCACTGGCCACTCTCGGTAAGCCCTGGTGGCTCGGTGGCAAGCTCGGCCAGCGCCGCTACGAGAAGGCCCTGATGCGCGCCGGCGACGCCTCCTTCCACGGCCTGAACGACACCCTCGACCAGCTCGGCGTCGAGATGCAGATCACCACCCGCATCGACCGCATGGGCGCCTTCAAAAACCTCCCGGAACGGGCCGAGACCTACGCCCTGCGGTCCCTGCGCCCCGCCAGCGACCCGCAGGGCGCACCGGAGGCCACGCCCGACGACATCAGCGCCCTGACCAGCGGGGGCGCATCAGGGCGCACCCAGGGGCGAGAGGAAGGCACGCCCGAGGCGAACCCCGGCGAGGCGAAGGCGAACAAGGGGCCCGACACGGGCACAGCGGACCGGCACAGGCTCGCCTTCGACCTCTACTTCGACCTCCGCAAGACCGGCCCGGCCCCCTCGCAGAACGCCTTCGAGAAGGCGTGGCGCGATGCCGGATACGGGCTGAAGACCGACGACATTCGCGCCCTGTACAAGGACGTCCACACCAAGGTCACCGGCAACAACGCGTAACCGCCAACCGCTCTGAACCGCCCATCACAAGCCACCCACACCTGACCGAAGGAGCCCGACATGACCACCGTCGCCCAGCCGCTGTCCACCGACGAGCTCATCGCCGACCTCGCCGCCAACCTCCACCAGGTCGCCGAGATCAACGAACGCATCACCCCCTTCACCGTCATCGAATACCTCCGCGGCGCCGGCCAGCCCACCGTCGGCTACACCGACGCCTACAACGCCCTCCACGCCCTGCACAGCAGCGGACGCCTCCACGAGACCGACCGCAGCGCCGTCTACGCCCTCCGCCCCGACCTCCCCACCAGCGGAAACGGCCACGTCTGGCTCCGCATCAACAACCGCGCCCACGCCCCCGTCGAGGTCATCGCCACCCGCCCCCGCCCCACCGACAACCGCGACACCGGCGAGGAATCCGTCCGCTGGACCTGCCACGGATGCGGCCAGGGCCACGTCATCGCCTGGTTCGTCAACGCCGTCAAGCACGCCCAGGAGCACGCTGACCGGTGCTACGGCCAAGCCCTCACCGGCTGACTGACCAGCGCAAACACCCCAACCTGCACCGGAAGGAGACCGCCATGAGCAGCATCGACCAAGCTGTACGGCCAGCGCCGGCGACCGTTGTGCCGCTGCCCTCGAAGTCCACGCGGCAGTTGGTCGACGAGGCCCTGCGCGGGCTCCCGACGGCCCCCGAAGCCCCGTCGTGGGGGCACCGCCTCCTCCCCGCCACCGTCCGCGGTCTGCTCGCTGACCTCGGCTGGTGGCAGGACCCCACCCCCCAGAAGCCGTCCGCGCACCTCGACCAGACCCTCGCCGTGCTCCGCCGCTACGGCTGGTGCCAGTCCCTCGACACCAGCCCCACCGGCCGGCTCTGCATCCGCGGCGCCCAGCAACTCCTCGAAAAGACCGGCCACGTCACCCCCCAAGCCCGCGACCGCGCCACTCACTACATGCAGCAGACCCTCGCCCAGGCCGGTGTCCGCATGCAGTTCTTCGCCTGGAACGACCTCCCCGACCAGCAGTTTCCCGCCGTCCAGACCCTCCTCGAAACCGCCGCCCGCACCGCCCGACAAAACGGAGAGTGAAATGCCCGCCCCCGACCCCGAATTCGACCGAATCATGAACCAGGAATTCCCCGTGAACCACCCCGCCGAATACGTCGACAACACCCCTTACGGCGGCCCCCACCACACCACCAAGCCGGGCCTGACCAAGCGCGGCAAGGTCGCACTCGGAATCGGCGCAGCCGTCATCGCCAGCAGCGGACTGGTCGGCTACCAGATTCACGCCGCCAACGAAGTCAAGGCACAGGAAATCGCCCTCAAGACCCAAGAACTCGAACTCCAGAAGATGAAATGGAAAGACCAGGTCAACGAGGCAGGACGGAAGGCGCAGAACAGTCAGGCCAAGAACCGCCAGGCCTCCATCGACTCGTGCGTGAAAAGCCACGACGACCAGGTCGGCAAGGTCCTCGGCACCACCTACCGCGACGTCGTCGAAGCGTGCCAGACCCAGTACGCCGACACCCTCAACGGCAGCGACATGGAGGCCGCCGCCTCCTCCCAGACCGCCGGCGACAGCAGCAGCGGAGGCGTCAACCAGGGCCTCCTCATCGGCGGCGGAGCCCTCGTCCTGTTCCTCGTCTACGCCGCGAAGAAGGGCACGCGCAGTAACCCCGCCTAGTTCCTACTACTCATCCCACGGCCCGAAAGAACCTCCTCGCACCCCCTGAAGCCCGCCCGAAGAGGCATTTTCGGGCCGTTGGACGAGTAGTAGGAACTCAAGTCAGCTACCGAGAGTGAGGAGTGTGATGGCAACCGCCACCGTCCCCGCGGCCGTTCCCGACCCGAACGACCCGGCCAACACCAGCCCCAGCGCCGCCCCCTCCGGGCTGCTCGCATCCATGCTCGCCCCCGTTGAACCCGCCCGCCCGACCACGTTCGACCTCACCCCCACCACCGGGGAAGGCGCCACCGACGCCCCCGTCACGGGCGCCTCCAGCGCCGTCTACCACGGCAGCGACGAAGCGAACAGCACCGGCCCAAAGAGCAGCACAACCGCCGACAAGAAAGGCATTTGGCGAGCCTGGCTCCTCGCCGGCGCAGCCCGCTGGGCAAAGGGCGGAGGCGCGCACAACAAGCGCCTCGACATGCTGAAAGCAAAAGTTGCAGCGCATCAAGTGAAAGAGGCGCGGCAGATTTCCGTGAACCGCTCCGGCGGCCTGCTTCCCGGAAAGGGCTCTGCGGGTTCGGCTGCCAATGGGAACTCGGGCGGCGGAAAGGGGTCTTCTGGTGGCGGAAAGGGAAGTTCAGGTACGTCCGGGAAAGGCCCCGCCAAGGGCCCGGCGAAGAGCGAAGGCCATTCCAACGGGAACGCTCACAAGGGGTCGGGAGGCCGGTCCGGTGGTGACGCCGGCGTCGGCGGCAGGTCGGGGGGCGGCCGCGGTCCCGCTGGCAGTGGGGCCGCTGGGGGCAACGGCAGTGCCAGCCGCGGAGGTGGCGCCACGCCGAAGGGCCCCAAAACGGACGGGGGCAAGGAGGGGCACGGCCCGAAGCCCTCGAAGACCGACCTGACCAAGGACAGGGTCAAGGGCAAGGACCGCAGCCACGGCGGTCGCGACGCAGGAGCCAGCGGCGGCAAGAACGGCGCCACCGGACCGGCAGGCGCCACCGGCAAGAGCGGCACCACCACCAACGGCGGTAGCACCAAGGGCACTGGTCCCGCCGACGCCGGCAAGGACAGCAAGACCCCCAGCCCGAAGGCCAGCCGCGACAAGACCGGCACCGACAAGGCCAGCACCAAGAACAGCAAGGCCGGAAAGGTCGACCTCCGCAAGAACGCCGGGGCGAAGCCCGGAAACCCCGCCCCGGCCCGGCCGGACACCACCACCAAGCCAGACAAGACCACCAAGGACAAGGCCAAAACCGACGACGACGGCAACGCCAGCAAGGACGCCAAGCCCCAGGCCGCGACCACGCCCGGCAAGAAGACCGACGGCAAGCCCTTCTCGACCAAGGAATCCCGCGAGACCGGATACCGCGACGGCACCCGAGCAGCCAAGATCGTCGCCCACGCCAAGGCCTACCGCGACGGCGCCAAAGACGGCTGGACCGACACCACAGAAGCCGCCGAACGGCAGAAAGCCCACCTCGACAAGGCACACCAGGAACGCAACAAGGCCCAGGACGCAGCCCGAGAAAAGGAGCAAGACGTGAGCGGAGCCGGCAGCAGCGCCGACCACCACAAACCCCAGCCCATCGAAGTGAAAGGCATCGACGCCGACACCGTCTGGCTGGGCGAAGGCGCCGACCGGAACTCCCTCAGCCGCGGCGAGGTCCGGTCCCTCAAACACTTCGAACGCCGCCTGGAGACGAAAGTGACGTCCATGAAGAAGGCCGCGGAAGGAACAAAGCTGCTGAAAGCCCACGCGGAGGCGCAGTCCCAGAAGGCCACCGCGCTCATGGAGGCCACCAAGTCAGTCAAAGGCGGGGAAAAGCTGATCGCCTCCCTGGTCAAGACCGCGGACGACGCGAAGGTCCAGGCCGACCTGGCCGAGGAGACCCACAAGCGGGCCGTCCGCGCCGCCGACGGCTGCGCCGCAGTCCTCGCCAACGCTCAGACCCGATACGGCGCCATGTACAAGGCCGTCGTCGACTCCGACGAGGAAGTACCCGGAGAAATGGACTTCTACAAGGACGGAGCCACCACCCATGGCTGACATCACCTACAAGCAGCTCAAGGCCGCCGTCGAAGGCCTCGCCAAGGAGGTCAGCCGGGCCTCAGACGCTATCCGCGGCAGAGCCCAGCAGATCGACGAGGAAGCCAAGGACACCGCCCGCATCGCAGAGATGATCGCCGGGATGGGCGTCGACACCGCCACCGTCGGCGAGACCCGCGACCTGTCGCGCCTCATGAACGGCGTCTCCGAAGCGGCCATCGCCTACGCCTCCGCCGGCGACAACACCGCCAAATCCGCGGCCGCCGCCGCCATCCAGGCCAACACCACCCACGGCGGTATTCAGGAGGCATTCTCCCGAGCCGCGTTCGACATGAGCCACCTCGACCGGAATTGGCTCCGCCAGGACTAGCTGCAAACCCGACGGGCGGGACCGGGAGGCACCCCGGTCCCGCCCTCTACCTCTCGGATCACTACAACCCGCACCCAGGAGTATCCCCGTGACCACGCCCGCCGCCACCACCCCCCGCGCGACATCCACCGAACGCGCCGTCGCCTTCGCCACGACCGCCGCACCCGTCGCCGTCGGCGTCCTGGCCCCGTTCCTCGACGGCGGCGCCGCGTTCACCGCAGCCGTCGCCTACGGAGGCGCCGCAGGCTTCATGGCCGCCAACTATATGAACCGCCTCCCGCGCGGCCTGGCCGCCAACGTCCCCGCCGCGGACATCATGCAGGCCCACCGATCCCCGATGTTCATCAGCACCCTCACCACCGGCATGGCCCTCGGCATGGGCACCCTCATGGGCCCCGAGGGCGCCGACGCCCTTATGGCCGGCGCCCTCGACCAGCCCTCCATCCCCGGCATGGTCTCCCTCGGCTGGTGGGCTGCCGTCGGCCTCGTCCCGTGGAAGCTCCGCAACGTCCTTGGCCGCAAGGCGCGAAAGGCCGTCGTGTCCGAGACCGCGGCCGCGGAGCTGGCGACCGCGCTCGCACCGACCGACGCTGACGACATCCTCAAGCAGTGGGCCCAGCACATCTCCCACCCCCAGGACGGCACCCACAAGGGCCAGGAACTCACCCTCCGCACTCTCGGCCCCACCCGCTGGACCGGCACCATCACCGCCCCCATCGGAGAATCCGTCACCGTCACCGCGGAGAACGTTTCCTCCGTCTACCGCAAGGACGCCGCCTGGATCACCTTCAAGCCCGGCGCCCACGTCGGGGAGAAGCACATCACTGTCAACCTCACCCCGCCCGCCGAGCTCGACCCCTCAACCCTCGCCGGCGCCTGGAAGAAGTACGTCGCCCCCTCCGTGATGAAGGGCTCCCACCTCGAAGAAGTCCAGACCGACCCCCACACCGGCGGCGAAGTCGCCGTCGTCGTCGCCAACGAAGACACCGCCCGCCTCGTCACCCCCAGCCAAGACGACCTCGCCGGAGCCCTCCGCACCACCACCCTCCTGTGCTCCTACTCACCCACCCCCGGCAACCCCCGCCGCGGAGAGATCCGACTGATGCAACACAACCCCCTGGAGGACGGCACCCCGTTCCCCGGCACCGACGTCCTGAAAATCTCCGAAGGCGGCTACGTCCAGATCGGCCGCCACGTCTCCGGCTTCCCCGCCCGCATCCAGTTCACCGACCCCGTCAGCGGCGCCAAGCACGTCTTCGTCGCCGGCGTCACCGGCTCCGGCAAGGGCGGCCTCGTCCAGATCATCGCCCTCGGCGACCACGTCAACGGCCACGCCATCATCTACGCCGACCCCAAGGGCTCCTCCAACCCCGACGTCGAAACCATGGCCGCCTACTCCGGCCTCGGCGAAGACGGCTCGATGGGCGCCCTCCGCGTCGCCTACGCCCTCATGCAGTGGCGCATCGAAGAATCCGCCCGCCTGAAGATGAAGAACTTCCAGGCCACTCCCGAACGGCCCTGGGTCCGCTTCATCCTCGACGAGGCCCACGTCCCCCTCTCCGAGCTCGACCACCACAAAAAGGAAGCCCGCATCATCCTGGAAGCCCTCGCCGCAAAGGCCCGCTCCCTCGGCATCTGCCTCTGCGTCGTCAACCAGGCCGTCAACGCCGACAAGCTCGGCGGCTCCACCGCCCTGCGCACCAACGTCATCCAAGGCGGCAGCCTCGTCATGCTCCGCACCGACTCCGACCAGCAGCACCTCGCCACCACCGGCTTCGAAGGCGTCGACCCCGGCCAGATCCCCGCTGCCTGGGACGTCGACCGCCCCCTCATCTACGACGAGAACGTCGCCCTCCAAGACCCCCGCTCCACCTTCGGCCTCGGCTACACCCTCGGCCCCGGCGGCGCCGCCGAAATGATGCGCACCTTCATCCTCGAATCCGCAGCCCCCTACATCGACCCGAACGCCGTCGCCTACCCGGTGGACTGGCCCGACTGGGAGAACCGCCACGAGATCGCCGCCACGTCCATCCTCGGCGAGGACGGCGCAGACGGAGACTTCAGCGACTCTCCCAGCCCTTTCTTCGGTGGATTCGAAGCCCCCAAGAAGCCGGCCAGCACCGATGAGAAGATCCTCCAAGCCCTCGAAGACACCGCTGACCCGCTGGGCATCGACGTCATCTACAAGCACAAGGACGAGATCGCCAAGCTGGCCGGCGCATCCGGACAGACTTTCGACAACGCTCTGACCCGCCTCAAGAAAGCCGGAAAGATCCACGGGCAGACCCAGGACGGCAAGCCCATCCGCGGCATGTACGGCCTCGGCCCCGCCCCGGACGAAACAGCCACGGGGGAGTAGCCCACGTGCCCCGCACCACCCCGGCCCCCGAACCGGACCGCACCACCGACGTATACGCCGCCCGCACCGACGATGGGCGGCTCGTCATCGCACACCTCGTGCACGACCCCCTCAGCCCCCTCCAGCGAGCCCTGCGCGCCGCGCACCTCACCCCTGACCACGAAGTGATCAACCGCCCCGCCTCGTAAACTGACTCGCTCCCCACCGGAAGGACTGCCGCACATGCACCCGCAACGCCTCATGGAATTCGTCGCTACAACCCTCGGAAACGCCCCCGAGGTCCAGCGAACAGAGGTGTGGCAGGAAGGCACCACCCGGCCCTTCGGCGTCCAGGCCACCTTCGCCACCGGAGCCGAAATGTGGTGCGGCGTCGTGGGCGCCTCCCCGCCCGGCGGATACTCCGAGAAGCCAGTCACCGAGGCACCTCCCGCCGAGATCCCCGTTCCCGACCTCCTCCAGAACGGAAAGGTCACACCAACCTCCGCCGAGGCGTACATCGCAGCCATCCTCAACAACTCCGGCAACGCAGAGATCAAGCGGACCTACCCTTATTCCGCCGGCGACACCCCCACCGCCCACCCCGGCGTCGGCCTCGAATTCCACGACGGCGCCCGCGGCTTCCTCCCCTTCATCCACACCGCCCGCCCCGGCCAAGGCAAGGGCAACCGGCCCTTCGACCTGCAAGACGCGTTCTGACCACACCCGCCGGGTCGCCGCCAGGAGCACCGGGGCAATACACGTCGGACAAACCCCCAGATGTGCAGCAGCATCATCAGTGCACGGCCCGGGACTCCTTAGTGTCCCCGCGCCGAGGAACCACTGGGCCGTGCACCCCCAATCGTGCGCCCGTCATCCCCCAGACCAGGCGCACCGCCCGGCAGGCAACGCACCCCCCCGGGCCGGCCCCGCCCACATCCCCCGTGGCGCGGGGCCCCTTCACGTCAGCGGTTCCCCCGCAACCAGGCGATCGCCTCCTGGATCGGCTGCGACACCGCGAAGCTGTTGCCCTTCGCCCCCAGGTTGTCCCGACCGTAGTGATCCGCCCGCCGGGCCGCCTCCTCCAACGAACCGATCGGCTCGGCATACCGCGTAGGGCTCTCCGCGACCATCGCCACCCGCAACTCCTCCGCCGCCGCGAGCTTTGCCGCCATGAACTTCTGGCAGGCCGCCGCATCCGTACAGCCCGAGGACGTCACCTCGCCGTACCGCTCCAGCGCCTCCTCCACCGTCAGGGCCGGCGCCGACGACCGGACCGACGGCGAAGCCGACGCCCTCCCGCCGCCCCCGCCATCGCCGCTGTCCGAACACCCCGACACCAGCACCAATGCCGTCGCGACCAGTACCGCGGCCCCCACACCACCACTACGTCTCATGCCCGGAGGATCCCACCACCAGCGGACAAGGGGGAAGGTTCAACCAAAACCGCGGGATCATCAAGACAGGCGCGGGGCCTGAGCACGACAACGACACAGCGGGAGCCCCACCGCCATGCCCCGAAACAAAGCCGAACAAGCCGAGGTCGCCGACCGACGCAAACACCTCGTCGCCCTACGCCGCCAAGGCGTCCGGTACGACGACGAACGCATCACCACCCTCGGGTACGCCACCCCCGGTGCCGCCCGCAAGGACTTCATCCGCGCCCTGGAGCAGGCCCGCGACGAACAGGCCGCCGAGGTCTCCGTCTACCGGCAAGAAGAGAACGAGCGGTTGGACGCGCTCCTCGAGGCCGCCTGGCCCCGCGCCACAAAGCCCCACCCGGTGTTCGACAAGGAAGGCAACGTCGTCGCCGAGGAGATCGACATGCGCGCCGTCGACACAGTCCTGCGCCTCATGGACCGCCGAGCCAAGCTCAACGGCCTCGACGCGCCCGTCCGCACCGAACTGTCCGGACCCGACGGTGGCGCCGTGCCCCTCGGCAACGGCTCCCTCGCCGAACTCAACGCCCTCATCGGCCTAGCCGGCCAGGCCTCGCCCGCGGCCGCCGAAGACCAGGACGCTGACGGTGACCACAGCGACGGATGACCTCCTCGAGGACGCCCTCCTCCAGCACTACCGCACCCTGCCCACCGCCGACCGCCGCCGCATCGCCGAACGAGCCGGGCCCGAGGTACGCCTCCGCCTCGCCTGGGTAGAGCGGCAGATGGCTATGGACCGCTCACCAGGAGCTCTCGCCGCGGTCCTCACCGAGGGACGGGAGAAGCAGGCCCGCCATCTCGACCTGATCGACGGCGTCTTCCAGCGCATCGCCGCAGGCGAGCGGATGCAGGTCATGCTGACGATGCCTCCTCGACACGGAAAATCGCAAAGAGCGTCGCGATGGGGACCGCTCTGGTATCTGCGGCGCAACCCGACCGCCCGCGTCATGCTTGCCTCCTACGGGGCAGATCTCGCCGACGACCACGGCCGGTGGGTCCGCGACCAGCTCCGCGAACACGCCGACACCCTCGGCGTCCGCCTCGACGATGCCTCCCGCGCTGCCAACCGCTTCGACCTCGCAGCCCCCCGCGGCTCCAGCATCCGCGGCGGCATGGTCACCGCCGGCGTCGGGGGGAGCTTGACTGGCAAGGGATTTTCGCTCGGCATTATCGATGATCCATTTAAGGGCTCCGACGATGCGAACAGCCCTGCCCAGCGAGGACGCGTCTGGGACTGGTACCAGTCCGTCTTCTACACCCGCCGCGCACCCGGCGCCTCCATAGTCTTGATCAACACACGCTGGCACGAGGACGACCTCTCCGGCCGGATCCTCGCCACCGAGCCAGAAAACTGGACCCTCATCGACCTGCCGGCACTGGCCCTCTCCGAGGACGACCCCCTTGGCAGGCAACCTGGCGACGCCCTGTGGCCCGAGCAGTACGACGCCGAGGAGCTCGCCCGCACCAAGCGCGCCGTCGGTGAACGCGTCTGGTGGGCCCTCTACCAACAGCAGCCCCGCCCCCTCGAAGGCGGCGTATGGCAATGGGCCTGGATCACCGACCACCGCACCAGCCCCATGGCATTCCGCGGCGTCGACCTCACTCGCGTTGTCGTTGCCCTCGACCCCGCCGGCGGCGACAGCGCCACCAACGACGAGAGCGGCATCGTTGCAGCCGGCCGTGACGCCGCGGGGGAGTACTACGTCCTCGCCGACCGCTCCGGACGCCACGGCCCCAACGACCGCGGCCGCGAAGCCTGCCTCCTCGCCCTCGAGCTCGACGCCGACGCCATCGTCGTGGAGACCAACTACGGCGGCGACATGGCTCGCCAAGCCGTCGTCCAAGGCTGGGAACAGCTCCAGCGGGAGAACCTCACCAAGGGCCGCACGGCGCCGCGGATCATCGAAGTCAACGCGAAGAAGGGCAAACGCCTCCGCGCCGAGCCGATCGCCCAGCTATACGAGCAGGGACTCGTCCACCACGTGGGGGAGCTTCCACAGCTGGAGACGCAGATGGTCACCTGGCTCCCTGGCCTTGACTCCCCGGACCGGATGGACGCGGCCGTGCACGCCCTCACCGAGCTTGCAGACCCCGCCGCGGCGGCAGTCGGGACGCTCGCGTACACCGACAGGCGACTCTCAGGCCGTCGTTGAAGTCCCCTGTTCTGCGGCCTTCATGAGCAGCCGGATCTGCTCGCGTGTCCATCCGGTGATGCGGACAACTTCTGCCTGGTCGCCGCGCTTGGGGTCCTGGCGCATCGCGGCGACAGCTTCGGCGCGGAGGTCTGCCCTGGCTGCATCGAGTGCGGCTTCCGCTTCGCGGTAGCGCTGCGCCGCGAGTTCGAGCTTGGCGGTATCCATGCCGCCATCATGCCATCTACTTGGCCAAGCTGCTAGGCCGAACCACTTGACAATGCCAAGTTGCTAGGCCAACCTTAAGGGCATAAGGGAGTGGCGAGCAGGGGAGACCGAGATGAAGCGCGAACGCGAATGCTGCAACTACTGCATGTGGTACGGCCCCGTGAACCAGGACGGCACCATGCGCAAGCACCGCCCGGCGACACGCGAAGACAAGTGGGGCCGCCCGAACTCCGTCCAGGACATGGCCGCCGCCCCATGCCCCGGCAGCAACAAGCCCTACGCCCACTTCGGCACCACCGAAGAGACCATCGAAGACGCACAGGAGACCACCGTGACCGAGCCCGCCATCACCAGCACTGACTCTGATGAGTACGTGCCGTCGAGTGACGCCGCCATCGCTGCCGCCCGCATCGCCCTGACTGAACTGAAGGTCAATGGCTGGAAGACGAACCCGATCTACTGGGTTGGCCGACTGGAGGCGGCGCTTGAGCAGACCCTTAAGGCGATCGACAAGGCCGAGGGCCAAAAGGCGCAGGAGAACAGCGCAGACGAGGTAACCGAGGCCGCCCGCCAAAGCGAGACCATCCGTCAGCGCCGCGCGACATGCAGCAGCCAGACCAACTGCAACGCCCACAGCATCGAGGACAAGCGCGGCGGCCGGGCGATCGAGCTCGGCACGATCCCGGCATGCGAGCCCGGTACCACCTACGGCGCGTGGTCCGAGGGCGCGGGCGGCTTCGTCTACTCCGGCGACTGCGCCACCGATGTCGCGAACTGGGCGGCGGACGAACTCGGGCAGCTCGCCAAAGAGGACGAGACCGACAAGATCGAGATCCTTGTCGTCTGCCACGAGCACGAGGAGCAGCCAGCGGTCGGCTGCGAGGAGTGCGCCACCGAACCGACCGACGAGGGTGAGGCGGACGACGACGAGTGAGTGGCCAAACGCAGCGGTGCCCCGGCTGAGGAAAGCAGCCGGGGCGCCGTCCGTACCGTACCCGAGCGGAGAAGCGCCTCCACGCCAACCGCCCCGCAAGACTCCCGCCCCGGCACCGGGGGCAACGCCCACACGATCCGCCCGTACCCTGTGATCAGGCGCGGGGCCTGAACGTGGACGGAGACCACTGTGGGCCTGCTCGGGCGAAGCCGCGAGGTCGTCATCCATGCCTGGTCATGGCTGAACTACAAGCCGATCTACAGCAGCGACACGAACGGCATGCCCAACCGCCGCGCCTTCACCGAGGCCCACGCCATGTGGGTGCCCGCCGAAGACGAGAAGCGCCTCGCCGCCTACAAGCTCCTCGCTGCGTACGACCAGAACCAGGCCGCCGAGCTCGCCGCAGTCGGCGGGGACATCCACGCGCGGGACCGCCGGGAGTTCGGCGACCCCAGCATGCTGATCGACACTGTCATGGCCCACGTCCTGGGGCGCGAGCAGACCATCACCGTGCCCGGAGCTGAGCACGAAGGTTCCGACGCCGCCGACGCGGACACCGCGATGGCCGCGAAGGTGCAGGAGCTGCTGCGCGACTGGTCCGAGGCCGAGCAGCTCCCGATGCGCCTTCAGCAGGCCGAACGCAAGGCGGTCTCCCTCGGCGACGGCGTCTACCGCCTCGCGTGGGACCGCGGCAAGAACCGGCCCACCCTCCGCGTCCACGACCCGGGCTTCTACTTCCCGGTGATCGGCGAGGACGACGACGGTGGCGAGTTCCCCACCCGTGTCCACTTCGCCTGGGAACTGCCCGAGGACCCCAAGCGCGGCCTCAAGGCCCGGATCCGGCGCATCACCTACGAGCTGGACTGGATCCGCCCCGCCACCGCATCCGGCGTCGACCAGGCCGGCCGGGCCGTGCGCGCCCCGCTCCCCGTCGAACTGCCCGAGGACGCCGTCGAAGGCGAGCAGCCGCCCCCGCCGCTTGGCCCCGGCGATATGTTCGACCCCGGCAGCGGTGCCATCTCCCGCATGTACGCCTGGAACGACCAGCCATCCTTTGCCACCTGCTACCTGACCGACGCCACCTGGAACCTGGGCGACATCAAGGGCCCCTGCGACGTCGACAGTCTTCCGCTGGGCGCCGCGACGTTCGCGACCCGCTCCGACGGCGAAGTCCTCGACCACCTCGACCTCCTGCTGGACTTCATCCCGGTCATCCACCTCCCCAACACGGTGCCCCCGGCGGAGGAGCACTGGGGCCAGTCCTCCCTCGCCAAGGTCCTCCAGGTCCTCGACGAGCTCGCCGGCTCCGACACCGACTCGGCCCGCGCCTCCGCCACCACCGGATCCCCGCCCATCGGCATCTGGGGCAAGGCCGCCACCGGCAGCGGCGTCCTCGAGGAGGTCGGCCCAGGAATCGTCTACACGCTGGGGGAAGGCGGCGGCATGGTCGCCGTCGACACCAGCCGCAACCTCGCCGAACTCCGCAACCACGTCCACGACCTCCACGACCGCACCGCAAACGTCGCCCGCATCCCCGCCGTCGCCCTCGGCACCATGGACCCCTCCAAGGTCCCGTCCGGCTACGCCCTCCAGCTATCCCTCGGACCGCTGGACTCCCTCGTCGCCGCCATGCGCCTGGCCCGCGACCACAAGTACGCCCTGCTCCTGAAGATGGTGCAGCGCCTCTTCCTGGCGGGACAGCACCCCGACTGGGCCGGCATCCAACCGCAGCCCGCGAAGCTCACCTTCGGCGCCTACACCCCCACCGACAAGACTGCGGTCCTCGAGCAGGTCACCACCGGCGTCGAGAAGGGCGTCCTCTCCCTGGAGACGGGTGTGCGCATGCTCGAGGACGCTGGATTCCCGATCGACGACGCTGCCGAGGAGATCGAGCGCATCCAGTCCAGGCAGTTCGACGCCGCCAAGGCCCTGGCCGATGCCACCGGCGACAGCGGCGCCGTCGGCGACTACCTCGGCCTCGACCTCAACCCCGACCCCGTCGCCCCAGCCGTCGTCCTCCCGGCGCTCCCCGGAGACCAGGCCGCAGCTGACGATCAGGCAGCCGCCGACGGGACCCAGGCGGAAGCCGTGACCAGCGGAAACGGGAAACCCGGGCAGGATAGGGGGAATACCCGATGACGAATGTGCCTACCCTGATCACAGGCGCGGGGCCTGACGACTCTCCTGTGGGAGGACTACGCCCCATGCGCCGCCCCGCGCTGCACCACCCGCACACTGCCGCCGCGCACGCGGCCGGCTGGTCGCACCCCTACGCCACGAACTCACACACGTTCTACGCCGACGGCGGCGACCCGCCCACCGAACCGGCGCCCGCCTCCGAGGCTCCCAAGCCCGCCCCGCCCTCCACCAAGGTCTTCACCCAGGACGAAGTTGCGGCCCTCGCCGCCAAGGAAAAGTCCCAGGGTGAACGCGCCGGCGCCCGCAAGGCCCTCGAGGACTTCGCCACCGCCAACGGCTTCAGCAGCGCCGACGACGCCAAGGCCTTCATCGAAGCCGCCCGCCAGGCCAAGGAAGCAGCGCTCTCCGAGGAAGAGAAGCGCAAGGCCGCCCTCGACAAGCGCGAGCAGGAGCTCGCCGCCAAGGAAGCCGCCGCCGTAGCCCGGGAACGCGCCGCCAGCCGCCGCTCCGTCCTGGTCGGACTTGGTGCGACCGGCGAGGACCTTGAGGACGCCGCGGCCCTGCTGCGCGTCGCCGACGACGCCGACGATGCCGCGCTGGCCGAGGCCGCGGAGAAGCTGAAGGAACGCCGCCCCGAACTGTTCGGCGCCCACCCCGCCCCCCAGCCCGCGACCGCGCTGCCGCCCGCTCCCGGCGGATCCCCCGCCGGCGGACCGCCGCCGCGCACTCCAGCCACCAAGGACAACGTCAAGGCGCAGGCCCGCAAGCGCGCCGAGCAGATGGGCTTCCGCACCCGCTCCGACGCCGCCTGACCCGCACCACCCATAGAGCCAGGGACCACGCCCTCCCCACGTGGACGCGACACCCCAGCGGTGAAGCCGAACACATCCCGCGATCATCGCGAAAGGGGAGGACGGCGTGGACATCCAGCCGACCACCACGAGTGAGACCGTCACAGCGGACCGGCCTTGGCTGCTGTCCCTCCACGGCTCCGAGACCAACAAGACCGTCACCCTCGACCTGACGAAGTTCTCCGAGAACGTCCACTGGGTCGAGGGCACCGCCTACCAGCCGATGCGGCGCCTGAAGTCCGGCCTGCCGCTCGGCAAGGTCACCTCCTCCGGCCTGTACGCGCCGTACGCCGGTGCCACCAACGAGGTCCAGACCGTCACCATCACCGGGTCGCCCACGGGCGGCACGTTCACCCTGACCTGGAACTCGCAGACCACCGCCGCCATCGCCTACAACGCGACCGCCGCCACCGTGCGCACCGCGCTGGAGGCCCTGTCCAACATCGCGCCCGGCGACGTCACCGTCACCGGATCCGCGGGCGGCCCCTACACCGTCACCTTCGGCGGCGCGAACCTCGGCGACGACGTCGCGCAGATGACCGCCTCCGGCGCCTCCCTCACCGGCGGCTCCAGCCCCGCCGTCTCGGTCGCCACTACCACCGCCGGAGGCGCGGCCGGAGCCTCCGACGGCACCCAGGTCTTCGCCGGCCTCCTC
>NZ_JBICWS010000024.1:0-89182 GCF_043199875.1 Streptomyces sp. NPDC048516 | reverse complement strand
GCGGAATTCCTCGTTGACGCATAATCACGTCACGGTCGAATTTCGGCATGCCGAAATTGGTCCCGGTGAGGGGCCGTGCAGTAGTGGTGTGCCGCGAAGCGGCGAATGGTCGCCTCAAGGCCGTTCCGGCTCTGTGGCAACTCGGAGAACACTACGTATCGGGGAGGGCAGTGTCAACTCGCGTCAGTCAAGGTCACCCAGACGTCCGTCGGCGTCCGGCTGGGCGTCCTCGACGCGGCGCAGCAGACGGGTCAGGGCCTGGCCGAGAAGTTGACGCTCCTCGCCGGAGAGGTCCTGGAGGAGGTCTTCCTCGAAGACCGTTGCCAGGCGCATCGCCTCGAGCCACTTCTCGCGGCCCTCGTGGGTCAGCGCGACGATCACGCGGACGCGGTTGGTCTCGTCGCGCTCCCGCGTCACCAGTCCCTCGTTCGCCATGCGGTCGATGCGGTGGGTCATGGCGGCCGGCGTGAGGCCGAGGAGCTTGGCGAGTTCGCCGGGGCCCATTTCGTAGGGGGCTCCGGAGACCACGAGGGCCTTGAGGACCTCCCACTCGGCGTTGCTCAGCCCAAGGGTGGCGGTCTGCCTCCCGTAGGCGACGTTCATCCGTCGGTTGAGGCGCTGGAGCGCGGAGACGACCTGCTCCACCTGGGGGTCGAGGTCTTGGAATTCGCGCTGGTAGGCCGCGATCTGTTCCTCGAGGCTCGGCTCGGCAGCGTCGGCGGCCGCATCTGAGGGCTCAGGCATGCGGCGCAGTATGACATGGAAGTCATTGGCGTTGAAGTTCTTCGAGGTGTACTCTTTAACTTCGAACTTTAGAGTTGAAGTCTTCAGGGTGAGACTGTCCGGCTCCGGGCGGATCTCGCCCTGGTGTCTGTACCGGCTCGTTGGTTCGTCCCTCTTATCCGTTTGATGACCTGACCTAGGTAGGTGAGTGTGACCACCGCGATGGGCGCCGCGTTGCGCCGGATCCAGCTCGGGAACGCACTGAGTGCGTTCGGGAGCGGCTTCACCGTTCCGTATCTGTACGTCTATGTGGCGAAGGTGCGGGATCTCGGCGCGAGCACTGCCGGTGCGGTGCTCGCCATGCTGGCGGTGGCCGCGCTGGTCGTCCTGCCGCTGACCGGTCGCGCCATCGACCGGCGAGGGCCGCTACCAGTGGCCGTCGTCGGCACGGTCTCCGCCGCCATCGGTTCCCTGGGGATCGGGCTGTCCGCGACCGAGCCGCTGGTCATCGCGTCGGCCATCGCGCTCGGTGCCGGGATAGCGGTCATTCAGCCGGCTCTCGCGACGATGATCGTGTGGTGCTCGACGACGCTGACGAGGTCGCGGGCGTTCGCCACCCAGTTCTTCCTGAACAACCTGGGGCTGGGCGTCGGCGGACTGGTCGGCGGGCTGCTGGTCGACGAGGCGCATGCGTCGAGCTTTGTGCGGCTGTTCGCCATCGAGGCCGTGATGTTCCTGGTGCTCGGCGCGGCGGTGGCGACCGTACGGCTGCCGCCGTCGCCGAAGGTCGAGGACGCCGTGCCGACCGAGGAGCGGGCCAAGGGTGCCTGGCGGGCGATGTTCGCCGACCGTCGGATGGTGTGGCTGTGTGTCCTGGGGTTCGTGCTGTTCTTCGCCTGCTACGGGCAGTTCGAGTCGGGGCTGGCGGCCTACGCGACCGAGGTCACCCGCATACCGCCGGCCGGACTGGGGATCGCGCTCGCGGCCAATACGGCGGCGATCGTGGCAGCGCAGTTCGTGGTGCTCAAGCTGGTCGAGCGGCGGCGGCGCAGCCGGGTGATGGCGCTGGTCGGGGTGGTCTGGACGGTGGCGTGGATAGCCGCCGGACTGTCCGGGCTGGTGCACGGCGCGCAGGTGGTGGCGACGACGCTGCTGATCTCGACGTATGCGCTGTTCGGTATCGGTGAGTCGATGCTGTCGCCGACGGTGGCTCCGCTGGTGGCCGATCTGGCGCCGGCTTCCCTGATCGGGCAGTACAACTCGGCGTTCGCGCTGGTCAAGCAGCTGGCGTTGGCGCTCGGTCCGGCCGTGGGCGCGCTGATGGTGGGGCACGGGATGTACGGGGCGTACATCGGGATGCTCGTGGTGTGTGCGCTGGGGATCACGGCGTTGTCGCTGTGGCTGGGGCGGATGCTGCGTCCGGCGCAGGACAATCCGCACCGGGCGGTGGCCTCGCTGCCCGCGGCGCGGGTGCCGGCCGAGGCGGAAGCCGTGGTCTGCGGCGCCTGAGCCCCGTATCCGGTGCCGCGCGCCCGGCGCCCGGTACCCCGTACCTGGTGCCCGGTGTCGTATCCGGTGCCGGCGCCGGCGCCGTAAGTGGTCCGCGTCTTCATGCCGTGGGCCCCGGCCGCGCGGGGCCGGGCGCCCCCCAAAGCCGCTCCCCCCGGGCGCGCGGAATACCCACCCACGGCCCTGGCGCCCCCCCCGGGGGGGCGGGGGCCCCCGTCCGGGGGGCCGGGTGTCGTAGCGGGGGCGGGCGCGGGCGCCGTACGGGGGCCGCGTCTTCATGCCGTGGCCCCGGTCCGATCGGCCGGGGGCCACGGCATACGGCTATCCGCGGGGCAGCGCGAATTCGCACCAGACGGCCTTGCCGCCACCCGGGGTGCGGCGGGAGCCCCAGGACGAGGCGATGGTGGCCACGATGGAGATGCCCCGGCCGGCCTCGTCGGCCGGTTCGGCGCGACGGCGGCGCGGCAGATGGTCGTCGCCGTCGGTGACCTCGACGATCAGCCGGCGGTCCGTGCGGCGCAGACGCAGGCGCATGGGCGGGGTGCCGTGCTGGAGGGAGTTGGCGACCAGTTCGCTGGCCGCCAGCACGCCGAGGTCGTGCAGCTCGGGCGGGAAGCGCCAGGAGGCGAGGACCCCGGAGGCGAAGGCGCGGGCGCGCGGGGCCGCTTCGGTGCCGCCGAGGAGTTCGAGCGCGGCGTTGTGGAAGAGCTCGGCTTCGTGGCCGGTCCGTTCGGGGTGCTGCAGGACCAGGATGGCGACGTCGTCGTCGTGGCTGGCGGTGATTCCCAGGGAGCGCAGCAGACGGTCGCAGACGATGTCCGGGGCACCGGTGGCGCCGGCGAAGGCGCGTTCCAGTGCCTCGACGCCGTGGTCGATGTCCTTGTCGCGGCGCTCGACCAGGCCGTCGGTGTAGAGGACGGCGCTGCTGCCGGGGCCCAGCGGGACGGATCCGGAGGTGTGCAGCCAGCCGCCGGTGCCCAGGGGCGGTCCGGTCGGTTCGGCGGCGCGGCGGACCGTGCCGTCCGGGTCGCGTACGAGGATGGGCAGATGGCCGGCGGAGGCGTAGACTAGCCGGCCCTCGTTCGGGTCGTGGACGGCGTAGACGCAGGTGGCGATCTGGCTGGCGTCGATCTCGGCGGCCAGGCCGTCCAGGAGCTGCAGGACCTCATGCGGCGGGAGGTCGAGGCGGGCGTAGGCGCGGACCGCGGTGCGCAGCTGGCCCATGACGGCGGCGGCGCGCACCCCGCGGCCCATGACATCGCCGATGACCAGGGCCGTACGGCCGGCGCCGAGGGTGATGACGTCGTACCAGTCGCCGCCGACCGCGGCGTCGGTGCCGCCGGGCTGGTAGGTGGCGGCGACACAGAGGTCGTCGGGCTGCTCCAGTTCCTGGGGCAGCAGGGAGCGCTGGAGGGTGACCGCGGCCTCGCGCTGGCGGGCCTCGCTGGCGCGCAGCCGCTCGGCGGACTCGATCTGGTCGGTGACCTCGGCGCCGAAGACCAGGACGCCCTTGTGCGGGGCGACGCAGGCGACCTCGGGGTCGGGTGCCGGACCGCTCGCCGCGACCTCGATCGGGGTGCAGGTGAAGGTGTAGTAGCCGTCGCGGGTGCGGTCGCCACCCGCGCCGCCGGGGACCTTGCGGGACTTGACCGTGCGCGGTTTGCCGCTGCGCAGCACCTGGTCCATCAGGGGGAGCAGGCCGAGTGTGCCGAGCTCGGGGAGGGCTTCGCGGGCGGTGTGGCCGGCCGGACGGGGGCCGAAGACGCCGGCGTAGGCGCCGTTGACGTAGGCGAGGCGGTGCTCGGGGCCGTAGACGACGGCGACGAGGGCGGGGATGGTGCCGAGGATGTCGTGGACGGACAGTGCGTCGACCGTGGGCGGCAGGGCCACGGGGGTGGGTTCCCGGGTGGCCGTGGCTTCCGTGTGCTCGGCGCGGGCCGCGGGGACGGAGCCGGTGGTCGCGGCCGTCGGTGCGGCGGGCGTGCCGTCGTCCGTGGCGGGCACGGTGGACGGCGCCGGGGACGCCGTGGGCGGTGCGGCCGGCGTGCCGGACGCGGGGCGGGGCGCGGCGCGGTCGGACCGCGCGGCGGCACGCCGTTGGGTGCCGGGGAATTTGGCGCTCCAGCGCGTGAAGATCACGGAGGGGTACCTCTTACTTCGCGTCGTCGCGCGGGATCGGGCCGTCGGCATGGCGGGACCTCCCGGCCGGCGGCCGGGGAAAGGTCGGCTGGGGACACTCTCGGCGCCCTTTTGCGGAATGCAGCAAACGTCCAGAATCCTCGTGATTGTCACTCTTTGCAGATACGAGCCCACCCATGGTCACACGTCCAGTGTGGCCGACCGGACGGACATCCGTCAGGCGCCCGGGTGCCGGGAGGGAGTTCCGCGCTCCGGAACATCCCGCCGCCCCGGGGCTGACGGCACATCACCTCTTCGGGGTACGGCGCGTCAACTGGCCTCGTTGTGGCGTCCGGTGCCCGCGGCGAGTTCGAACTCGGCGCGCGGGTTCTCCAGCGAGCCGAGCGAGACGATCTCGCGTTTGAACAGGCCGGCCAGCGTCCATTCGGCGAGCACCCGCGCCTTCCGGTTGAAGGTCGGCACCCGGCTGAGGTGGTAGGCGCGGTGCATGAACCACGCCGGGTAGCCCTTCAGCTTGCGCCCGTAGACGTGCGCCACGCCCTTGTGCAGGCCGAGCGAGGCCACCGAGCCGACGTATTTGTGCGCGTAGTCCTGGACCGGGCCGCCGCGTACCGCCGCCGCGATGTTCTCGGCGAGCACCTTGGACTGGCGGACGGCGTGCTGCGCGTTGGGGGCGCACAGGGCGCGGGGCTCGTCGGGCTTGGCGGGCGGTGCGGCCGTCAGGTCCGGGACCGCGGCCGCGTCGCCGGCGGACCAGGCGTGTTCGACGCCGTCCACCTGGAGCGCGGGGGTGCACCTGAGGCGGCCGTGGGCGTTCAGCGGCAGCCCGGTCGCGGCCAGGATGGGGTGCGGTTTGACGCCCGCGGTCCACACCAGGGTCCGGGTCGGGAAGCGGGAGCCGTCGCTGAGCTGGGCGACCCGCTTCTCACAGGACTCCAGCCGGGTCTCCATCCGGACGTCGATATTGCGGGCGCGCAGCTCACGGACGGCGTAACGGCCCATGTCGGGGCCCACTTCGGGCAGGATCCGGTCGGTCGCCTCGACCAGGATCCACTTCATGTCCTCGGGCTGGATGTTGTGGTAGTACCGGACGGCGTAGCGGGCCATGTCCTCCAGTTCGGCCAGCGCCTCCACGCCCGCGTAGCCGCCGCCGACGAAGACGAAGGTGAGCGCGGCGTCGCGGACCGCGGGGTCACGGGTGGAGGAGGCGATGTCGAGCTGGGCGAGGACGTGGTTGCGCAGCCCGATGGCCTCTTCGACCGTCTTGAAGCCGATACCGACATCGGCCAGGCCCGGGACGGGCAGGGCGCGCGAGACCGAGCCGGGCGCCAGGACCAGCTCGTCGTACTCCACCTCGACGGCGCCGTTGCCGGTCTCCTCCGCCGCCAGGGTGGTGATGGTGGCCCGGCGGTCGCCGTGGTCGATGGCGGTGACCTCGCCGATGACGACCTTGCACCGCGGCAGCACCCGGCGCAGCGGTACGACGACATGGCGCGGGGAGATCGAACCGGCCGCGGCCTCGGGCAGGAAGGGCTGGTACGTCATATACGGCTCGGGGTCGACCACGATGATCTCGACGGTGCCCTGGTGCAGCTCCTGCTTCAGTTTCCGCTGCAACCGCAGGGCGGTGTACATCCCCACATAGCCACCACCGACAACGAGAATGCGCGTCACGTCATTCGAGGACACAGTCTTCACAGAGGTTCTCCTCGCGGTGTCGGCCAGGCCCGGGCGGCACCGATCCGGCGGGCGGCCGGCGGCGCGGCCACCCTCGGGAGCTGCGCCCCCGGGTAAAGCACAGCACTGTTCCATGACGCACTGCCGGAGCGGCTTTGTCCACAGGCCCGTCGAAATGTATGACCGGTCGCGGCCCTGGGGACGGAACGGCATATTCCGCGTGCGCGGGCAGAGGTTCCCTGGTCAGAGGGTGGGTGGCGGCGGAAGAACGGGGTCACGATCCGGGCGGATCAACCCCCTTGGTCCGATCGGGGGGCGCATTGCGCGGAACGCCCCCTTCATTCTTGACCCGGGCTCAACTATGTTCATATGTCGTTGGGGTGCACCCTGTCATCGGTACGCCCTGACTGTCAGGGCGGGGAGTCTCCGGGGGGAGACGTCATTACCGGGGGATCACTATGCACATTCAGGGCTCTCATTGGCAGACCAACGTCGCTGTGGCGCATGCCGCCGACGACGCCGGGAGCGTGAAGGGGAACAACGGCACCAACAGCACCGGTTCCGGCAACGGCACCGGTCTGAGGAACGGTGCCCGCACGGGGACGGGGGGCCGGAGCACGCCACTGCGGGTGGATGCCCAGCGCAACCTGGAACATGTGCTGCGTGCCGCGCGCGAGGTGTTCGGCGAGCTGGGATACGGCGCGCCCATGGAGGACGTGGCACGGCGGGCCCGGGTCGGTGTCGGCACGGTCTACCGCCGCTTCCCCAGCAAGGACGTGCTGGTCCGCCGGATAGCCGAGGAAGAGACCTCACGGCTGACGGACCAGGCGCGTACGGCGCTGGGCCAGGAGGACGACGCGTGGTCCGCGCTGTCGCGCTTCTTGCGGACCTCGGTCGCCTCGGGTGCCGGACGGCTGCTGCCGCCGGGCATTCTGCGGGTGAGCGCGGACGCCGACCGGCCCACGCAACCGGCGGCGGACGGCATGGACGGGCCACGGATGCCGGACGGGCTGACGGACGGGTTGAGCGAGGCGCGGGTGCCGCAGCAGCGGATGGCGCCCGGCACGGACGGGGTCCCGGTCGATCTCCGGCTGGTCGCCCCGCGCGACACCCCGGAGGGCGAGCCGGCCCCGGTGGACGGGGCCGCGCCGGCCACTGCAGGTGATGGTGCCGGTGCCGATGCCGATGCCGATGCCGAGGAGATGGCGGGCGCCGGTGCGCTGCTGGAGGTCGTCGGGCGGCTCGTGGAGCGCGCCAGGGCGGCGGGTGAGCTGCGCGCCGATGTGACGGTCGCCGACATTCTGTTAGTGATCGCCACGGGCGCGCCCACGCTGCCCGAACCCAGCCACCAGCAGGCCGCCTCCGCGCGACTGCTGGAGATTCTGCTGGAGGGGCTGCGTTCGCGCCCTGCTGAGTGAGGTCCGGCGGCCGGCGCCGTCCGGTGGGCCCGATCGCCGGGTTCACCGGGCGGGGCCGGCCGGCTGGACGGTGCCGTCCCGCGGGACGGTGCCGACTCGCGGGACGGCGCCGACTCGCGGGACGGTGCCGTGTGCGACTGCGGAGCCCGTATGCGCCCTTGGGGCGGGTACGGGCTCCGCGTGCGTGTACCGGGCCCGGCCCGTAGGGGACTGCACGGGAGCTGTACGGGGGCTTGTACGGGGGCTTGTACGGGGGCTTGTACGGGGGCTTGTACTGGGGCTTGTACTGGGGCTTCCAGGGACACCCCCGTAAGGGCTCCGCGGAGGGTACGGCGCGTATGCGCGGCATGGCTCGTACGGGTGAACGTCCGTGCGGTCGTCCGCGTGCGCACCCCGGATGAGTGGATGGCGGTCAGGACCCTCAACCGCGGGGGTTCGGTGTGGCACGCTGGCGCGGTATTCCGGTGTGACGGCGGCTTCGGGGGCCTCGAAGATGGGTGTTGACGGGCGGGACGGGCGGCGCGACGGCGAGGCCGGGGTGGACGGGACCAGGGGCACGCCGCCCGGACAGCTCCCTGGCCAGGCCGGGCCGTTGGGAGCGAGTGCCCCGGTCGGCGGGCCGGCGGAGCGGCACGATCGCGCCCGTCATCCGGCGGACGCGGGGCCCAGCGTGCCGCCGCAGCGGGGGCGTTCCCACCGGGCGGACCCGGAAGCCGCCCCTGAGGGGGGCGAAATCCCGCCGTCCGACGCCCAGTTGCTCGCCAATCTGCGGACCGGGGACGACAGCGCGTACGAGGAGCTGTACCGCAGGCACGCCGAGGCGGTCCGGCGCTACGCCCGGAGCTGCTGCCGGGACGTGCACACCGCCGAGGATCTGACCGGTGAGGTCTTCGCGCGCACGCTGCAGGCGGTGCGCGGCGGCGCGGGGCCCGAATCCGCGGTGCGCGCCTATCTGCTGACCACCGTCCGCCGGGTCGCCGCCTCCTGGGCGAAGACGGCGCGGCGGGAGCAACTGGTGGAGGACTTCGCGGTGTTCGCGGTGTCCTCGGCCGGGGTGCCGGGGGACAAGGAGACCCTGGACCTGGGCGCGGACGTGCGCGCTCTGCACGAGGCCGAGCAGTCGATGGCCGTGCAGGCGTTCCGCAGTCTGCCCGAGCGCTACCAGACGGTGCTGTGGCACACCACGGTCGAGGAGGAGTCGCCCAGCGAGGTCGCCCCGCTGCTCGGGCTGACCGCGAACGCCACCGCCGTACTGGCGCACCGCGCCCGCGAGGGCCTTCGGCAGGCGTATCTGCAGGCGCATGTCAGCCAGTCGCTGACCGCGGGCGGCGACTGCGCACGGTATGCCGACCGGCTCGGTGCCTTCGCCCGCGGTGGGCTGCGGATGCGGGCCGAGCGGGGGCTGCGCAAGCATCTGGAGGCGTGTGCCCGGTGCCGGATGGCCGCGCTGGAGGTCGAGGACGTCAACCAGCGGATCGGGGCGCTGCTGCCGGTCGCGGTCATCGGCTGGTTCGCCGCGGGGTACGCCGTCAAGGCGGCGGCCGCGGCGGTGGGTGCCGCGGGAGCGGGCGCGGCAGCCGGTGCCGGTGCGGCGGCTGCGGGCGGTGCGGCGGCTGCGGGCGGTGGTGGTTCCGCGGCCACGGGCGGCGGTGGTGCCGGTGCGGTGGGAAGTGCTGGTGGTGCCGGGGGTGCCGGTGGTCCCGGTGGTGCGGCCGTGGGTAAGGGGCTGGGCGCGGCGGTGAAGGTCGGTCTCGGCGTGGGGGCGACGGTGGTGGCGGGCGCGGTGCTGGCGCTGGCGCTGACCGGCTTGCCGGGGCCGGCGCCGAAGCCGCGGGCCGGATCCGCGCAGCCGGCCCCGGCCGCGCCGCAGAAGCCGTCGTCCGGGCCGTCGGGGTCGGCGCTGCCGCCGGCGTCCGGTGCCGCACCGGCCCCGAAGGACAGCGCGAAGCCGCGCCCGAAGTCGCCGCCGACGCGCACCTCGCGCCCCGCGCCGGCGCCCGCCCCGCCACGGACTCCGCAGCAGCCCGCGCCGCGCCCGGCCCCTCCCTCGCCCCCTGCCCCCGGTCCCACGCCGCCGCAGGCCACGCCGCCGGAGCCCACACCGCAGCCGCCGCTGCCCGCCCCGACCGGGTACCCGCTCCGTGCGCTCGACCACGACTTCACGGGCGACGGCAGCAAGCCGGAGGTCCGCACCCTCGGCAGCAGCTGGCTGTGGCAGCGGGAGTCACCGAAGATCGCCGGCACGACGTATGCGCAGGGTGCGAGCGTGCACGCGCGCTCCTCGGTGACCATCGACCTCAACCGCGGGTGCACCGCGTACGACGCCGTGGCGGGCATCGACGATCTCAGTCTGGGGCTGGGAGCGCTGCGCTTCTCCGTTTACGCGGACGGGGTGCGGCTGTGGCGGTCGGCAGCGGTGCACGGCGGGCAGCGGGCGGTGCCGGTGCACGTCCCGCTGACGGGCCGTAAGACGCTGCGGCTGGTGACCGAGCCGGCCTCGCCCGTCGCTGTGGTGGCGCTGGGGGACTGGGCGCAGGCGACGATCAGCTGTCGTTGAGGGGCCGGGGCGACCCCCGACGCTCCGGCTACGACCACCCGCTACCGGATACCGGCTATCGGCTACCGGCTACCGGCTACCGGCTACCGGCTCATGCCAGCCGCGCACGGGGCACGACCCCGCCCGCGACCGCCTTCTGGCGCGGCGCCCCCGCCCCCGTCCAACACGTCCCGCGCCGCGCCACCAACCGCCGCAGCCACAGCTCCGTGGAGACCAGCTCGGCCAGTCCGTCCAACGGCAGCGCCGCCCCCTCCGCCGCCGACCGCAGCGCCTTGCGGACCACCCGCGCCTCCACCAGCCCCGCATCGGCCAGCAGTGGCGTGTCGAAGAGCTGTACCAGGCCGCCTATGGCGCCGCGCAGCCCGGCGCGTACGGCGGCCGCCTGGGTCAGGTGTGAGGTGGCGCCCCAGCCGGGCGGCAGATCCCGTACGCCGGCCCCGGCCAGTACGGAGCGCAGTACCGCGGCCCGTGCCCCCGGCTGCACCCGCAGGGTGTCCGGCAGGGCGCGGCAGGCGAGCACCACCTGGTTGTCGAGGAAGGGGGCGTGCAGCCGCTGGTTTCGGATCTCGGCGGCTTGCTCGAAGACGCGGTGGTCCGCGGCCTGACGGGCCAGCGCGGCGCGGGCCCGCCGCTCCCCGGGGTGGCCTGCGGCGGGCGAGCGGTGTGCCGCTTCGCTGAGACGAACCGATACTTCGGCCAGCGCCTCCCCCGTGAGCCAGCGCGCCGCGGGTCCCGGCCCGCACCAGGCGAGCGCGGCCAGAGAGGCGTCCACGGCCCCGCCGGCCAGTGGCTCGTCGGCGAACTGCCGCTCCAGGAGGCGCCGCGCCGTATCGGCGAGGCCGGACGGGTACGGCGTACGGGCGAGCCTGCGGGCGGCCCGGTAGACGGTGAAGGGGACGAGGACGGAGTGTGCGGAGGGGCCGTCGGCCTTGGCCAGCGCGGTGACCGGGCGCAGCAGATGGCGCCGGCGGCGGTCCATGAGCAGGTCGGCGAGGCGGGCCGGGTGTGCGTCGAGGACCTGACGGGCGCCGTGTCCGACGAAATGGTCCGCGCTGCCGGCCAGCAGGCGGCGGCGGTGGCGGCTCGCGGTGGTGAGGGAGGGGCCCGGCTCGTCCGTGAGCGGGCCCGCGCCGAGGTCCGCATACGGAAGGGCCTCTTCGCCGGCCGCGACGACGACATGGTGCAGCCGCGGGTTGTCGGCGAGGGTGCGGGCGCGCTCCAACTCGGCCTCGTGGTGGGCCGCTTCGCCCGTGGTGGCGCGGTCGTTGAAGGTGACGGCCAGGAGGCGTTCGCCGTGACCGTCCAGCCGTCCGGGACGGCCGGGGAGACCGGCCGCCAGGAGGGCGAGGGTTCCGGAGGCACTGCCTCCGGAGAGGTCGGCGCCGACGCCGGGGGCCGGTGCCCCGCGCGCCGCGCGCCGCTCGGCGGGCCCCATGCCGGGCACCGGTCCGGGGTCGAGACCGTCGAGCCCGTCCGGATCGGGGGCGTGCCGGAGCCCGGCCAGCCGTACGCGGACGGCTTCGACCAGGGCGTCGCGGACTCCGTCCACGGCCTGTTCCGGGGCGAGTTGGGGGGCGGCGACGGCGAGCGAGGCGGTCGGCTCGAAGGAGGTGATGTCGCGGGCGCCGCCGCGCAGCACCAGGGCGTGGCCGGGCGGGGTCCGGCGGACGCCTTCGTACGGCGTGCCGGCGCCCAGCGCCTCGGGGATGTCCGGGCAGGCCAGCAGCGCGGCCAGGTGGCCGATGTCGAGGCCGGCCTCGACGAGGTCGGCGAGCGGGAGGGCGGCGGTGGCGTAGGCGGTGCCGCCGGCCCAGGGGGTGTGGAAGACGGGCCGGGCACCGGCCAGGTCTCCGGTGACGGTGATCCGCCGCCCCACCTGGACGACGGCGGTGTAGCTGCCGGGCCAGGTGGTGAGGTGGCGCAGTGCGCCCCCGCGCGCCGCGAACAGGCCCACCCGCAGTTGGTCGTCGGTGGCTCCGCAGATGCCGAAGACCGCGAGCCGGGTCTCGGCGTCGGCCTGTACGACCCGGACCTCGTCCGGCCGCCAGTCGCCGACCGCCCAGAGGGGATCGGGGTCGCCCCACAGCAGCTGGGCGCCCACGGGGAGGACCGCGCGGCTCTCCTCGCCCGCCATCGGCCCCGTGCCGGCCGGCCCCGTGGCGGCACTGCTCCACCCCACCAACCAGCGCATGGCCGCCTCCACCCGATTCCCCGTGCGCCGGGGCCAACGGCCGCCCCGTACAGCGGATTGCCCGGCTGTCGCCGAGCTGTTGTGGCGACCATGCTGCCATGACAGGGGCGCGCAGGAGGCGCCGGAGCGGGCCTGTATACGGGCGGTTCGCGCCGCGTGCGCCGGTCGAGGGGCCGTCGGTGGGTCCGCGGGGGCGTCACGGGCCCCTCGGACGGGCCCCACAGGAGCCCCGCGGGCGGGCCGCGGGCGGGCCGCTGACGGCGGAGAGGACGGCAGAGCGGACGGCGGAGCGGAGGGGGCGCGGGGCAGACGGAACGGCCGTGCGAGCCGGGCCCGCGGATACGTCCCGCACGGGCGGGAGGACTCCGCCGCCTCGGCCCCCGCCCCGGGCGCGAGCGCTCCGTCACCTCGGCCCCGGGAGGCCCCCCGTGTGGCCCCCAGGGCGTCCCCCGAGCAGGCGGCGGCGTGAAATCATCACCCGTCGATTTTCGGCCAAAGTCCGTACGACACAGCCAAGTTGACGTATTCGGGCATGGCGTCCACCGGCGACACGACCGGCCGCGACCGGCCGGCGACCGGTCTGCGCGACGGTCCGGGAGGCGGGCTGCGCCCCCCGGACCGGACCGCCACCCGCGGGGAATTGAGGTGACGGTATCCCCCAGCCCACTGGATCCAGTGCAGCGGGCCGACCCACGCAGAAGACATGGAAGCGCTCCCGGAAACGGGCGGCCAGCGCGCACGAACGGGCGCACGGGCACACGTACCCGGAGCACATGCCAATTCCCGTACCCCTGTTTGAACACGAATCTCGCCATCCGGGACACCGGCACTTAACGGTCGGGATCCGGCGAACTACTCTGGGTGGACGCATGCCCCGGGGTACCGGGGCGGCCGTCGCTGTGTCGAGGGGTGCGCATGTCCAGGGATATACGCGGGCCGAACGAAAAGCTCGGCACTGTTCTCGCCCTCGCGGGTATCAGCAATGCCGGACTGGCACGCCGGGTCAACGACCTCGGTGCGCAGCGCGGACTGACGCTTCGCTATGACAAGACGTCGGTGGCGCGGTGGGTCTCCAAGGGCATGGTGCCGCAGGGCGCCGCGCCCCATCTGATCGCGTCCGCGATCGGCAGCAAGCTCGGCCGGCCGGTTCCGCTGCACGAGATCGGACTGGCCGACGCGGACCCGGCGCCCGAGGTAGGCCTGGCATTTCCCCGCGATGTGGGCGCCGCGGTGCGCTCCGCGACCGAGCTGTACCGTCTCGATCTGGCCGGACGGCGGGCGGGCGGCGGCGGCATCTGGCAGAGCCTGGCCGGATCCTTCGCCGTCAGCGCGTACGCCACTCCCGCCTCGCGCTGGCTGATATCCCCGGCCGACAGCTCGGTGGCGCGGGAGGCCGCCGAGGCCCGCGACAAGGACGCCGCGGCGGCCGGCGACGGCGGGATTCCGCAGCACGTCGGCCACAGCGACGTCAGCAAGCTGCGCGAGGCGGCGGAGGACGCGCGCCGCTGGGACTCCAAATACGGCGGCGGGGACTGGCGTTCCTCGATGGTCCCGGAATGCCTCCGGGTGGATGCGGCCCCGTTACTCCTCGCCTCGTACAGCGATGAGGTGGGCCGTGCGCTCTTCGGGGCGACCTCCGAACTCACCCGGCTCGCCGGGTGGATGGCCTTCGACACGGGCCAGCAGGAGGCCGCGCAGCGCTACTACATCCAGGCGCTGCGGCTCGCCCGCGCGGCCGCCGACGTCCCGCTCGGCGGATATGTCCTCGCCTCGATGTCCCTCCAGGCGACCTACCGGGGCTTCGCCGACGAGGGCGTCGACCTCGCCCAGGCGGCCCTGGAACGCAACCGCGGCCTGGCCACCGCCCGCACCATGAGCTTCTTCCGTTTGGTCGAGGCGCGGGCGCAGGCCAAAGCCGGTGAGGCGCGCGCCTGCGAGGTGGCGCTGAAGGCCTCCGAGGGCTGGCTGGAGCGCTCCCGCGGCGGCGACCCCGACCCCTCGTGGCTGGACTTCTACTCGTACGAGCGCTTCGCCGCCGACGCCGCCGAGTGCTACCGCGATCTGCGGCTGCCCCGCCAGGTGCGCCGCTTCACCGAGCAGGCGCTCTCCCGTCCCACCGAGGAATTCGTCCGCTCGCACGGTCTGCGCCTGGTCGTCTCCGCTGTCGCCGAACTGGAGTCCGGCAATCTGGACGCGGCCTGCGCGGCGGGCACCCGCGCGGTCGAGGTGGCAGGACGGATCTCCTCCGCCCGCACCACCGAGTACGTCCGCGATCTGCTGCACCGCCTGGAGCCGTACGGCGATGAGCCCCGGGTGGTCGAGCTGCGGGAGCGGGCGAGACCGCTGCTGGCGGCACCGGCTTAGGCGAGGGCGTGGGGGTGCGGGCCGGACGGGGGACCGCGCCGAGGAGCCATACCGGGGGCGTACCGGGGTCGGGCTGAGGGATGCCGGCCGACCGGGGCTCGGCACGCCGGCCCCGTACGGCGTCCGGCCCCGTCCGGACCCGGACGCCGTACGGGCCCGCACGCCGTACGGATCCCGGCCCCTCCGGCCCTGCCCTGTCCGGACCCCGACCCGTCCGATCGGCATTGTCAGTGCCGGACGTCATGATGGGATACGTCGTCGGGCAATGATGCGGATGAGGCGCAGGTCCGCGGCGACGGGCGAGCCTGGGTCATGCGGTTGGGGAGGTGCAGTGGCGGCGTACGACTGCGATGTGCTGGTGATCGGTGCCGGCATCGTCGGGCTCTCTACGGCCTACGCGATCACGCGTGCCGCACCCGGCACACGCGTCGTGGTCCTGGAGAAGGAGCCGGGCCCGGCCCGTCATCAGACCGGGCGCAACAGCGGTGTGATCCACAGCGGTATCTACTATCCGCCCGGTTCCCTCAAGGCCCGCTTCGCTCTGCAGGGCTCGGCGGAAATGGTGAAGTTCTGCACCGAGAACGACATTCCGCACGAGGTCACCGGCAAGCTGATCGTCGCCACGGACCGCAGCGAGCTGCCGCGGCTGCACGGCCTGATCCAGCGCGGCCGCGAACACGGCCTGCCGGTGCGCGAACTGGGCCCCGCCCAGATAGCCGAGTACGAGCCCGAGGTGGAGGGCCTGGCCGCCATCCATGTCGGCACGACCGGCGTCTGCGACTTCGCCGCGGTCGCCCGCCGGTTCGCCCGGCTCGCCGAGGACGCCGGCACCCGGATCGTCTACGGCACCGAGGTGACGACCATCGGCCGCCGCCCCGGCCGGGTGGCGGTCCGCGGCGCCGACGGCACGGTCCACCGTGCCCGTGCCCTGGTCAACTGCGCCGGCCTGCACTGCGACCGGATCGCCCGGCTGGCCGGCGATGCCCCGGGTATGCGGATCGTCCCGTTCCGCGGTGAGTACTTCACCCTCGCTCCGGAACGCGCCTCGCTCGTCCGCGGCCTGGTCTACCCGGTCCCCGACCCGGCCTTCCCGTTCCTCGGCGTCCATCTGACCCGCGGCATCGACGGCGCCGTCCACATCGGCCCGAACGCCGTCCCCGCCCTGGCCCGCGAGGGCTACGACTGGCGCACGATCCACCCCGCCGAGCTGGCCGGCACCCTCGCCTACCCCGGCTCCTGGCGGATAGCCCGCCGCCACTGGCGCTACGGCGCCGGCGAACTGCACCGCTCCCTGTCCCGGTCCGCCTTCGCCGACGCGGTCCGCCGCCTGCTCCCGGCCGCCCGCGAGGAGGACCTGGTGCCGTCGCCGGCCGGTGTCAGAGCCCAGGCCGTCCTCCCCGACGGCACCCTCGTCGACGATTTCCTCTTCGCCGAATCCCCCGGCATGATCCACGTCCTCAACGCTCCGTCCCCGGCCGCCACGGCCTCGCTCCCCATCGGGCGCGAGGTGGCACGGCGGGTGCTGGGGCTGCTGGGGCGCAGCCGCGCATGACAGAGCGGCGCTCGGACCTCCGCTCACAAGAACGCCGCTCGAACCCGCTCTCGTAAAAACGCCGCTCGGCCCCTCCTCCGGTAAGAGGCGGGGCCGAGAGGCGGCGGATCCGTGGCGGTGACGGCGTGACGGGCCGGACGGCGCCCGGGCGACGTCAGGCGAACGGCACCTCGAAGGCCTGCACGCCCGGTCGGTTGTCGGTGAGCCGCTCGCTCTGGATGAAGAGCATGTTGTCCCTGTCCAAGGCCACCGACATATCGCTGGGGGCCGGGAGGTTGTGCTCCTTCTCGTAGAGCGTGCCCTTCACCTTCTCCTTGCCGTCACGCAAGCCGACCGAGACCACCAGCTCCTTCACTGCGGAGGCGCCGCTGTCGGGCGAATCGGTCACGATCATCAGGCCTTGGTTGTTCACACCGGCGATGGCCGCCGAGCCGCGCTTCTTCCACAGCAGCTTGCCCGTCTTCATGTCCATCGCCGCAAGCCCGTTGGTGGCACCGTAACCGGCCACCAGAATCTGCTCGTCCTCGTCGACGTAGGTGTTGCGCGGCTCGAACTTCAGGTCCTTCAGCTCGCCCGAGAGCTGGATGGTGTGGTCCGGCTTGCCCTTGTCCGTATAGGTCTGGATGTAGTGCACGGGATCGGCCGTGCTGCCGCTCTCCGTCAGCAGCGTCAGGGGCCAGTCCGAGAGGGTCCGCACGATCGCGTGGTCCTCACCCGTGACCGTCGAATGGATGCTGTCGTACTCCAGGTCCTGGAGCGACAGCTGCTTCTGCGGCTTGGCATCGGAGCAGTCGCTGACCACCGCCAGGTACTGGGGGCTCAGCCCGACCGAGTTGGTGCACTCATGACCGCGTGCGGTCAGCTCCCAGACCCTCGCTCCACGGCCGACGGAGAAGCCGGCATAGGTCTGGCCGATCGTGACGGCGACGACCTTGCTGTTCACCACGACCCGCGGCTGGTGCTCCGCGCCGTGACCGTCCTGAAGGTTCTTGGACCACAGCGTGCGGCCGGTGTCGGTGTCGACGACGGAGAGATAGGAGCAGTCGTCGCCACCCGCGTCGAAGACCACGGCGCCCACGCCGTCGTCACTGGGCTCCGCGGACATCGCGCAGACCTCGCCCGCGCCCTTGGGCGTCTTGACGGTCCACTTCTTCTTGCCGGTCTTGCGGTTGTAGGCCCGTACGCCCTCGCCGTCGCCGTAGATGATGTCGTCGTTGTTGAACCACATCGAGCGCAGCCCGTTCTCGTTCTGGCCCGCGCGCTCGGACGCGGGCGACGCCGCCTCCCACTTCCGCGACAGGGCGTTCGCGGGCCGGGCGGCGCCCGAGTCGGCGGAGTCCCCGGAGAAGAGGAAGTACCCGCCGACGCCGGCAGCCACCAGCAGGACCATCACGATCGTCAGGATGAGCGGCACGGGCACACCGCTGCGCCTGGGCCCGCCCGGCCCGCCCTGGAACTGGGGCGGCATGGGCCCACCGGGGTACGGCACCTGGCCTGGCACCTGGCCTGGCATCGGCCCCTGATTCTGGGTGTACGGCGGGGGTGGCTGCTGGCCGCCCTGAGGCACGGGGTAACCCTGCGGGGGCGGCCCCTGGGGCCCGCCCATCGGCGGCGGGTACTGCGCGCCTCCCGGCCCGGGCTGGGCGGGCGGGGCCCCGTACGGGCCGGGAGGCACCTGCCCCGGACCCGCGGGCGGCTGTTCCGGAGGTCCGTACGCTCCCGCGGGCGGCGGGGCGGCCTGCCCCGGTGCCGGCGGGCCGGCGGGCGGCACTCCCGGAGCTCCCTGGCCGGGCGGCTGTGGCCCCTGCGCGTTCCCGCCGTACCCCTGGCCGCCCTGCGACACGATGAACCAACCCCCTGATTTGTTTTGCTCACGTCAGCGCCGCATCGTATGCATGCCGCTACACACCGCGCCAACCTCCCTTTTCGCGAAGGTTCCGGTCCCCGCTCAGCAAGCGCCAAGCACCTCGGAGGCTCCGTACGGGCCCCGGGCCGGCCCCGGGCTGGCCCCGTGCCGGCCCCGGGCTGGCCCCGTGCTCCCCTCCCCCCGAACCTGCGCCCCGTAGAATCGACGCACTGTGTCCGAGAACCTCACCACCCCCGCCACCCCCGCCAGCGCTGCCGCGGAAGCAGCCGCTCCGGCAGCCGGCGCCCAGGTCTCCCCCGCCCGGGAATCCGACGTGCAGCGAACCGGCCCGCAGAAGGCCGAGGCACCCGGCGCCGACACGCACGAGGCCGCCTCACACGTGGCCGACGCGCACGAGGCCGCCTCACACGAGGCCGACGCGCACGAGGCCGCCTCACACGAGGCCGACGCGCAGGAAGCCCGCAGCCTCGGCTCCACCGCCGTCTCGGCCGCCACCCCGCGCCGCGGTGCGCCCATGTTCCCCGACGGAACCGGCCCCGCTGCCGACCCCGCCGGATCGCATCACGAGCGCCGGATCCGCTCCTTCCAGCCGCGCCGCAGCCGTGTCTCGCCCACCCAGGCGGATGCGCTGCGCCGCCTGTGGCCCACCTGGGGGCTGGACATCGACGGGCTCTCCCGTATCGATCTCGACGCCTTCTTCGACGGGCTGCCGGTCGTGCTGGAGATCGGCTTCGGCATGGGCGAGGCCACGGCACAGATGGCCGCCGCCGACCCGGGCACCGGCATCCTCGGCTGCGACGTCCACACCCCGGGGCAGGGCAATCTGCTCGGTCTCGCGGAGCGGAACGGCCTGTCCAACATCCGGGTGGCCAACGGCGACGCCATCATCCTGCTGCGCGAGATGCTGGCCCCCGCCTCCCTTGCCGGCCTGCGCGTCTACTTCCCTGACCCCTGGCCGAAGAAGCGCCACCACAAGCGCCGCCTCGTCCAGCCGGAGTTCATCGCCCTGGCGACCACCCGGCTCGCGCCCGGTGCCCTCGTGCACTGCGCGACCGACTGGGAGCCGTATGCCGAGCAGATGCTCGAAGTCCTCTCCGCCGAGCCGACGCTCGAAAACCTCTACCCCGGCTATGCGCCGCGCCCGGACTTCCGCCCGCTCACCAAGTTCGAGGGCCAGGGCCTGGACAAGGGGCATGCCGTCCACGACCTCCTCTTCCGCCGCCGCGACGCGTAGGGCGAACGCCGCTCGTTAGGGTCGACGGGTGTACCCGTCCCAGCCGCCCCCGCACCCGCCGTCCGCACCCGCCCCTCCCCCGTACACACCCCACCCGCACGAGGACGCGGTCACGCACCGCCGCCGGACGGCTCCCTGGAACAG
Organism: Streptomyces sp. NPDC048516; assembly: GCF_043199875.1. Classification (NCBI taxonomy): domain Bacteria; kingdom Bacillati; phylum Actinomycetota; class Actinomycetes; order Kitasatosporales; family Streptomycetaceae; genus Streptomyces; species Streptomyces sp. NPDC048516. The sequence continues at coordinate 69,807 of NZ_JBICWS010000024.1, read as the reverse complement.
CACCACCCTCCGCGCCGTCGCCCTGGTCTCGATGCTCGCGCTCTCCGGCGTGATCATCATCGGCATGGTCCGCCAGGAGACCGGCACCGAAGGCTTCCTGGTCGGCCTCGGCCTGGCCGTCTTCCCCGTGCCGCTCCTCCTCGCGGCGTTCTGCTGGCTCGACCGCGTCGAGCCCGAGCCCTGGCGCAACCTCGCGTTCGCCTTCGCCTGGGGCGCCTGCGCCGCCGCCCTGGTGGCGCTCCTCGCCAATGGCTTCGCCACCGACTGGCTGGCCGCCAATATCGCCTCGGCCTCGCCCTCCGAGGCCGAGGCCTGGGGCGCCACGGTCATCGCCCCGGTCGTCGAGGAGGTGGTCAAGGCCGCCGCGGTGCTCTTCCTCTACCGCTTCCGCCGCAACGACTTCGACGGCATCACGGACGGCATCGTCATCGCCGGCATCACCGCCACCGGTTTCGCCTTCACCGAGAACGTCCTCTACCTGGGCAACGCCTTCGGCGAGGACCAGTCGATGGGCCACTCCGGTCTGGACTCCCTCACCGCCGGCGCCTTCTTCTTCCGCATCATCGTCTCCCCCTTCGCCCACCCGCTCTTCACGATCCTCACCGGCCTCGCGTTCGGCATCGCCGCCACCCGCTACCCCCGGCGCCGCGCCGCCCGCATCACGCTCGCCCTCCTCGGCCTGCTCACCGCCGTCCTCCTGCACGCCATCTGGAACGGCGCCTCCTCCCTCGGCGACCCCGGCTTCCTCCTCGTCTACGGCCTCTTCATGGTCCCCGTCCTCCTCGCCCTCACCTGGCTGGCGATCTGGGCCCGCAACCAAGAACTGCTCTCCCTGCGCGGCTACCTCGCCCCCTACATCACCGCCGGCTGGCTCACCCCCACCGAACCCGCCGCCCTCTCCTCCCTCAAAACCCGCGCCCTGGCCCGCGACATCGCCCGCACCACCCAGGGCCCCGCCGCCGCCCGCGCCGTCACCGAGTACGCCACCGTCGCCACCACCCTGTCCTTCCACCGCCGCCGAGCCCATCTCTTGGGCCCGTCCCCCGACTTCTTCCACCGCGAACAACACTTGCTGCAGCATTTGCGGCACTACCAGCAGTGGGGGCGGGCGGCGTTGGTGGATGCGTGGGTGACAAGAGAGCAGTCGTGCGACTCCGGCGACTCTCCTTGCCGCCGCAGATGATGTCTGCTCTGCCAAGCGCGACAACAACCGCTGTCCCCAGAGCGATTGCCTGCTAACCGCAGCGGCCCGTATCCCCCTCGACAGTGGTGTACGAACCATCTGTACTGGGCAACTAGCCCTGGTTTATGAGTGGTCCACCCACTCCCGCCACACCCGAGATCGAGGGAAACACCAAGTTGTCCGAGCCCCAGCAGGAACGTGCCACTCGCTTCTTGGAGGCACTTGCCTCCCTGCCTCTTCATCGCCCATCCGGTGAACCATCGAGGGATCAGCCCATCGCACTCCTATGGGCGATCAGCCGTGCGGCCGAAGGTGCAGACCGCCTCACCTCATGGAACAAGGCAAAGACCGACCTTCGGGCCATGCTTACGGAGTACGACTCCATAGGTTCACACCCGACACCCGAGAGCACTTTTCTGGAGTTGCGCCAATTCCCCTTCTGGGAGATTCACAGCACGAATGACGAGGCACCAGACTCTAGGGATCTGGACGCAGTTGCGGGGCTTGCCGAGCAAACGTCCGAGGGTGGACTGGAGGCCTCGCTGTACGAACAGCTCGCCTCAGATAAGGATCTGTGTCGGGATGCAGTAAAGCTGCTACACGAACAATACTTCCAGGACTATCGTCTTGATCTCCTACTCCTGGAAGCAGGGATCCCTGGGGCCGAATTTGACGGCTTCGGACCTCCTCCACATGTACGGGTGGGGGATATCTTCAAGAGGCGACGAACGCTGGCACGAGCAAGGGTCCACCGGCCCACGATGGCCGGAATCTGCGGAACGCGAGCCAGCGGCGCCGAGTCCATCGTCGTATCCGGAGGCTACGAAGACGATGAAGACTATGGCGATGAAATAATCTATACCGGGCAAGGAGGGCGGGACGAGAAAACGAAGAAGCAATGCAAAGATCAAGAGCTGACTCTAGGGAATGCAGCCTTGGTCACCAGCTACTCCACTGGGGCGCCTGTGCGCGTGATCCGCGGCGCGGGCGGTGACCGTCGACACTCACCAGCGGCTGGACTCCGGTACGACGGCCTCTACCGAGTGGAGGAATGCTGGTCCCAACGCGGCGAATCAAACTTCCTTGTATGGCGCTATAGACTCCGCGCAATCGGCTCCGCCGACAAACAGGCCGCCAAGAACATCACGCGCGCATCCCCGACTGGCAACTCCACCCCCGGGCGCAAGGAAACCTCCACCCAGCGCATCATCCGAAGCACCAAGGTAGCCGACTACGTAAAGAAGATCCACGCATACACTTGCCAAGTATGCGGACTACGCATTGAAACCCCTACGGGCGCCTACGCTGAAGCCGCACACATTAAGCCACTCGGCCAACCGCACGACGGGCCCGATGAGATCGATAACGTTCTATGCCTGTGCCCAAACCACCACGCAGCCTTCGACTTCGGAATGCTGATCATTAACGATGACCGGTCCGTTACACAACGAGGCTCCGAGCCTCGAACCTACCAACTGCGCGAGATGCCCGGGCATACAGTGAACGCCAAACACCTCGCGTATCACCGAGACCACCACGAACACCTAAACGCCCCCGCGGAATAGCCTTCCGTACCCCCTCTCTGGCGTCAATGTGCGAGAGAGGGGGTACGTCCCCTCAGTTCCGCCCCATCATCACACCTAGCCCACGACTCCACGCTCACCCTCGAAGCACATTTGCGCATGGTCGAGAACCGTATCGGGATCACTCCCCTGTGCCTGCAACCAACGAAGGACTTCAGCGATGAGACCGACAGCCGCCGCCTCCTGAGCAACGAAGCGCAGCGGCCGTCCGTGAACTGCCCGACCCGGCATGCCTTGACTGGAAGACAGCGGTACCTCTGCCCCCGATGGCAGGCCGTTCGCATCTCGGACCTGAGCCATGCACGATGAGCTGATCTCACACCAGGTGGTTTTGCCGTGCGCGGCAGCCGTCACCCCCCAACGGTCCGCCATGGCCGCCACCAGACCCAGCCCTCGCCCAGTTTCCGAGGTAGGCGCGACACCAAGGAGCCTTGGGAACCGGCCACTCTCCGCATCCCGAACGGAAATGCGCAGATGCGCATCCCTCACCATGACCGACAGGACAGCGGCAGCCCCTTCGCCTACATGGTTGATGACGTTGGTGGCCAGCTCGCTGACACAGAGCTGCGCCGCATCAACCACTCCCGAAAGTCCCCACAGTTCGAGGTAGAGACTCGTCAGACGGCGTAACTCGGCCACCTCTGCCGGCCTCGCGGTGAAGGGATGGACCCACTCCGTACTCGACATGCGGTGGGCGGCATTCATCTGCCCCAACTCCTTTGCTTGCCCACGACCGCGACGTCACTCCTGGCCATCGCGTGATGACTCTCGGTTCCCTGAGTGCGATAGTGGCAGCGCGCATCCCTTCGTGCAATGTGCACAGCGGGATTCGCTCTATCGAGTGATTGGCCCGTACCTGCCCTCGCGGCAAGAATGAACGCCCGTCAAAACAAGGAGAGTTGCCGTGGCCGGTTCGCCCACCGCTCGTCGTCGCCGGCTTGCGATCGAGCTGAAGAAGCTCCGTGAGGACCATGGACTGACCTGCAACCAGGTGGGCGAGTCGCTGGACTGGAGCGGTTCCAAGGTCAACCGCATGGAGACGGGCCAGGGGCGCATCCAACCGTCAGACATTGATGCGCTGTGCCGCTTCTACAACACCACTGACGAGCTACGCGAACTCCTCAAGGACCTTGCCAAGCACTCCAAGACGCGGGGTTGGTGGCACGCATACGGCAGCGCCGTACCCACCTGGTTCTCCGTGTACGTCGGCCTTGAACAGGCAGCCTGCAGCTTGCGCACCTACGAGTCCGAGTTCGTGCCTGGGCTCCTGCAAACCGCCGATTACGCCAGGGAGCTCCACCGCGCTACGGCCCAGCCAAGCCCCGACGACGTCGAGCAGATGATCGCCGTGCGCATGGAGCGACAGGCACTCCTCACCGCTCCTCAGGCACCAGATTTGTGGGCGATCCTGCACGAGAGCGTCTTGCGGCATGCCATCGGTAACCGGGAGGTGATGCAGGCCCAGTTCGAACGCTTGTTGAAGGTGGCGCAGTTGAAGAACGTCACGGTCCAGGTGCTGCCGTTCGACTCGGGCAGCTACCCCGCAACGGGGGCGTACACGATGTTGGGGTTCCCTGAGCAAGAGGACCCGGGCATCGTCTATCGAGATGGCCTGACAGATGCTGTCTATCTGGAGCAACCCAGCGACATCGCGCAGTATGCAAAGGCATTCGACAACTTGCGGGCACTGTCCTTGAGTCCGCAGCAGTCCAGTGCCCTCATTACCGAAGCGATGCAAGGACTCATCTGATGACTCACACAGCGCCTCTCGTCTGGCACAAGAGCAGCTACAGCAACGGCTCCGGCGGCAACTGCATAGCGACGGCGACGCCCGACGAATCCACCGTTCTGGTCCAAGACACGAAGGTTCCCGGGGGCCAGATACTCAACTTCACCTGCGGAGCTTGGCAGGACTTCGTCGCCTGCGTTCAGCACCCGGATTGGAATGTCCGCGCCTAACACGGTCCATCACAGAGAGCATCGTCCGAGCCTCATGGACTCTCCCCGTAAGGTCGTCACAGTTGTCCCCTGATGTGGAGGTTTCTGTGATGGCCGGCGTACCGACGAGTGTGATCGCAGCAACCGGGCTCGTAGGCGGCTACGCCACCGCCCGCTGGACCAGGAAGCGGCCGCTCGGCGGGGTGGCGCTCGCTGCGGCCGGGGCCGTGGCGGCCAAGGGGTGGCAGGAGAAGGCGGGGAATGCGACGGCGGCGGTGCTGAGTGGGGCGTACGTGGCCGCGTTTGCCGGGTCGCATCCGTTGGCCAAGAAGATCGGGGCGTGGCCTGCGGTGTTCGCGGTGGCGGGTGGGGTGGCGCTCGCGTCGTGGGTGGCGGTGGATCGCCGGAAGTAGAGCGGGAGCAGAGAGCGGGAGCGGAGAGCGAGAGCGGAGAGCGAGAGCGAAGAGCGGGAGCAGAGAGCGAGAGCGGGGAGGGTCGGGGCGGGGCTGCTGTGGCCCCGCCCCGACCCGCCCCGGCGCTCGTGGTTCAGGCAGACGCCTCGTTCAGCAGCGCCAGTTCCGCCTGGGTCAGCGTCAGGTCGGCCACCGCCAGCAAAGCCGGCAGCTGTGCCACCGTGCGGGCGCTGGCGATGGGGGCCGCGACGGTGGGCTGGGCTGCGAGCCAGGCGAGGGCGACGGTGGCCACCTCGGCTTCGTGGGCCGCGGCGACGGTGTCGAGGGCCTGCAGGACACGCTGACCGCGGTCGGTGTCGACGTGCTGGGCCGCGCCGCCGGAGCGGGCACTGTCGACGGTGGTTCCCGGGCGGTACTTGCCGGTCAGGAAGCCGGAAGCCAGGGCGTAGTACGGGACCGCGGCGAGGCCGTGGCGGGCGGCGGTGTCGGCGAGTTCGCCCTCGTAGGTGTCGCGGGAGACCAGGTTGTAGTGCGGCTGGAGGGCGACGTAGCGGGCCAGGCCCTCGCGGGCGGAGAAGGCCAGGGACTCCTCCAGGCGCTCCGCCGAGATGTTGGACGCGGCGATCTCGCGGACCTTGCCGGCCCGGACGAGGTCGTCGAGGGCGGTAAGGAACTCGCCGACCTCCACCGATTCGTCGTCGTAGTGGGTGTAGTAGAGGTCGATGTAGTCGGTGCGCAGGCGGGTGAGGGAGAGCTCGACCGCGGACTTGACGGTGGCGGCGGACAGGCCCTTGTGGTCCGGGTGGGCACCGACCTTGGTGGCGATGACGACATCGTCGCGGTTGCCGCGGGAGGTCAGCCAGTTGCCGAGGACGGTCTCGGATTCACCGCCCTTGTTGCCGGGGACCCAGGCCGAGTAGACGTCGGCGGTGTCGATGAAGTTGCCACCGCCCGCGACGTAGGCATCGAGCACGGCGAAGGATTCGCTCTCGTCGGCCGTCCAGCCGAAGACGTTACCGCCGAGGGACAGCGGGGAGACGGAGAGCGAGCCCAGGGACTGATGATTCCGGGGGGTGTGTGTCGCGGTCATACGTGGTGGCAACGTCGGGGGAGCGGAGTTATTCCCTCCGTTCCCTCTCCCCCGACGGCACATCCCGTCAGGCGTTCACACCTTGATGCCGTGATCGCGCAGCCACGGCATGGGGTCTATCGGGTCGCCGGCGTCGGGGCGCACCTCCAGGTGGAGGTGCGGGCCGGTGACATTGCCGGTGGCGCCGACGCGGCCGATGACATCGCCCGTGCTGACCTTGCCGGAGGTCTTCACCATCGAGGACAGATGGCAGAACCAGAGTTCGGTGCCGTCGTCGAGGGTGAGGACGATGCGGTAGCCGTACGAGCCGGCCCAGCCGGCCTGGGTGATGGTGCCGGAGTGCACGGCCTTGACGGGCGTGCCGGTCGGCGCGGCGAAGTCCTGGCCGGTGTGGTCCGCGGCCCAGCGGTCGCCGGCCTGGCCGAAGCTGGCGGTGAGGGTGAACGAGGAGACGGGAGCGATGAAGTTCTTCGCCAGCTTGGCGAGGCGGGCGGCCTCCGCCTTCTGACGGGCCGCTTCTTCGGCCTCGCGCTTGGCCTCCACTTCGGCCGCCTTCTTGGCTGCTGCGGCCTTTTCGGCCGACTTCTGGTGGGCGTCGGCTGCCTTATCGGCGGTCTGGAAAGCGGCGTGTTCGGCGCCCTCACGGGCCTCCTGCTCGGCGGCGCCCTGCTGCGCGTCGGCCTGCTGGAGGATGCGGCTGCGCAGCGCCTCACCGGCGTCCGCGCCCGAGGCCGCGTTGCCGGCCGCGGCGGAGGCCGTGCCCGTGTCCCTGCCTGCGGCCGAGGCCGCGGCCGTATCCGTGCCCTCGTCGGCGTCCGCGTCCGCGTCCGATATGAGGTCACCAACGCCGGGGAGGGACTTGACGTCCGGCAGCTTGTCGGCGAGGTCGTCGGCCATTCCGCCGACGTCGGGCATCGAGATCGGCACCGGAGGGCGGCCCTCGGCCGTGGCCATTCCGCCGGCACCGACCGCCGCGATGACGCCGACGCCCAGGACCGTGCCACCGCGGGCGAGCCCGCCGCCACGCTGCTTGGCCACCCGGTGCTTGCCGCGGACCGAGCGGACGGAATCCTCGGTGGGATTCCATTCCTCCCACGGTCCGTCGTTGTTGTTGTCCGCATCACCGGGGCCCGGGAAGGCACCTCGGTCATCGAGGTCGTAGGCGGACGGACCCTCGGGGGCAGGCCTGTTGGACGCCACGGGGGCGCTCTCCTTTCCTTCCTTCTCGCCTACCGGGTTAGCTGACGGGTTCGGAGCAGGAAGGTCTCCTACGGGCGCCCGCTGGCGGAGAGCGTCCGATTCACCCCAAGGAAGTGGTTCCCCGGTTCCCTTGGTGCAGTTCGAGGTGCTGGAGGTGCGTGAAAAGCGCGTGCGGGATTCGGCGTCGGCGCACGGTGCCGCCTCTTGCGACGGCTGGGACGACCGCGCTGCGTTATCGGACAGTAATAGAGATCGTGGTCGAATTCCAAGCCTTCCCGGGATTTCGTAGCGGCTGGGCAGGAGCTTTGGCGTGGACTTTTTCGGCCAGCACGGCCGCAAACCGGGCGAGTTGACCGCCCTCCCCTAAACGATCTCGCGGCGATTGTGCACCAGTCGTTATGCGGAGGGGTGCCCCTCGGTGACGGAACGTGAGAGCAGTAACGTCGGATCATGGCCGTCAACGTCGGGAACACCGGGAACACCCGTCACGTCGCGCGCGCCGTTGCCGGCACATGGGGGCTGGCGGAGCGGTACCGGGAGTTCTCCTGGCGTCAGGCGCGGGGGCGGTCCGCGGCGCATGAGGAGCTGAGCGCGCGGATCAGCCAGGACCCGGAGCTCTGCGATCTGCTGTCGGGGTCGCTGCCGGCCGGCGGCGCCCAGCAGCCGGAGCTTCTGCTCGCCGCCGTCCGCTATCTCGACGGCCCGCACGCCGAGCTGGGGCCGCGCGGCGAAACGGCGTACGGCCGCTGGCGCGAGTGGACGGTACGGCACTGGAGCGAGGTGCGTGCGGTGATCATGCAGCGCTCGTCCCGGACCGATGAGCCGGCCCACTGCGCGACGCTGCTGCCGCTGCTCGCCCGCCTGCCGCAGCCGCTGGCGCTGCTGGAGGTCGGCACGTCGGCGGGGCTGTGTCTGCATCCCGATCGCTATGGCTACCGCTACCGCCATCGCTACCTGCGCTCGTACGAGGACGACGGGGGAAGCGGTATCCGTCGCTCCGAGGCAATGGCAGTGGCAGTGGCAGGGGCGCCGGAGAGCCCGCTGGTGCTGGAGTGCCGTAGTACGGGGTGGGCGGCCGACGAGCTGCCCGGCCTGGACCGGATGCCGCGGATCGTCTGGCGGGCCGGAATCGGCCTCGACCCGCTCGACCCGGCCGCCGAACCGGACGATCTGCGCTGGCTGCAGGCGCTCGTATGGCCGGGCGACGGGGCACGGGCGGCGCGGCTGGCCGCGGCCGTCGAGGCGGTACGGGCGGCGCCACGGCCGCGGATGGTGCGCGGCGATCTGCTCCACGAGCTGCCCGCGCTCGCCGCCGAGGCACCGCCCGAGGCCACGCTGGTCATCTTCCACAGCACCGCGCTGGCCGGCCTCGCGCCCGCCCGCCGCGAGGAGTTCGCGCATCTCGTGCGGTCGCTGCTGCGCGGACGGCCCGGCGGCGGGCACTGGGTCTCCCACGAGCACCACTCCGTCCTGCCCTGGATCCCCACGCCGGCGCCCCGTTCGCCGCACCCGCATGACGCGCTGCTGACCCTCGCCCTGGACGAGCGCCCGGTCGCGCTCAGCGGTCCGTACGGTGAAAGCCTGCACCGGCTCCCGGGGGCGGAGGGCGTGGTGTAAGGCCTGCCGCAGGGGACGGCGAGCGTTGCCGGGGCTACGGCCCCCTCCCCGCACCCGCACTACGTCCTCCCTGCACCCGCACTACGTCCTTCCCCGCCCTCCCTACGCCCGCATCGGCCGCTGCACCGCCAACAAGGCCATATCGTCGGCCGGCGCGCCGCCCGTATGCCGTGCGACGTCCTCGACGAGGGTGTCCAGGAGGGCGTCAGGACCCCGGAAACGACGGCCGCGCAGTCTGCTCGCCGGCTGGTAGAAGCGGCCCAGCAGGTCCCTGGCCTCGGTCACCCCGTCGGTGAAGAACAGCAGCAGGGCGCCGGCCGGGAAGAACGTCTCGTCCGACCGGTCCGGCCAGCTCGCCACCTCGCTCATGCCCAGCGGCAGCGCCGGCACCGCGGGCACCAGCTCACGCAGCCCGCCGTCCAGGGTGAGCAGCAGCGGGGACGGATGGCCCCGGTTGAGCACGCGCAGCACGGACTGCCCATTGGCGGGGATTTCGGCGAGGACGGCAGTGGTGAACCCCTCGAACTCGTCGAGCCCCGCGCGCCGTCCGCCCTCGCGTTGCAGCGCCCGCTCCAGCCGGCCCGCCACCGCCTCCAGCGTCGTCTCCTGCTCCGCCGCCTCGCGGAAGGCGCCGATGACGATCACCGCGGCTTCCACGGCCTCCAGCCCCTTGCCCCGTACGTCGCCGACGATCAGCCGTACGCCGTGCGGGGTGTCCTGCACCGCATAGAGGTCGCCGCCGATCCGGGCATCCGCCCGCGCCCCCACGTAGCGGGCGGCGACGCCGAGGCCGGCGAGCCGTTCGGGGGGCGTGGGCAGTACGGCGCGCTGGGCGGCCTCCGAGATGTCCCGTACGGAGGCCAGGTGGGCATCGCTCCGTTGGACGAACCGGTTGAGCCCGAGGGCCAGTAGCGCGACCACGAAGACCATGGCACTCTCCGCCCCGGCCTCCTGGTAGTCCTCAAGGGCCCCGCGATAGGTGACGGCCCAGACCTCGCCGAGCACGGCGGCCAGGGACGTGAAGGCGGTAGTGCGCAGCGAGGAGAGCGACGCGGCGATCAGCGGGGCGGCGCAGAAGAAGGGAGCGGCGGTGTAGCCGGCCGGCGTGACGACACCGACGGCGAGGCCCCCGGCGATCAGGAGAGCGGGAAGCAGGCGCACCAGGCGACGGCCGGACAGCGACGGCCGCCGGCCGCGGCGCACCCGCCGCCCCCCGTCGTCCCTGGGACGTACTTCATCCTGGAGCATCCGCACCGGCCTCTTCCCACTCCCGCCCGTCCGTACGAGCACCGTGGTGGCGGCCGCGTCGACCTCCCCAGCGTTTCCGCCACGGCGCCGGTCCGCGAGTCATCGGGGGCCGGACGGGTCACGGCGCCGCCGTACCCCTCACAAAATCGCCCCCCTGAGCGCCACTTGAGCGCCTTCGGCGCCCACACGAAAGGCCCACACGAAAGGCCCGGACCGCATACGGTCCAGGCCCTCGGGGCACTGGTCAGCACCGGGTAGCGCGGATATCTGCCGATGGTGGAGCCGCAGCACCGGGCGGCTGGTGAAGAGTGCTGGACGGGTGAACGCAACCAGAGACAGACGGGGCTCGTGGGCCGTCAATCCGCCCTGGCACTCGCCTTTCCGGCCCCTCCAGATCAGTGAGACCAGAAGGGGTCGTGCACGTCAGGCATGATATTTGGATCACCATCGGAATCGGGCGGGAACTTATCGCCCTCCTTGAGGGTTCCGCTGAATCCGGGATCTTCGACGCTTGGGCTGGCGGCGTCGAAGTACACATTTCCGGGCCGCCCCACCGAGAAACGTATGGAGAAACCGTCGGATGTCAATCCGACGAAGCTCGGAACCTTAGGGTTGATATTCGTGATCTTGTATCCGGAAGCCTTCCAGTGGCGTTCAATTACTCCCATCAGGCCACCCAGCCGCTTCTTGGATACTTTGGTCCGAAGGTATCGCGTCTTGGATACGGTCGCCTTACCGTTGGGCTGATTGGAGACGGAGTCATTGACCTGAAGGACCTCGGTGTCTCCGTCGCGCCACTTGAGGGCTGGCTTGACGGATGCGAAGGTGCTGTCAAGGAGCTCGTTTAACCGTCGACTTGCCTGCGAGGTATCCATGGTGGGGGGCGGTTCCTTTCTTGATGGGAGGCTGCTCCCACTGCTGCACGCCGATATGACCAAGAGAGCTACCACTCCCGTGGCGAACCTGATCGACCGGAGTGGTCCCGTCATCGTTGCGCCTCTCCCGTAACGGCGTCGTACCTGCCCGTCGCGATATAACCGATGTTGTCCAGCGAGGCCCCGCCCTTCTGGCGGTCGAAATAATTGGAGTGGGAATCGGCGCTTCCCATTTCACCGTCGGCAACGCTGAAACGACGCCCTCCGAAGTCCTCGCTGGCCGGGTCCTGCCCGAACCAGAGTTCGTGCGGGTCAGCGAGGTGCATAATTGCGCCCGCTACGGGGTTAATGACCAGACCGCCTACCTCCTCCTTGGACGGCGCATGGGTGATCGGGTCGTTCTTTGCTGATCCTACCCACACATGTTCGGCTCCGACTCCTAACTGGTCAGCTTTCTGCGCCCCGGTGCCGGGACTACCGACGAGGACAACGTCATCGGCAGGAAGGCCACCTTCGCGCTGCGCCGCCTGGCCAACCGTGAATGAGCCGTAGCTGTGACCAATAGCCGTGACGTGTGGACGATTTCCCTCGTGAGTGGAATGGATGCCATTGAGGAAATGATCAAAATCCGCGCCACCACGCTTTCCACGCTCTTCACCCGCCACAGCGAAATTGCTGAGATCTGCGCTCGCGCCGGCTTGAGGTGCGTCGTAGCCGAGCCAGACGATTGAAGCGGTCTTCTGCGTGGGGTCAGCTTTGTGTGCGGACTGCCAGACATTCATTGCACGTTGGCCGTCACCTCCCCCCACATCCTCCATTCCTGTGTTCAGTCCAGGCACATACGCAGCAACGTTGTCTGCCGTGTCCGGGTTTCCGTAGGAGAGGATGGCTCTACCCTGCCCTTCATCTCCAATCCCCAGCAAGAAAGGCTGTGGACGCTTTCCATCGCCACTTTCAACCCGATTTCGGATCGATACGAATCCGTTCATCCGCTCTTGCTCGTCATCCGACAGCGGCGCTCTCGACTGATAGCTGACGATCAGCCGGTCGAGATTCTCACGGTTCGCTTTGTCTCTGATTGTTGCGGGGATGCCGTCGAGATTGCCGATAAGATCGGGGTGTAGCGCCTGCTGCTCCTCCCGCTCTTCGTCACTTAGGCCATTCCACCATTTATTAACGTCCTTGGGGTCCGCACCTTTTATGGGTGCGGAGTCCAATCCTAAAGCGTCCCCGGCTACCTTGGATACGCTCTTCGCGTCCCGCGCGGCATCGGCCGCATCAATCTTCAATCCACGGTTGACCCGTAACTTCGCCAGCAATTCGCGGTAGCGTGAATCAGTCTCGGTGGCCGCCTTGAGGGTGGCCGCTATGCCCTCTTCAATCTCTCTCCTGTGCTGCTCTTGCGGGGCCACCGGGTCCTCAGGTGCCGTTACAGGGATGTCACCCTCGTCTGCGTAATCGACCTTTCCTTTATCGCTGACCTGTAATCGGCGATCAGCTGCCTCATCCAGCCAAGATCTCAGATTCTTCTGGTGCCCTTTCAGCTCCGTGATCACACCATCCAAGGCCGCTCGAATGAGTGAGCACTCTTGGTGTCCGTATTGAAAATTAGAGCTGAGGGTATCTAATCTCACCTGAGCGATCTGGGCGTCTAACCCCACCCAGTCCTGTTCCAGGGGTCTGATTACGTAGCAGTTCATTCGATCGCGATATCCACCGAGCCTGGAAGCCATCTCACCCCACTCCCCCTTTGCCCTCTCCAGAACCTCGAATCGAAAATCGTCGAGCTCTCGTAACGCAATCACCATGAATCATCCAAAGGGGTTGTTTTCTTTACCGCTAAGGGGACCCTTCGCGGTAGGTCCAGCAACTGGGGACTTCCCTGTCGTCCTGAATGATGAGGAAACTTTTTCCTCATTTTTTTCGTGATTTTCTGCTGTCGCCCTGAGTATTTGCGAAACTTTTGCACATTCTCCTCCAACATCACCAAGGCGCCCATGCCAAGAGTCGTGTACGCGCATGAGCTCTTTGGCGAACGCGAAACCCTCCGTCTGCCAGTCGACGCCCCTGTGTTCGGAGTCGAGCTGATTGACAGCCGTACCGAGCCCGGAATGCATCTCGTCGGTATGAGTCGCAGCCTTCCGCAGCGATTCCGGCTTTACTTGCGAATCGAACATCCCCATCTTCAGCCCCCACGTACGCCACCTTGTGTACCCGCCGTGGAAGCGTTGCCGTCGCGCGTCCGTGCCGCGGAGCAACTAGCAGGCGAGCGTGCCGACTTGAGGGTAGCTGTCCAGTTCTGCCGGCGCGTGAGTACGGGTACCCAGATCAGGGTTCATTCGCGCACTCGTGCCCGACGGCGGCATGTGACGCTTGAGTCGGCCCGTATGCCTCGTCCGACAGGCCAGGTTGATGCCGATGGCGTTGGGTGGTCGGAGCAGGGCCGGCGCAGGACGCGAGGTGGGCGGCGCTCGGCTCCCCGCAGCGGAACTGGTGCCGTCCAGGACGGTCATGAAGGGTGGCACGCCTTGCCCGCCCACGCCGAGGTCTACGCCACGCTGTGCGGCCACCTGGGGCCGTCGTGCACCTCGACCCGAGGCGCCCTACCCCGCGCGCCGTGACACCTCGGCCCTTGAGCGCATCACCGCACTCACCGAGGAACCCGACCAGTCCCTGCGGACCGCGGAAGTGCCATCGGCAGGCACCAGGGCCTCGGCTCCGCGGCTTCCTGGTACCGGACCAGCACAGGAGGCGAAGGCCAACAGGACGGACAGGGCAGCCCTCTGCGCCGTCCCTCCGAGTGAATGCCCTTATAGGGCACCATCCGCCCGCCTCTCGGGCCGGCAGCGGCCCAGCAGGCCCCGCTTCAAGGCCCCCGAGACAGACAGCGGCCCCGCCGCCTGGATGCATCGTTCCAGGCGGCGGGGCCTTCACCGTTGTGGGCCATCAGGGGCTCGAACCCTGAACCAATGGATTAAAAGTCCACTGCTCTGCCAATTGAGCTAATGGCCCGCACCGAGCAGCATAGCCCGAGGTTGTGCCGCAGCCCGAAGGCATTAGGGATCGGGCTGCCCGGCGGGGTGCCGCGGGGCCCGTCGGCGAGCCGGGCGGGGTGCCCCGCTCGCCCCTCAACACGCAGGGCCCGTACGGCACTTGAGTGCGTACGGGCCCTGCGGTTCAGCGGGTGTGATCAGTGGGCGTGATCAGCGAGTGTGATCAGCCGTTGCGCTTCCAGCGCGGCTTGTCGTCACGGCGACCGCCGGAGCCGGTCGTGGCGCCACGGTGGTCGTCACGGCGGCCGTACGGACGGTCGCCGCCGGAGCGGTGGCCACCGGAGGACGGACGGCCGCCGGAGCGGTCGTCACGGTTGAACGGACGGTCGCCGCCACCGGAGCGGTAGCCACCGGAGGACGGACGGCCGCCGGAGCGGTCGTCACGGTTGAACGGACGGCTCGGACGGTCGCCGCGGTCGCGGTTGAAGCCACCGCCGGAGCGGTCGTCACGGCGGTCGCGGTCGAAGGACCGGCCACCGGAACGGTCGTCACGACGGTCGCGGTTGAAACCGCCACCCGAGCGGTCGTCACGGCGGTCGCGGTCGAAGGACCGGCCACCGGAACGGTCATCGCGGCGGTCGCGGTTGAAGCCACCGCCCGAACGGTCGTCACGACGGTCGCGGTTGAAACCGCCACCCGAACGGTCGTCACGACGGTCGCGGTCGAAGGACCGGCCACCGGAACGGTCGTCACGACGGTCGCGGTTGAAGCCACCGCCCGAACGGTCATCGCGACGGTCGCGGTCGAAGGACCGGCCACCCGAGCGGTCGTCACGACGGTCACGGCGCTCGAAGTTGCCCCGGTCGTCGCGGCGCTCGTCCGACGCTCCGGCCTGCGCCGGTACGGCGGCCTCGGCGGCGGCCTCGGCCTCGGCGGTGACGGCCGCGGCGGCAAGCGCCTCGGCCGGGTCCTCGCCCCGCTCACGGGCGGCGCGGGCGGTCAGCCGGTCGGCCTCCTCGCGCAGCTCGGTGGCGCGGCGCTGCAGACGCTCCAGCTCGCGGGTGACCTCGGCCACCTCGCGCTCGGCCTGCTTGGCGGAGTTGTTGGCACCGTCGGCCTGGACCTCGGTGAGCGAGCGCGCACCGGTGATCCGGGCGACGTCCTCGTCGAAGGCACCGGAGCCGCCGACGATGTGGCGCGAGGCGTCCACGCCCGCGTCCTCCATCAGGCGGAAGATCTGCCGGCGCTGGTGCGGCAGCGACAGCGAGACGACGGTGCCGGACTGGCCGGCGCGGGCGGTACGGCCCGAGCGGTGCAGGTAGTCCTTGTGGTCACCGGCCGGGTCGACGTTCAGGACCAGGTCGATGCCGTCGACGTGGATACCGCGGGCGGCGACGTCGGTGGCGACCAGCGCGTTGACGTAGCCGTCCTTGAAGTCCGCGAGCACCCGGGTGCGGGCGCCCTGCGTCATGCCGCCGTGCAGCGCGTCGGCCTTCACGCCGGACTCGACGAGCTGCTCGGCGATGCGGTCGGCGCCCAGCTGGGTGCGGACGAAGATGATGGTGCGGCCCTTGCGGGCGGCGATGGCGGCGGTGACCGGCGCCTTGTCCTTCGGCTTCACGACCAGGACGTGGTGGGTCATGGTGGTGACGTTGCCCTGGGCGCTGTCGACCTCGTGGGTGACCGGGTTGGTCAGGTAACGCTTGACCAGGGTGCCGATCTCGTTCTCCATGGTGGCGGAGAAGAGCATCCGCTGGCCGCCGCCGGGGATCTGGTCGAGCAGCTCGGTGACCTCGGGCAGGAAGCCCAGGTCGGACATCTGGTCGGCCTCGTCGAGGACCGCGACCTGGACGTTCTCCAGGGAGCAGGCGCCACGGTTGATGATGTCGCGCAGCCGGCCCGGGGTGGCGACGAGGACGTCGACGCCGCGCTCCAGGGCGTAGATCTGGTTGCCCATGGACGTACCGCCGCAGACGACCTTCATCTTCAGGCCGAGCACGTCGCCGTACGGCTGGAGCGCGTCCGCGACCTGCATCGCGAGCTCACGGGTCGGGGTGAGGATGATCGCGCGGGGCTTCTTCTTCTCGGTGTTGCCGCCGGCGAGCTGGGCCAGGGTCGGCAGACCGAAGGAGAGGGTCTTGCCGGAGCCGGTGCGGCCGCGGCCGAGGATGTCCTTGCCGGCCAGCGCGTCCGGGATGGTCGCGGCCTGGATCGGGAAGGGGGTGGTGACGCCGTTCTGCGCGAGCTTGCGGACGACGCCCTCGGGCAGTCCGAGGTCGGCGAAGGTGACGGTGTCGGTGGCGGCTTCGGCCGCGTCGGTCTCGGGCGCCTCGTCGGCCGCCGTCACCTCGGGAACCGTCTGCTCGTCGAGTGCGGGCATGACGGACTGCTCAGTGGAAATGGACATGCGAAATGCGAAACCTTCCGGAGTCTCGGCACGCGCCCAAACTCCGTGTGTTTCACACGACCGCCTCTATGCGGTCAGCCACGGCAAGGGAGAGAACGCGCCACGCGGCGCGCTTCTGTTCTGGCGCCGGGCAAATGGGATCAAACGATCTACCACCATACGCACTCCGCCCCCCGGATGGCAAATGACCTTCCGGCCCCTGCCGTCCGCCCCCTGACGCCCCCGCCCGCACAAGGCTGCGCTCCCCGGCGGCACCCCTCATCCCCGGCCGATACGCGCCTTCCGCCCCCTACACACCTTCCGCCCCTCCGCCCCTTTTCCCTCCTACGCCTCTTCCCCGTACGGATCCGGCTGCGACTGCGACGGAGACAACGGCGAGACGGGAGACGGTCCGGACGCCTGGGAGCTCGGCGGCGGCGGAGCACTGCTGGGCGGCGGGGTCGGCTGCGCGGTGGGGGCACCGGGCGGCGGCGAGGCCGGCGGGGTGGGGCGGTCGGGGCGGGACGGCGTGGGCTTCGGGTGTCCGGGGCGCCCGCCCTGGCCGTCGGAGCCGCCGTGGACACCGCCCGCCCCCGGCTCGGGCCCCGACGGCTGCACGGGCTGGGACGGCTCACCGGGCCCGGACGGCGTCGGTTTCGCGCTCCCCGGCTTCTTCTTCGCCTTGTCGTCCTCGCCGGCCGGGCGCCCGGCGCCGTGGTGGCCCATCCGCCGCGGCCCGCCGCCACGGCCGTCCACGGTCACCCCGCCGGGGCCGGGCAGCCCGCCCTCCCCGTCGTGCCGCGCGGTACTGCCGGACGGTCTCGGTTTTTCCGGATCGCTCACGCTCATACAGCCGGCCAGCGACGCGGCCAGCGCGGAGACGGCCACGGCCGCGGCGACGGCACGGGAGTGCCTGCGGCGCGCCGGCGGACGCGACGAGGGGGCAGGGGTGGCGGACGGCGACGGGGACGGTGTCGGCGTCAGGGACGAATGGCAGGGGCTCGGGCGCACGGCGGGACCTCCGGATCCGGAGCGCAGGGACAGCGGCACGGACTCCCTGCCCAACTCCCGCTCCCCACCCGAGGACACGCACCCGGCCCGGCCGATCGCGCCGACCGCCGCGGACCGGGCCCGGGGATCTCCCCGGCCGTACTAGCCGTAGCCGAGCGCGTGCAGCCGCTCGTCGTCGATTCCGAAGTGGTGCGCGACCTCGTGAACGACCGTCACCTCGGTCTCCGCGACCACGTCCTCGCGTGTGTCGCACATCCGCAGCGTCGGCCCCCGGTAGACGGTGATCCGGTCCGGCAGCACACCCGCGTACCACTCCCCGCGGTCGGTCAGCGGCGTCCCCTCGTACAGCCCGAGCAACTCGGGATCGCCGGCCGGGGGCTCGTCCTCGACGAAGACCGCCACGTTGTCCATCAGCCGGGTCAGCTCCGGCGGAATCCGGTCCAGCGCCTCGGCGACCAGTTCCTCGAACTCCTCGCGCGTCATTTCCAGCACACCACCATTCTCCGCCACCCGGACCCACCACCGATCGTCGCGTCCCGCCCGCCACTCCGCACCCCAACCGGAAGCCGCTGCTCCCCGCATAGCGGTGCCACCGGCCGGGCATACGGGACCAATGGCCCGCGCCGCGCGCTCCCGGACTCCGCACCCCGACTCCCCGCGCAACCCGCCGCACCGGCTGCTGTTCTCCTGGCTCCACGGCGTACCCGCACTGCCCGCAGCCGTCCGCCGCGCCTACCGCTCCCGCCGTACGGCACCGGCTGCCCCCGCCCTCGGCCCGTCGCGCTCCTTAGCCCACCCGGCCTCCGCCGCCCTGCCCGGTGCCGCCCCGCGCCGCCCCCTGCGCTCCGCCCTCGGCCTGATATCCGTGACCGTCCTCGGTGCCTGGCTGGGGCTGGTCCTGATCGGCGGCGTCCACGCCCCCGTCGGCCCGATGGACACCAGCATGGCGCTGCGCCCCTCGCTGACCGGCGGCACCAGGATCAATGTCCCGCCGCTCGGCGACCTGGAACTGAGCAGCCACTACGCACCCGTATCGCTCGATGTCGACGTCGACCGGCTGGACCCGGTCCGCTCCCAGGCGCTGGTCGACCACCCCGAGCGGTTCGCCGGCCTGCAGGACGAGGTCACCCATGACGTCACCCGCGGCGCCCTGGGGCTGGCGCTGCACTCCGCCCTCGCCGTGGCGTCCGGCGCGACCGCGCTGAGCCTGGCCGTCCACCGCCGCCCGCGCCGCGCGCTGGCCGCCGGAGGTCTGGCGCTCGCCCTGCTCGCCGCCTCCGCCGGCACCGCGTACGCCACCTGGAACCCCCGGTCCGTACTGGAGCCGAAGTTCTCCGGACTGCTCTCCTCGGCCCCCTCCGTGGTCGGCAACGCCCGCAACATCGTCAGCGAATTCAACGTCTACCAGAAGGAGTTGGCGCGCCTGGTGACCAATGTGACCAAGCTCTACGACGCCACCTCGACGCTGCCGGTCTACCAGCCCGACCCCACCACCATCCGGGTGCTGCACGTCTCCGACATCCATCTCAACCCCGGCAGCTGGCGGATCATCGCCTCCCTGGTGAAGCAGTACCGGATCAACGTGATCATCGATACCGGCGACACCATGGACCACGGCTCGGCCGCCGAGAACCACTTCCTGGACCCGGTCTCCGCCCTCGGCGCCCCGTACGTCTGGGTGCGCGGCAACCACGACTCGCGCGGCACGCAGAAGTACCTGACCGGCCGCACCCACGTCACCGTCCTCGACCGCGGCAGGGCCGTCCGGGTCGCCGGCCTGCGTCTCGCGGGCGTCGGCGACCCGCAGTTCACCCCGGACCGCTCCGTGGTGGCGGCCGGCGAGCCCGCCGAGCGCACCGCCGGCGGCAGGCTCGCCGACTCGCTGCGCACCCAGCGGCTGGCCGGCACCCCCGTCGACATCGCACTGGCCCACAACCCCACCGCCGTGACCGAGGCGGACGGCCTGGCCCCGCTGGCGCTGGCCGGCCACCTCCACCACCGCGAGATCACCACGCTCCCCCAGGGCACCCGGCTGATGGTCGAGGGCTCCACGGGCGGCGGCGGGCTGCGCGCTGTGCAGAACAAGAAGCCCGCGCCGGTCGAGGCGTCGGTGCTCTATCTGGAGCGGACGACGAAACGGCTGCAGGCGTGGGACGAGATCACCCTCGGCGGGCTGGGCCTGTCGCGGGCCGAGGTCAGCCGCCACCTCCCCCGCGAGAACCAACCCGGCGCCACGCCCTCGCCGTCCGGCTCCCCGCACCCGCCTCACTCGTCCGGACCCTCTTCCGGACTCTCTTCCGGACCCTCTTCCGGCCCGCTTCCGCGCCCGGCCAGGAGCCCTTCCGGCGGCCCCCGGTAAACCGTTTTGGCGAACGGTCCTCCCATCCCATATGCTTCTCACGTCCCCGACGGCGCCGGTAACGACGCCAAGGTGGCCACCAGCCCTCATCGTCTAGTGGCCCAGGACGCCGCCCTTTCAAGGCGGTAGCACGGGTTCGAATCCCGTTGGGGGCACGCATCACCGTGTGCGAGACTGGTTCACGCCGCTTTCGCACAATGCAAGGTCCTGTGGAGCAGTTTGGAGTGCTCGCCACCCTGTCAAGGTGGAGGCCGCGGGTTCAAATCCCGTCAGGACCGCTGCGGCTGGGTAGCTCAGTTGGTACGAGCGATCGCCTGAAAAGCGATAGGTCGCCGGTTCGACCCCGGCCCCAGCCACACCCATTGGGAGAAGGCCCCGATTCCTGGAATCGGGGCCTTTTCCGTGTGCGGTCGTTGCCGTGGCCGTTCCGACCGGTGCCGATGACGCCTTATGCCCGGTCGGCGGCCGCTTTCTCCGGGGCCCCGTCGCGCTCGCTCTTCGGCTGCGAGAAAAACAGCCAGGCGCCACCGCTCACCGCCCCCGTCGCCGTCGAGCCCACTGCCATCCGCACCAGCCGCCACCAGCCGTCCTCCCCGGCCGGCGGCGCGCCGAAGACCAGCCAGGCGGCAATTCCGAAACCGGCGGCCATCACTGCGATACCCGCCGTCCGTCGTAATCCGTTGTCCATGCCGTCATCCTCACAGGTGCGCGAACGCCGCGTAACCTCTTTTTCCGCCCAACGGCCCCCGCCACCTCACGCGTCCGCGACGGGCGCCACCGCCTCCTCGCGGCCACCCGGGTGGCGGTGCCGCCAGATCCAGAACACCGTGCACGAGAGCACCGACCAGCCGGCCAGCACCAGAAAGGGGAAGGCGTGCTGGTGGCCGCCGAAGTAGACGGCGGTGTGCTGGGCGTTGACCGAGCCGCCCGGCGGCAGCCAGCGGCCGACGAGTCCGAGGGCGGACGGCAGCAGCGGCCAGGAGACCGCACCGCCCGAGGAGGGGTTGCCCAGCAGCACCATCAGTCCCCAGGTGGGGATCATCGCCCAGCGCCCCATGAGGGTGTTGAACATCGTGAAGACCATGCCGGACGTGAACATCGTCAGCGCCAGGATCAGCCAGGACTCCACGAACGGCAGCCGCAGCGCGCCCAGCCACCAGTCGACCACCGCCGCGATGCAAAAGCCCCCCAGCAGCGCATAGACCGCGGTGCAAGCGATCCGCTCGGCCGGCTCCAGGCCGCGGGCGTGCACGCTGAGCTGGATGGCGCCGACGAAGCCGATGATCACCGCGGCCAGCGAGATGTAGAACAGCGCCAGACCGCGCGGATCGCCCTTCTGCAGCGGCTTGATGTCCCGGATCCGGACGTCCACGCCGATCTCCCTGCCGACCTTCGCGCCCGACTGGGTCAGCAGCTGCGCCACCGTGGCCCCCGAGGCACCGGAGACGTCCAGCTCCACGCCCCGGCCGCGGGCGCGCAGGATCGCGAACTCCTGCTGCTCGTCGACGGCCCGCCGGGCCCGGCCGTACGTGCGGTACCCGGTCAGCACGAGCGAAGCGTTCAGCGCCTTCTCCATCCCCTGGGTGAAGGCCTTCACCGGTGGGGTGTCGGGAGAGCCGACCACGGCGGTCGGGACGGACCGCGGGGTCGGGTTGGCCATGGCGTACGTGTACGAGCCGGCGAACAGGCCGGCCGCCGCGGCGACGATGAAGACCAGCACGGCCGCGGGGAAGTAGGGCGACTTCTTGAAGGCCGCCCACTTCTCCGCGCCCGTCCGCGGCCTGCCGTGCGCGCCGTGCGGAGCGGACGCCCCGGGCGGGCCGGAATCGCCGCGATGATCAGCCATAGGGACACGCTAAGGCAGCGACACGGGGCATACCCGGGCAGATGCCCCGTATGCGGCGGCCCGGGGGCCCGTGATCCGGCCGTACGGGCAAATGGTTCGCCAGTCGATTACGTGAGGTGAGATCCTGGGGGACGTATGTCCAGTCAGCCTGCCTCCGCCCTGCCCGACGGCGCTGCCTCCACCCCGCCCGGCACCCCCGCTCCCACCCTGACCGCTCTGCTGGAGCGGCTGCCCGAGCTGATGCTGCGCGACCAGCAGCGGCTGGGACGCCGGCTCGACGGCGCGCGCCGGATCCGTAAGCCCGAGGCCCGGGCCGCCGTGCTCGCCGAGATCTCCGCCGGCCTCGACGAGGCGGAGCTGCGGGTCGCCCAGCGGCAGGCCGCGGTGCCCGGGATCACCTATCCGGAAGAGCTGCCGGTCAGCCAGAAGAAGGACGAGATCCTCGCCGCGATCCGCGACCACCAGGTCGTGATCGTCGCCGGTGAGACCGGCTCCGGCAAGACGACGCAGATCCCCAAGATCTGTCTGGAGCTCGGCCGCGGCATCCGGGGCCTGATCGGGCACACCCAGCCCCGCCGGATCGCGGCCCGTACGGTCGCCGAGCGGGTGGCCGAGGAGCTGAAGACCCCGCTGGGCGAGGCGGTCGGCTGGAAGGTCCGCTTCACCGACCAGGTCAGCGGCGACACCCTCGTCAAGCTGATGACGGACGGCATTCTGCTGGCCGAGATCCAGACGGACCGCGAGCTGCGCCAGTACGACACGATCATCATCGACGAGGCACACGAGCGCAGCCTCAACATCGACTTCATCCTCGGTTACCTGGCACAGCTGCTGCCCCGGCGCCCGGACCTGAAGGTCGTGATCACGTCCGCGACCATCGACCCCGAACGGTTCGCGCGGCACTTCGGCGCCTTCGCCGCCGTGGACGCGAGGGACGGCCGGGAGGCCTCGGAGCCGTCCGGCCCCACCGGCGACGACGAGGCGAAGCCGAGCGCGCCCGTCGTGGAGGTCTCCGGCCGGACGTATCCGGTGGAGGTGCGCTACCGCCCGCTGCTGGAGGAAGGCGGCCAGGCCGCGAACAACCCGGAGGGCGACCGCGACCAGATCACCGCGATCTGCGACGCCGTGGACGAGCTGCAGGCCGAGGGCCCCGGCGACATCCTGGTCTTCCTCTCCGGTGAGCGGGAGATCCGCGACACCGCGGACGCACTCAACAAGAAGGCCCTGCCGTTCACCGAGGTCCTTCCGCTCTACGCCCGCCTGTCGCACGCCGAGCAGCACCGCGTCTTCCAGCGGCACACGGGCAGACGGATCGTGCTGGCCACGAACGTCGCCGAGACCTCGCTGACCGTCCCGGGCATCCGGTACGTCATCGACCCGGGCATGGCACGTATCTCCCGCTACAGCTACCGCACCAAGGTCCAGCGGCTGCCCATCGAGCCGGTCTCGCAGGCCAGCGCCAACCAGCGCAAGGGCCGCTGCGGCCGTACCAGCGACGGCATCTGCATCCGTCTCTACTCCGAGGACGACTTCCTCTCCCGTCCCGAGTTCACGGACGCGGAGATCCTGCGGACGAACCTCGCCTCCGTCATCCTGCAGATGACCGCGGCCGGCCTCGGCGACATCGAGAAGTTCCCGTTCATCGACCCGCCGGACCGCCGCAACATCAAGGACGGCGTCGATCTGCTGCGCGAGCTCGGGGCGCTCGACACCGAGCAGAAGCCCTCCCGGTCGGGACAGAAGGGGCAGCGGCTGACCCCGCTCGGCCGCAAGCTCTCCCAGCTGCCGGTCGACCCGCGGCTGGCGCGGATGGTGCTGGAGGCGGACCGCAACGGCTGCGTCCGCGAGGTCATGGTCATCGCGGCGGCGCTGTCCATTCAGGACCCGCGCGAGCGGCCCGCCGACAAACAGCAGCAGGCCGACCAGCAGCACGCCCGCTTCAAGGACGAGACCTCCGACTTCCTGGCCTTCCTCAACCTGTGGCGGTACATCCGCGAGCGGCAAAAGGAGCTGTCCTCCTCGGCGTTCCGCCGGATGTGCCGCAGCGAATTCCTGAATTACCTGCGGATACGTGAGTGGCAGGACATCTACTCCCAGCTGCGTTCGGTCGCCAAGACCATGGGCGTCCACCTCAGCGAGGAGGACGCGGCGCCGGACCATATCCACACCTCCCTGCTTTCCGGTCTGCTCTCGCATATCGGCCTCAAGGACACGGAGGCCAAGAACGAGTACCTGGGCGCCCGCAGCGCCAAGTTCGCGGTGTTCCCCGGCTCCGCGCTCTTCAAGAAGCCCCCGCGCTGGGTGATGTCGGCCGAGCTGGTCGAGACGTCGCGCCTGTGGGCGCGGGTGAATGCGAAGATCGAGCCGGAGTGGATCGAACCGCTCGCCCAGCATCTGGTGAAGCGCACGTACAGCGAGCCGCACTGGGAACAGAAGATGGCCGCGGTGATGGCCTACGAGCGGGTGACGCTCTACGGCGTCCCGATCGTCGCCCAGCGCAAGATCGCCTACGGCCGGATCGACCCGGAGACCTCGCGGGATCTGTTCATCCGCAACGCCCTGGTCGAGGGCGACTGGCGCACCCATCATCAGTTCTTCCATGACAACCGCAAACTTCTCGGCGAGGTCGAGGAGTTGGAGCACCGCGCCCGGCGCCGCGACATCCTCGTGGACGACGAAACCCTCTTCGACTTCTACGACCAGCGGATTCCGGCCGATGTGGTCTCCGGTGCGCATTTCGACGCCTGGTGGAAGAAGCAGCACCGCGAAGAGCCGGAGCTGCTGAACTTCGAGCACTCGATGCTCATCAATGAATCCGCCGAGGCCGTCACCAAGGACGACTACCCGGATTCCTGGCGGCAGGGAAAGCTGAAGTTCAAGGTCACCTACCAGTTCGAGCCGGGCGCGGACGCGGACGGCGTGACCGTCCACATCCCCCTCCAGGTCCTCAACCAGGTCTCCTCCGAGGGCTTCGACTGGCAGATCCCGGGCCTGCGCGAGCAGTTGGTGACCGAGCTGATCCGGTCGCTTCCCAAGCCGATCCGCCGTAACTACGTCCCGGCGCCGAACTTCGCCGCCCGCTTCCTGGACTCCACGGTCCCCCTGCAGGGCGCCCTGACGACCTCGCTGGCCGCGGGGCTGCAGCGGATGGTGGGCGTGCCCGTCGACGCCGCGGACTTCGATCCGGACAAGATCCCCGATCACCTCAAGATCACCTTCCGGGTGGTCGACGAGCGCCGTCGCAAGCTCGCCGAGGACAAGGACCTGGAGGCGCTGCGGCTGAAGCTCAAGCCGAAGACCAGGGCGGCCATCTCCAAGGCCTTCGAGCAGGCCGCCGAGCGCCCCGCCGGGGACCGCAAGGGCGGCGCGGGCGACGGGCAGGCGCCGGCCGGCCCGGAGCAGCGCACAGGACTGACCTCCTGGACGATCGGCACCCTGCCGCGCACCTTCGAGACCCGGCGCGGGGGCCAGCCGCTGAAGGCCTACCCGGCGCTGGTCGACGAGGGCAGCAGCGTCGCGGTCCGCCTCTTCGACACCGAGGCCGAACAGCTCACGGCCATGTGGGCGGGCACCCGCCGGCTCATCCTGCTGGGCATCCCCTCCTCCCCGGCCAAGTTCGCCCAGGGCAAGCTGAGCAATCAGCAGAAGCTGGCGCTGTCCCGCAATCCGCACGGCTCGATCGGGGCGCTCTTCGACGACTGTGTCACCGCCGCGGCCGACCGGCTGATCGCGGCCCGGGGCGGCCCGGCGTGGGACGAGGAATCCTTCCGCAAGCTCTTCGACGCGGTCCGCGCCGACCTGGTGGACGTCACGCTCAAGACCATCCAGCAGGTCCAGGAGGTGCTGGCCGCCTGGCAGGCGTGCGAGCGCCGGCTGAAGGACACGTCGTTCCCCTCCCTGCTCCCGTCGCTCACGGACGTCAAGGAGCAGCTGGCGGCGCTGATCAAGCCGGGCTTCGTCACGGCGCACGGCGCCAAGCGGCTGCCGGACCTGATGCGCTACCTGGTGGCCGCCGACCGCCGGCTGCAGCAGCTGCCCACCCACGCCGAGCGGGACCGCACCCGGATGGCGAAGGTGAAGGAGATGCAGGACGAATACGCCTGGCTGCTGGAGCAGTTCCCGCAGGGCCGCCCGGTGCCCGCCACGGCCCGGGAGATCCGCTGGATGATCGAGGAGCTTCGGGTGAGCTACTTCGCCCATGCTCTGGGCACCGCGTACCCGGTCTCCGACAAGCGGATCGTGAAGGCGGTGGACGCCGCCGCGCCGTAGGCGGGGCCCTCTCCCGCCCCGGAAACGGGGCCGCCGGTAGCGAGTTCGACCGCACCCCCTGACCTGCTGTACAGTCTTGTTTCGCAGCCCGCCGCAAGCGGAAAGCGAAACGCAAGGTCCTGTGGAGCAGTTTGGAGTGCTCGCCACCCTGTCAAGGTGGAGGCCGCGGGTTCAAATCCCGTCAGGACCGCATCATTTACGGCCCGCATCCTTCTCGGATGCGGGCCGTTCTGCTGTGCGGAGCGGTCCGCGCCTGGTGTGCGGCCACCGGACGCCGGCCACCGCACACCCCGTCAGGACCTGCCCCTGCGGCCCGTATCGAGACCCCTCGCGGGCCGCCGGCCCCGGGTCGCGCCGCTGCCCGCCTCCCCCGCTCGGCCGAATGCGGTGCGTAGCCGGTTTGCTGCCCGCCGTATTGACTGCGGCACGCACCACCGGTACTCACTGAGGAAGGGCACGGGGGCCGGGGAGGTATGCGCGATGACGACTGCGGTACGGCACGAGACCAGGGCGCTGTTGCGGGCCCACCTGCTGGCGGCCACGGGCTATCGGCACCTGATGCGGCACTGCCCCATCTGCCATCAGCTGCTACGGCTCGCCATGGAGCCGCACACGGCCCGCTCCGCGGCTCCGCCGCCCGCGGCCGCCCCCGCCCCGCCGCCGGCCGTCTGTGAGCCGTCGGCGGCCGAGGGCGAAAGTCCCGTGGGTGGATGACCCACGGCGCCTGCGCCCTCACTCGCACGGTGGCAGGCCGTTGGGCGCGGTGGGAGGAGTTCTCTACCGCAGCGGACGTATCGTCTTCAAGCGCCGCGTAGTGTGACGGGTGTCACCGAACTTGTTTGGCGCGATGCGGAACTTACACCCCCCATACAAGCGGTCAATTTAATATGTGCAATTGCACCACCCGTGAACGGCTCAGTAACGAGCCCGCAGGGTCCGCACGCAGAGGCCCCCACAAGCCCCGTGAAGGCACCCTGACCGGCGTCCGGGGTGGCGTTGGCGCCGTGCCGACCCGCCCGCCCCGAAGGGCCCTGGAGCGGGCGCACACAAAAAGATCGCGCTGGACCCGGCGGAGTCCAGCGCGATCGATGACGTACCCAAGATGGGGCGGGTGTGGGGCCTGTGGGGGCAGGCGCCGCGTCATATGAAGCTGTGTAAAGCAAGGTGAAGCAGGTCGAGCTAGGGGTACAAAGCAGGCATTTTCGGGTTGGGGGCCCCGAAAACGACCTGGTTATGCGGTTGTTCAGGCCTCGCTGCGCTGCTGCGGAATGCCCGCGAGCAGTGCGCGGACCTCAGCCTCGCGGTAACGCCGATGCCCTCCGAGCGTGCGGATGGACGTGAGCTTGCCTGCCTTGGCCCAACGGGTCACCGTCTTCGGGTCCACGCGGAACATCGTGGCAACCTCGGCAGGGGTAAGCAGCGGCTCGGCGTCAGGGGTGCGAGCGGTCATGAGCGGCCTCCTCGGGAGAACCGAACCATCACGGTTCTTTCCTCTAAATTCTGCACCTTGACCCACGTTGCCCGAAATGGCGGACGCGGGCCGAGTCGGTTATAGGACGAACGGCTTGTCCTCGGCACTACAACTACACCATCTGTCCAGCCACGTCGGCCAAACCGATGGAATTGCCCTCTCAGGTGTTCAACCTCGGCGGAAGCCGATGGACCGTGCCATAGCGGACAGTCACTCGTCCGTGACGATCAGTCACAACGTGAACAGACGCCACGAGACCCCTCAAGGAGCGCAATACCGATCTATCCGCCCTTAGTTGGACGGAAGGAGCCCACGTCGGGCTCCTTGTCCTATTTTGGCACGAGGGTATGGCTTGGGAGCAAGACCCGAAGTCAGTGCTTTAGGTCACGCTTGAGGCAATCGCCCGGATCAGGACCTACGTCCCTTCCCGTGCGAACACCGAAAAGCGAAAGCAATCATTCCGCATCATGATCCCCGGACCGCACCGGCCCTCAGCTGGAGAACTGACGTTCCCGCACCGCACGCCACCGCTGGGAAAGCTTCTCGTACGCGACCCCGGCCCGCTCGCCGTCCCCGTCGCGCAGCGCCGCCAGCCCCTCCGCCACCTCGGCGGCGGAACGGTCCTCGGCAAGCTGCTCCTCGGGCACCGCGTGCACCAGCCCTCCGTAGTCCAGCTCCACGAGCGAACGCGGATGGAATTCCTCGAGCCAGCGCCCCACATCTACCAGGCCGTCGATCAGCGGCCCCTCTTCCAGGGCGTCGCGCAGCGTGCGCAGCCCCCGGGCGACCCGTCGCCGTGCCTGCACCATGGGTGTCCGGTAACGCATCACGGGCGCCTGGTCACCCTTTGTGTACTCCCGCTCGCCGTCGTCGAACAGCACGAACCAGCGGACCGGGACGTGCCAGGCCGCACCCCGGATCCAGGGCCTGGCGTCCGGGTTGCGCTCCCGCCACCGCTCGTAGTCGCCGGCCGCCTGCAGCCGCACCACCGGGGGCAGCGCCGCGTCCAGCACCGACGCCGGCAGCAGCTCGTCCAGCGCCTCCAGGGCCTGCCAGCCGCGCAGCCGGGTGCGCCACGGGCAGACACACGTCACCTCGTTCACGACGGCGATGAAGGCGTCCGCGCTCTCGTGGACCGGCACCGGCGCCGGCGGGGTCGCCAGCAGATCGGCCAGCGCCCGGCGCTGCTCGTCCTGGGCGGTGGGGGTGTCCTCCCGTTTGGCATAGCGCGCCCAGTGGGAGCGCTCCGGCTCGGGGAACGCAGCCAGCGGCTCGTAGACCCGTAGATATGCCATGTACGGGACCTTCACCGACGACGCCAGGGCCACGCCCGCTCCTTCAAAGGGGAAGTCCGCCGCCGGGAGATCCCGAGGGCCCCCGCCGGCCTGCGATACGACCAGATCGTCCCATGCCCGTCCCTCGGGAGAGGGTGATCCTGGGCACCCGACCGATCAACCGGTCCCGCAGGTCTTACGCTCTTTGCAACCGGCCCTCCCCACCCGTCGGAGGGCACCCTTCGCGACTTATGGGAGTCACCACCGTGACTGACGTACGTCCGGCCCACGCCGGCACCGACGGCGGCGTTCTGCACACCCTGTTCCGATCGGAGCAGGGGGGCCATGAGCAGGTCGTTCTCTGCCAGGACCGTGCCAGCGGCCTCAAGGCCGTGATCGCCATCCACAGCACCGCCCTGGGCCCCGCCCTCGGCGGCACCCGCTTCCATGCCTACGCCTCCGAGGAGGAGGCCGTGCTGGACGCCCTCAACCTGTCGCGCGGCATGTCCTACAAGAACGCCCTCGCCGGGCTGGACCACGGCGGCGGCAAGGCCGTGATCATCGGTGACCCCGACCTGATCAAGACCGAGGAACTTCTGCTCGCCTACGGCCGGTTCGTGGCCTCCCTCGGCGGCCGCTACGTCACCGCCTGCGACGTCGGCACCTACGTCGCCGATATGGATGTCGTCTCCCGTACGAACAAGTGGACCACCGGCCGCTCCCCGGCGAACGGCGGCGCCGGTGACTCCTCCGTCCTGACCGCCTACGGCGTCTTCCAGGGCATGCGCGCCTCGGCCCAGCACGCCTGGGGCGACCCGACGCTGCGCGGCCGCACGGTGGGCATCGCGGGGGTCGGCAAGGTCGGCCACCTCCTCGTCGAACACCTCCTGGAGGACGGCGCCCAGGTCGTGATCACGGACGTCCGCGCCGATTCGGTGGCGCGGGTGCGCGCCAAGTACCCGCAGGTCACGGCCGTTGCGGATACCGAGGAACTGATCCGCACCGAGGGCCTGGACGTCTATGCCCCGTGTGCGCTGGGCGGTGCGCTGAGCGATGAGTCGCTGCCGGTGCTGACCGCGAAGGTGGTGTGCGGCGCGGCCAACAACCAGCTCGCCCACCCCGGCGTCGAGAAGGACCTCTCCGACCGCGGCATCCTCTACGCCCCCGACTACGTCGTGAACGCCGGCGGCGTCATCCAGGTGGCCGACGAGCTGCACGGCTTCGACTTCGACCGCTGCAAGACCAAGGCGGCGAAGATCTTCGACACCACGCTGGCGATATTCGCTCGCGCGAAGGCCGACGGCATTCCGCCCGCCGCGGCCGCCGACCGCCTGGCCGAGCAGCGCATGGCGGAGGCGCGGCGCCCCTGACCCAGGCCAAAAATGCGCCCTTGCGGGCCGGAAAGACAGCTCTGCGGGACCCGTCACGGGCGGCCGGGGGAGACATCCCTCACCACCCGTCGGCGGGTCGCCGTACAGGACAGGTTAAAATCGCAGTTGACCAGCGGGGACGGGGCACCTTGCCGGTCGTGCCGAGCGGCGGGTGATGCGGGCGACGTACCGTATGGCCGCGGAAGCAGGTACCGTTAAAGCCCTACGGGCCGGTCTCTCTGTCGAGAGCCCGCTCTGATCCATGAACGCGTGTCAAGACTCTGGGGCCATCGAGCCCCGTCATTGAGGGGGTCGACCCATGGGGCGCGGCCGGGCCAAGGCCAAGCAGACAAAGGTCGCCCGCCAGCTGAAGTACAGCAGCGGTGGGACGGATCTCTCACGACTGGCCGACGAGCTGGGTGCATCACCGTCGAACCAGCAGCCTCCGAACGCCGAGCCGTTCGAGGAGGACGAGGACGACGACCCGTACGCACGGTACGCAGATCTGTACAACAGCGACGACGACGAAGAGGACGAGGGCGACTCGTCCCAGCAGCGTCGTCGCGCTTGACTCTCTGCGCGCTCGCGGCACCCATAACAGCATCACGGACCCGGTCCGGGGCATCGCCCGGACCGGGTTCTGTGCTGCCCGGATGACCATGGGCGCGGTGGCCGCACCGACGGCCGCCGGGAAGAAGGGCGCCTGTCCTGGCCCGTGCGGGGCTGTGGAAGGCGCCCGTCCGCTCAGCGCGCGTAGTCACCGGTCAGGGTCACTGCCTCTGCGCGGTCACCGCGGTCGGTGATCTCGCCGCTGACCCAGGCGTCCACGCCACGGTCGGCCAGCGTGGTCAGGGCGGCCTCCACCGACCCCTGCGGGACGACGGCGATCATGCCGACGCCCATGTTCAGGGTCTTCTCCAGCTCTCCGCGCTCGACCGAGCCGGCCGAGCCGACCAGGTCGAAGACCGGGCCCGGCGTCCAGGTGGCGCGGTCGACGGTGGCGTGCAGGCCGTCCGGGATCACCCGGGCGAGGTTGTTGGCCAGGCCGCCGCCGGTGATGTGCGAGAACGCGTGCACCTCGGTCGTACGGGTCAGCGCCAGGCAGTCCAGCGAGTAGATCTTGGTGGGCTCCAGGAGCTCTTCGCCGAGCGTGCGGCCGAACTCCGGGATCTCCCGGTCCAGCGCCATTCCCGCACGGTCGAACAGCACATGGCGGACCAGCGAGTACCCGTTCGAGTGAAGCCCGGAGGACGCCATGGAGATCACCGCGTCGCCCGTACGGATACGATCCGCGCCCAGCACCCGGTCCGCCTCGACGACGCCGGTGCCGGCACCCGCGACATCGAACTCGTCCGCGCCCAGCAGCCCCGGGTGTTCCGCGGTCTCGCCGCCGACCAGCGCACAGCCGGCCAGCACACAGCCCTCGGCGATGCCCTTGACGATCGCGGCGACCCGCTCGGGGTAGACCTTGCCGACGCAGATGTAGTCGGTCATGAACAGCGGCTCGGCGCCGCAGACGACCAGGTCGTCGACGACCATGCCGACGAGGTCGTGACCGATGCTGTCGTAGACGCCCATCTTGCGGGCGATGTCGACCTTCGTGCCCACGCCGTCGGTCGCGGAGGCGAGCAGCGGGCGCTCGTACCGCTTGAGGGCGGAGGCGTCGAAGAGGCCGGCGAAGCCGCCGAGCCCGCCGACGACCTCGGGGCGGGTGGCCTTCTTCACCCACTCCTTCATCAGGTCCACGGCGCGGTCGCCGGCTTCGATGTCAACGCCCGCGCTCGCGTAGCTGGCACCAGTGGTCTCTGACATGACGGAGAACTTTCGTGTCGTGTGGGTACGAGCTCTACGGGCGACGCAGCGCGTCGGCCCCGCCGATCCCGGCGGTGAGCGTCTGGACGCCGTCCACGTCGGACGTGGCCCCGCTCGCGGTCTCCGACTCCAGGAGGTGCTTGCCCAGCAGCCCCGGGTCGGGCAGCTCCATCGGGTACTCGCCGTCGAAGCAGGCGCGGCACAGGTTCGGCTTGGCGATCGTGGTCGCCTCGGTCATGCCGTCGATGGAGATGTACGCGAGCGAATCGGCGCCCAGCGACTTGCCGATCTCCTCCACGCTCAGCCCGTTGGCGATCAGCTCCGCGCGGGTGGCGAAGTCGATGCCGAAGAAGCACGGCCACTTGATCGGCGGGGACGAGATCCGGATGTGGACCTCGAGAGCACCGGCCTCGCGCAGCATCCGGACCAGGGCGCGCTGGGTGTTGCCGCGGACGATCGAGTCGTCGACGACCACCAGGCGCTTGCCGCGGATGACTTCCTTGAGCGGGTTGAGCTTGAGCCGGATACCGAGCTGGCGGATGGTCTGCGAGGGCTGGATGAAGGTCCGGCCGACGTAGGAGTTCTTGACCAGGCCGGAGCCGTAGGGGATGCCGCTGGCTTCGGCGTATCCGACGGCGGCGGGCGTGCCGGACTCCGGGGTCGCTATCACCAGGTCGGCATCGGCCGGCGCCTCGGCGGCCAGCTTGCGGCCCATCTCCACCCGGGAGAGGTACACATTGCGGCCGGCGATGTCGGTGTCCGGGCGGGCGAGGTAGACGTACTCGAAGACGCAGCCCTTGGGGCGGGCCTCGGCGAAGCGGCTGCTGCGCAGACCGTTCTCGTCGATGGCGACCATCTCACCGGGTTCGATCTCCCGGATGAAGCTGGCGCCGCAGATGTCGAGGGCGGCGGTCTCGGAGGCGACCACCCAGCCGCGCTCCAGGCGTCCGAGGACCAGCGGGCGGATGCCCTGCGGGTCGCGGGCGGCGTAGAGCGTGTGCTCGTCCATGAAGCAGAGCGAGAAGGCGCCCTTGACCTTCGGCAGGACGCGCGGGGCGGCCTCCTCGACGGTCAGCGGTTTGCCGTCCTCGTCGACCTGGCCGGCCAGCAGCGCCGTCACCAGGTCGGTGTCGTTGGTGGCCGCGACCTGGGTCGCCCGGCCGCCCTCACGGGGCAGCGCGGAGACCAGATCCGCCAGCTCGGCGGTGTTCACCAGGTTGCCGTTGTGACCGAGCGCGATCGAGCCGTGCGCGGTCGCACGGAACGTCGGCTGGGCGTTCTCCCACACCGAGGCACCGGTGGTGGAGTAGCGGGCATGGCCCACGGCGATATGGCCCTGGAGGGAGCCGAGCGAAGTCTCGTCGAAGACCTGGGAAACCAGGCCCATGTCCTTGAAAACGAGGATCTGGGAGCCGTTGCTCACCGCGATGCCCGCGGACTCCTGTCCACGGTGCTGCAGCGCATACAGCCCGAAATAGGTGAGTTTGGCGACCTCTTCACCCGGAGCCCAGACACCGAAGACGCCGCAAGCGTCCTGGGGGCCCTTCTCGCCGGGGAGCAGGTCGTGGTTGAGTCGTCCGTCACCACGTGGCACGGCACCGAGTCTAGGGCAGGTCGCGCATTCATCCGAACCGGGGACGGCCTCGAAACTGGATGAGTGCATGAACGAGGGGCCGCGCGGCTTGGCGTGTCCACGCCCCGCAGGGGGCGGCCCATCGCCCCGGCGCACCTCGGATCCCTTGGCTCACCTGGCGTGCCGCCGGGTGCGGGGTCCGCGGGGCAGAGCGTGTGGATCTTGCGGTGCGGGGGCGCGTTCCGCTCCGTGTGAGATGCGCGACGCCGATCCGGCAGTCGTCGTGCGGACGCCGGGACGCCGCCCGCGGCGGGTGCGGGCGCCGGACCCGCCGTCGTCAGCTCAGCACGGGCAGATACCCGCCGATATCGGCCCGCTCGCCGCCGGCGCTGACCGTCGCCGCGTCCAGCTCCCCGTCCCAGGACGCGCGGCCGGTGGCCAGCCGGATCCAGGTCAGCGGGTCGGTCTCGACGACATTCGGCGGGGTGCCGCGGGTGTGTTTGGGGCCCGCCACGCACTGCACCACGGCGAACGGCGGGATCCGCAGCTCCACCGAACCGCCGGGGGCCCGGTCCGCCAGTACGTCGGCCAGCAGGCGGGTGGTGGCGGCCAGGGCCTGGCGGTCGAAGGGGATCTCCAGGCCGGTCGCCGCCGCGAGGTCGTCGCTGTGCACGACGAGTTCGAGACAGCGGGTGACGAGGAAGTCGGCCAGCGGCATCGCGCCGGGCAGGACCGGCAGCAGCCGGTCGTCCGGCTCCGGCGCGACGACCTCGGCGAACTCGGCGGCGGTGCGTTCCAGCAGCTCCACGGGGTCGTGCGCGTCGGCCAGGGCGCGGGTGCGCTCGTCGACGTCAAAGGCGCGCGGCGCGGCCGCCGACGGCCACTCCAGCAGGGTGGCCTCCGCCCGCGCCGGCACCGGCCGCTCCAGACTGCGCGCCACGCTCCCCACGGCCATGGACAGGTGCGCCACCAGCTCGCGCACCGTCCAGTCACCGAGCCGGGTCGGCAGCGCCAGCTGGCCCGGCGCAAGGGCGCGTACGGCCTCCTGGACGTGAGCGAGCTGGGCCGTGACGGCGCTGCGGGTCTTCTTCGGGTCGTACCGGCGGGGGCGCGGCTTCCGGGCGGCAGGAGGCATGTGCGTCAGCCTACGAGGCGCCTCTGACAGGCGCGGCCGAATGCGCGGGACGGGCGCCGGGGCGGCCGGCGCTCAGTCCGCCGGTGCCGACCGCGGCGCCCGGGCCTCGAAGACCGCGCCGTGGTGCGGGACGCCGACGCCCTGCCAGGTGAACGGGACGCCCTGGGCGGTGACCGGGTCGGCGGCGTCCATGAGCTGGAAGTGGACGTGCGGCTCGCTGCTGTTGCCGGAGTCGCCGCACTGGCCGAGGGTTTGCCCCATCCGCACCCGGTCGCCCGTACGGACGGTGAGCGAACCGCGGCGGACATGGGCGTAGAGCGCGTGGACGCCGTTGCCCAGGTCGAGGATCACATGGTTGCCGAGCATCGGGCGGGCGCCGCCGAGCGTGCGGGCCGGGCCCTCCAGGGCGAGCAGGTAGACGGCCGCGGGCCAGGACGTGCGGCTGAGATGGTCGCGCCGGCCGTCCTCGGCACGGACGACGGTGGCGTCGGCGACGGCGAGCAGGGGCGCGCCGAAGGCCGGGAAGTCCTCGTTGCGGCGGACCAGGGGCCACCAGCCGAAGCCGGGCCTGGAGCCCGGCTCCGGTTCCGCCACGATGTCGATCGCGTACGCCTGCCCGTAGGCCCGTGTGCCATGGCTGGGGACCTTGTCGGCGGGGCTGTTGAGGGCCTTCCAGCGGCCGGTGACCGGAGCGGCGACCGCCACCGGCTCGCGGGCCGCGCCCGTCGCGCCGTCCGCCTCCGCGCGGGCCGCCCGGCGGTTCACCCCGAATGCGATCAGTATCCAGAAGGCCAGGGGTACCCAGCCCCACCAGTACGGAATGTCGGTGAAGAAGCCCGCGACGAAGATCACGAGGAAGATCAACAGGCAGGCACGTGCGGCGTTCCTGGCGAGCTTGCGTTCAGTGGTGGACTTCATTCCGTCTCCCCCGTGAGGTCGTGTGGCCGGGCGTCAGCACCCGGCGGCGGTCAGCATCACCAGCAGCGGCACGACGCGGCCGGCCGGAACCTCGTAGCGGCCGCGGGCGGCCGTCTGCAGCCAGCCGGCGGCGGTCAACTGCCGCAGGTGGTGGTAGATCTGGCCGGTCGTGCCCGTGCCGTCGAGTTCGGTGAGTTCGGCGGCGGTGCAGCGGCCGCCGAGGATTTCGCGCAGCAGCCGCAGCCGCAGGGGCTGGCCCAGTGCGGCGAACGACTCGGCGGCGGCCGCCCAGTCGTCGTCCAGCAGGGCGTCGGTGGCCAGGCCGTACTGCCACTCGTAGCGCAGCCCGGCCGGCGTCCGTACGGCCCCGGTGAAGAGCACTCCGCCGTTGTCGGCGCCGAGTTCGGCCCACTGTTCCTTGAGGCCGCGCAGCGCCCACAGCTCCTCGTCCGGCTCCCGCTCGGGCGCGGGAGCCGGAGGGCGGGCGGCGGACCGCTCCAGCGCGGCCAGCCGGCGTTCCACCTGGGCCAGCCGCTGCTCAACATCCATAGTCAGAGATTACGTAATGACGTAATTCATGGCAATGGCTGCGGTGCGGGAAGGTGCGGGCAGGTACAGGCAGATGGGGGAAACGGCGACGGCCCGCCCCCATGGCGGGGACGGGCCGTCGGACCGTCAGTGGCGCGGCGTGGCGCCCGGGCTCCGTCTCAGGCGATCAGGCCCGGGATCGTCGCCTCGTGCGCGTCCTTGAGCTCGCTCAGCGGGATGCTGAACTGCCCCTGGACGTCGATCTCGGCGCCGTCGATCACACCGATCCGGGTGGCCGGCAGCCCCCGCGCACCGCACATGTCGGTGAAGCGGAGCTCCTCGCTGCGCGGCACGGCCACCACGGCCCGGCCCGCCGACTCGGAGAAGAGCAGCACGAACGGGTCGAGACCGTCGGGAACGACGAGGCGGGCACCCTTGCCGCCGCGCAGGCAGGACTCCACCACGGCCTGGATCAGACCGCCGTCGGAGAGGTCGTGCGCGGCGTCGATCATGCCGTCGCGGGAGGCGGAGATCAGCACCTCTGCCAGCAGCCGCTCGCGCTCCAGGTCCACCTTCGGCGGCAGACCGCCGAGGTGGTCGTGCACCACCTGCGACCAGGCCGAACCGCCCAGCTCCTCACGGGTGTCACCCAGGAGGTAGAGCAGCTGGCCCTCGTCCGCGAAGGCGATCGGGGTGCGGCGGTTCACATCGTCGATCACGCCGAGCACCGCGACGACCGGGGTCGGGTGGATCGCCACCTCGCCGGTCTGGTTGTAGAGCGACACATTGCCGCCGGTGACCGGGGTGCCGAGGGTCTGGCAGGCGTCGGCGAGTCCACGGGTGGCCTCGGCGAACTGCCACATCACCGCCGGGTCCTCGGGCGAACCGAAGTTCAGGCAGTCGGAGACCGCCAGCGGCTTGGCACCGGACGCGGCGACGTTGCGGTACGCCTCGGCCAGCGCCAGCTGCGCGCCGGTGTACGGGTCGAGCTTGGCGTAGCGCCCGTTGCCGTCCGTGGCGAGCGCGACACCGAGGTTGCTGTCCTCGTCGATCCGGACCATGCCGGCGTCCTCCGGCTGCGCGAGGACGGTGTTGCCCTGCACGAACCGGTCGTACTGATCGGTGATCCACGCCTTGGAGGCCTGGTTGGGCGAGGCCACCAGCTTGAGGACCTGCGCGCGCAGCTCGTCCGCGTCCGCCGGACGGGCCAGCTTGGCCGCGTCGTCGGCCTGGAGGGCGTCCTGCCAGTCGGGCCGGGCGTACGGGCGCTGGTAGACCGGGCCCTCGTGGGCGACGGTGCGCGGCGGCACGTCCACGATCTGCTCGCCGTGCCAGAAGATCTCCAGCTGCGAGCCCTCCGTCACCTCACCGATGACGGTCGCGATGACGTCCCACTTTTCGCAGATCTCCAGGAAGCGGTCGACCTTGCCGGGCTCGACGATCGCGCACATCCGCTCCTGCGACTCGCTCATGAGGATTTCCTCGGGCGAGAGGGAGGAATCGCGCAGCGGCACGGTGTCCAGCTCGACGCGCATTCCGCCGGAGCCGGCCGAGGCCAGCTCGCTGGTGGCGCAGGACAGCCCGGCGCCGCCGAGGTCCTGAATACCGTCGACCAGGTCCGCCTTGAAGATCTCCAGGGTGCACTCGATGAGCAGCTTCTCCTGGAAGGGGTCGCCGACCTGGACGGCGGGGCGCTTGGTGGGCTTGGAGTCGTCGAAGGTCTCCGAGGCCAGCACGGAGACACCGCCGATGCCGTCGCCGCCGGTGCGGGCGCCGTAGAGGATGACCTTGTTGCCGGCGCCGGACGCCTTGGCGAGGTGGATGTCCTCGTGCTTCATGACGCCGATGCAGCCGGCGTTGACCAGCGGGTTGCCCTGGTAGCAGGCGTCGAAGACGACCTCGCCGCCGATGTTGGGCAGGCCCAGGCAGTTGCCGTAGCCGCCGATACCCGCCACCACGCCCGGCAGGACGCGCTTGGTGTCGGGGTGGTCGGCGGCGCCGAACCGCAGCGGGTCCACGACCGCGACGGGGCGGGCGCCCATGGCGAGGATGTCGCGGACGATGCCGCCGACGCCGGTGGCCGCGCCCTGGTAGGGCTCGATGTACGAGGGGTGGTTGTGGGACTCCACCTTGAAGGTGACGGCGTAGCCCTGGCCGACGTCGACGACACCGGCGTTCTCGCCGATGCCGACGAGCAGCGCGTCGTTCTCCGGGGCCTTCTCGCCGAACTGCTTCAGATGGACCTTGCTGCTCTTGTAGGAGCAGTGCTCGGACCACATCACCGAGTACATGGCGAGTTCGGCGCCGGTGGGACGGCGGCCGAGGATCTCGCGGATGCGCTGGTACTCGTCCTGCTTCAGGCCGAGCTCGGCCCACGGCTGGTCGGTGTCCGGCGTCTCGGCGGCGTGCTTGACGGTGTCGAGAGTCATACGTTGACCAGCTTCTTCAGGATCGAGGTGAAGAATCCGAGGCCGTCGGTACGGCCCGTACCGATCAGCGGCTCCACGGCGTGCTCGGGGTGCGGCATGAGGCCGACGACGTTGCCCGCCTCATTGGTGATGCCGGCGATGTCGCGGAGCGAGCCGTTGGGGTTGCCGTCCAGGTAGCGGAAGGCGACCCGGCCCTCGGCCTCGAGCATGTCGAGCGTGCGCTCGTCGGCGACGTACCGGCCGTCGATGTTCTTCAGCGGGATGCTGATCTCCTGGCCGGACGTGTAGTCCGCGGTCCAGGAGGTCTCCGCGTTCTCCACCCGCAGCTTCTGGTCGCGGCAGATGAAGTGCAGATGGTTGTTGCGCAGCATGGCGCCGGGCAGCAGGTGGGTCTCGGTGAGCACCTGGAAGCCGTTGCAGATACCGAGGACCGGCATACCGGCCCTGGCCTGCTCGATCACGGTCTCCATCACCGGCGAGAACCGGGAAATGGCACCGGCCCGCAGATAGTCGCCGTACGAGAAACCGCCGGGCAGCACCACGGCGTCGACCTGCTTGAGGTCCTTGTCGCGGTGCCACAGCGGCACCGCTTCGGCGCCGGCGACCCGGACCGCGCGCTGGGTGTCGCGGTCGTCGAGCGTGCCGGGGAAGGTAATGACTCCGATCCGCGAGGTCATGAGTCGACCCGCACGGTGAAGTCTTCGATGACGGTGTTGGCGAGGAAGGTCTCGGCCATCTCTTGGATGCGAGCGAGGGCGGCGGCGTCGACCGGACCCTCCACCTCAAGTTCGAAACGCTTGCCCTGACGGACGTCGGCGATCCCCTCGAAGCCCAGGCGTGGCAGTGCGCGCTGCACCGCCTGCCCCTGCGGGTCGAGGATCTCCGGCTTGAGCATGACGTCGACTACGACGCGTGCCACTGGCACTCCCGGTGGTGTGGTGCGTAAGGCGGTGTCCTCACAGTACCGTGTTCGAAAATCTACGCGCATAGATATGCGGACGGCCCGATCACGGTCCGGTATCGGAAGGAGTGCAGCTCAGGAAAAATTCTCGAAAAGATCCGGGGTCCGGATTGCGGGAAGACACGCTGACGAAATTAACTGGGCTTCACAATGCAATGCCCATCGCTGTACAAATGAAAAAGCATTGATCCCAATCAGCCGGATCCGGAGCATCACCCCACGTCAACAAGGGGTCGCTCCCCGAAAGGACCGATATCCGTGGCGCAGCGCGTAGTAGTAACGCTCTCCGATGACATCGACGGAGGAGAAGCCGCAGAGACGGTCGCCTTCGGATTGGACGGGAAGTCGTACGAGATCGACCTCAATCCCGCCAATGCGAAGAAACTGCGCGGTGCCCTCGCCCCGTTCGTGGAGGCCGGCCGCAAGCGGGCCAAGTCCGGCAAGGCCTACCACCGGACCGCGGTGAACCCCGACCCCGCGGCCGTCCGCGCCTGGGCCCGATCCCACCAGATGGACGTCCCCCCACGCGGCCGGATCCCCAAGAAGGTCTACGAGGCCTTCAACGCCGCCAACCACTAACCGACTTCAGCGCGTCCCCCGGCTCGGGCACAGCCGACTTGCACAGCACCCCTACTGATCAGCTAGAGTCTGGAACACGCCGAGGGGCGAGGCCGAAAGGCCGGACCTCACGGAGTCACGCGGGTGTAGCTCAGTAGTAGAGCGCCCTCTTTCCAAGAGGGAGGCGCAGTGTGCAATCCCTGTCACCCGCTCTGACAGCTCGACCGTTCCCGGTCATGGGATCAGGTACAGTAGCTGTCGCGCCGCTCGGTGAAAGCCGAGTGGATGCCTGCGGACGTAGCTCAGTTGGTAGAGCGCAACCTTGCCAAGGTTGAGGTCGCGAGTTCGAGCCTCGTCGTCCGCTCAGAAAAAGAAGGCCCCGGTCATTGCGACCGGGGCCTTCTTCCTTTTCCGGTGATCATGTCGTGCCCTCCTCCCTCCCTCTCTGTCGTGCCCTCTCCCTTCCCTCCCTCCCGGTGATGGCAACTGACATTTGTCATCGGCTGCGATGACAGGACGCACTGCCCGGAAACGTGATCCGGCGAAACGCTGGGCTCATGAACATCGGGGAGAAAACCATCGCGGAGACCGGCCGCGGCGGCGCCGGGAGCACGAGCTCCGGCGTCGGTGTGATCGAAGTCACCGAACTCCGCAGGCGCTACGGCGGGGCCGGGCGGCCCGGTAAGGAGAAGGGGGAGCCGGGCGGGCGGAGCACGTCCGGTGAGCAGGCGGGTGGGCGCAGCCGGCCGGGCGGGCGGAGCAAGTCCGGCGCGGGGGAGAGCTATGAGGCCGTGAGGGGCATCGACTTCACCGTCGACCGGGGCGAGCTGTTCGCGCTGCTCGGCACCAATGGTGCGGGCAAGACCTCCACCCTCGAACTGCTGGAGGGCCTGGCCGCGCCCACGTCCGGGCGGATCCGGGTGCTCGGCCACGATCCGTTCCGGGAGCGGGACAAGGTGCGGCCCCGTATCGGCGTCATGCTGCAGGAGGGCGGGTTCCCCGCCGAGCTGACGCCGGCGGAGACCCTGCGGATGTGGGCGGGGTGCACCACCGGGGCGCGACCGGTCGAGGAAGCCCTCGGCTCCGTGGGACTGGACCGGCGCAAGGACGTCCGGGTCAAGCAGCTCTCCGGCGGCGAGCGCCGGCGGCTGGATCTCGCCCTCGCGCTGCTGGGGCGGCCCGAGGTGCTGTTCCTGGACGAGCCGACGACCGGGCTGGACACCGAGGCGCGGCATGCCACCTGGGAGTTGGTCCGCGAGCTGCGGGACTCCGGGACCACGATCGTGCTGACCACGCACTACCTCGAGGAAGCCGAGGAGCTGGCGGACCGGCTGGCGATTTTGCACAGCGGACGGATAGCGGCGGCGGGGTACGTCGCGGACGTGGTCGCCGCGCACCCCTCACATCTCTCCTTCGAACTGCCCGACGGATTCCATGTCGGCGATCTCCCGCCGCTGGGGGAACTGGGAGTCATCGGCCATGAGACGACCGGGCGCACGGTCCGGCTGCGGACGGACGAACTGCAGCGGGCCGCGACCGGGGTGCTGCTCTGGGCGCAGGACAAGGGGATAACGCTGCGCGGTCTGGACGTCAGATCCGCGTCCCTGGAAGAGGCATTTCTGCACATCGCAAAGGGGCTGGAGAACACATGAGTGCGGGTACAAGCCAAGCTGTCGGCGATGAGCGGGGGAGAATTCCTGCGGAAACCCGCACTGCCGGCCGTCTGCGCGCCCTGGGCCGGGCCGAGTTGACGCTTCTCGGCCGCAACAAGTCCGCGCTGTACACATCGTTGTTCCTCCCGATTGTCATCGCCTTCGCCATGAAGCAGACGGTCGGTTCGATGAACCTGGCCGGCACGGGGCTGTCGGTCGAAACAGTGCTGTTGCCCGGCGCTCTCGGCTACGTTCTGCTCTTTGCCGTCTACTCCAACCTCACCGTCGCCTATGCCGCCCGGCGCGAGGAACTGGTGCTCAAACGCCTGCGCACCGGAGAACTCCGGGATCTGGAAATCCTGACCGGCACGGCGCTCCCCTCGGTGGTGATAGGGCTGGCGCAGTGCGCGCTCTTCGTCGTGGTCGGCGGCCCGGCGCTGGGCACCGGCCTGCCCTCCGCACCACACCTCCTGATCGCCGGAGTGTTGCTCGGTACGGTCACGGTGGTCGGGCTCGCCGCGGTCTCCTCCGTCTTCGCGAGGTCGGCCGAGGCCGCTCAGCTGACCGTTATGCCCTTCATGATGCTGTCCATGGGCGGGTCCGGGATGGTGGTCCCCTTGGACGTCCTTCCGGATCGGATCGCCGCGTTCCTCGAATTCCTGCCGCTGTCGCCGGCGATGGAGCTGATACGGGGCGGCTGGACCGGTGGCGGGGACCTCAAGGCGACGGTGGGGCAGCTGATCACCGGCTTGGCCTGGGCCGGGCTCGCGCTGTTTGCTGTGCAGCGGTGGTTCCGCTGGGAGCCGCGGCGCTGACGACGCGCGAGATCAGACGACGGGGGCGGGCAGCGCATGATCGGGCGGCTACGGGCGATGTGGCACCGGCGGAGCCAGGTGGGCATGGTCGAGGCGTACTTCCGCTGGACGTTGTATGCCCTCCCCTGGCTACCTGTGATCGGCGGCGTGATGCCCGTCATGGGCCTCACGGGCAGCAGCCCGTTGCCGGTCGCCTTGGCCGTCGGCGCCAGTGGGCTGAACGTGGTTCAGGGCGTGCTGTCCGTGCCGCTGTTCAACCGGGCATTGAACCGCTATCTGAAACTGGGGGCGACACCACGTGGCCTGCTGCTCGTCTCGGGTGTGCTGACGGTCGCCGCCGGAGTCGCCTTGGTCGCGCTGGTCGCGGTCAACGGCATCGGCCGCGACCACGCCCCCGACGAAAGCCTGGCCACGGTGTCCATCGCCCTCGGCGCCAACCTCACGCCGTTCTCCATGGCGCACAGCCTGGTGGTGACCAAGCGCAGCTTTCTGGCAGCGCTGGCCGCCGCCACGGCGGTCCTCATCCTGCTGTTCGGGGTGCTCACGGGCTCCTGGCTGGGGGCACTGGCCGTATCGAGTCTGCT
This sequence comes from Streptomyces sp. NPDC048516, assembly GCF_043199875.1. Classification (NCBI taxonomy): domain Bacteria; kingdom Bacillati; phylum Actinomycetota; class Actinomycetes; order Kitasatosporales; family Streptomycetaceae; genus Streptomyces; species Streptomyces sp. NPDC048516. The sequence goes on along the minus strand of NZ_JBICWS010000024.1, from coordinate 26,716 downwards.
GGTCTTCGCCTGCCTGTGGAGCTTCGTGATAGCGCGGCCCACGGGCTGGCTGCTCGGTGTGGTCCGGAAGCTGGACGCGGCGCGCGGTACCGAGGCGCGGCTCGCGGTCGCCGAGGAACGGCTGCGTTTCGGCCGGGATCTGCACGACGTCATGGGCCGGAATCTGGCGGTGATCGCCCTGAAGAGCGAGCTGGCGGTCCAGCTCGCCCGGCGGGAGCGGCCGGAGGCCGTGGAGCAGATGGTGGAGGTGCAGCGGATCGCCCAGGAGTCCCAGCGCGAGGTACGGGAGGTGGTGCGCGGTTACCGCAAGGCGGATCTGCGGGCGGAGTTGGCCGGGGCCCGCTCCATCCTGCGGGCGGCCGGGGTGGACTGCCGTATCGAGGGCGAGGACGCCACGCAGCTGCCGCCGGAGGTGGAGTCGGCGCTCGGCTGGGTCGTACGGGAAGGCACCACGAACGTCCTGCGGCACGCCGCCGAGGTGCGGCACTGTGCGGTGCGGACCCTGATCGATCCGCACCGCTCGGTACTCGTGATGACCATGGAGAACGACGGTGTCACCACCCACCGGACGGTCACCACCGGGGCCGACCGGCTGCCCGGCAGCGGCCTCAAGGGACTGCGGGAACGGCTGCAGCCCTTGGGCGGCACCCTGGCGTCGGGCCCGGTCCTGCAGGGCTCCTACCGTCTGACGGTCGAGCTGCCGATACCGATGGGGGCGGCGATGGGGTAGGGAGGGGTGCGGGCGGCGCGGGCGAACGGCGTGGTGCGGGCGAACGGCGTGGTGCGGGCGAACGGCGTGGTGCGGGGGTTCGGCGCAGAAAGCTCGGCGCGGGATTCGGTACTGGGGTCCGGTGCGGGGGTCGGGTGCGGGGATTCTCGGTAGGCGGAGAGGTGGACAGCGGGTGAGTGACGGGGTGCGTGGCGAGGTGATCCGGGTGTTGCTCGCGGATGACGAGCATCTGATCCGGGGTGCGCTGGCGGCGTTGCTGTCGCTGGAGGACGATCTGCTGGTGGTGGCCGAGGCGGCGTCGGGACCGGAGGCGCGGGCGATGGCCCGGGCCCACAGGCCGGATGTGGCGGTGCTGGATCTGCAGATGCCGGGGGCGGACGGTGTGGCAGTGGCCACATCCCTGCGGGGTGAGGTGCCGGGGTGCCAGTCCATGATCGTGACGAGTCACGGCCGGCCGGGGCATCTGAAGCGGGCACTGGAAGCCGGGGTGCGGGGGTTCGTTCCGAAGACGGTGTCGGCGCAGCGGCTGGCGGAGATCATACGCGCGGTCCATGCCGGAAACCGTTATGTGGACCCGGAGTTGGCGGCGGATGCCATCAGTGCCGGGGAGTCTCCGTTGTCGGCCCGGGAGGCAGAAGTGCTGGAATGCGCCGAGGACGGGGCGCCGGTCGCGGAGATCGCGGAGCGGGCCTCGCTGTCGCCGGGGACGGTGCGGAACTACCTCTCGTCGGCGACCGCGAAGCTGGGCGCGGAGAACCGTCACGCCGCGGCGCGCCTCGCCCGCGAGCGAGGTTGGCTATAGTGGTGCCCGCACCGCGCGGCGGCGACTGGTTTCAGGAGCTGTGCACGGAGCATGCGGACGTAGCTCAGTTGGTAGAGCGCAACCTTGCCAAGGTTGAGGTCGCGAGTTCGAGCCTCGTCGTCCGCTCAGAAGACAAGGCCCCGGCCGGCAGTGATGCCGGACGGGGCCTTTTCGTGCGCCCGGGGCGCGATGCGGTGTCGCCCGGAGTGTGGTGTCGCCGGGGCACCCCGCCTGGGCACCCATAGATTGCCCCTCCCCTTCCGGCCCGGGTTCCGGCCAGGCCGGGTCGGGAGCCGGCCCGGGGTGGGGCCCGGGCCGGAAAAGGGCTCACGCCCAAGGGCTCACGCCCAGACGAGACTCACGCCCAGCTGAGACCCGTGAGGCGCTCGTAGGCCTCGACGTACTTGGCGCGGGTGCTCTCGACGATCTCGTGCGGGAGGGCGGGCGGCGGCAGCTCGCCCGTGCGGTCCCAGGCCGCGGCGGGAGAGGTCAGCCAGTCGCGGACGAACTGCTTGTCGAAGGACGGCTGGGCGCGGCCCGGCTGCCACAAGTCGGCGGGCCAGAAGCGCGAGGAGTCGGGCGTCAGGACCTCGTCGGCCAGGGTCAGCCGCTCACCGTCGAAGCCGAACTCGAACTTGGTGTCCGCCAGGATGACGCCGCGCTCGCGGGCGATGTCGCGGGCCCGGCTGTAGACGGCGAGGGTCGTCTGCCGGAGCTGGGCGGCCACATCGGCGCCGATCTGGTGGACGACCTCCTCGTAGGAGACGTTCTCGTCGTGGTCACCGACGGCGGCCTTGGTGGCCGGGGTGAAGATCGGCGCGGGGAGTTCGGAGCCGTCGACGAGGCCTTCGGGGAGGGCCAGCCCGCAGACGGTACGGGTCTGCCGGTATTCGGCGAGGCCGGAGCCGGTGAGGTAGCCGCGGGCCACACACTCGACGGGAACCATCCGCAGCGACTTGCAGACCAGGGTGCGGCCCGCCCAGTCGGCGGGAGCGCCGGCCGGGACGTCGGTGGAGAGGACGTGGTGGGGGGCCAGGTCGGAGAGCTGGTCGAACCACCACAGGGACAGCTGGGTGAGGATGCGGCCCTTTTCGGGGATCTCGGTGGGCAGCACCCAGTCATAGACGGAGGTACGGTCGCTGGCGACCATGATCAGGTCGCCGGCGGCGTTCTGGTAGAGGTCGCGCACCTTGCCGGTGTGCAGGTGGGTGAGTCCGGGAACCTCCACCGGCTCGGGCTTTTCTACAAAACCGGGCACGCTTCCTCCGCGTAGGTTGATCCAGGAGTCCTACCGATTCTCCCTTACGCGGGCCGGTGGTGGCGGACGGGGGGCCGGTACGCCGGGGGAGCTGGGTGCCTGGCCGTGCGAGCCGGGCGTCAGGCGGCGGGGGCGGGACGTCATGCGGTGGGGCGGGCGCCCTGGCGGCCACCTTGCCGGACGCCCCGGCGAGCACCCCGGTGGGCGATCAGCGCGAGGGTGGCCGCGGCCGGGACTGCCACCACGAGCAGCACCGTGGCCGGGGCGAACAGACCCGTGAGCAGCGTGATCGCGTACGGGGTGCAGAAGCCCAGGTAGCACAGGGCCCAGAAGCGGGCGGTCAGACGGGCCAGCCGGTCCGGGGGCGCAAGGGCGGCGACCTCGGTGAGGCCGTAGGCCACGCACAGTCCGTATCCGGCGCCGAGTGCGGCGGCGGCGAGCAATGCGGCGTCCGGCCGGATACGGGCGACCGCGAAGGCGGCGAGGAGCAGGCCGACGATGACGGCGGCGAGGCCGGTCACGGCGGTGGCGGTCCGGTGGCGGGCGGCGAGGCGTCGGGCGAGGGGAGCGACGGCCAGGCCGGCGCCAGGGGTGACGGCGGTGACGAGCCCGGCGTACACGGTCTGCCAGCCGGTGAGCTCCGCATCGACGAGCCCGGGGAGGGTGGCGAGGGCGATGCTGGGGGCGACGAACACCCAGGGAGCAACGGGGGCGACCAGACGGCGGAAGGCCGGGCCGGGGGCTGGGCCGGGCGCGGGCGCGTCAGGCGTGCGGGCCGCCCCCAGCCCGCCGGTGCGGGCCGTTTCCGGTGTGCGGGACGCCAGGAGCGCGGCTGTCACGGAGAGGGCGAGGTGGGGCAGGTATGCGGTGATCATGGGCGCCGGGGCCCACTGGGCTATCAGCGCCGCCACCAGCCCGCCGGTGGCGAAGCCCGCGGAGAGGAAGAGTCCCGAACGGCGGGCCGCGGCGCCGGCCGTCGAGCGGGTGTCGTACGGAGGCGAGGACAGCTCCTTGATCCATGCGCTGCCGGCGCTGAGCAGGGCGCCGGCCCCGATGCCGGTCAGGAAACGGCCGGGCCACAGCAGGCCGGTGGCCGTCGAACCCGCCATCAGCAGCACGGTCGCCAGCGCGGAGAGCGCGAGGGCGGCGAAGACGACGGGGCGGCGGCCGCGGCGGTCGGCGGCCGGACCGCCCAGGAACAGACCGGGGATCAGGCCCAGGACATAGACACCGAAGAGGGCGGTGGTCGTGGCCTCGGTCAAACCGAGATCCGAGTGGTAGGCGCCGAGGAGGGCGGAGAACTGATTGGCGCTCCAGCCCGAGGTGGTCATCACCCAGCCGGTACGCAGCCAGTGGCGGTGACGGGTCGGACGGCGGGCGGTCCGGGTGGTCCGGGAGGCGGCGGGGGGTGCCGTGGTCGTCATGGAATGTGTTGTACGGGCCGCACGGGCCGCGGCGCCTCCCCCGTTCAGGAAAACTGAACGGCCCCCGATGGCAGGGCGAGTCCGGAATTATCGTGGGCCTCATGGATCTGCGGCGGCTCTCCTCCTTTCTTGCCGTGGTCGAGGAAGGGCACTTCGGGCGGGCGGCGGCCCGGCTGTTCCTTTCTCCCGCGGCGGTGACCGGCCATGTACAGCAACTGGAGCGGGAGTTCGGCACCCTCCTGCTGGAGCGCAGCCCGGTGGCGCCGACCGCGGCGGGGCGGCGGCTGGTCTCCCACGCCCGTACGCTGCTCGCCGCCGCCAACGCCGCGATGGACGATGTGGCGGACGCGGCGCAGGGGACGGCCCCCGCCCGGCCGCTGCGGGTCGGTGTCATGGGGCACGGGTCGGCCGAGGTGACCCCGGCCGCGATCAGTGCCTTCCGCCGGGCACGGCCCGACGTCCCGCTGTCGCTGGTGCAGTTGACCTTCACCGAGCACTGCAGTGCGCTGCGCGAGGACCGGGTGGACGTGGCGTTCGTGCGGCCGTTGGTCCGGAGTGCGGAGATCGAGGCCGATGTGCTGACGACCGAGCAGCGGATCGTGGCGGTGCCGGCGGCGTCCTCGCTCGCGGACGCCGCGCACGAAGGGGTACGGATGGCGGACATCATCGACCTGCCGTATCTGCGGCTGCCCTCGCACACGCCGCAGCCCTTCACCGACTACCTGTACTTCAACGAGGGCCAACGGCGTGGCCTCGACTACGCGCTGACCCCGCAGGACGTGCTGACGAGCGTGGCGGCGGGGCGGGGAGCGGGCTCGGGGCTGAAGTCGTTCGCGCGCTACTACCCGTGGCCGGGGGCGGTGTTCGTACCGGTACTGGATGCCCCCTGGGCGCAGAGCGTGCTCGCCACTCGCGCCGGGGACCCGAATCCGGAGGTGCGGATCTTCCGGGCCCTGACGGTCGCTCTGGCAAGGGAGTTGGGGCCGTCCGCCGCGCGGTAGCGGGCGGGGCGCTGGCACGGCCGGGCGGGGGCGGACGGCGGGCGCGGGCAGGCCCCTCTGCGGGCGCGGCGTTCGTGCGGGTGGGGCCTGGCGCGGTCGCGGGGTTGCGCGGGCGGGGCGGGCTGCGGGTGGGCTCAGTCGCGCTTGCAGATGCGGTCGAGGAGGTTGGCGGTGGCGCGTTGGATGCGTTCGTCGACATGGCCGGGGCGGTCGAGGGCCGGGGACCAGGCGAAGGTGCCGGAGGCGAAGACCCAGGCGCCGCTGGGGGCGCGGTAGAGGGAGGTCTCCTGATGGCGGCGGGCGCCTTCGCTGTCGCGGTAAGGGGAGTGCGCGAGCAGGATGCGTTCGGTGTGCTCGGGGAGGCTGGTGCGCGGGAAGTAGCGGTCCGCCTCGCCGGCGACCAGACCGGGAAGCTCGTCGCCTTCGTGCGCGCCGGTGGCCTCCCACAGCCAGTGGCCGCCGTTGCGTACGACCATGGGGGCCGGCTCGGGGACCCGGCCGGCGTACTGGATGCCCATCAGCCGCTGTTCGGGGTTCCCCAGCTCCCGCCACAGTGCGGGACGTCCGGGGCCCTGCCGCTTGCGGCAGTGGAGCAGCGCGTCCGGGCCCGAGGGCGAAGGGGAGAGATCGACCTGCCAGTACATGGTGTTGGCGGAGAGGAAGACGAGGGAGGTGCCGGTGTCGCGGGCGTGCTCGACCGTACGGCGCATGGGCACCGACCAGTACTCGTCGTGGCCGGGGAAGACCAGGCCGCGGTAGCGGGACGGGTCGACCCGTCCGGCGTGCAGATCGCGGGCATCGGCGTAGGCGAGGTCGTAGCCGTAGCGCTCGGCCCAGCGGATGAAGTCGTAGGCGTGGCCGACATGGAGGGGCAGTCCCGCGCCGGCATAGGGGCGGTCGAAGGAGACGGTGGTGGCGGCGTCCCCCTCGCCGAGCAGCGCGCCCTCCTCGTCCCAGGCGTGGTAGAGGCTGGCGCCGGTCCGGCCGTCCTCCGGGTAGAGGTTGTAGGCCTGCCACGTGATGTCGGGCAGCAGCAGGAGGAGGTCCGCGGGCTGGTGATCGCGGACCGTGAAGGGGATGTGGGAGCGGTAGCGGCCGTCGGCGGTGGTGAGCACGGCGACATAGGCGCCGAGCTGCCAGGACGTGGGGACCTGCAGGCGCCAGGAGAGCCACCAGTGGTGGCAGGAGGCCGTGCGGTCGGCGGTCAGCGGGGGCGGCTGGACGATACCCGCCAGGCGGGGGCTGTTGGTGATCTTGGCAGCGCCGGCGCCCGCGTAATGGCCGATGCGGTAGATGTCGATGTTGAAAGGCTGGGGCGGGTCCACCGAGACGCGGAAGTCGATGGCCTCGCCGGGGGCCACCGCGCCGGGGCCGGCGAAGCCCTTGATCTGGCGGTGGACGTCATCGGCGGTACGCGGTCCGTTGTGCTTGCCGGGGTCGGGCACCGGCAGTGCGCCCTGGGCGACGGCGGGGTCGACGTACCAAGGAATGATGCGGCCGGAGTCGAAGTAGTTCTCGCTGCCGCGCAGCCAGGGCAGCGGGCCCTGCCCGAACGGGTCCGTGACCGCGTGGGCGAGCGCACCCGACTCCCAGCGCCTGATCTGATCCGTCGCCACCTTCACTCCCCTCCCGCATCCCCATCGGCCGCAGCCGATCGAGCCGCTACTGCGCCCGGCCGGGCGAACCCGGCCGGCCATCCCCCAGCACATCACATTACGCACTCACTTCGTCACCCTTCGTCGTGAATTTAGAGGGTGCAGCCCCCGAAATGCGAACTGGAAGGGAACATTCAGCCGGTGGCGCGGAAGACCGGGGACGAGGCGTCCGGTCCCCGCCCGGGGGCTGAGTGCTGCCTTGGGCGCTGCCTTGCCTGCGGCCTTGCCTGCGGCTTTCCGATTGCTCTGGTCGTTCCGGTTGCTCCGGTTGCTCCGGTTGCTCTGGTTGCTCCGGTTGCTCCGGTTGCTCTGGTCGTTCCGGTTGTTCCAATCGCTCCGGTCGCTCTGGCCGTTCCAGTCGCTCCGGTCGCTCCGGTTGCTCTGGCCGTTCCGGTTGCTCCAGTCGCTCCGGTCGTTCCGGTTTTTCCTGTCATACCAGCCGGACCGGCTTCTCGGGGCGTACGCCGACCGTCGTCAGCCAGCCGCGGAGCGGCTCCGCGTCGCCGTCGTCGACCAGGCTGAGTACCGGGCGGCCGAGGTCGGCGCGGCGGGCGCCGCCGACCAGCAGCGCCGGGCCGTCGAGCCAGTCCAGGCCGGGGGCGGCGCCCGCGGTGTCGACTGCGGCACAGCAGACCATGGCGGTGACGTGGTCGGCGAGGAGTTCGCGGCCCGTACGGGGCGGCTGCAGCGGGAACAGCGGGAGGCCGCCCTCGGACACCATGCCGTCGCCCCAGGCCACACCGATGCCTGCGTCCTGCGCCGAGCCGCAGCGCGCGGCCTGGCGAGCCGCTTCCTCGCGCTCCTCGCGCTCGACCTCCGCGCCCAGGCGGGCGGCGACCAGATCGCCCGCCCGCTCGCCCTGGGCGAGCCGGTCGATGACACGGGCGAGCGTGGGGCCAGGGGCCGGTGCGGCCGGCGGGGCGCCGCGATGACCGGTGGACGGCGGGCCCCCGGCGGGGCGGTCCGCCGGGTGGCGGCCCGCGGGCGTACGAGGGGCGGAGCGGGCGTACGAGAGGGGCGGGGCGCAGGCGGGGTCCGGGGCCGCCGCTGTGGGCGGGGCCGCCGGGAGCGCGGTCACCGGGAGGTTGTCGAGGACGCGGTGGAGGCGGGCGGCCTCCAGGCGCCATTTACGGTCCACGACCTCTTCCGGGTACTGGTTCCAGCCGACCGGCGACCAGTCGGGCCCGGGCTCGGCCGGGCCGCCGTGGAAGAGGCGGGCGGCCAGCAGGGAGGCGGCGCGGTCGATGGCGCCCGGCTCCTCCAGGAGGTCGCAGGCCGGGCGCTCGCCGAGACGGGAGGCGAAGCCGTTGGCGAGGCGGTCGCGGCGGGAGAGTTCGGTGAGCGCGGAGACCACGCCGGCGTCCAGCCGGGACGGCCAGCGGCCCATCCGCCAGGCGGGCAGCGCCACCCGGGTCAGCAGCCGGTCCCAGCCCGCATAGGCGAGACCGACCTGTTCCTGGGCGACGATACGCAGGCCGTAGTCGACGGTCTGTGCGCGCTCGGAGGCGGCGGCGGCGACGGCGCGCTCCATGATCGTGGCGTGTTCGCGGCCGGCCCGCAGCAGCAGTCGTGCCACCCGGCCCACGAAGCGGAGCGGGAGGGCGCGCAGCGGACCCCGGGCGCGGGCCGATACGGCGACCGCGGCGTCCAGGCCGCGGATGAAGCGGCGGGCGGCCGCTATGTCGGGGTGGGCGGACGGGCCGGTGCCCGCGACGACCGGGGCCAGCAGGGCCCGCAGCTCGGCGACCCGCATCCACCACAGGAAGGGCGAGCCGATGACCAGGACCGGCGCCTCGGCCGACCGGCGTCCCTCGCGCGGTGCCGCTCCCCTGCCGCGGCGCGGCGGGCCGTGGGCACGGTGTGTACGGTCCTCCAGCCAGCTGTCGCAGTCCGGGGTGAGCGCTATGGCCGAGGGCGCGGGGACTTCCAGGCGGTCGGCGAGATCGCGGACGAGGCGGTAGAGATCGGGGGCCGATTTCTCGGAGATCGGCACGGACGGACTGAGGGCGGGTCTGGCACGCGCCACGACGGCCGTGACCAGCGCCGCCAGGAGCAGGCTGAGCACTCCGAGACCGCCGGCGATCCAGCCGGCCAGCTCCCAGCCGGTACCCGCGCCGAGGTGGCCGGTCGCCCGGCCGGTGAACAGCACCACGGCCACGGCCGCCGGCAGCAGCGCGACGGCCAGCGCCGTGCTGCGGATCCGCAGCACGGCAAGGGCGCGGGCACGCGCCGCCAGGACGCCTGTTTCCGGACTTGCCACGAGCCTGTACACCCCCTGCTGTCCTGATGGAGCCGGACGGAGAGAACACGGGACGGACGTACGAGATATGCGCGGTGAGAGGAGCGAGGGCACTCCACCACCACTGTGGCACCGGCCACTGACATCGCAATGCCGGTGAGCCACTTGCCGGACGCCACCGTGGCAACCGTGCCGGATTCCGGCCCGCCGGCCACAGGACGCTTGCGCCGCACCCTAGTTGGGGGTGCGGGCCTCGTCAGCCGTATACCTGGTGCGGTCACTCGATGGAATGGCTTTGGGCAAAGCCGGGAACCCGTGCGCGATGGGTATGGGCCGTGGACACTTCGGCCCGGTCTGCACCACGAGGACTGGGGCATATGTCACGGTATGTGGCATATGCCCCAGGAGAGATGTCGCCCAAGAGGTCACCGAGGACGGCGCCGGACGCGGCACCGACCGGCGGCGCAGGCCTGGGCGGGCACCGGGCGGAGGCGCCCCCTAGACGCCCGCTGTCCCCGCCGCCGCGTCCGCGACCTTGGCGGCGATGTCCGTGCGGTGCTGCGAGCCGTCCAGGGAGATCCGGCCGACGGCGCGGTAGGCGCGCTGCCTGGCGGTGGTGAGGTCGGAGCCGGTGGCGGTGACGGACAGCACCCGGCCGCCCGCGCTGAGCACCGCGCCGCTCTCGTCGCGCTTGGTGCCGGCGTGCAGGACGTACGCCTTGGGGCCGTCCCGCTCCGCGACGTCGGCGAGACCGTCGATCGGGTCGCCGGTACGCGGGGTGTCCGGGTAGTTGCGGGAGGCGATGACGACGGTCACCGCCGCACCGTCGCTCCAGCGCAGCGGCGGGAGGGTGGCGAGGGTGCCGGTGGCCGCGGCGTGCAGCAGACCGGCGAGCGGGGTCTTGAGGCGGGCGAGGACGACCTGGGTCTCCGGGTCGCCGAAGCGCGCGTTGAACTCGATCACCCGCACTCCGCGGGAGGTGATCGCCAGGCCCGCGTAGAGCAGCCCGGAGAAGGGGGTACCGCGGCGGCGCAGCTCGTCCACGGTGGGCTGCAGGACGGTGGCCATGACCTCGTCGACCAGCTTGGGGTCGGCCCAGGGCAGCGGGCTGTACGCACCCATGCCACCGGTGTTGGGGCCCTGGTCTCCGTCGTAGGCGCGCTTGAAGTCCTGGGCGGGCTGCAGCGGGACGACGGTGACGCCGTCGGTGACCGCGAAGAGCGAGACCTCGGGGCCGTCCAGGAACTCCTCGATGACCACGCGGTCGCAGGCCAGGGCATGCGCGCGGGCCGCCTCGACGTCGTCGGTGACCACGACGCCCTTGCCGGCGGCCAGGCCGTCGTCCTTGACGACGTACGGGGCGCCGAAGGCGTCCAGGGCCGCGTCGATCTCTTCCCGGGTGGTGCACACATAGCTGCGGGCGGTGGGGACGGCCGCGGTGGCCATCACGTCCTTGGCGAAGGCCTTGGAGCCCTCCAGCTCGGCTGCCTGGGCCGACGGGCCGAAGACCGGGATGCCGCGGTCGCGTACGGCGTCCGCGACGCCCGCCACCAAGGGGGCCTCGGGGCCGACGATGACCAGGTCGGCCTGCAGACCGACGGCGAGTTCGGCGACGGCCGCGCCGTCGAGGGCGTTGACCCCGTGCAATTCGGCCACCTCGGCGATACCGGCGTTGCCGGGAGCGCAGTGCAGCGCGGTGACGTCGGGGTCGAGGGACAGAGAGCGGCACAGGGCGTGTTCGCGGGCGCCGCCGCCGATGACGAGGACCTTCACGGTGGCAGCCTAGACGAGAGTGCCGGGCGGCCGGACGTCGGCCGGGCGCGGGCGGCGAAGAGGCCAGGAGCGGCTGGAAACCGCGCGTCGCCGCGGTGGCAACTCTTTCGGGTGAGATCCCCGGCGGCCTTATATCCGATCCCGCCCCCCTTCCGGGCGGAAAGAGCGTGATCGTGGGGCCGACGCCAGCCGTTCGGCGGTAGGAAGGGGCTGGGCGGCGCCACGGTCGTCTCGTACATCACGCATGCACCGCGCGCATATGTCGCGTATATGTCACGCAGGCATTGCGCGTGTCGGTCAGGCGGATGCGTCACGCAGGCATCGCGCGTATCCGTTCACGCGCATACGTCAGGCAGGCAGGCATCGCGCGCATACGTCACGCGCACACGGCACGCACCGCACGTGTCCGTGGAGAGCCACAGAGGCTGTGGAGACAGAGAGGGAGTGCACGGGTGAGTCATCCGGAGATGCAGCCCGAGGGGCCCCCTCGGGAGGGCGGCAGCCCCACCCGGGAGAGCGGCAGCCGGGGCCGCGGCCGGAGGGATCTTGCGGGGCGGGCCTTTCCGCTCGGCGACTGGGGGGAGCCGTCCGACCGCCTGGACGCGCTCTATCTCTGGAGCGAGGAGGGCGCGCTGCGCAGCGCCGACTGGTATCTGCACGGCCGGCGGGCCAAGCGCCGCAGCGCGCGGATGCTGCGGGTGGGGGCCGCGGCCGGGGTGACGGCGGGCGGCGTGCTCCCGCTGCTGGATCTGGCCGGAACCTGGCAGGGCGGGGCGCCCTGGGGCGCCCTGTCGCTGCTGCTGGCGGCGGTGTGTGTGGGCTGCGACCGGTATTTCGGGGTGACCGCCGGCTGGATGCGGGACCTGGCGACCGCCCAGGCGATTCACCGGCGGCTGGAGGCGCTGCAGTTCGACTGGGCGGTGGAGAGCGTGCGCGAGGTGCTCGGGCCGGCCGAGGGCACGGCGGGTGAGGCGGCCGAGCGCTGTCTGGGCGTGCTGCGGCGGTTCAACGAAGACCTCGGGGAGCTGGTGCGGGCCGAGACGGCCGACTGGATGGCGGACTTCCGGGCCGATTCGCTGCGGCTTGCCGCGGCGCACGGGGGCGGCTTCGCCGCCGTGGAAGCGCGTCAGGAGGCGCCGGGCCCGCCGGGGCGGTTTGCGGTGCCGCAGCGGGCGCGGCCGAACATGCCGCGGCAGCGGCCGCCGGAGGCGCCACGCTGATTCGCTGCGCTTTGCCTCGGCCCGTTTTCGGCTGCCCGCCGTAGGGGTTCGCCGCCGTTGCGCCTGGCGGCGGGCCGGTTCGCTGCGCTTTGCCTCGGCCCGTTTTCGGCTGCCCCGCCGTGGGGGCTTCTCGCCGTTGCTCCCCCACTGCCTGAAGGGCGTGGGAGGTACCCCCAGCGGCGGGCCGGGGGCCGCTGCGCGGGGCTGTGGGTGCGGGGACGCGCCTCCGGGGCCGGTGTGCGGGACTGCTTCGCTTTAGGCTCCGCTGCGCTCCGCCTTTGCTCTTTCTTGGAGCCTTCGGAAGCAAAGCCCCGCACACCGGCCCCTCCGGCCCGTCCCCTCCCGTAGGTGGATAAGTGAACGTGAGTGGGGTCAACTGAAGACGATCATGGAGCCTTGGCCCAGGCTTCGGGTGGCGGCCGCGTGCAGGCCGAGCCATACGTGCCGTTCCCGGGCGAACGGGCTGTTGTCCAGGGGGACCGCGTCCGCCCGCTCCTCCAGGGAGGTGGGGCCGGCCGGCGGTGCGGGGGCGGCCGGCGGATTGGCCGGATCGATACCGAGGGATGGCGCAACGAGTTCGAGGTCGCGCAGCAGACCGTGCGAGGAGCCCAGCGGGCCGCCGCCCTCCAGCAGTTCGTCGCCTGCGAGCGGGTGCGGGAAGTCGACCGGGACGTAGGCACCGGCGTGGTCGTAATGCCACACGAGATGGGACTGCTGCGCGGTGGTCTCGAACATCTCCAGCAACTGCTCGTAGTCTCCGCCCAGTTCGTCGACCGGGGTCACCTCCAGGTTGCACAGTCGCAGCAGGTAGGCGCGGCGCAGGAAGTGCAGTGCGTCGTAGTCGAAGCCGGCGACGGGCGCGACGTCACCGGACAGGCCGGGCATATAGCTGAAGACCGGGACCGGTGGCAGACCCGCTTCCGTCAGGGCCTTGTCGTAGGCGGCGATCTCTTCGGAGAACGGGTTGTCGGGGCTGTGGCACAGCACATCGACGAGGGGTACCAGCCACAGGTCACATGCCACGAGTATGGGCTCGCTTCCGGTCGGGGACGGGGACACCGGCGCACGTACAGCTACGGGTACGGCCCATTACGGCCGATGGTCGGGACAGCGTAGTGCTACCCGCGCGTTCCGACGAGAGCGAGGGAGTGCTCGTTGTACTCGGCGATCAGCCGCTGGGCCGCGGGCAGGTCGTGCTGGAGCAGGGCGTCGGCCAGCGCGCTGTGGCCCTGCCACAGCTGCCCCTTGAGGTCCCCCTCGCGGCGCAGCAGCGGCACCGCGAACATCCAGGTCTGGACGCGGATCCGGTCCAGGAAGTCGCTGATGTAGGCGTTGTTCACGATGCTGCTCAGCTCGCGCCAGAACCGCAGGTCGTAGCCGATCAGGACGTCCAGGTCGCCGCCGCGCGCGGCCCGTTCGGCCTCGTCCGCGCGGCGCCGGATGGAGATCAGCACCTCGGCGGGGGTTTCCCGCAGGGCCCGGTCGGCGCCGCTGCGGAAGATGCCCTCGATGACCAGGGTGCGGGCCTCGACCATGGCGCGGAAGTCGCCGGCGGTGAAGGCGTGCACCTTGAAGCCGCGGTGCTGTTCGACGTCGAGCAGGCCCTGGGCGCAGAGGTCGAGCAGTGCCTCGCGCACGGGGGTGGCGGAGACGCCGTACTGTTCGGCGATCTCCTTGACGGTGAAGGGGTGGCCGGACGGCAGCCGGCCTGCCAGGACCTCGTCGCGCAGGGCGTCGGCGATCTGCTGGCGCAGGGTGCTGCGTCGTATGACTGAGCTGTCTCCGCCGGCGGCCATCGTGTGCGTCTCCTTCGACGTCGCTGACCGCGCAGGTGGGAGCGGCCCCCGCCCACGATAGGCGAGGGCCGCACCTCGATGCCGCCCGAGGTTACCGTCGGTCCGCCGGACGGCGTGTCCGTGACCTGCGGTTCCGCTCCCCCGGCGGCGTTGCCCGTAGAGGCTCAGACGGTGTGGGCGTCGGCCGCCGACAGGGCCTCGTCGAGGGCGGCAAGGCCCTCCTTGGCCTCGGCCTCGGTGATCGTGCAGGCCGGGACGGCATGCGTCCGGTTCATGTTCACGAACGGCCACAGACCGCCGCGCTTGCAGGCCGCCGCGAATTCGGCCATCGGGGCGTTGGCGGCACCGGCGGCGTTGTACGGGACCAGCGGCTCGCGGGTCTCCTTGTTCTTGACCAGGTCCAGCGCCCAGAAGACGCCCATACCGCGGACCTCGCCGACGGACGGGTGCCGCGCGGCGATCTCGTGCAGCGCGGGGCCGATGACCCGCTCGCCGATCTCGGCGGCGTTCTCCACGATCCGCTCCTCGGCCATCGCGTTCATGGTGGCGACGGCGGAGGCGCAGGCCAGCGGGTGGCCGGAGTAGGTCAGACCGCCCGGGTAGGGGCGCTGGTCGAAGGTCGCGGCGATCTCGGCGCTGATCGCGACGCCGCCCAGCGGGACGTAGCCGGAGTTGACGCCCTTGGCGAAGGTCAGCAGGTCGGGGGTGACGCCGAAGTGGTCGGCGGCGAACCACTTGCCCGTACGGCCGAAGCCCGCCATGACCTCGTCGAGGATGAAGACGATGCCGTGGCGGTCGCAGATCTCCCGGACGCCGGCCAGGTAGCCGGCCGGGGGGACCATGATGCCGGCGGTGCCCGGGACGGTCTCCAGGATGATCGCGGCGATCGACTGCGGGCCCTCGAAGGCGATGGTCTGCTCCAGGTGCGCGAGGGCGCGCTCGCACTCCTGCGCCTCGTTCTCGGCGTGGAAGGCCGAGCGGTAGAGGAACGGGCCCCAGAAGTGGACGACGCCCGCGGAGGCGGTGTCGGAGGGCCAGCGGCGGGGGTCGCCGGTCAGGTTGATCGCGGTGGCGGTGGCGCCGTGGTACGAGCGGTAGGCGGAGAGCACCTTGGCGCGGCCGGTGTGCAGCCGGGCCATCCGGACCGCGTTCTCCACGGCCTCCGCGCCGCCGTTGGTGAAGAAGATCTTGTCGAGGTCGCCGGGGGTGCGCTCGGCGACCAGCCGGGCGGCCTCGGACCGTACGTCCACGGCGAATCCGGGCGCGATGGTGCACAGCTTGGCGGCCTGCTCCTGGATCGCCGCGACGACCTTGGGGTGCTGGTGGCCGATGTTGGTGTTGACCAGCTGCGAGGAGAAGTCGAGGTAGCGGTTGCCGTCGTAGTCCCAGAAGTACGAGCCCTCGGCGCCGGCGATCGGCAGCGGGTCGATCAGGCCCTGCGCGGACCAGGAGTGGAAGACGTGCGCGCGGTCGGCGGCCTTGACGGCCCGCCCGGTGGCGGGATCGGCGGCGGGGGCGGAGGGCGTCGTGGTCACGGTCAGTACCTCGGATCGGGTCGCTCGGGTCCGCCGTGGGACGGTCGCGGCGAACGCCCTCAGCGTAGGGATCACGGCCTGCCGGACGGTACCGACACTGTGTGTGACTCCACCCACGACGCGCGGACATTCTGTCCAGAATCGTGGGCGGCCCGCCGCGGTGACCCATGGCGGGGCGCAGGGTGGTCAGGGCGCCGCGGGAAAGGCCGTCCGTACGGCCTGGGCCTGGCGCCAGTGGCCGGCGGCCAGCTCCGGGCGCAGTGCCGACAGGCCGCCGCAGTAGCGGGTGAAGGCGGTGGCCTGGACACCGTGGCCGCGCAGCAGCCGGTCCGCGTCGGTCAGCCGGGCGGAGTCGGTCAGCCGGGCGGCGTCGGTCAGCCGGGCGGCGGTCCGGATCTCGACGAGTACCAGTCCGCCGTCGGCGCGTACCGTGCGGCCGGACTCCAGGTCCCGGCAGCGCAGCGCGGCGTCACAGGTGATGCGCCGGCCGTCCGCGACGAAGGTGGCGCGGGTGTAGTCGGTCTCCAGGGCGCCGTCGAGGTCGGTGGGGGCCGCGAGGCCGTAGGCGCGGTCCAGTACGGCGGCGAGGAAGCCGCGCGGGGCCGCGCCGAGGGCCGGGTCGCCCGGCAGCAGCGGCCGCCGGTGCTTGACCGTCTCGCCGTGCCGTCCCGTGAGCTTGACCTCGAACTGCCGCTCCCCGATGTCCTCGTACCGCCGCTCGCGGATCGTGTAGCGCAGCGGCAGGCCCTGCCGGTGGGCGTGGAAGGAACGCAGGTCAGGGGTGTCGTAGTGGAAGGAGCGGTAGCGGAACCAGCGGCGTCCGTTGATGCACAGCGCCGCGAACGGGCCGCCCGGCCTGCCGTGGTCGGTGAGTTCGGCCGCGAAGGCGGCGAAGACCTCTACCGGGACGAGATAGCGGCGGTCGAAACGGGCGAGGAGTTCGGCCCGCGCCTGGACGTCGGCGAGCGGCACGGGGCGCGCGGCCATGGCGGCGCGGGCGAGGGCGCGTACGGCGGGGATCACACGGTCTCCTTGGCAGTCGGGCGGGCACGGGGAGGGGAAGGGGGACGTGCGGGACCGGGGAGCGCGCTGTTCCGTTGCTGTTTTCGTTGTTGCGCCGTGGACGTGGTGTCGGGGTCGGGGCCGCGGTCGGCCTCGGGTGGTCGCGGTGCTCGCGGTAGGCGCGGTAGGCGTCGAGGTACGCGTACGACGTTCCTCGCCCCCGGAAAGTTCCGGGACGCGGAAACAGATATCCGGCACCGTCGTATCCCGGCCACCGTCGGGCGGTTCATGGCGGCGCCGCTGGAACTCTCTGCGCCGCCGGCAGAGTGGGGCCGCGGCGTGGGAAGAGCGGGCCGCCGCCGCGGGTTACCGCCGGCTGCGGGGGCGTGACGGACCTGCGGCCTGCCAGGGGCCGAGGCGCCCTCGCTATCCTCACCGCGGAGGAGGGGGCGCGGGCAGCCGGGTGCACAGGCGGCCCGCCCACTCGCCCGCGGGGCGGATTCGGGGGGAAGGGGCGGCAGATCGTGGAACGGCCAAGACATGCGGGGCGGCAGGAGTGGCAGGGGCGCGCGGAAGTGCCGGCGGGGCTGATGCCGCTGGGCGCGCAGGATCCGCCGCGGATCGGGGACTACCGCCTGATCGGGCGGCTCGGCGAGGGCGGCATGGGGCGGGTGTTCCTGGCCCGTTCGGACCGCGGCCGTACGGTAGCGGTCAAGCTGGTGCGTGCGGAGCTGGCCGGTGAGGAGGAATTCCGGGCGCGCTTCCGGCGGGAGGTGCGGGCCGCGCAGCAGGTCGCCGGGGAGTGGACCGCGCCCGTACTGGACGCGGACACCGAGGCCGAGACCCCCTGGCTCGCCACGGGCTATATCGCGGGGCCTTCCCTGCAGCAGGTCGTCGGCGGCAGCGGCACCCCGCTGCCCGAGCGGACGGTATGGATCCTGGCCGCCGGGCTGGCCCGCGCGCTGGGGTCGATCCATGCCGCCGGAATCATCCACCGCGACCTCAAGCCGTCCAACGTGCTGCTCACCATCGACGGGCCGCGGGTCATCGACTTCGGCATCGCGAGGGCCCTGGAGGCGGTGTCCGGCCACGGCGTGACGCATACCGGCGGGGCGATCGGCTCCCCGGGCTTCATGTCGCCGGAGCAGGTGCGCGGCGCGCCGCTGACCCCGGCCTGCGACATCTTCAGCCTCGGTGCCGTGCTGGCGTACGCGGTGACCGGGCGGCAGCCGTTCGGGACGAGCGACAGCGTCGCGCACGCGGTGATGTTCCGCATCGCCCAGGAGGAGCCCGACCTCTCCGCGGTGCCCGAGGGGTTGCGCGGGCTGATCGCCGGCGCGCTCGCCAAGGACCCCGGACAGCGGCCCACGCCAGCGGAGTTGGTGGCACGGGCGGAGGGCGGCAGCGGTGGCGGGGACCGGCCGGGTGCGGACGACGAGCCGTGGCTGCCGGGGGCGCTGACCGCGCGGCTGGGGCGGCACGCCGTGGAACTGCTGGCGGCGGAGAACCCGCAGAACCGGGACACCGCCCGGGACGGGGAGCCGCCCACCGCCGTCGTGCCCACGCCCTCCGCAGCGGGCCGCGCCCCGGCCACGCCGCCACCGCCGTCCCGTGGCCCGGCGGCGTACCCGCCCGCCGCCACCGCACCCCGCCCTGACGCGGCGCCGTCTCCCGCCCCGGCCGGTAGGCCGCCGCGCCGCCGCGGTGCCGGTGCCGCCCTGGTCACCGCTGCCGCGCTGGTGCTCGCCGGGGCCGGTGCGGTCGCCGCGTACGCCCTGATGAGCGCGGACGGCAGCGGCCTGCGCTCGACGGACGCCGACGACGCGGGCGGCACCGGCGCCCAGAGGACGGCGGGGTCCGCGAAGGGCCGGCTTCCCGCGGACTACCTGGGCACGTGGGAGGCGACGCTGGGCGACTCCCACGACGAGATCCGGCGCTTCACCCTCACTCAGGGCAAGGCCGGTGACATCGTGCTGACGATGACGGCGACCGGGGCGGACTACCGCTGTGAGTTCGCCGCCGCTCTGGCCCATGCGGGGCCGCCGGTCCGCCTCGGCCCCTCCACGGTGGTGTCCGGGCCGGACGGCTGCTCCCCGGGCTCGGCCAGCACCCTGGAGATGGTGAACGGCAAGCTGCGCCGCACCTCCGACGACGGAAAGGCGCTGACGTACCGCAAGCTGCCGTCCGACAAGAGGAGCTGACGGCCCGGAGGAGCTGACGGCCCGGCGCACCGGAGGAACTGGCAACCCGGATAAGCAGGCGCCCCGGAGAACCGGAGAAGCTGACGGGCCGGAGGAGCTGACAGCCCGTTGGGACGCGCTCGGCCGCGTTTCCCCTCCTGCGCCCCCTGCCCGCGCCCCCGTCGCACCCCTCGCTCCCGTTCGGGCACCGATTGTTCTCCCGTCGTGACGATCTCTCGGCCCTGGCGCGATCCGCGGCCGCCTACGCTCGGAGCACGCCTGCTGCCGGAACGCGCCTCAGGCACGCAACGAGACGGGGGAGGGCGCCCTGATGGACGGCCTGCGGGAGCTGACGGCCGACGATCCGCAGTGGATCGGGGACTACCGGCTGCTCAGCCGTCTCGGCAGCGGCGGGATGGGCCGGGTCTACCTCGCCCGTTCCGAGGGCGGCAGGACCGTGGCCGTGAAGCTGGTGAAGGCCGAACTCGCCGCGGAGGAAGAGTTCCGGGACCGCTTCCGTGCCGAGGTCGCGGCCGCGCGGCGGGTCGGCGGGCGGTGGACCGCGCCGGTCCTGGACGCGGACACCGAGGCCCCGGTCCCGTGGGTCGCCACCGGCTATATCGCGGGCCCGACGCTGAGCGAGGTCGTCGGCGGCACGTACGGCCGCATCCGGAACCCGGGCCCCCTGCCGCTGTATTCACTGCAACGGCTGGCGTACGGGCTGGCCTGCGCGCTGCGCGACATCCACGGCGTCGGCCTGGTGCACCGCGACCTCAAGCCGTCCAATGTGCTGCTCACCATCGACGGGCCGCGGGTCATCGACTTCGGCATCGCGCGCGCCCTGGACGCGGTCGGGGACCGGACCCGGACCCGCACCGGCACGGTGCTCGGCTCGCCCAGCTTCATGTCGCCCGAGCAGGTACGGGGGCACCGCGCCGGCCCGCCCAGCGACGTCTTCTGTGTGGGGTCGGTGCTGGCGTACGCGGCGACCGGGCGGCAGCCGTTCGGCAGCCCGGCCTCGGGCTTCCACTCGGTGATGTTCAAAATCGCCCAGGAGGAGCCCGAGCTGACCGGGGCGCCCGACGGCATCCGCGGCCTGATCCAGGACTGCCTGTCCAAGGACCCGGACGCGCGGCCCTCCCCCCGCGAGATCGCCGACCGTACCGGGCCGGTGCCCGGCGGCCCGTTCGCCGCCCCCTGGCTGCCGGCGGAGCTGATCGCAAGTCTGGGACAGCACGCCGTACGCCTCCTGGACACCGACACCCCGCCCGGGGGCCGGCCGCCGACGCTCACGTCCACCCGCCTCTCCCCCGCTCCGGCATCGCCGCCCTTGGCCGAGCCCTCCGCACCGGCGCCCCGCCGGCGCCGGCTCCCCCTCCTCCTGGCCACGACCAGTGCCATCGCCGCGGCCGCCGCCACCGCCGTCGCGGTCCCGCTGCTGAGCGGCGGCGCGAGCGCCGACCAGAGCGCGTCCGACATCCCGGCACGCTTTGTCGGCACCTGGTCGGGCCCGATGCTGCGGGACGGGGAACCCACGGGGCAGCAGCGGCGGTTCGTGATCACCAATGGCACGGTCGGCGAGGTGGTCGCCAACAGCACCAGCCTCGGCGCCACCTATGAATGCCGCAGCGACGGCAAGCTGGTGTCCGTCACGGCGCACGACGGGCACCCGGCGCTCCGGCTGGACACCAAGGTCGTACGGTCCGTCCCCGCGGGCCGCTGTGCCGCGCTCGGCGAACACACCCTCCAAGCGGGCAAGGGCGGCACCCTGAACTGGGCGGCGGCCGGGCGCACCGCGACCCTGCACCGCACCGGACCGGCCCAGGCCGCCGTCCCGGCCGGCTTAATCGGTACCTGGCAGCGGCCGAACGCCGACGGCTACGGCAGCCGGCGGCTCACCCTCAAGCAGGCCCCGGCGGGCAGCACGGTCCTCACCACCGTCGTCGCGGGCCGCGGCGGCCGCTGCACGACGCATGCCGACCTGTTCGCGGCGGAGGGCGACAGACTGACCCTCGGCCCGTCGGTCGTCGCCCGGCCCGCGCCCGGCTGCGCCCCGGGCAACAGCTCCGTCCTCCGCCTGAACCCCGACGGCACCCTGCACCACGAGTTCCTGGGCCACGACAAACAGCCGCGCACCTACTCCAGGGCGAAGTAGGCGCGCGGCTGCTGACTCGGAACGCCCGGCTCCTTGCCCGCTACGGCAGCGTCCCCACGTCCCCCATCCACACACGCCGTCCCAGCTCGTCCAACTCGGCCTTCAATCGCTGGCATTCCGGCAGCGCTCTGCCCAACAACCGCCAGTAGTCAGCGCCGTGCCCGGCCACCCGGACGTGGGCCAGTTCATGAGCGATCACGTAGTCGACGAGATGGATCGGCAACTGGAAGACAGCCCAGTGCAGTGCCACGCGGCCGCTGCCGTCCGGCCCGGCCCGGTATGTGCCCCACCGGTGGCCCAGGTCCCGGACCTCTACCCGCGGCTCGGCCACGTCCATACGGGCAGCCCACGGCTGCAACCGCCCCTGCACCCAACGCTGACCTGCTTTGCTGTACCAGGCGGCGATGGCCTTCCGTGCCTGCTGCGGTTCGACGGCCACCGACCGGCTCAGCCGCAGTCGGCCCGCCACCAGGCGCACGGGCGCATCTGACTGGCCTTGGCCCTCGTGTCCGTCTTCCTCTTGGCCCATGCCCACCGGCTCGTCCACGAGCAGCAGCTTGTAATCCCGCCCGAGGTAACGGTGGATTTCACCGTCGTACAGCGTCCGCACGGGGTGCAGCTGCCGCCGTTCTTCGCTCAGCAGCAGCTTGCTCTCGATCCACCGCCTGTTGTCCCGGACGAATCTTTCGGCACGGCGGAGGCTGCAATCCTGAGGACTACGCAACGTGAGCGAGGCGTCTCTCTCGATAGTCAGCCCCAGCCGCACACGACGCGCACTGACGCGTACATGGAGTGACAGCCCGTCCACGACGAGCGTCTGCCCCTCGGCGAGACGACCATCGCCGGAGCCCACGGCGGCGGCAGGAGCAGACGGTGGAGACACCCAGCTATTGTCCCCTGCCCTCGGCCTGGAAGCCCGCATGCTGCTGTGTGCCATAGCTCGCCAGCAGCTCCGACAGCTGCCCGAGCGCGGCACGGCCTCCGCTGACCGGGCGCAGCCCGGACCTGCGCAGGCACTGCCAGATGTGCGCGTCGAGCTCACTGACGTGGGCGGCCTCCGCAGCGAAGGAGGCCCGGGTGACGTGGCCGACGATCACGTCCTTGACCTCGACCACGAGCCGGCGGAGAAATTCCGGGGCCGGAGCGTCGAAGCGGGAGTCCTGCTCCAGCTTCTCTTTCAGGAGCACGTACAGCCGCTGCTCCATCACCGACAGACCGGCGGCTTCGGGGTCCGCCTCTTCCGCCCGACGGGCGCGCTCGACGAGGGGGCCCACCTCCCGCCGGATGTCCTCCCAGCGCCCGTCGAACTCTTCCAGGACCCGCTCCAGCTCCTCGGAGAGCTGCCGGTACACCGGGCGGCCCTCCTGATCCTGCTCGATCCGCTCCTCCAGGTGGTACCGGAGCGCCTGGACCTGTTCCGCCGCGGCCTCCCTCACCGGCAGCCGATCCACGATCTCCTCGAAGTCCGGAGCCAGGATCGACACGGGCGCTATGACCTGCTCGATCTTCTGGACCTCCAGATGGTCGGCGATCAGCGCGCGGACCTTCCGGCCGTACCCCCGCATCGAGAAGCCACCGCCCGGGGCGTCGCGGTAGTGCCGGCGTACCCGCATCTGGAGCACGCTCCAGCGACGGACGTCCGGGATCTGGTCAAGCGCCTTCTCGTGCGGCAATACGCGGTCCACCGCGTCCAGAAACGTTCCGAGCTTCCGGTCGAAATCGGCCCGCCGCGCAGGTTCGTGCAGGGCGAGCATGGCGTGCGAGAGGCCTCCCCGGGTTCCGAGATCCTCCTTGTCGACCCCCACCTCGGCGAAGAACTTCGCAACCTCCTTGGCCGCGTGTTCCATGCCCTGTGCCTCGTCAGCCATGTCCCGCAGTGAGTCGACCACTGGCGGATCGTCCCTGTACGCGGCGAGGGTGATGCCCAGGTTGTTCAGCACGCCGTAGTAGTCGACGACCAGCCCTTCCTTCTTCTCGGGGGCGGGCCGGTTGACGCGGGCGATCGCCTGCAGGAGCTCGGCATCCTGGATCGGCCGGTCCAGATACAGGGCCTGCTCGATCGGCGCGTCGAAGCCGGTGAGCAGCATGGACTTCACGATCAGGAAGGCGATCGGGGGCTCGCTGTCTTCCGCCTTTGTGTGCGGCGGCAGTTCGCTCCAGGGATTCATGCTGGCGACCCGGCCGGCGAGCACCGGATCGGGCTCCGGTACGTGCGTGACCATCCAGGGGTTGTCCGGCGGCAGCTCCGGGAAAGGCTGCAGGAACCGCTCGATGTGGTCACGCTGGCACGCCTCATCGGTCCATTCCCGCCAGGTGCCCGCCTTCCGCTCCGATCCGGCGGAGATGACGGGGACGAAGTCCATCCGCCGCAGCACCGCCTGGTACTGCCAGGCACGCAGCAGCCGCATTTCCTCCTCGTTGTACGACTCGGGGGCCCGCCCGCGCAGCGCCTCACGCCGACCGGACCTGTCGAACTCCTGCACCTCCGCCAGGAGTTGCGCCCGAGCGTCCCTCAGCGCGTGCCGGTACCACACGGCCGCACGCCTGCTGACGACGGCCAGCTGCGCCTTGAAGCCCCCGGTGAGCGGCCCCGTCACATAGTGCGCGAGCATGTTGTACGCCTTGCTCCGGATCAACGGCGCGGACTCAGCCACATCCCGGCCCGAAGGCGTTCCGTACGCGTCCCGTACGCGCTGTCGTTCGGCCTCGTCCAGCGGCTCGATCAGGTCGGCGAAGCACTCGTCCAGCTTCCGCTTCTCCTGGACCTCGGCCGACGTCGCGCGCCCCTCGTACCGGACGGGGACGATCACCTTGTCCTTCTCCGCCTCGTCCATCCGGTACGTGTCGAGGAAGGCCGGCCTGCCGCCGGGCTCCCGACTGGGCTCCAGCCCGAAGATCCTGCCGGTGTCGGACAGCCGCCCCTGCATCAGTGGCGTACCGGTGAAGCCGACCCGGGCGGCGTTCGGCAGCGCCTTCCGCAGACAGGCGTGCAGGACGGAGGTGTGCGAGCGGTGTGCCTCGTCGACCAGGACCAGCACCTTCACCGAGTCGCTGCACTCGGGGAACACCCGGGCGGCGGCCTTCAGTGTCTCTTCGTCCGGCGACGGATCCGCCACCTCCTCGGGGCTCGCGCCGCCGGCGACGCGGTCACGCGCCTGCTCGAATTCCGCCGTGAGCGACTTTTCCTCGCCGTCAGCCGTACCCGCGGTCTGCTCCGGCCCGTCCGCAGCCTCCGCACCGACGCCGTCCGCCCCCTCCGTCTCCCGCGGAATCCCCGGCAGGTCGCCGAGGAACTTCTGGATCGTCGCGAAGATCACCGCTCGGCCGCCGTGTTTCCCGGCCCGCCGCAGCATGCCCTCCAGATCCGCCCGGGACGCGGCTTCCCGTACATCGCTGCCGCTCAGCGCGACGGACTTCTTGAGCTGCCGCTGAAGATCCCTGCGGTCGGTGATCGCCACGAGGGTGATCTGGTTCAGTTCCGGATCCCGGCTCATGTGCAGCCGCCGGGTCAGGAACTTCATCGTGAAGCTCTTGCCGGCTCCCTGCGTATGCCAGATCACGCCACCGCGCTCGTCACGCTCCGCGCCCGGATCCAGCCGGCTACGGCCGGTACGCAGCTTGCGGACGATCTTCTCCGTGGCCCGGTACTGCTGATGCCGGCAGACCACCTTGGCCGTCTTCGGCTTCTGCGCGGACGTCCCGGCGCTGCCCTTGCCGGCCGACCGCGCCCCCGCGCCCTTCCTGCCCTTCGCGCCCTTGCGGCTCTTGAGAGGCATCTCGAAGACGTAGTGGCGGATGATGTTCAGAAGGTTCTGCGGCTTCAGCACCATCGCCGTCAACTGGTGCTGCAGAGTGGGCTGCTCCTCGGGACCGAGCAGCTTCCAGCCGCGCAGCTCCTGCCGGAGCACGTCCAGCTCTTCGTAGTCCGGCTCGGTACTCCGCCACAGCGCGTAGTGCTCTTCCTCGGAGGAGATCGTCCCCAGCACCGCCTCCTTGCCGTCGGCGGCCACCAGGAGCTGTACGGGCGCGAAGAACTCCGGAATGCCCCGCGGGACACTTCCGCGCTCCCGTATGTCCTCATCCAACGGCCTGCCCGTGTATCCGCGCAGATCCTGGATGGCCTCGCCCAGCGGATCCTGCCGGTCGGGAGACTTGCACTCGATCACCACGATCGGGATGCCGTTGACGAACAGGACCAGGTCGAAAAACACGTCCTTGCCATCGGCGTTGCGGACGCACAGCTGATCGACGACGAGAAAATCGTTCCGCGCCAGCGCCTGTTCCCGGCTGCCTTCCAGCGCTTCCGTCCCCCAGTCGGCGAACTGCACTTTCACATCCCGCTCGTCGGGCCCCTTCTCCAGGGCACCGTGCAGCAGGAGCGTGGTGACCTCCTCGTTGGCCTCTTCGAGCGTCCGCGTGACCACGTTCCGCGCGGCCTGCTTCAGCCGGTCGAGGGAGCGGAGCGCGTCGGTTTCCGTCATCCAACCGCTCGTGGCACCGGGCAACTTGTTCGTACGCCGTAACGCGGACACCGCCCGCTTGGCGAGAAAGATGTCGCCGTATGCACGCTCCTCGGCAACCTGGAGATCCGGACCGTGGACGTGCCGCCACCCCATCTTCTTGAGGTGCGTCAGAAGCGGCAGCTCCGCCTCGTCCCGCTCGGTCGTTCCCCTGACCACCATGCGTACGCGCCTCTCCCCTGGACCGGCTGTGCCACCCGCCGATCCATTGTGCGCCTTGGACGCATGTTCTCGTCGCGCGCAGGAAAAATGGCCGTCCGGCCCCGGAGAGAATGATGGCGGGGCCGGACGGGCCAGGAGGCGTTCGCGGGATGTCGTAGCCTTCCGCGTCCGCCAAAAACTTGGCCTACAAGTGACGTACTCCCTGGCGCTTTTGGACGCTCTCCCGACAGTCCGGCAGCGGCCCGGCGACGGCCGGACCGCCTGCGAACGGTCCGGTCATGGTCACCGGCGGGTCGTCGAGCGCGTAACACAGCTGCGCATGCAGGAGTTCGGCCTCGCCGGGCGCAAGCCGCAGCGCGACATCCCCGTCGAACTCTCCATCGCGCCGCAGCCACAGATGGATCGCGATCTGCCCGTCGTCCTCACGCTGCACGGGCTTGCTGGGCACACGGCTGATCCGCAGTCCGCGGAGGGTGCCGGCGGTGCGTGTCGCCGGTGTACGGCTTTCCATCAGGCCGCCGCCCCCGCCATGACGGGGCGAGGTGCGCCCGGGACGGGGCAATACGCGCCCGGGGCGCCGACGAGGTGCCCGTGAATGACCCACGGGCCGACGTCGATCCCATCGAGCGCAAGCGCCAATGCGGCACGGCGAGCGTGCTGTTCGTACGCAAGGAGGTAGGGGCGGACGAGCGGGCTGGGGCCGTCGAGGACGGGGGCGTCGGCGGACGCTGCGGTGCGTGGATGGCGTACGGCCGATGGGTTTCGAGGCGCGGCGACCGTACGGGCGGCTGTCCGCGAGGCGCGGGTGGGGCGGGGCGGGCGGGCGCCCTTCGCTGCGCGGTGCCTCCCCGCAGCGAAGGGGAAGACCAACTCGATGATCCGGACGAGTGCTCGTTCAACGGCGATCTGGATACGGTGGGACACGCTGACGCTCCTCATAAGCGTTGGTCGGCCCCGGGGCGCGCTCACGCTGCCGGGGCGTCTTGCGTCTCAGCTCAACTCGCAGCCCAGTGAGCCGCGTTGGCAACAACGGTAGCGACAACGCCGGTGAACTTACAACGTGTTGTATCCAAGTCTACACGAAAGAGGCATACACGCACACCTGGCCTCAGACAGCAGCAAGCCCCCTCACCTGCGGCGATGAGGGGGCCAGTCAAGCGAGGGGCCTCACTAGGCACTGTTTCTCGGATCACGTTCGGAGCCAGATGGCGAGGGCTGCGAGTGTGACGGTGCCGAGGTAGATGTAGGCGCGTTTCTCGTAGCG
>NZ_JBICWS010000023.1:0-90783 GCF_043199875.1 Streptomyces sp. NPDC048516 | reverse complement strand
ATTCACCGCCGACCTCGGCGAGGACGGCTATGCCGCGGTGCGCGGACTGCTCACCCGCGCCGCGGGCGGGGGGGGGGGGGGGCCCCGCCGGCGCCGGGGGGTGGGGGGGGGGGGGGGGGGGGGGGGGGGGGGGGGCGGGGGGGGGGGGGGGCGCGGCGGGCCCCCGGGGGGGGGGGGGGCGGGGGGGCCCCCCCGTCGTGTGTCCGGCCGGGTGGTGTCAGCCGGTGTTGCGCAGTCCGGCGGCGACGCCGTTGACGGTGAGCAGCAGGGCCCGGGCGAGGACCGGGTCCGGCTCCTCGCCGCGCTCGGCGGCGGTGCGCTGGCGGTCCAGCAGCGAGACCTGGAGGTAGGAGATCGGGTCGAGGTAGGCGTCGCGGATGTGGAAGGTCTGCTTGAGGACCTGGTTGGAGTCGAGGAGGGTCTTCTCCCCGGTGACGCGCAGGACCTCGGCGACGGTGAGCTCGTGTTCGGCCTTGA
Organism: Streptomyces sp. NPDC048516; assembly: GCF_043199875.1. Lineage (NCBI taxonomy): Bacteria > Bacillati > Actinomycetota > Actinomycetes > Kitasatosporales > Streptomycetaceae > Streptomyces > Streptomyces sp. NPDC048516. Next base: position 90,306 of record NZ_JBICWS010000023.1, on the reverse strand, counting down.
TGACGTCGAAGACGTGCTTGAGCTCGTCGGGAACGAGGGTGTCGACGTAGTGCTGGGCGATCCGCAGGTCGGTCTTGGCCAGCGTCATGGTGACGTTGGCCAGGAAGTTGCGGAAGAAGTGCCAGTGCTCGTGCATCTCGTCGAGGACGCTGTCGAGTCCGGCCTCGCGGGCGGCCTTGAGGCCGGTGCCGACGCCGTACCAGCCGGGGACGATCTGGCGGGACTGCGTCCAGCCGAAGACCCACGGGATGGCGCGCAGTCCGTCGAGGCCGGCGCCGGAGTCGGGGCGGCGCGAGGGGCGCGAGCCGAGGTGGAGCTCGGCGAGCTGGTCGACGGGGGTGGAGGCGAAGAAGTACGCGGGCAGGTCGGGGTCCTCGACCAGGCGCCGGTAGGAGCCGTGGGCGGCCTCGGAGACGGTTTCCATGGCGGCGTCCCAGCGGGCCAGCGCCTCGTCGGACTGCCGGGGGACGGTGTGCAGGGCGGAGGCCTGGAGGGTGGCGGCGACCGTCAGTTCCAGGTTCTCCCGTGCCAGCGACGGCACCAGGTACTTGTCGGAGATGACCTCGCCCTGTTCGGTGACCTTGATTTCGCCTTCGAGGGTGCCGTAGGGCTGGGCGAGGATCGCGTCGTGGGAGGGGCCGCCGCCGCGGCCGACGGTGCCGCCGCGGCCGTGGAAGAGGCGCAGCCGTACGCCGTGCCGGTGGGCGACGTCGCGCAGCAGGCGCTGGGCTCGGTGGATCTCCCACTGGGAGGTGGTGATGCCGCCGAACTTGGAGGAGTCGGAGTAGCCGAGCATGACCTCCTGGACGTCGCCGCGCAGGGCGACCAGGCGCCGGTAGGAGGGGTCGGCGAGCATCTCGTCGAGCAGCTGATCGGCGATCTTCAGCTCGTCGGTGGTCTCCAGGAGCGGCACGATGCCGATCTTGGCCCAGCCGGCGTGCAGGTCGATCAGCCCGGCCTCGCGGGCGAGGACGGTGGCGGCGAAGACGTCGTCGGAGCCGGCGCACATGGAGATGATGTAGGACTCGACGACCTCGGGGCCGAAGGTGTCCTTGGCCTTGCCGATGGTGCGGAAGACGCCGAGGGTCTTGGCGCCGGCCTCGTCGAGCGGGGCCGGGGTGGGGGCCAGCGGGCGGCGGGAGCGCAGTTCCTTGGCGAGGAGCTTGCGGCGGTAGTCGCGCGGCATGTCCGCGTAACGCCAGGATTCCTCGCCGAGGCGGTCGAAGAGCTGGCCGAGGGCGTGGTGGTGGGCGTCGGCGTGCTCGCGGACGTCCATGGTGGCGAGCTGCAGGCCGAAGGCGGCGATGGTGCGCAGGGTGCGCTCCAGGCGGCCGTCGGCGACCAGGCCGCCGCGGTGCTCGCGCAGCGAGGTCTGGATGAGGGCCAGGTCGTCGAGGAGTTCCGCGGTGCCCAGGTAGTCGCGGCCGGGGACGTGGGGGGTGTCGCCGGCGAGGCGGTCGCGGGTGTTGACGAGCTTCTGGCGGATGCAGGTCGCCTTGAGGCGGTAGGGCTCCTCGCTGTTCAGCCGCTTGTAGCGGGGGCTGATCTCGGGGAGGAGGTCGAGGTCGTGCTGGAGGGATTCCAGCAGTTCGTCGGTGGCGCCGCAGTTGCGGATGGAGTTGGACAGGGCGCCGCGCAGCTCGTCGACGTGCTCCAGGGCGTCGGTGATGCCGTGCTCGTGCTGGAGGAGCAGGACGTCCCAGGTGACCTGCGGGGTGACGTTGGGGTTGCCGTCGCGGTCGCCGCCGATCCAGGTGCCGAAGGTGAGCGGGCGGGTGCCGGCGGGCAGCTCGGTGCCGGCCCGCTCCAGCTCGGCGGCGAGGTCTTCGAGGACGTCGCCGACGGCGCCGCGGCCCAGCTCGTCGAGGTAGTAGATGGCGTTGCGGGCCTCGTCGGTGGGCTCCGGGCGGGCGACGCGCAGCTCGTCGGTCTGCCAGATGAGGTCGATGTTCTCGGCGAGGCGGAGGTCGGCGCGGCGGCGCTCGGAGTCCGTGCTGTCCAGCAGCTCGGCGACCTTGCGGAGCTTGGTGAGGACGGAGCGCCGGGCGGCCTCGGTGGGGTGCGCGGTGAAGACGGGGCGCACTCCGAGGTTGCGGGCGGTCGCCTTCAGGTGCTCGGGGTCGGCGTCCTTGAGCATGTCGGCGGTGCGGGCGAGGATGCCGCCCTCGGCGGCGCGCTTGGCGCCCAGCTCACGGCCGCGGTGCACCTGCTCGGTGACGTTGGCGAGGTGGAAGTACGTGGAGAAGGCGCGCACCAGCTTGGCGGCGGTGGCCAGGTCCGTGTCGCCCAGGAGCCGGGCGGCGGCTTCGCCGTCGGAGCGGGTCAGGGCGCGGACCCGCTCGACGAGGTCAAGGAGCTCCTGGCCTTCCTGGCGGACAAGGGTTTCGCCGAGGAGATCACCGAGGCGGCGGATATCGGCACGCAGGGCGATGTTGTCGCTCGGGCCGGGGTCCAGGCTCTCGATGGGCGCGATCTCGGCTGGAGTGTTGTCGGCACTGCTCACAGGTGCGGCTCCTTGCAGCGATCAGGGGCGTCGTACCGCGGCTCATGGGAGAGGTGCCGGCGGGCGACGGGTGGGCAGGTCTGATGCGGGCGGGTTGCGGACCGCGCTGTCCGACGTCCCCAGGATAGGTCTGCCCAGTGTCAGCAGATCACACCGTCCGCTGGGTGGGCAGATGCGTCACAGGGGGTAGGTGTGGCGCCTGTCACGGCCTTGCCCGTGACGGTGGCGCTGCCATACTTACGAGACCGTAGGTTACGGTCCCGTAGCCGTAGCCGTGCCCCCGAGCCCCCCCGACGAGGGACACCATGACCGCTGGTTCCGAAGCCGTAGAAGATCCCCCGATTCCTGCCGGTTCATCCGCCGGTCCGGACGCTGCCGCCGCGGCACCGTCCGCGACGCTGGGCGGCGAGCAACGCAGGTCGGTCGAGCAGATCACGCTGCTGCTCTTCATCACCGTCCCGTTCGTGGCGCTGGTCGCCGCGGTACCGCTGGCCTGGGGCTGGGGGGTGAGCTGGCTGGATCTGGGGCTGATGGTGGCGATGTACTACATCGGCTGCCACGGCATCACGATCGGCTTCCACCGCTACTTCACGCATGGCTCGTTCAAGGCGAAGCGGCCGCTGCGGATCGCGCTGGCGATCATGGGCTCGCTGGCCGTCGAGGGGCCGCTGGTGCGCTGGGTGGCGGATCACCGCAAGCACCACAAGTTCTCCGACGCCGAGGGCGACCCGCACTCCCCGTGGCGCTTCGGCGAGACGGTGCCGGCCCTGATGAAGGGCCTGTGGTGGGCGCACATCGGCTGGATGTTCGACGAGGAGCAGACCCCGCAGCAGAAGTACGCACCGGACCTGATCAGGGACGATGCGATCCGTACGGTCTCCCGCCAGTTCGTCCTGTGGACGGCTGTGTCGCTGCTGATCCCGCCGCTGGTGGGCGGTCTGGTGACCTGGTCCTGGCAGGGGGCGCTGACCGCGTTCTTCTGGGGTTCCCTGGTCCGCGTGGCGCTGCTGCACCACGTCACCTGGTCGATCAACTCCATCTGCCACGCGGTGGGCAAGCGCCCCTTCAAGTCCCGCGACCGCTCGGGCAACGTCTGGTGGCTGGCCGTCCTGTCCTGCGGTGAGTCCTGGCACAACCTGCACCACGCGGACCCCACCTGCGCCCGGCACGGGGTGATGAAGGGGCAGCTGGACTCCAGCGCCCGGCTGATCCGCTGGTTCGAGAAGGCGGGCTGGGCGTATGACGTCCGGTGGCCGGACGCGTCCCGTATCGACGCCCGACGCGCGGAGCCCGCCGCCGGGGGTACGTCCCGGCGGTAGGCGGGGAAGGCATGATTGACGGGTGGCGATCGACAACAGCAGCACGAGCAACAGCAAGGGCAAGCCCTCCCCGGCCGCGGGCACGCGGCGGGCCCGCCGGGTCCGGATGACCGGTGCGGAGCGCCGGGAGCAGCTGCTGGACATCGGTCGCACGCTCTTTGCCGAGCGGGGGTACGAGGGCACCTCGGTGGAGGAGATCGCGGCGAAGGCCGGGGTCTCCAAGCCGGTGGTCTACGAGCACTTCGGGGGCAAGGAAGGCCTGTACGCGGTGGTCGTGGACCGCGAGATGCGGCAGCTGCTGGACATGGTGACCGGCGCACTGACCGCGGGACACCCCCGCGAACTCCTCGAACAGGCGGCGTTCGCGCTGCTCGATTACATCGAGACCTTCACCGACGGCTTCCGCATCCTGGTCCGCGATTCCCCGGTGGCCCAGTCCACGGGCACCTTCGCCTCCCTCATCAGCGATATCGCCACCCAGGTCGAGGACATCCTGGGCCTGGAGTTCAAGGCCCGCGGCTTCGACCCGAAGCTGGCCCCGCTCTACGCCCAGGCCCTGGTCGGCATGGTCGCGCTGACCGGCCAGTGGTGGGTGGACACCCGCAAGCCGAAGAAGGCCGAGGTGGCGGCCCATCTGGTGAACCTGGCCTGGCACGGCCTGGGCAACCTGGAGGCGAAGCCGCGGTTGATAGGGCATCGGAAGAACTGAGGGACGGGGAGGGGCGGGGCTGTCAGGGCAGGGCTCTCGGGGGTGGCGCCTCATGGGCGGCCCGCCGGGTGATCGTTGTCTGACACACTGGTCGGCCGTCGTCATGTACCGCGTCTGTCGAGGCGATCCGGAACGGGAGCAGCGAGCCGAATGTCCGAGATAACGTTCTGCCTTTCGCAGGAAGATTTTGCGCAGCATTTCTCCGCGCTGCCCGGGCACGAGGCGTGGGGGGCTCTCCAAACGGGAAATGGGCGGATTGCCGCCGAATCGCCCCTCGCCCGGGTTCACCGCCAGGGCGGCAGTGACGACCACGCGCCGGCCTTCACCCTCACGGCGGGGACGGAACCCGCCCACACCCTGTGCACCGTCGCCCCCGAGGCCGGCGCCGCCGGCTCGCAGCCCGCTTATGCGGTGCATGACGGAACCGGCCACCTCATCGGCCGGATCGTCCGCGAGCGTTCCCCGCTGGTAATTCGCCAGGCGTGGCGCATCGAGGACTCGGTCAAGCAGTGCAGTGCGGTCGCCTACAAGGGGAATATCCGCGGCTGGATCGCATACTGGGCGGTCTCCCCGATCTGGGCCGTTATGGCGCTGATCTTCCTCGTCTATGGCGACCTGCATCCGGGGGGCTCCCTGTGGAGCAAGCCCTCCCGTGCCCGCTGGCGTATGCGGGCCGGCGGCGGATCGGGGAAGACCGCCCTCGACTTCAACACCGGCCGGTATCGCGCAGACACCGGAATGCTGAATGTGAATCTCGTCTACGCGCAGGCCGCGCTGTACGGCGCATAGCGCCGATAGAGCACCGCAGGGCGTGAGGGCGTACTGCGACGGCGCCGGGCCCAGCGGCACTCCTGCCGTTGCTCGCCGTCTGGCACCTGGTGGTCCGTCGCCGGGAGCCGCGCCTTGAGGGAACGCGAGAGAGCTCTCCCCCGGGTGCGCGAGGGTGAGAATTCCGCGGGACCGAGGCGAATCGAAGCAGGAATTATGGAGCGAGCAATGTCCGAGGTCACGTTCGGCATCACACGGAACGACGCTGCGAAGGAATTCTCCGCGCTGCCGGGGTGTACGGCATGGGGGATCCTGCACCCGGGGCGGACCGGGAAGATTGCCCCTGGCACGACGCTGGCCCGGGTCCATCACCACATCACCAGTTCCGAGCAACAGCCGGCCTTCACGCTGACGACCGCGGCAGAGCCTGCACAAACCCTGTGCACCATCACCCCTCAGACCGGCGCCACCGGCCCCCGGACCGTCTATGCAGTGCATGACGGACACGGCCGGATCATAGGCCAGGTGACCCACGAACGTTCCCCCCGAGGAATGCGTCAGGCGTGGCGCATGGAGGACGCGAGCAGGCAGTGCGGCATGACCGCCTATAAGGGGAATATCCGCGGCTGGATCACATACTGGGTATTCTCGCCGTTCTGGGTCATTCTCGCGTTGCTGAATCTCCTCAACGGCGATACACATTCGAGCTGGTGGCTTTGGGGCAAGCCCCGCCGCGCCCACTGGCGCACACGGGCCGGCAAGGGGCCACGGAAGCCCGCCCTCGACTACAAATCCGGCCGGTACCGCGCAGATACCCGACTGCTGGACGCGAACCTCATCTATGCACAGGCCGTGCTGTACGGCGCGTAGCAATGGGGCCGCGCGCCCGCCCCTTTGCGTGAGCGCCGTCATGCGGATTTTCACGGAGTGCCGCCACACAAGCCTCATATGGGAATTCTCCATCTGGCGACATATCCGGCATAACCCACACTTGACCCTTAATGCATCTTTGCCGTGTCACCTCGCTGCACATTACCCCTCCTTTAACCCTGTACTTTCACCCCGTCGGGCGGTCGCGGTACGGTGAGCAAATGCGCCGATCCGGGATCGTCGCATCCAGGAATTAGCTGAGCGATGGGGGAATCGCGGCCGTGGCGACAGACTTCAAAATCGATGTCGAGCGCATCCAGACGATACTCAAGAAGCTCGCGGATGCGGACGACCGCATGCGCGATGCGCAGCACCGACTCAACAAGGTGGGCCCGAAGACTCTGGGCACCGATGGCCTCGACGATGCCTGTGACGAGTTCCAGGATCAGTGGGGTGACGGCATCAAGCGGATCGCAGGCGCCGCGAAAGAGATTCACGAGAAGCTCAAGCTGACGCTGGACGCCTATAAGGCGGGCGAAGAAGAGAACGCCAAGTTGATGGGCAAGAAGTAACCACCGGCGCAGCCTGATCGGCTCGACGCGCTGCCGAAGCAAAGATTGATCACACGGGGAGACGCATGTCCTGGCGCAGCATATTCATCGAAGACGACTCGGCTTGGCCCGGCGTCAAGTTCAATCCGGCCAAGGGAGATCTGGACCAGATCCAGGCGCTCGCTTCGGATGTGAAGTCCGTGGGCGACCAGCTCGACGAACTCGACCATATGCTCAAGTCGATCGGTAAGAGCGACGGCGCGTGGGAAGGTGAAGCGGCGCAGAACTTCGCGAAGAAGCTCGGCGAACTGCCCAAGTACCTTCACCAGGGCAGCGAATCGATGCACGACTGCGCCAAGGCCCTGCGGGGCTGGCACACCCATCTGCAGGGATTCCAGCACAAGGCCGAAAAGATCGAGTCGGAGGCCGCGGCGGCCCGCAAGGACGTGACGGCCAACCGGGAGCACTACGACCGGCTGAAAAAGCGGTACGACAGCCTCAACCTGATGACGGTGGACGCGGAGGACCCCGGGTTCAAGCAGCTCCTCGCCGACATCGACACGGCCACGCACAAGGTCGACAACTCCCAGGACAAGCTGGACGACCTCGTCCGCGAGGCCGAGCGCATCTACGCCCAGTGGAAGGACCGCGCCGGCGAAGCCGAACGCGCGATCCTCAAGGCCTCGGAGAACCACCCGCCGGACCTCCACTGGTGGAACAAGGCCATCGACGGCCTGAAGAGCGCGTGGCGAGGGTTCAAGGACTGGCTGGTGGAGCACGCTGACACGCTCTCCACCATCTCCGCCGGTCTGGCGGCGGCCGCCCTGGCGGTCAATGTGATTCCTGTGGTCGGCCAGGCGGCATCCGCTCTCCTGGGCGGTGCCTCCGCCGTCTGCGCGGCAGGGGCCATGGCGGGTCACTGGATGGGCATGGCGCGCGGCAACGGCACACCGGGCTGGAAGATCGGCCTGGACGCCTTGGGGGTCATCCCCGGAGTCGGCGGCGTGTTCAAGGCAGCGGGAGCGGGCTTCAAGGGTGCCGCCAGCACGGCAAAGCTGACGACGAAGATCGGTGGTGCCGTCAAGGGCCTTGGCAATGTCAAGATGATCGCACGTGAGACACCCGACGCGATCCGCACGGGTCTCGCGAAGCCACTCAGCATGAAGTGGATGAACAAGGGGCTGGGAGCGGTCGGAAAGCCGCTCTCGGACGGCACGATTCACGGCATTCAGCTCGCCACCAAGGCCGGCTCGTTTCTCCACGGCACCGCGCAGCACTCCGGCGGCGAGGCACAGGCCGCGTCGGGCAGCAAGTTCCATCAGACACTCGCGGCCTGAACGACGGGAGAAGCGCACGAATGTCACCAGCAGAACCAAGCATCGATGACTCTGCCGTAGCGGCACCGCCGCCGGCCCGGCGGTCGGGGCAGTTGCGCATCGGCTGGATCATGCCGGAGTTCATCCGGGAACTTCCGGTGGACGCACCCGATTTGGAAGCGGTTGCCGATAGCCTCCATGCGCTCGCCACCGACTTGATGCCCGAGCACTCCGCGGACGAGCAGTTTCGCTTCGCACTCGGAATCGGCGCCCAGTTGGAGGCGATGGCCGACGCCAACGTCATTTACGCGGGCATGTGCTTCCTGGAAGTGGAAGGGCGGCCCACGGCATCCACGATCGTCGTCAGCCAGGTGGAGCACGACAGCGAGGATGAGGCGTCCGTGCTGCGCACCACCCGCGAATTGCTGGAACGCAAGCACCCCGACGACGAATTCCAGACGGTGGAGCTTCCGTGCGGCCCCGCTCTCACCCGGGTCGGTGGCTCAGGATTCGTCATGGCAGCGGAGGCGTCGCCCACGGGCCGGGAAGAGCTGATCGCGCAATCCGAGATACAGGTGTTCGTACCGTTGCCGGACACCGCAGAGATGCTGATCTTTGAGCTCGCTTCCCCGTCGCCGGAGGGCTGGGACCTGCACTCCGAGCTCTTCGCCGAGATTCTCAAGACCATCGACTGGGGTACCGACCAAGAGATCGAAGACTATCGGGCCATGCGGCAGAGCGCCCCGGCCACGGTCGAGCCGGCGGACGGGGTGAAGCAGGAGCTGTATTGGCACTCCAGCCGACTGATGGATGCCGTGGCACTGCAGGGCAGCATGGGCGGCGGAGACGTCGCCTCCCTCACCTGCTCCGAGTGCTGGGCCAAGGGTCTGCGGTCCGCTTGCTCAGCCCGGCACAGTTGGTACATCGGCGAGGTGACGAACGGCGATCTCAGCCGCGCGCTGCCGCGGGTGGTCGAGTGCTTCGCGTCGCAAGGGTGGCGGACGGACGGCGAGGTCACCGGAGAACGGGTCGGCCTGCGGGCCGGGGACGAGGCGTCCGAGCGGTCGGTGGGTCATGCGCTCACGGCCTCGGTGGACACCGCCGCCGGCCGGTTTACCGCCGAGGTGACCTCTCCGTGTACCCGTTCCTCCGCCCCTGCCGATTCCCTGTTCGGCTAAGAGGAGCTGAGCCGGCCCGTGGTACTGGCCGGCGGCCGGCCCAGCCGCGGGCCAAGGCGAGCGTCGTCACCGCGGTCGCACTCACCGAAAGAAATTTCCACTCCGTGTACGCGCAGTACAACCACTGGAACGGGAAACCGGACGAGGCAATCGAACGGGGTCCGGCCTTCCGCCGGGAGTGCCTTTCCTGGACCCGTCTGACCGGCACCCACGACCATGACGTGCAGCTGGGTTTCACCGATGGCTCGTGGGGGACACTGTTCGGTCCCGGCACAGACGAATGCGCGAAGTACTTCCCGCACACCCTCGGCAAGCGGGGCCCCATCCCGTAGCCCTGCAACCGTGGAGCCGCGGGACCCGGCCCAGGGGCCGGCGCCCCGAGACAACGCCCCACCCCCGAAAGGAAGCGCCCCACGTCATGGAACCCGACCTGCTGACAAGCATCGCCTCAGCGCTGCCCGCAAATGAGCGGCTGGTGGGGGCCTTCGAGGTCGGCCGCGCCCTGTCCGACGGCCGGGAGGACGATGCCGATGTGCCGCCCGACCGGCAGCCGAAGGTGCTGATTGGACAGAGCAGGCCGGGAGACCGGCGGCGCGGCTTCCTCTCCTTTCTTTTTGAGACCGCGACGCTCACCGACCCGCGACCCGGGCCGGTCAAGGCCACCGGCGACCCCACGGCCCGGGTGAAGCGGCAGAAGAAGAACGGGCGGTTCTTCGGCACCTGGGAGAGCCTGGCGGGCCAGTGGCTGGCAGCCGGTCAGCCCAATGCGGAGACCCGTGTCATCACCTTTGTCGCGCTCACCGAATATCAGCTGCGATTCGTCTACGTGCAGAACATCCGGCGGTCACAGACCGACCGTGCGGTCGAGGCGGGCGCCTGCTTTCCGCGTACCGCCCTGGCCTGGACGCGTCACCGGGCAAGCGGGCGGAAGGAGTTCCAGTTCGGTTTCGGCGATGGCTCCTGGGGGACGTTGATGGTCCCCCAGGACAAGGAATTCCTGGCGCTGTTTCCCGGCACGCTCACCCACAAGGATCCCATTCCGTAACCGTCCCCATCGCCTCCAGGAATCAGCGGGCATCCGCGGAGGTCGGCGGAACCGCGGGGGCAGCGGAGCCGCAGGCACCAGCCGGTATCAGCCCGCCGCCGGCTTCCGGGCCACGGCGAAGATGCGGCGGAAGGGGAAGACGGTGCCGTGCGGGCCGGTGGGGTAGGCCTTGCGGAGGGCGTCGCGGTATTCGGCGAGGAAGGCCTCGCGGGCGGCCGGGTCGTTCTCCAGGGCGGTCAGGACGGGGCGCAGGGCGGTGCCCTTGACCCAGTCGAGGACCGGGTCATCGCCTTTGAGGAGCTGGACGTAGGTGGTTTCCCATGCGTCGGTGGCACAGCCGAGGTCGGTAAGGCGCTCCAGGTAATCGGCCGGTTCGAGGATATGGACGAAGCGGCGGCCGTGCAGGGTGAGTCGTTCGCGCCATTGGGGGGCGTCGCACAGCTCGCCGAGGAGGGCGTGGCTGGGCGAGGTGAAGTTGCCGGGGACCTGGAAGGCGAACGTGCCGCCGGGGGCGAGGGCATCGACCCAACGGGCGAAGGAATCCGGGTGGTTGGGGACCCACTGCAGTGCCGCGTTGGACACGATCAGGTCGTAGGTCTCCCCGGGGGCCCAGTCGGCGGCGTCGGCGGGGGCGAAGTCGAGGTGGCCGCCGTCCGCGGTGGGGCCGGCGTGGGCCTCGGCTTCCTTCAGCATCTCCGGGGAGTTGTCGTATCCGGTGATGTGGGCGTCGGGCCAGCGTGCGGCAAGCAGGGCGGTGACGTTCCCGGGGCCGCAGCCGAGGTCGGCGATGCGGGCGGGGCGGCCTCGCCGGGGCAGGTCGGGTATCCGGGCGAGGAGGTCGTGGAAGGGGCGGGTACGGTGCCCGGAGTGGCGGAGGTATTGCTGCGGATCCCAGATGGGTGCGTCATGCATGATCGAAACCCCTTTGCCGATGCAGGGCTGACACAAGGCTGGCACGGTCGGATTCGGGCCGTCTCGGCTGGAAACCGAGCCCCCGCCGACGATGCCCCATAGTCCAGCGAAATATATCTCGACGTCAAGAGACTTCATGTCGACAGACCCTCTACACTGATCGTCATGGAGGACGAGGTCGATCGACTGGTCGCAGCATGGCGCCGCGAGCGCCCGGACCTCGACGTGGAACCACTTGAGGTCCTCAGCCGTGTATCCAGGCTGGCCAGACACCTTGACCGGGCCCGCCGTATCGCCTTCTCCGAGGTGGGCCTGGAGCCCTGGGAATTCGACGTACTCACCGCGCTGCGGCGCGCCGGGGCGCCGTATCAGCTCTCCCCCGGGGCGCTGCTGACGCAGACGCTGGTCACCTCGGGGACGATGACCAACCGCATCGACCGGCTCGCCAAGAAGAACCTGGTCGAGCGCCTGCCCGACCCGAGCGACCGGCGCGGAGTGCTGGTCAGGCTGACGGCCGAGGGCCGCGACAAGGCCGACCAGTCGCTGGCCGGGCTGCTGATACAGGAGCGCGCGATCCTCGCCGAGCTCTCCCGCCAGCAGCGCGGCGAACTGGCCGGTCTGCTGCGGCGGTTGACCGGCCCTTTCGACAACATTCCGGGTTAGGCGGGCCGGGCGGGTTGGCGGGTTAGGTCAGGGCCGGGCGAGGGCGGGGCCCTGCCGTCAGGGCCCCGTCAGGGCCCCGTCAGGGCCCCGCCAGGGTGAGCACGGCGCACACCGCATTTTTTGGTGATGTGCATGTGACTCACGTGCGCCCCCTAAATCTGCATGCGCCCCTCTGCTCCCCCTCTCCTCCCCCATCCCCTTGCCCGTCGCTCGTCTCGTGGGCTTGGATCGCGCCATGAGCCAGCAGCGCGCATCGCACCCGGCGAACGGCCCGAACGGCCCGTACGGCAAGCGGTTCGAGGGCCGTACGGTCCTGGTGACCGGTGCCGCCGCCGGGATCGGGGCGGCCACCGCCGACCGGCTGGCGGCCGAGGGGGCCGGCGTGCTGTTGCTGGACATCGACGACGCACGCGGCGAACACACCGCGCGGCGGATCCGGGCGGCCGGCGGCCATGCCTCGTACGAGCACTGCGATGTGGCGGGCGAGGACGACTGGCAGCGGGCGGTCGAGGCGGCGCGGCGGCGCTACGGTCCGGTGGACGGGCTGGTCAGCAATGCCTTTCTGCCGTATGTGGCGTCCGCGGGACAGACCCCGCTCGCGGACTGGGACCGGCAGCTCGCGGTCAATCTCACCGGCTCCTTCCTCGGCGTGCGCGCCGCCCTGGAGGATCTGCGGGCGCGCCATGGCTCGGTGGTGCTGACCTCGTCGGTGCATGCGCTGATCGGGCTGCCGGGGCGGCCCGCGTACGCCGCGGCCAAGGCCGGACTGACCGGGCTGGGTCGTCAACTGGCCGTGGAATACGGGCCGGAGGTCCGGGTCAACAGCGTGCTGCCGGGCCCCGTACTGACGGCGGCCTGGGACGGTATCGGCGAGGAGGAGCGGCGGGCCAGCGCCGCGCAGACGGCGGCGCGGCGGCTGGGGCGGCCCGAGGAGGTCGCCGCCGCCATCGCCTTCCTGCTCTCCCCCGAGGCGTCCTTCGTCACGGGTGCGAGCCTCGTCGTGGACGGGGGCTGGAGCGTGTACAAGAACTCTTCGTGAGCCGGTTCCGGCGACGGCGAGGCCGCGGCGCCCCCGCCCGGGCTTCGGTCCGCGGGGGGATCCGCTCGATCCGCAGGGGGATCCGCTCGATCCGCAGGGGAATCCGTTCGATCCGTAGGGGGATCCATGGGCATCCATTTCGGCGGCGACTACAACCCCGAGCAGTGGCCCGAGGAGGTGTGGGCCGAGGATCTGAAGCTGATGAAGGCGGCCCACGTCACCATGGTCACCGCCGGGATCTTCTCCTGGGCCAAGGTCGAACCCCGTCCCGGGGCCTGGGACTTCGGCTGGTTCGACCGTGTCATGGACGGGCTGGCGGGCGCCGGGATCGCGGTCTGCCTGGCCACCATGACCGCCTCGCCCCCGCCATGGCTCTCCCACGCACACCCCGAGATCCTGCCCGAGGACGCCGACGGGCGACGCCGCTGGCCCGGCGGCCGACAGCACTACTGCCCCTCCAGCCCCGTCTACCGGGCACACGCCGTACGCCTGGTCGAACAGCTCGCCGCCCGCTACGCCGGGCACCCGGCGCTGGCCATGTGGCACGTCGGCAACGAATACGGGTGCCACACCCGCCAGTGCTACTGCGAGGTCTCGGCCGACGACTTCCGGCGCTGGCTGCGCGCACGCTACGGGGACATCGACGCGCTCAACGCCACCTGGTCGACGGCCTTCTGGTCGCAGGCCTACGGCGGCTTCGACGAGGTGCTGCCGCCCCGCGCCGCGCCCACCTTCCCCAACCCCGCCCAGCAGCTGGACTATCTGCGCTTCGGCGACGCGGCCCTGCGCGCCTGCTATCTGGCCGAAAAGGCGGTACTGGAGCGCCTGACCCCCCGGATTCCGGTCACCACCAATCTGATGCCCCAGCACAAGCCCGTCGACGCCTTCGCCTGGTCCGCGCACATGGACGCGATGGCGCTGGACTTCTACCAGGATCCGTACGTCCCCGATGACCACATCCGGGCCGGCTATGTCTTCGACCTGATGCGCTCGGCGTGCTCCGGGCAGCCCTGGATGCTGCTGGAACAGGCACCCAGCGCGGTCAACTGGCGGCCCCGCAACGGCCCCAAGCCGCCCGGCGCGATGCGGCTGTGGAGCTGGCAGGCCGTCGCGCAGGGCGCGGACGCGGTGCTGTTCTTCCAGTGGCGGCAGTCGCTGGGCGGCGCGGAGAAGTTCCACTCGGCGATGCTGCCGCACGGCGGGACCGACACCCGTACCTTCCGCGAAGTGGCGGCTCTGGGGCGGGAGCTGGCGTCGCTGCCGGGCATCGAGGGGACCCGGTCGCGGGCCGCGGTGGCGCTGCTGGCGGACTGGCACAGCTGGTGGGCGCTGGAGCTGGACTCCAAGCCGTCGACCGCGCTGGACCACTCGCGGATCGCGCTGGATCATTACCGGCCGCTGTTCGAGGCGGGCGTGGCCTGCGATGTGGTTCCGCCGCAGCGTGACCTGTCCGGCTACCGGCTGGTCGTGGCGCCCAATCTGTATCTGCTCACCGCGGACGACGCCGAGCGGCTGACCGCCTATGTGCGAGGCGGTGGGCAGTTGGTGGTGTCGTTCTTCTCGGGGATCGTCGACGCGCACGACCGGGTGCACCCGGGCGGGTATCCGGGGCCGCTGCGGGAGCTGCTGGGGCTGCGGGTGGAGGAGTTCTGGCCGCTGGACGAGAGCCGGTCCGTGGCGGTCGGCGGTGGGGGTGCCTCCCTGCCCGACCGGAGTGGAGAGCCTGGCGGCGCCTGTACGGGGCGGGCGGATCTGTGGGCGGAGGCCATCGACCTCGAAGGGGCCGAGGCGCTCGCCCGCTTCACGGACGGGGATCTCGCCGGGCGGCCCGCGGTGACCCGGCACTTCTACGGGCGGGGCACGGCCTGGTACGTGGGCACCCGGCTCGAACCGGCGCTGATGCGGGCCCTGCTGGACGACGTACGGGCGGCGGCCGGGGTCACGCCCGTACTGCCGGGGCTGCCCGCGGGCGTCCAGGCCACCGTCCGCGAGGGCGCCGGCGGGCGCTATCTCTTCCTGCTCAACCACGGGGCCCAGGCCGTGGAGGCCGTGCTGCCGGGGCCGATGCGGGATGCGCTGGCGGCGGTGGACGGGGCGGGCGAGGGCGGCGTGGGCGAGGGCGGGCCGGCCTGCCCCGGGGACGTCGACCGGGTCGTGCTGGCGCCCCGGGGCGTGGCCGTACTGACCGAGCCCGGCGCATAGGTCAGCGCTGCTGCACGCGAGCGGCGCTCCTGACGCTCCCGCGCGCCCTCGCGGGGCCTCCCCCGGGCCTCAGCCCCTCACGGCACCGACACCGAGGCCGCCGCGGCCGCCGCCTCCAGTTCGACCGGGCCGACCCCGGCCCGGCGGGCCAGCGCGACGGCCGCGAGGGTGGAGTGCACCCCGAGCTTGCCGAGCACGTTCTGCATATGGGTGCGGACCGTGTGCGGCGAGAGGAACAGCCGCTCGGCGACCGCCTTGCGGCCCAGGCCCGCCACCATGCAGCGCAGCACCTCGCGCTCGCGCGGGGTCAGCGACTCCACCAGCCGCTCGCTCTCCGAGCGGTGCTTGCGGGCAGCCGTCAACTCCCGCAGTACGCCGGTCAGCAGCGCGGGCGGCAGATGCGTCTCGTCGCGGAGCACGCCGCGGATGACGGCGAGCAGCCGGGAGAGCGAGCAGTCCTTGGCGACCCAGCCGGAGGCGCCGGCCTGCAGCGCGGCGGCCGCGCGGCGCGGGTCGTCGCGGTCGGCGAGGACGACGGTGCGCAGATACGGATGGCTGGTGCGCAGGCCGGAGACCAGCGCGATGCCGTCCCGCGGCACGGGGCGCGGCACCGCGTCGCGCGGCGCTCCCTGCGCGGGCACCGCGAGCAGCGGCGCGGCGAGGTCCGCGTCGGCGAGCAGCACGTCGAACCGGCGGCCGTCGGTGACCGCCCGGTCCAGATTGCGCAGCGCCGCGGGGGCGCTGCCCGCGGCCGCTACGTCCACGTCCTGTTCCGCGGCGAGCGCGGCCGCCAGGGATTCGGCGAAGATGCGGTGGTCGTCGACCACCAGAACCCGGATGCGTTGCACAGAGACCCCCTGTCCCGGTGAACGGACCATAGCGGGCACGACGCCCGGATTGAAGATCGCCTCAGCCGCACGGCCGCCGCCGTGCCGTCATGACTACCCCACCCCGGGCGCCGTACCCGAACGGTCTCGCCCCCTGATCGGCACCGGCCCCCACCGGTGCAGGGTCCCAGCGTACGGACGGGTTGCGGCAAGGGAAGGTGATTGACGAAACTGCCCCTCCACCCGGGCCGTTCGGAGCCCGCCCGGTGGCCGCGCGCCGCCCGGCACGCCCTACTCGATGCGGTGTGCTCCCGCGCTCGGGACGGCCTCGAAGATCCGCGGAGCGGCATGGCCGGCCGCCGCGAAGGCCTGGGTGACCGCGGCGCCGACGGCGGGGGCGTCGGCCTCCTCGACGAGCACGATCGCCGAGCCGCCGAAGCCGCCGCCGGTCATCCGGGCCCCGAGGGCACCCGACGCGTTGGCGGTGTCGACGGCGAGGTCGAGTTCCCGGCAGGAGATCTTGAAGTCGTCGCGCAGCGAGGCGTGGCCGGCCGTCAGCAGTGGGCCGATGGCGCGGGTGCGGGTCGAGCCGAGCAGCGCGACGACCTCTTCGACCCGGTGGTTCTCGGTGACGACGTGCCGGACCAGGGCCTGGGTGACGGGGTCGTCGGCCAGCCCGGCCAGGGCCTCGGGCAGATGCGCGTACGGCACATCGCGCAGGGCTCGCACGCCGAGCGCCCGCGCGCCACGCTCACAACCGGCGCGCCGCTCCGCGTATGCGCCGTCTCCCAGTTCGTGCTTCACCCGGGTGTCCACGACGAGGAGCCGCAGTCCCTCCCCCGCCAGGTCGAAAGGGATCTGGCGGCGGGTGAGGTCGCGGGTGTCGAGGAAGAGGGCATGGCCCTCGGTGCAGCAGGCCGCGGCGGTCTGGTCCATGATCCCGCAGGGCACGCCGACGAAGGCGTTCTCGGCCCGCTGGGCGAGCTGGGCCAGTCGCTGCGGCTGCCGGCCGAGCGCGTAGAGATCGTTCAGCGCCAGCGCGGTGACGACCTCCAGGGCGGCGGAGGAGGAGAGTCCGGCGCCGGTGGGCACCGTGCTGTCGTAGTGCAGGTCCGCGCCGCCGACCGGCAGGCCGGCCTCCCGCATCGCCCAGACGACGCCGGCCGGGTAGGCCGCCCAGCCCGCCTGGGGCGCCGGACGCAGCTCGTCGATGCGCAGTTCGACGATGCCGCCGTCGGCGCCGCCGGAGTGCAGCCGCAGCACCCCGTCGGTGCGGGCCGAGGCGGCGGCGAGGGTGGTGTGCGGAAGGGCGAGCGGCATCACGAAGCCATCGTTGTAATCGGTGTGTTCACCGATCAGGTTGACCCGGCCGGGTGCCGCCCAGGTGCCCGTGGGGGCGGCGCCGTACACCGCGGCGAATTCCGCCGCGGTGTGCTGAGCGCCGTGCGGGCGCCCGGTGGCCGGGGTGGCGGCTCCGTGAGCGGTCATCAGGTCCCCTGTGGTGAGTTGTGGTGGTGGTCCCGGTCGAGGTGCTGGGCGAACTGCCAGGCGTCGGTGACGATTCCGGCGAGGTCGGCGCGGCTGGGGCGCCAGCCGAGACGGTCGATGGCGGTCTTGGCGGAGGCCACCAGCACGGCGGGGTCGCCGCCGCGGCGCGGGGCGGCGATCTCGGGGATGGGGTGCCCGGTGACCTTGCGGACGGTCTCGATGACCTCGCGGACGGAGAAGCCGTTGCCGTTGCCGAGGTTGCAGATCAGGTGCTCGCCGGCGGTGGCAGCGTCGAGGGCGAGGAGGTGGGCCTCGGCGAGGTCGGCGACGTGGATGTAGTCGCGTACGCAGGTGCCGTCGGGGGTGGGGTAGTCGTCGCCGTAGACGGAGATCGCCTCGCGCTTGCCCTGGGCGACCTGGAGGACGAGCGGGATGAGGTGCGACTCGGGGTCGTGGCGCTCGCCGCAGCTGCCGTAGGCGCCGGCGACGTTGAAGTAGCGCAGCGAGACCGCGGCCAGGCCGTGGGCCGCCGCCTCCCCGCTGATCATGTGGTCGACGGCGAGCTTGCCGGCGCCGTACGGGCTGGTGGGCGCGGTCTCGGCGGACTCGGTGATCGGGGTGGAGACCGGCTCGCCGTAGGTGGCGGCGGTGGAGGAGAAGACGAGGGTACGGACACCGGCGTCGCGCATCGCGGCGAGCAGGTCCATGGTGCCGCCGACGTTGTTGCGCCAGTACTTCTCGGGGTCCACGACGGACTCGCCGACCTGGGAGAAGGCGGCGAAGTGGAGCACCGCGTCATAGGAGGGGTCGAGCCACTTCGCGGCGTCCTGGATGCGGCCCTCGATGAAGCGGGCACCGGCGGGGATGCCCGCGCGGTGGCCGGTGGACAGGTCGTCCAGCACGGTCACCTCGTGACCGGCCTGCAGCAGATGCGCCGCAACGACGCTTCCGACGTATCCCGCACCGCCTGTGACCAGGTACTTCTTGCTCACTTGCTGGATCGCTCGCTGGCTCACTTGCTCGCTACCTCTCGCAGTCGCTCGGCCGCGGCCTCCGGCGGCACATCATTGATGAACACGTTCATGCCGGATTCGGAACCCGCGAGAAACTTCAGCTTGCCGGAAGTGCGGCGGATGGTGAAAAGCTCGAGGTGCAGTGCGAATTCCTCCCGGTTCCCGGCGCGCAGCGGCGCCTGGTGCCAGGCGGCGATGTAGGGCGTACGGGCGGCGCCGGCCGCCCGGGGCCCCGGGCCCGTCCCCGTGTCGAAGATCCGGTCGAAGCGCCGCAAGACTTCCAGATAGATCTGTGGGAACTCTGTGCGCGCGGCCTCGTCGAGGGCGAGCAGGTCGGGGACCCGGCGCTTGGGGTAGAGGTGCACCTCGTAGGGCCAGTGTGCGGCGTACGGCACGAACGCCACCCAGTGCTCGCCTTCGAGGACGATCCGGCGGCCGTCGGCGAGCTCGCCCGCGACCACCTCGTCGAAGAGGTTGCCGCCCGCGGTGGCCGCGCGGTGGGCGGCGAGCGAGGTGAGCATGCGCTCGGTGCGCGGGGTGACGAAGGGGTAGGCGTAGATCTGGCCGTGCGGGTGGCCGAGGGTGACGCCGATCTCGGCGCCGCGGTTCTCGAAGCAGAAGACCTGCTCCACGCCGGGGAGCTGGGAGAGCTCCGCCGTGCGGTCGGTCCACGCCTCCAGGACCAGGGCCGCCTGCTCCTCGGTGAGGTCGGCGAAGGAGGCGTCGTGCTCGGAGGTGAAGCAGACGACCTCGCAGCGACCGCTGTCGCCGGCGAGGGAGGGGAAGCGGTTCTCGAAGACGGCGACGTCGTAGTCGGCGGCGGGGATCTCGGAGAAGCGGCCTTCGCGGGAGGGGCACAGCGGGCACTCGTCGGCCGGGGGGTGGTAGGTGCGGGCCTGGCGGTGCGAGGCGATGGCGACATGGTCGCCGAGGAGCCGGTCGTGACGGATCTCAGACGCGGTGGCCACCGGGTCGAGGGGACGCCGGTCGACGGCATCGCGTACGACGTCGTCACGCGCGTCGTAGTAGATGAGCTCCCTGCCGTCCGCCAGCCGGGTCGACGTCTTCTTCACGGGAGCTCTCCTCACCCTCCGAGCAAACACAAACAAACACAATGAAGCACAACTAAACAGCCGCGTCAACGCCGGGTGCGGGGGCGCATGCGGGGCATGTACGGGGCGGCGGGCGGGCAGACATTTCCGGCATTTCGCTCACCCCGATCACGAAAGCGCAACTGAACCAAACAAAAGTATTCAGTTTCTCGAAGGCCGCGCGTAGCTTTTTGTGCGTTCCGATCGCACAGAGATGTGTCCTCCGGGGGCCGTGCTCCCGACCCGCGAAATGAGTCGCCCATGATCACTCTGGCCGAGGGGCTACGGCTCCCCACCAACGGGCTCGATTACACGATCCTGGCCATCTACTTCGTCGTCGTCCTCGGCATCGGATTCGCGGCCAAACGCAGCGTGAAGACGAGCCTGGACTTCTTCCTCTCCGGGCGGTCGCTGCCTGCCTGGGTCACCGGCCTCGCCTTCGTCGCCGCCAACCTCGGCGCCACCGAGATCCTCGGCATGGCCGCCAACGGTGCGCAGTACGGGGCCTACACCGTGCACTGGTACTGGATCGGCGCCATCCCGGCGATGGTCTTCCTGGGCCTGGTGATGATGCCGTTCTACTACGGCTCCAAGGTCCGCTCGGTGCCCGAATTCCTGCTGCACCGCTTCGGCCCCTCCTCGCACCTGCTCAGCTCGGTCATCTTCGCCGTCTCCTCCGTGCTGATCGCCGGCGTGAACCTCTACGCCATGGCGATCGTGCTGCAGGCCCTGCTCGGCTGGCCGCAGTGGGTCGCGATCGTCATCGCCGGCGTCTTCGTCCTGGCGTACATCACCATCGGCGGCCTGTCCTCGGCGATCTACAACGAGGTGCTGCAGTTCTTCGTCATCCTGGCCGCGCTGATCCCGCTGACCATCGTCGGCCTCAAGCGCGTCGGCGGCTGGGACGGCCTGACCAGCTCACTCAACTCCTCGCACGGCGACGCCTTCCTGACCGCCTGGAAGGGCACCGGCATCGGCGAGGCCAACCCGCTCGGCGCGAACTGGCTCACCATCGTCCTCGGCCTCGGCTTCGTGATGAGCTTCGGCTACTGGACCACCAACTTCGCCGAGGTGCAGCGCGCACTGTCCGCGAAGAACCTCTCCGCCGCCAAGCGCACCCCGCTGATCGCCGCCTTCCCCAAGATCTTCATCCCGCTGGTCGTGGTCGTCCCCGGTCTGATCGCGCTGGTCATGGAGCCGACGCTGGGCAAGTCCAAGGACGGGCTGCAGTACAACGACGCGATCCCGGTGCTGATGCGGGACCTGCTGCCCAACGGCGTGCTGGGCATCGCGGTGACCGGTCTGCTGGCGGCGTTCATGGCGGGCATGGCCGCCAACGTCTCGTCCTTCAACACGGTCTTCACCAATGACATCTGGGCGGCGTACCTCAAGAAGGGCCGCGAGGACCGCTACTACCTCAAGACCGGACGCGTGGTCACCGCGGTCGGCGTGCTGATCGGCATGGGCACGGCCTTCATCGCCTCGTCCTTCAGCAACATCATGAACTACCTGCAGACGCTGTTCTCCTTCTTCAACGTGCCGCTGTTCGTCGTCTTCATCATCGGCATGTTCTGGAAGCGGACCAGCGCGGCGGCCGGCTTCTGGGGCCTGCTCTCCGGCACCGCGGCCGCGATGGTCAACTACTTCTGGCTCTACAAGCAGGGCATCATCGCGATCCCCTCCGAGCAGGGCGCCAACTTCGTCTCCTCGATCGTGGCGTTCGTCGTCGGCGCGCTGGTGATGGTGCTCGTCACCCTGGTCACCAAGCCCAAGCCGGTCGAGTCGCTGGCGGGCCTGGTCTACGGCTCCCGGTCGCCCGGCATGGAGGAACTGCCGGCCGAGGGCGACGACGCGTGGTACCGCAAGCCGGCCCTGCTGGGCTGGGGCGCGGTCGTCCTCGCCGCCGTCTGCTACGTCCCGTTCTCCTTCTGACCTGCCCGAACATGCCTGAACCTGCCTGAACATGCCTGAATCAGCGGAGTTGACGCACCATGAGTGACTACCAGCACGAGGTCGAGGAGCTGGAGCGCGAGTCGGCGACCGCCGCGCGGCTCTTCGACGTACGGCGCATCATCGGCGGCCTGTTCGTCGTCTACGGGGTGATCGTCACCATCGCCGGCCTGACGGCCTCGGACGCGGACCTCAAGAAGGCCCAGGACATCAACATCAACCTGTGGACGGGCCTGGGCATGCTCGCCCTCGGCCTGTTCTTCCTCATCTGGCTGAAGCTGCGACCGGCCGTCCCGCCGACGGCCGGGGAACTGCAGGCCGAGATAGCGGACGGGGCTGCTGAGGGCTGAGCGCTCGCGGCCGAGGGGTGGACGCTCGCTGGCCGAGGGCTGGGCACTCGCTGCACGAGGGCTGGGCACTCGCTGCCGAGGGGTGAGTGCTGTTACTGCGGCGGCGGGGCCGGCTCGTCCGGACCCGCCGCCGCGACCTGCGCGATACGGCCGCCCGCCGCTCTCTCCAGCAGCCCGGTGCGCGCCGCCAGGGCCGCGGCCTCCAGCCGTGACCCCACCTCCAGCTTCATCAGCACCCGCTGGACATGCGTACGCGCCGTACTCGGCGCAATATCCATCCCCGCCGCGATCAGCCGGGTGTCCTCGCCGTCCGCGACCCGCATCAAGACCTCGACCTCGCGAGGGGTGAGCAGTTCCAGCAGCCGCGCCCCCTCGTCGTCCGGCTGCGCCGCGGGGTGCAGCAACTCCTCGAAGGCCTGCTGCAGCAACTGCGGCGCCACCGCCGCCTCCCCCGCCCGCGCCTTCATCATGGCGCGCTCCACACCCTCGATCCGCTCGTCGTTACGGACGTACCCGGAGGCCCCGGCGGCAAAAGCGGCAGCGATCCCCCGCGGGCTGGGCACCGGCCCCAACACCACCACCGCGACCTGCGGCCGCTCCTTCTTGATCCGTACGACCGGGTCGAAGGCGCCAGGACGGGCCGGTGCGGCGGTCCCCAGCAGGCACACCTCGGGCGCCCGGCTCACCACCAGCTCCGCGGCCCCGGCGCTCGGCGCGGCCGCCGCCAGGACGCGGTGACCGCGCAGCTTCAGCGCCGAGGCGAGCGCCTCCGCGAGCAGACGGTGATCGTCCACCACCATGAGCCGCACGCCCATCGAGCAACCCCCTCCACCCCGGCGGGCCCGGCGCGACCCCCTGCCGGGCCGCTCGTCCCCGGGAAGCTACACGCTCGGCTGCGATAACGCGCCCCCTACCGGGAAGAAGCCCCCGGAATGCTGGAATCCCGGCCAATCTGGGCTGGTTGCTGCTGTTGGGGGGCGTGGGCGGGCCGCCGGTTCGGCCCGCTGGGCGGGGCATGCGGGGCGCAGGGGCCGGGGTGAAGGCCATAGAGGGGGCCGAGGCGCCCGAGGCGGGGTGACGGCGCCCGCTGCGAGGGCGCCCGCCGCGAGGGCGAGTGCCACGAGGGCGAGTGCCACGAGCGCGACGGTGAGAATACACCTGTGGCTCATAAGCGATTTTCCGGGCAAATGGCGGCACTTGTCACCCAGAGGAAATCTCGGGTCGCTCCACCGCACTCGCGGCCCACTGCGAGGCATGTGATTGAACAAGAAAGAAACCGTGGGTCGGTCTCCGCAGACGCTGCCCTGCGCCTCGCTGTCAGCGCCATGTGCCAAAGTAGGTACAGCAGTTCACCAATTCTTTGAGTTCCAAAGCTTCCGTGGCGAATAGGGGGATCCGTTCCGCATGTCTTTGACCGACGAGATAGCGGCAGTCCATGCCGGACAGCCTGATCCAGGCGCGTTGGTGGGGGAGTTCCGCCGCACCCACGTCCTGCTCCCGACGGTCGACGACACCTTCCTGTCGGCCGAGCTGGACGGCATCCGCTGGCTGTACGCCTTCACCGACGAGGACGCGCTGAGCCGCTTCGCGCTGTCCCGGGGGAGCGAGCCAGGGACGGAGTGGCGGTACGTCGCGGTGTCCGGTGCCCGGGTCCTTGACGTGCTGATTCCCGCGATCGAGGGTCCGGCGGGGGTGGCGCTGGACGCGGGGAGCGAGCAGGGGGCGCTCTTCCCCCCGGTGTCCGGAATCGTGCCCGACAGTGCTGCCGTCGACGTACCGGCAGCCGACGTGTCCGAAACCGCGTCACTCACGGGGAAGGCACAGGAATGGGCCTGATAAGTGGCGGCGGATATGAGCTCGATCCAGAGGCTTTCGCGGATCTCACCAAGGGCATCAGGGCGGCGACGGCCGAGCTGAAGGAATTGGGTTTCGATATCGAAGCCCAACTCGGCCGTGGATTCGACAGGTTGTCCCTGGACAGCGTGGAATGCGGCGACGACGGTCTGGCATCCGCTCTGGATTCCTTCTGCGACCGCTGGGGCTGGGGCGTGCGCAGCCTGATGCAGGACGCCAACGAATTCTCGAAGAAACTGCACCTGACCGCCGGCATCTACTACGAACAGGAGCAGTACGTCTCAGACGCGTTGAAGCAGACGACGAACGCGGCGATGGGGGATCCGAGCCTGACGGCCGAGCAGTTGCACAAGCGGTCCTGGAGCCAGATCGGCGCGGACAATCCCTTCGAGCAGGCGCTGCATCCGGACTTCGATCCGAACTCCGCGGAGTCGAAGGAGGCACGGGACAAGATGATGGGCGCGGCCCAGAAGACCGTCCAGGACTTCCACTCCGTCCCCGACCGGATGACGCACCCGCTCGACGACCCTGCCGAGGTCACCACGAAGTTCCACGAAGCCAAGAAGTCCGAAGACCACGGGGGCAGTGACAAGTGAACTGGCTGGGGGATGCCGTCAACAAGGTCGGCGAGGGCGCCCATGAGTTCACCGACGCCGTGGAACGCGGTGCCGGTGAGATCGTGGAGTTCGGGGCCGACAAGGTCGCGGACCACCTGGACGTGTTGGGAGCGGACGGCGCGGCCGATGCCGTCCGCTCGGGCGGCGACAAGCTCGCCGGCGCGCTGGGCGCCCACGTTGATGAGCGTCAGCTCGGGGAGACCCAGGAACCCAAGGAGCTCATCCACGGCGACGTCGAGAAGATCGACGAGAGCGCGTCACATCTGAAGGACTTTTCGGCGGCCTTCGACCGGGTGGCCGACAGCATGCGCAAGCTGGGCTCGCACAGAGGCTGGGGCGGCAAGGCCGCCGACGCCTTCCGTGAGAAGTTCGACATGCATCCCAAGCAGTGGATGCATGCGGCCGATGCCTGCGGCGACGCCTCGAAGGCGCTGAAGTCGTACGCGGAGACGGTCTCCTGGGCGCAGGGCAAAGCCGCCGACGCGATCGAGAAGTACCAGAAGGCAGATGAGGCGACGCGAAAGGCCGCCGAGTCCTACCGGACGAAGGTGAAGTTCTACCGCGGGGACGTCGAGGCCTGGAACGACATTGCAAAGAGTGGCGCGGATCCGGGGCCGGCGCCGCAGAAGCTCGATGCGTTCGTCGATCCGGGCGACAAGGGCCGCGAGGCGGCTGAGGGGATCCTCAAGGAGGCCCGAAGCCAACGCAACGAGGCCGCCGAAAAGGCCCGCAACGCCATCAAGAAGGCTTTGGCCCACGCACCGGACAAGCCCGCGTTCACCGACTTGGCGGGGGCTGCCCTGAAGGACGGCAGCAAGGCGTTCGTCCTGGAGCACATGCACCTGGCCGGCGGCGCGCTGAAGGCCGGCGCCGAGACGTTGAAGCTCGCCCGCATGGTCAATCCGATGGACCCCTACAACATCACCCACCCCTGGAAGGCCCTGGGCAACGCCGGCACCACGCTCCTGGGCCTGGCCCAGGCTCCCCTCCACCCGATCAACACCGCCAAGGGCCTCCTCGGCTCGGGCTGGGGCAGCGACCCGGCCGACGCGTACGGCGCCTTCCTGCTGAACCTCGTCGGAGGCAAGGGCGCCGGCGGGCTGGCCAAGGGCGCGGCAAAGGCGGCCGCCAAGGACGCCGCCAAGGGCGCGGCCCGATCCGCTGCCAAGGAGGGTGGGAAGCGCACGGTCATGGACCGGTTGCGCGGCCTATGGTCCAAGAACAAGTGCGGTGACCCGATCGACATCGCCACCGGGCGCATGGTCCTGCCGCAGACGGACGTCACCCTCCCCGGCAGCCTGCCGCTCTCCTTCAACCGCACCTTCGAGTCGTCCTACCGCACCGGCCGCTGGTTCGGCCCGACCTGGATGTCCACGGTCGACCAGCGCCTGGAGATCGACGCCGAGGGCGTCATCCTCATCGGCGAAGAGGGCGACTTCCACCTTTACCCCCATCCCGCCGTCGGCGTCCCCACCCGCCCGGTCGAGGGTGACGGTGCCCCGCTGGAGCTCACGCCCGACGGTGACTACGTCCTGACGGACTCCGTCAGCGGTCTCCGCCGCTACTTCACCAGCTACACCGACGGCCTCGCCGTCCTGGACGAGATATCCGACCGGCACGGCAACCACCACACCTTCGACTACACCGAAGACGGCACGCCGACCGCGATCACCCACAGCGCCGGCTACCGCCTCCTGCTCACCACCGACGAGGGCCGCATCACCGCCCTCCACCTCGCCGGCGCGGCCCCCGACGGCAGCGACCAACTCCTCGTCACCTACGGCTACGACGAGCACGGCAACCTGGCCACCGTCACCAACTCCTCCGGCCTGCCGCTCCGCTTCACCTACGACGACATCGGCCGCATCACGGCCTGGACCGACACCAACAACAGCAGCTACCACTACGTCTACGACGACCAGGACCGCTGCACTTCACAAGGCGGCATCGCGGGCCACCTGCGCGGCGAGTTCACCTGGGGTGAGCCGGACCCGGTCACCGGCCTGCGCACCAACCTGCATCGCAATTCCCTCGGCGAGGTCACCGCCTATCAGGTCAACGACCGCCACCAGATCGTCGCCACCACCGACCCGACGGGCGCCACCACCCGCACCGTCCGGGACGCCGCCCACCACATCCTGTCCACCACGGACCCCCTGGGCCGCACCACCACCATCGACTACGACGACGCCGGCCGCCCGGTGCACGTCGTCCTTCCCGACGGGTCGACGTCCAGCACCACGTACAACGCTCTCGGCCTGCCTCTGAGCATCACCGGCCCGGACGGCACCACCTGGACCCACGCCTACGACGCCGCCGGCAACCGCACGTCGTCGACGGACCCGCTGGGCGCGACCACCACCTACACCCACGACACCCGCGGCAACCTCGCCTCCGTCACCGACACCCTCGGCAACACCACACATCTCTACTGCGACAAGGCGGGCCTCCCCCTCTCGGCCACCGACCCACTGGGCGCCATCACCCACTACCGCCGCGACGCCTTCGGCCGTGCCACCTCCGTCACCGACCCTCTCGGCGAGACCACCCACATGGTGTGGACCGTCGAAGGCAAGCTCGCGGCCCGCATCGACGCCACCGGCGCCACCGAGGAATGGACCTACGACGGCGAAGGCAACCGCCTCACCCACACCGACGCCATCGGCCAGACCACCCGCTACGAATACAGCCACTTCGACCTTCTGGTGGCTCGCACCGACCCCGACGGCGTCCGCCACGAGTTCACCCACGACACCGAACTCCGCCTCACCCAGGTCACCAACCCCCAAGGCCTGACCTGGAACTACACCTACGACGGCGCCGACCACCTCATATCCGAGACCGACTTCGACGACCGCGTCCTCGCCTACACCCACGATGCCGCGGGCCAACTCGCCACCCGCACCAACACCCTCGGCGAGGTCACCAGCTACACCCGCGACGTACTCGGCCGTATCACCGAGAAGAACGCCGCCGGCCTGGTCACGACGTTCGCCCACGACGCGTCCGGCAACCTCCAGCAGGCCGCCAACCCCGACGCGACGGTCACCTACACCCGCGACATCCTTGGCCGCGTCACCGCCGAGTCCGTCAACGGCCGCACCATGACGTTCACCTACGACGCCCTGGGCCGCCGCACATCCCGCACCACCCCCACCGGCCACACCACCACCTACACCTACGACGCGGCCGGCAACCGCACCGCCATGGACATCGCCGGCCACATCCTCACCTTCGACCACGACGCCGCAGGCCAGGAACTCACCCGCACCATCGGCGACCACCTCCAGCTCGCCCACACCTGGGACCCCACCGGCCGCCTCACCACCCAGTCCCTCACCGCAGCGGCCACGGGCACGCTCCAGTCCACCGGCCCGGAGAACCCTGCGGCTGCCGAAGCCCAACGAGTCCTCCACCGCGGCTACACCTACCGCCCCGACGGCCACCTCACCGCGATCGACGACTCCCACACCGGCCGCCGCACCTTCGATCTCGACCGCGCAGGCCGTGTCACCGCCGTCCACGCCACCGACTGGACCGAGACCTACGCCTACGACGCAACCGGCAACCAAACCCACGCCACCTGGCCCGACCGGCATGCCAGCCCTTCAGCCCGAGGCGAACGCACTTACACGGGCACCCAAATCTCCCGCGCCGGCCGCATTCGGTACGAACACGATGCCCTTGGTCGGGTTGTGGTCCGCCAGGAAACCCGGCTCTCCCGCAAACCCGGCACATGGCATTACATCTGGAACGCCGAAGACCGCCTCACATCTATCGTTACCCCGGATGGCACCAGATGGCGATATCTGTACGACCCCATCGGTCGCCGCACAGCCAAACAGCGCCTTGCCTCAGATGCCTCAACAGTCCTGGAGCAGACGAATTTCACCTGGGAAGGCCCCCATCTCGCCGAACAATCCACCGATACTTCGGGCGTCCCGCAAGGCGTCATCCTCAGCTGGGATAATGACGGCCTCACGCCACTCACTCAGACCGAACGCAAAATCGACTCCTCGCAACTTCCGCACAACCCTCAAAAAATCACGGATCAGCGATTTTTCGCAATAGCCACCGACCTCGCTGGAATGCCCACCGAACTTTTCGATGAATCAGGCAGCACTGCGTGGCGCGCAAACTCTTCCCTTTGGGGAACCACCACTTGGGACGCAAGTGCAAGCGCCTATACACCGCTTCGATTCCCTGGACAATACTTTGATCCCGAGTCGCTACTGCACTACAATTTTCATCGACAGTACGACCCGACAGCGGCTCGCTATCTCTCAAATGACCCACTGGGCCTCTACCCAGCACCAAACCCTGCCGCATATGTAACAAACCCTCATGCGTGGGTCGACCCACTAGGCCTGATCCCCTGCGAGACCGCAGATCCGCATGCACTCAAGCCGACACACGAAATCAGCGGAGACAGCTCAACTAAACGCGTGCGCAAGTACCGAGATGCAATGCGCAACGGCTCATTCGACTGGGGTCAAAGCCCGATTTCTGTCGTAAAGGGGGAAGACGGCGTTAGATATGTCGTCGATGGGCACCACCGACTTGCGGCAGCCAGGTATGCAAACGTAGAAGAAGTCTCCATACAAGATGTAACCAAACAACTCAAGGAGGAGGGGTTTCTGGGGTATAAAGACATGGATGATGTTATGAATTCTGCAGCAGAGTATCGCGGAAATCGCCTCAACCGACACAAGTTGCGATAGAGAGGAGTAGCACGTGAGCATCAGAAAGCAACTACCAGAGGCATTGAATGATTTCAGGGAGGCGAAGAAGGCCATCGAAAAAACCTTCAGCGCATCGGGGGCCCCGGAAATTGTTTCAGCAGCACTGAATCACAGGCTCCCGAGAAACGGGACATGTTCGAATGGATTCGCATACTCGGTTCACGGAATCGGCTACACCGTCACTTTTCCCGACGGAGGGGAGGTTCACCTGGATGGCAGCCGCCAGGGAGATTGCTTCACCCTTTACGACTTGGAATTCTACTTCGAGACTTCACCGAAATTCGAAGAGATGACCATAGAGAACATCGAACGCGAATGTTCTCTCATGGTAATTCAAGGCGTACTGCAAGAGGTCCGCACAGGCGTGTATCTGCTCCTGTAACCATTCACGCGTTGGCGACTCGCGCCCTCCCGAGCAGGAAACACGCCCCGCCGACGCACGCGCCCGCTAGCTACGCCTCCTCCGCCAGCTCTAGCTGTTCTGTCCGGGGAGGTTTTGGACGGTGAGGCAGGTCTCGGCTGAGGGATCTTGGGTGAGGGCCTTCTGGCTGGTGTGGATTGCAACATCCACGCCAGCGACCAGAAAGGCCCTTGTGCCTCACCGTAATGCACCTCTGACCGAGACCGGCAGTCTGCGGCTGGCGTCGTCGAGGCGGCTGGCCACTGCGCCGGGCGGCCGAGCGATTCCAGGTCTCACCCACGACGGCTCAGCGTTGGGCCGACCGTTATCGCCTCCTCGGCGAGCCCAGCATGACCGACCGCTCCAGTCGCCGCACCACAGCCCCCGACGCACCCCGACCCGGACCGAGCGCCGGATCATCAAAGGCCGACTCGCGCGCCGGTGGGGCCCGGCCTGTATCGCACACCTGCTCCGTCTGGTGCCCTCGACCGTGCACCGCATACTGTCCCGCTTCGGCCTGGCCCGCCTGACGCCGCTACGAACGCGACCGGCCCGGCGAATTCGTCCACGTCGACATCAAGTAGCTCGGCAATATCCCCGGCGGCGGCGGCCACAAGAGCCTGGGTTGCCAAGCAGGCCGCAAGACCGCGCGAACGCCAGCTACAGCTACATGCACACCGGCGTCGACGGCCACTCCCGCCTCGCCCTACAGCGAAATCACACCAACGAGAAAAAAGAGACTGTCATAAATACTGCAGCGGCTCACCATGGCGCCGGCGCGAGGCTGGCTTCCAACAGCAACACGCAGCGCTCCGTGGCCGTGGAGAGCGCATCCGAGGCCGGTCCCGGCCCTTTGTGAGGAATCGATGAAAAACAGCCCGATTGATCACAGGAACTCCATCGCGGAACTCGAAAGTAGTGCCTGGCCGGATCCTCCTGAGGGCTCCACCAACCTCGTCAAGAGCGTGCACGCCCTCCGGCGGCAACCTATCGGAGACCTCACCCCAGAAGAATTGGCGCGCCTCATTGGGCAGAATGTCGGCCTACCCTGGATCCTGCCTCTTGCTCTTGAATTCCTGAGGGACACAGCGCCACACCAAGCCACGGGAGGGTGGTATGACGACGACTTGCTGTCCGCCGTACTTACCCGCAAGTCAGATGTATGGTCAGCGTCCCCAGAGCTCGCGCAAGAGGTCGATGCGATCTTGAGGATACTCACCGACCTCTCGCCTTACATCCAGCGAGACGTCAAGCGATTCCGTGCTGCACTTCCAAGCGGCGAGTAATTTAGGGCACAGCTGACCAACGAAGTCTCCTGCAAGCAGCTTCCCTCCGGCCCAGACCTGGCCGGTGACGGTCAAGTTGGCCAGGAGGCGTTGCGAGATCCCTCCCCTGCGATGACCGGCGGCGGTGCTCCAGGGGCGCGCCTTCGCGCCGCTCCCCTTCTACGCCTCCTCCGCCAGTTCCAACCACCGCATCTCCAGCTCATCCTTCTCCGCGGTCAGTTCGCGGAGTTGGGCGTCGAGGCCGGCGACCTTTTCGAAGTCGGTGGCGTTTTCGGCGATTTGGGCGTGGAGCTTGGTCTCCTTGTCGACGAGCTTGTCCAACTGGCGCTCGATCTTCTGGAGTTCCTTCTGGGCGGCGCGGTTGACGGCAGCGGCCTTCTTGGGGGCTGTCGCGGTCTGCTGTGCGGGGGCCGGGGTGGCGGCGTCGATGACCTGCTGGCGGCGTTCCAGGTACTCGTCCAGACCGCGGGGGAGCATCCGGAGCGTGGCGTCGCCCAGGAGGGCGTGGACGCGGTCGGTGGTGCGCTCGATGAAGTAGCGGTCGTGGCTGATGACGATGAGGGAGCCGGGCCAGCTGTCGAGGACATCTTCCAGCTGGGTCAGGGTCTCGATGTCGAGGTCGTTCGTCGGCTCGTCGAGGAAGAGGACGTTGGGCTCGTCCATCAGGAGGCGGAGGATCTGGAGGCGGCGGCGCTCACCGCCGGAGAGGTCGCCGACCGGGGTCCACTGCTTCTCCTTGGTGAAGCCGAACTTCTCGCAGAGCTGGCCGGCGGTCATTTCACGGCCCTTGCCCAGGTCGACGCGCTCGCGCACCTGCTGGACGGCCTCCAGCACCCGCAGCGCCGGGGGGAGTTCGCCGACCTCCTGGGAGAGGTAGGCCAGCTTAACGGTCTTGCCGACGACGATCTTGCCGCCGGCCGGCTGCGCCTCGCCCTGCGTACGGGCCGCCTCCGCCAGCGCCCGCAGCAGCGAGGTCTTGCCGGCGCCGTTGACGCCGACCAGGCCGATCCGGTCGCCCGGGCCCAGCTGCCAGGTCAGGTGCTTGAGGAGGACCTTCGGCCCGGCCTGGACGCTGACGTCCTCCAGCTCGAAGACGGTCTTGCCGAGGCGGGAGCTGGCGAACTTCATCAGCTCGGCGTTGTCGCGGGGCGGCGGGACGTCCGCGATCAGTTCGTTCGCGGCCTCGATGCGGAAGCGGGGCTTGCTCGTACGGGCCGGGGCGCCCCGCCGCAGCCAGGCCAGCTCCTTGCGCATCAGGTTCTGCCGCTTGACCTCTTCGGTGGCGGCGATCCGCTCGCGCTCGGCGCGGGCGAAGACGTAGTCGCTGTAGCCGCCCTCGTACTCGTGGACGTCGCCGCGCTGGACGTCCCACATCCGCGTGCAGACCTGGTCGAGGAACCAGCGGTCGTGGGTGACCACGACGAGGGCGGAGCGGCGGACGCGCAGGTGGCGGGCGAGCCAGGAGATGCCCTCGACGTCGAGGTGGTTGGTGGGCTCGTCGAGGACGATCAGGTCCTGTTCGGCGATCAGCAGCTTGGCGAGCGCGATGCGGCGGCGCTCACCGCCGGAGAGCGGGCCGATGACGGTGTCCAGGCCCTGGGTGAAGCCCGGCAGGTGCAGGTCACCGAAGAGGCCGGTGAGCACGTCGCGGATCTTGGCGTTGCCGGCCCACTCGTGGTCGGCGAGGTCGCCGATGACCTCGTGCCGGATGGTGGCGGCCGGGTCGAGGGAGTCGTGCTGGGTGAGGACACCAAGACGCAGCCCACCGTTGTGGGTGACCCGGCCGTCGTCCGCGCTCTCCAGCTTGGCGAGGATCCGGATCAGGGTGGTCTTGCCGTCGCCATTGCGCCCGACGACGCCGATCCGGTCCCCCTCGTTGACGCCGAGCGAGACACCGTCGAGCAGCGCACGGGTTCCGTACACCTTGCCGACAGCTTCCAGATTGACGAGGTTCGTGGCCATTCCGCTCCTGCACTTCAGATCGATCGACCTTCCCAGCCTAGTCGGCGTGGGGAGGAGGACCGCCGGGAGATGAGTATCCGTACGGATGGCCGGGGCGGGAGGCCGATCTAGCGTGAGCCGCATGATCAACGATCAGGCTCCGGCCGCCCCCAGCAGCAGCGTGCCCGACGCCACACCGTCGGTGACCGGCTCCGCCGCGGGCCGCATCGTCGGCGGCCTGCTGGTGCTGGCGTTCGCCGGGATGACCGGGCTGTTCGCGCCGTTTCTGGTGATGGCGAGCGACGGCTGCAACGAAGGTGACGCCCGCACGATCTGCTCCGTGGGTGCCCAGCAGGTCGTCGGTAATCTGCCGGTCATCGCCGCCTTCGTGGCCGCCCTCCTGGCCGTGATGGGCATGGGCAGCAGGGGCACGGCCGGCCGGGTCTGCCTTCTGGCGGCCCCGTTTCCGCCGGCCCTGGCCTGGGTGGTGTCGCTGGCCATCGTGGGCGCCTGAGGCGCCGCGGCCCCCGTTGTAACGTGCCGTCATGGCACGGGACATGGGCATGACGGGCGCGGCGGGGATGACAGGCGTGGCGGGGATGACAGGCGCGGCAAGTACGGCGGGCACGGCAGGCGCCGTAGGCACCAGTACGGACAGCACGGACGGCACGGCAGTGGAGACGGTACGTGGGCTGGTCTACGGCCCGAGCGGGAAGCGGCTGGACGTCTATCGTCCGGCGGGGGCGGGAGGGCCGGCCGGGGACGCCTCGGCCTCTGGGGAGACCGGGGAGACGGGGAAGACCGGGAAGACCGGGCCCGCCGCCCCCGCGCCGACCGTGCTGCTCTGGCACGGCATCGGTCCCGATGAGCGGGATGTGCTCGAACCGCTGGCGCGTACCGCGGCGGCGCTCGGGCTGCTGGTGCTCGTACCGGACTGGCGCTCGGACGCCGCGGACGGGGGCCGGGCGCACCTGCTGGAGTCACTGGCCTTCGTGCGCGGAGAAGCGGGCGGGCTGGGCGGCGACGGAGAGTCGTTCGTGCTGGCCGGGTGGTCGGCGGGGGCCGGGACCGCGCTGGGGGTCGCACTGCGGCCCGAGATCGTGGAGGGGTGGCGGCCGAGGGCGGTGGTGGGCCTGGCGGGCCGCTACGACCTGCCGGCGCGGACCACCGGGACCGCGCCGCTGGCCGATCTCGCCGAGGGCCGGGTCCCGGGCGTCCCGGTCCGCCTCGTCCACGGCAGCCGCGACGCCGTCTTGAACTCCCACTGGTCCCGCGACCTCGCCGAGGCACTGCGGGCGGCGGGTCGGGCGGAGCGGGCGGAGCGGGCGGATGGGGTGGAGCGAGCGGATCGCGTGCCCCAGGCGGACGGGGCGGACCAGGTGGACCGGACGGTGACGCTGCAGGAGCCGGACACCGACCACGCGGGCGTGATCATGACCGCGTACGACCCGGCGGTGGACCGCTGCGTCCCGACGACCGCCGAACACGCCGTACGCGCGGGCCGGTTGGTCGCCAGGGTGCTGGCCGAGGCGGCCGGGGGCTCGGCGTAGCCCTCCGCCCCCCGCACGCCCATGGCGCCTCAGCGGCGCCCGCCCCCACCGGACGACCAGGTGTTGAGCCTGCGCACGGACTCCTCCAGCTCCCGGCGCCGGGCGTCCTGAGCCGCACGCTGCCGTGCCTCCGCGGCAGTGACGTCCGGCCGGACGGTGACGTACGGAGGGACAAGGCCGCCATCCTCAACGCACAGCGGCAACAGGCCGGGCGGCACCCGGCGGACCCGTACGAGGCGCCGCCGGGCCGAAGCCAGCGGCGACCCTGCCGAGGCAGCGAGCACACCGGCAGTGGTGGTCGTACGACGGCTTCCCCGCCCCGGAAGTAACCAGCTCAGCAGCGCTCCGAGGGTTGTCCGGACGAGCCCCGGCGTCCCGTTCAACGGGCGGCCGCCTTGCGGAGAACTTCGGTGAGTGCGCGTGCGGTGGTCGCGTTGCAGTTACCGAGGGCGACCAGCGGGACGCCGTAGACGGCCGCGAAGCCGGGCAGATCAACGCCGAGCGAGGGCAGCGTGATGCCGTGATCCTTGAGTGCCGTACGCAGCTCTTCGACGCTGGCGTGCACCTCGTCGTGCGGGTCGTTGTGCATGTGTCGTACGCCTTCCTGTGCGCAATGTAACGAAGCGCTCACAGAATGATGTGACGCGGCGTAGCGTGAAAGGGGTTTGGGCTCCCGGTCGCGGTCCGGGGAATGCGTGGTGTGACGTGGTGGAAATGTGGGAACCGCCGGGGCCCGTCCGCAACGACTGGGAATCAGCTACACGTACGGCGGTGAACCGTGGCACGACGCAAGGACATTGACGGCTCAGCGGGAGTCCCCACCTTTTACGGCGCGGAGCTGCGCTACCAGCGGGAGTTGGCCGGGCTCACGCTCTCGCAACTGGTCGAGGGCAGCTTCTACGGCCCGAGCCACCTCAGCGAGATCGAGCGCGGTGAACGGCGGATGCCGGCGGAACTGGCCGAGCATGTGGACAAGGTGCTCAAGACAGACGGCTTCTTCACGCGGCGCTGCGAGGACGTACGGAAGGCGCGACGGACCGGCCACGCCGAGTACTTCGAGCGCGTATTGGAGGCGGAGAAGTACGCCGCAAGCATCGAAGAGTGGTCCCCCACCGTCATTCCTGGTTTGTTGCGGACCGAGCCGTACACACGAGCAGTGGCGCAGGCCGCGCGTCCACTGGCGTCCGACGCAGAGGTGGACGAGAAGGTCAACGCCTCTATGGCCCGCGCCTGCCTGTTCGAGGCCGACCACAAGACCCCAGAGTATTGGGTGATCCTGCACGAGTCGCTGCTGCGTCACCCGATCCTTCCGCCGGAAGCTGCGGCTGACCAGCTAGACCACATCTCAGCGCTGGCACAGAGCCGCCGGATCGTTCCACAGATCCTTCCGTGGAACTGCGGACCGCATCCCCTCATGGTGGTGGGCTTGGCCAAGATCATGACCTTTGCGGATGCTCCGCCACTGGCCTACTTGGAGTCGCAGTACAGCGGTGACACGATCGATGATCCGGCTCTCGTGCAGAAGTACCGCAAGGCATACGATTGGCTCAGGGCCGCCGCGCTGCCGCCGAAGGCGTCCCTCGCCATGATCGACGAAGCGGCTGAGGATTATCGAAATGGCAAACAGCCACATTGACTTGAGCACGGTCGCCTGGCGCAAGAGCAGCTACAGCAACGGCGACGGCGGGGACTGCGTCGAGGTGGTCGACGACCTTCCCGGCATCGTTCCCGTCCGCGACTCCAAGGACCCCCACGGCCCGGCGCTCGTCTTCCCGGCCACCGCCTGGTCGAGCTTCGTCACCGCCGTCAAGGGCACCGGGCTGCCGAACGTCTGAATGCTCCCGGGCGCCCGAAAGCTCGGGGGTATGGGCGCCCGTGAGAACGCCAACCGGGCAACGCCGCGTTGTCGCCCCACGGCCGGGCAGGCTTCTCCCTGCAGGGATCGAGGCAGCGGCAGAGGAGGCCGAAATGGCAAGCAACCACGTTGACTTGAGCGTAGCCATCTGGCGCAAGAGCAGCTACACCAACGGCTCAGGTGGCGACTGCGTCGAGGTGGTCGACGGCCTCCCCGGCCTCGTCCCCGTCCGCGACTCCAAGGATGCCCACGGCCCCGCCATCGCCTTCCCGGCCGCCGCCTGGTCGACCTTCGTCACCGCCATCAAGTCGACCGACCTGCCGGGCGTCTGAGTCCGCCCGGCAGGCCAATCCACCGACCGCCGGCCTGCTGACATGATGTGACGCTCATGACGTGCGCCGGACACAATGACGAAGGTCAGGCGGCTGTTGAACACGGCCGCACCAACCGGGGGCCGGCGAAGAGGCCTGGGCCTCACCGGTGCAAGGAAGGTACGAGGGGGATGAACTTCACGCGCACGCTGCGTGCGGTGGGCGGCGCGATGGCGGTGGGGGCACTGCTCTTCGGCACCGCGTCGGTTGCTTCAGCAGACCAGATCAGGCACGACCAGCGGCCGTTGAGGTCTTTCGGAGCTCACGTCGTCGGGAAGGTCTCGACAGGCTCGAAGAACGGGCCGCTGCCCGCCCTCAGCGATGCCGCGCCCGCGGTGCCGGCCAAGAGCCTGGCCAGCGGCGGTGAGTACCAGCCCAAGGGCAACAAGGTCGCCATCGTCAGCATCGCCGGTGGTGTGGTCGTCCTCCTCATCGTCATCTTGGTTGTTGTCACGGTGACCGTGAAGAAGAAGCGCCGTAATGGGCCGCCTCCGGGTGGTCCTGGCGGTTACGGCGGTCCCGGTGGGCCGGGCTTCCCCGGTGGTTTTGTGCCGCAGCCTCCGGGTCCCTACCAGCAGCAGCCCAGCGCACCGGGCACCTACCCGCCCGCTCCTTACCAGCAGCAGCCCAGCGCGCCCGGCACCTACCCGCCCGGCACCTACCAGCAGCAGCCAGGGGCGCCCGCTTCGTTCCCGCCTGCACCGCCCACCCCGCCGTCAAACGGCTAGCGCACCGCCGTAGCGAAGACGGCAGGGCACCAGCTTGCACACAGGCTGCCGACCCCACCCTGCCCCGGACTGCATACAGTCCGGGGCTTTCGCTGCCACGACGGTTCCGGGAACCGTCCCCGCCTACAGAACTCGCGCCCCCGCCGCCGGCGCATCCGCCACCCGTACCTGGCGGCAGGTCCCCGACGCCAGCAGGTCCTGGGCCACCCGCCCGGCCGCGTCTGCGTCCTTGACCAGGAAGGCGGTCGTCGGTCCCGAGCCGGAGACCAGGGCGGCCAGGGCGCCGGCCGCGGTGCCCGCCTCCAGGGTGGCGGTCAGGGGCGGGCACAGGGACAGCGCCGCGGGTTGCAGGTCGTTGGTGAGGGCTCCGGCGAGGGCTGTGGCGTCGCCGGATTCCAAGGCCGTCAGCAGTTCAGGGGCCGCCTCCGGCTCCGGTACGTCCGTGCCCGCCGTCAGGCGGTCGAACTCGCCGTAGACGGCCGGGGTGGACAGCCCGCCGTCGGCGACCGCGAAGACCCAGTGGAAGGTGCCGCCGACGGGGAGCGGGGTCAGCAATTCGCCGCGGCCGCGGCCCAGTGCGGCGCCGCCGACCAGGCTGAACGGGACGTCGCTGCCCAACTCGGCGCAGATGGCCAGGAGTTCTTCGTGCGAGGAGCCGGTGGACCAGAGGGCGTCACAGGCCAGCAGGGCGCCGGCCGCGTCCGCGCTGCCACCCGCCATGCCGCCCGCGACGGGGATGTCCTTGGTGATGTGGAGGTGGACGTTCGGCTCGATGCCGTGGCGGGCGGCGAGGAGTTCGGCGGCGCGGGCGGCCAGATTCGTGCGGTCCAGGGGGATGCGGTCGACGTCGTGGCCCTCGGCGGTGATCCGGAGGGTGTCGGCCGGGGTGGCGGTGACCTCGTCGTAGAGGCCGACGGCGAGGAAGACGTTCGCCAGGTCGTGGAACCCGTCCGCGCGGGCGGCGCCCACCGCCAGCTGG
Organism: Streptomyces sp. NPDC048516; assembly: GCF_043199875.1. Classification (NCBI taxonomy): domain Bacteria; kingdom Bacillati; phylum Actinomycetota; class Actinomycetes; order Kitasatosporales; family Streptomycetaceae; genus Streptomyces; species Streptomyces sp. NPDC048516. The sequence continues at coordinate 52,189 of NZ_JBICWS010000023.1, read as the reverse complement.
ACGTTGACCTTGGCCGGCACCCGGACGGTGACCGAGGTGGTGGTCGTCATGCCTGCTCTCCCCCTGCTGTCTGTTCTCCCCCTGCTGCCTGCTCTCCCCCTGACGCCTGTTCTCCGGCTGCGGCGCGCTCTCCCCGTGATTGCCGGATGCCCGGCGCCCCGCCCGGTCCCTTGTGCTCGGCGATCCGCGCGAACTCCTCGACGGTCAGCGCCTCGCCGCGGGCCTGCGGCGAGACGCCCGCGGCGACCAGCGCGGCCTCGGCGGCGGCGGCCGATCCGGCCCAGCCCGACAGCGCGGCCCGCAGCGTCTTGCGGCGCTGGGCGAAGGCGGCGTCGACGACGGCGAAGACCTCGTCGCGGGAAGCGGTCGTCTCGATCGGCTTCTCGCGCCGGACCAGGGAGACGAGACCCGAGTCGACGTTGGGCGCGGGCCAGAAGACATTGCGGCCGATGGCGCCGGCCCGCTTGACCTCGGCGTACCAGTTGGCCTTCACCGACGGCACGCCGTAGACCTTGTTGCCGGGGCGGGCGGCCAGCCGGTCGGCGACCTCGGACTGCACCATGACCAGGGTGCGGTCGATGGTGGGGAAGGCCGCGAGCATGTGCAGCAGCACCGGCACGGCGACGTTGTACGGGAGGTTGGCGACCAGCGCGGTGGGCGCGGGGCCGGGCAGCTCGGTGACGTGCATGGCGTCGCTGTGCACCAGCGCGAAGCGGTCGGCGCGCTCGGGCATCCGGGCCGCGACGGTGGACGGCAGCGCGGCCGCCAGCACCTCGTCGATCTCGACGGCGATGACCCGGTCGGCGGCCTCCAGCAGCCCCAGGGTCAGCGAGCCCAGGCCGGGACCGATCTCGACGACGACGTCGTCGGGCGTGACCTCGGCGGTCCGCACGATCCGGCGGACCGTATTGGCGTCGATGACGAAGTTCTGGCCGCGCTGCTTGGTGGGCCGGACGCCCAGCGCGGCGGCCAGCTCGCGGATGTCGGCGGCGCCCAGGAGGGGGCCGGAATCGTCGGTGGTGCTCTTGGTCATGCCAAAGCCTCGCTGCGCTCGTTCACCCGTGAAGCTTACGGCCGCAGACCGGCCACGGGCTCGCCCCCCTTCTGATGTAGAGCTTCTTGGCCCGGAAGGTCTGTTCCCGGGAGGAGGCGTCCTGCGGGCGGCCGCGGCCGCCGAGGGCCCGCCAGGTGGGGACGTCGAACTGGTAGAGCCCGCCGTAGGTGCCCGAGGCGTCGACGGCGTGCGGACGGCCGCCCGTCTCGCACTGCGCCAGCGCATGCCAGGCGAGGTGGTCGGCGCCGCGCACGGAGGCCGGCAGCACCATGGTGCCCAGGTGCACGATCTGCGGACGGGGCGCGTGCACGACCTTGCTGTGCAGCCGCTTCGGCTTCTGCCGGACGCCGTTGACGGTGCGCACCCGGTAGGTGACCCGCCGCACCCCGGGCCGTCCCTGCTGGACGACCGACTGGACGCCGCGGGCCAGATGCGGGTCGGCGCGCAGGATCGTACGGAAGGGCAGGCGCTCCTCGCGGACCTCCTTGGAGCCGGTGATCCGCATCACGGAGATGGTCTGGCCCTCGCGCGGGAAGCTGTCCGGCGGCACCGAGGTGGTGTCCTGGTCGCGCAGTGCGAGGCCGGCCTCGGCCAGCGCCTCGCGGACGGTGGCGGCGTTGGTGCGCACCCGGTGTTCCCGGCCGTCGGCGACGATGACCAGCGAGCGTTCGGTGCGGACCGCGAGCTCCATGCCGTGCTGCTCGATGCGCCGGGAGCGGTCGGCGGACAGCACGGCGCCCTCGGCCCGTACGCCGAGCTGGTGGAGCGCGCCGGCGACGGTGTCCGCGGTGGTCCACACCTGGCGGCGCTGTCCGTCGATGGTCAGGACGACCGGGCGGCCGTGCCGGACGACGATCTCGTCACCGCTGCTGAGCCCGGTGCCGGGGGCGGGCGCGACGAGGTCGTGGGCACCGATGTCGAGATGCTCGGCGGCGAGCAGATCGCCGACGTCGCCGGCGAAGGTGTGCAGAGTGCGCGGGGTGCCGTCGACGGTGAGCCGGACCGCCTTGTCGTGGACGACGAAGGCGGTGGTGCCACCGGCGAGGAAGGCGACGACCAGGGCCTGCGGCAGCAGCCGGCGCAGCGCTTCGGGGCCCTCGGCGCGGCGTCTACGACGGCCGCGCGCGGCGCGGTGGCTGCTCTGCGAATGACTCACGGCGCGCTCCACATGCCACGGGATGCGGTTGACGGCCGGAATGTAGCGGAGTGCGGGTGACTCTCCAAAGTCGGATCACTACGGAGCGTGGTCACATGGGCGTTTCGGTGACGGTCCGCGGTGGTGCCGGAGAGCCGCCGGGGGCCGGGCGGAAGGCCGCCGGGGGCCGGGCGGCAGCCCGTCGGCGGCCGGCGGAATACGGTGGCGTCCGTTCAGCATCCGAAGGCACGCGGGGGTGCCTTCGGATGCGCGTGATCAGTGCCCGAAGGCTCGTGTCAGTACCCGAAGGCGCGGGCGGTGTTCGCCGCGACGGCGGTGGCCAGTGCGTCCTCGGTCATGGCCTTGACCTCTGCCATCGCCCGCAGCGTGACCGGAACGAGGTACGGGGCGTTGGCCCGGCCGCGGTAGGGGGCGGGGGTCAGGAAGGGGGCGTCGGTCTCGACGAGGACCAGCTCGGGCGGGGCGACGGCGAGGGCGTCGCGCAGCGGCTGGGCGTTCTTGAAGGTGACGTTGCCGGCGAAGGACATGAAGTAGCCGGCCGCGGCGCAGACCTCGGCCATCCCGGCGTCACCGGAGTAGCAGTGGAAGACGACCCGTTCGGGGGCACCCTCCTCGCGCAGGATGCGCAGCACGTCGTCGTGCGCCTCGCGGTCGTGGATGACCAGGGCCTTGCCGTGGCGCTTGGCGATCTCGATGTGCGCGCGGAAGGACCGCTCCTGGGCGGCCATGCCCTCGGGCCCCGTACGGAAGTAGTCCAGGCCGGTCTCGCCGACGCCGCGGACCTGGGGCAGCGCGGCCATGTCGTCGATCTCCGCCAGCGCGGCGTCCAGGGCCCTGTCGCCGCCGGCCTGCCTGGCCCCCTGCCGCGACCAGCCGTCCGGATCGCCCAGCACGATCCGCGGCGCCTCGTTGGGGTGCAGCGCGACGGTCGCGTGCACGCTGTCGTGCGCGGCCGCGGTGTCGGCGGCCCAGCGCGAACCGGCCAGGTCACAGCCCACCTGGACGACGGTGGTCACGCCGACGGAGGCGGCCTTGGCGAGCGCGTCCTCGACGGTGCAGTCCTGCATGTCCAGGTGGGTGTGCGAATCCGCGACCGCCACCCGAAGGGGCTCGGGCAGCGGCGGCGGGGTGTTCTTGTCCTGCGGTGCCATGGCCGCGATCCTACGAGGGCCGCGGCACGGGCCTCACTTGCGGTGGTGCTGGAAGGGGTGCAGCAGGTCGGAGAGGTGCCAGTGGTGGCGTCCGGGGTCCTCGGCGGTGCTGCCGGCGTGGTCCGGGACGGTCGCGGAGGGTGCCGGGGCCGATGCCGGCGCCGGTGCCGGCGCCTTCTTACGCTCGCTGCCGTGCTGGCGCTGATGCATGCTCGCGATCGCGTCCGAGACCATCGAGACCTGGCCGGAGCGCATGATGCGTACGACGTTGCTGCCGCAGTTCAGGCAGGTGGGGCAGGTCAACGGGGACGGGACCCGCTCGCCGTCCGCGTAGTAGACGACATGCGTCTCGCCCTTGCCGTCGACCTGGTGGACTATCTCGTACGCCTGCTCCCAGCCGTGCCCGCACCTCATGCAGGCGAAGGAATAGGCCTCGTGCGCGGCGGCGTCCGGACGGGCGGCGGGGTGATCTCCGCCGGTGGTCGAAACGCCGGTGGTCTTCGCGATCTCGCTCATGTGCGCGCTCCTCTTGTCCGCTGGACAAGGTCTTCGGGAACCGTTCGTCCCTCGTCCAGTGGACGCCTTCGGCGCGTCCTGCGCAGCCCCCAGCCGACGCTATTGGCCCAGATTTGGCCGACGGTAGGAAAATCACCTCAACGCGCCGACCTGCGCTTTACCTTTCCGGTCAGCCGTTTACCTTCTGATGAGTCGCTTTTCGCCCGGCGCCGCGCATCAATTCTCCGCTGGGTCCTTCGCGGGGTCCTTCGCCGGAACCCTCGCGGGGTTCCGCGCGGCGTTCTCCCCGGGGCTTTACGCCGGGCCCTTCGCCGCGCCCTTCGCGGAGCCCTTCTCCGTGCTCTTCTCGGCGTTCTTCGCCGCGACCACCGCGTCGAAGACCTCCCGCTTGGGCAGCCCGGCGTCCGCGGCGACCGCGGCAATGGCCTCCTTGCGGCGCTCCCCGGCCTCCTCACGGACCCGCACCCGGCGCACCAGCTCGTCGGCGTCCAGCTCCTGCGGTCCGCTCTCCGGGGCGCCCTCGACGACGATGGTGATCTCGCCGCGCACCCCCTCGGCCGCCCAGGGCGCGAGGTCGCCCAGCGGCCCGCGCTTGACCTCCTCGTACGTCTTGGTCAGCTCTCGGCACACCGCGGCGCGCCGGTCGGCACCGAAGATCTCGGCCATCGCGACGAGGGTGTCGTCCAGGCGGTGCGGCGCCTCGAAGTAGACGAGGGTGCGGCGCTCGCCTTCGACCTCGCGCAGCCGGGAGCGCCGCTCGCCGCCCTTGCGGGGCAGGAAGCCCTCGAAGCAGAAGCGGTCCACCGGCAGTCCGGAGACGGCGAGTGCGGTGAGTACCGCGCTGGGGCCCGGTACGGCGGTGACCTTGATGTCCCGCTCGACCGCCGCGGCCACCAGGCGGTAGCCGGGGTCGGAGACGGAGGGCATGCCGGCGTCGGTGACCAGCAGCACCCGTGCCCCGCCGGCCAGCGCGTCGGCCAGCTCGGGCGTCCTGGCCGCCTCGTTGCCCTCGAAGTACGACACGATCCGCCCGGTGGGCTGGACGTCGAGCGCCTGGGTCAGCCGGCGCAGCCGCCGGGTGTCCTCGGCGGCGATCACATCGGCGGCGGCCAGCTCGGTGGCGAGCCGCGGCGGCGCGTCCGCGATCTCCCCGATGGGCGTCCCTGCAAGTACCAGCGTTCCAGTCACCTCCCCATCCTCCCAGGAGGCCGCCGCGCCCCGATCTGCCGGTGTCCCCCGGTGGCGTGCCCACCGGTCCACAGGCCGCTTCCCTACGATGGGCCGGGTGACGAGTGACACCACCGCGACCGACGCCGCCGCGCAGCACGCCCCGGAGCTGGCCAAAGAGCCCCCCGTGTGGCAGCGGCGGCTGCGCCGCTTCGGGTATCCCGTCCGCGCGCAGGGCGATGTCCGCGCGCGGCTGGTGCCCGCCTTCCCCGAGCCGAGCGGTCGCCTGTGGGCGGTGTTCGGCGTGGGCCCGGACGCCGCGGCCCGGCTGGCGAGGTGGTCGGGCTGGGCCGGTCCGCTGCTGGTGACGCTGTTCGCGGGGGTGCTGCGGTTCTGGAACCTGGGCAGCCCGCGGAAGGTGATATTCGACGAGACGTACTACCCCAAGGACGCCTGGTCGCTGCTGCAGTACGGCTACGAGGGCACCTGGGCCAAGAACGCCAATGCCGCGCTGGTCGGGCATCCGCCGCAGATCCTGCTCTCGCCCGAGCACTCGTATGTCGTCCACCCGCCGATGGGCAAGTGGCTGATCGCGCTCGGTGAGTGGGCGTTCGGGATGGACCCCTTCGGCTGGCGGTTCACCGTGGCGCTGCTCGGCACCCTCTCGGTGCTGCTGCTGTGCCGTATCGGCCGCCGGCTGATGCGGTCGACGGCGCTGGGCTGTCTGGCGGGCGCCCTGCTGGCGGTGGACGGTCTGCACTTCGTGATGAGCCGGACCGCGCTGCTCGATCTGCTCGTGATGTTCTGGGTGGTGGCCGCGTTCGGCTGCCTGCTGGTGGACCGGGACCGTACCCGGGCCCGGCTGGCGGCGGCGCTGCCGCTCGACTCCGCAGGCGTGGCGCACCCGGACGGCGGGGTCGGCGACCGGCTGCGGCTGGGGTGGCGGCCGTGGCGGATCGCGGCCGGGCTGTGTCTGGGCCTGTCCGCCGCGACGAAGTGGAACGGCCTCTACTACCTCGCGGCGTTCGCCCTGATGGCGGTGCTGTGGGATGTCGCGGCGCGCCGTACGGCGGGCGCCCGGCGGCCGTTCCGCTCGACGGTGCGGCGCGACGTCCTGCCCGCTTTCGGGTCCACCGTCGTCGTCGCCCTCGCCACCTATCTCGCGTCGTGGTCGGGCTGGATCGCCACCAAGGGCGGCTACTACCGCGACTGGGCGACCACGCCGGACGGCCGGGCGGGCGCCTGGACCTGGCTGCCGGACTGGCTGCGCAGCCTGTGGCACTACCAGACCGAGGTCTACGCCTTCCACACCGGACTGACCACCCCGCACGCCTACCAGTCCAACCCGTGGAGCTGGCTGATCCTGGGCCGCCCGGTCTCGTACTTCTACGAGGACCCCAAAGCAGGACAGGACGGCTGCGCGGCGGCCGAGGGCTGCGCCCGCGAGGTGCTGGCGCTGGGCACCCCGCTGCTGTGGTGGGCGGCCTGCTTCGCGCTGCTCTATGTCCTCTACCGCTGGCTGTTCCGGCGGGACTGGCGGGCCGGGGCGATCGCCTGCGGGGTCGCGGCCGGCTATCTGCCGTGGTTCCTCTACCAGGAGCGGACCATCTTCCTCTTCTACGCGGTGGTGTTCGTCCCGTTCCTGTGTCTGGCGCTGGCGATGATGACCGGCGCGCTCGTGGGACCGCCGGGGTCGACCGAGCGGCGCCGCACGATCGGTGCGGTCGGTGCCGGTGTCCTGGTTCTGCTGATCGTGTGGAATTTCATCTACTTCTATCCCCTGTATACGGGTTTGCCGATTCCCAAGTCGGCCTGGCACCAGCGGATGTGGTTCGACACCTGGGTGTAGCCGTCCGGCGCGGCGCGGCCGACCGGAGGCGGCCCCGCGGGAGTTCGACAACTCTGTAACAGCTGTACAACAGCGCGTCACCGGACCGTGCCCTGATCGAGACTCACCGCCTCCCCGTGTCCCTTAGAGTGCGGTGCACGTTCTTGTGTGCGTATTCAAGGACGAGGCTCTGGGAGGGAATCGGTGGCATGCGCCGAGAGGTGAAGTACGGGCTGATCGGCGGATCGGTGGCCCTGGTGGCGGGAGTCGTGGGCGGCTTCACGCTGTTCGGCGGCTCGGACGAGTCTCCGCAGGAGGTCAGGTCGGCGGACGCCAAGGCGGGTGACAAGGGGCCGAAGGTGGCGACCGGCCCGCTGTCGGCCAAGGAGGTCCACACGACGGCACAGGGCTTCCTGACCGCCTGGCAGTCCGGTGACGCGGCCAAGGCGGCCGGGATGACGGACGACCCGGAGAAGTGCAAGGCCGCCCTGGAGGCCCTGGCCAAGCAGGCCCGGTTCTCGAAGGTGTCCTTGACGCCGGGTACGCCGTCGGGCGACAAGGTGCCGTACTCCGTCGCCGCGCAGATCGACTACAAGGGCACCAAGGCGGCCTACTCGTACCGCAGCGCCACGACCGTGCAGCGCGACAAGACCACCGGGAAGCCGCAGATCGCCTGGCAGCCGGCGATGCTGCACCCGGGCCTGGCCAAGGGCGATCAGCTGCGGACCGGCGAGGCCGAGGCGCCGCCGATCAAGGCCGTGGACCGCAACGGCACCGAGCTGACCCCCGAGGCGCATCCGGCGCTGGCCGGGGTGCTGGACAGCCTGCGCGACAAGTACGGCGACAAGACCGACGGCAAGCCCGGGGTGGAGCTGTTCATCCAGCGCGCCAAGAGCGCCAAGCCCGCGGACCAGTTGCCCGACAAGACGCTGAAGGTGCTCTCCAAGGGGACCCCGGGCACGCTCAAGACCACCCTGGACGCCAAGCTGCAGTCGGCGGCCGAGCGGGCGGTCAAGGGCAAGAAGTCCGCCTCCGCCGCCGCGGTCAAGCCCAGCACCGGCGAGATCCTGGCGCTCGCCAACTCCCCCGAAAAGGGTTTCAACATGGCCACCCAGGGGTCCCTCGCCCCCGGCTCGACCATGAAGATCGTGACGTCGGCGATGCTGATGGACAAGGGCCTGACCTCGCCCGGCAAGAAGAACCCGTGCCCCAAGTACGTGACCGTCGGCGGCTGGAAGTTCCAGAACCTCAACAAGTCCGAGATCAAGGACGGCACCTTCGCGCAGAGCTTCGCCGCGTCCTGCAACAACGCCTTCATCTCGCACGCCAAGGACCTCAGCGACGACGATCTGACCAAGGAGGCCAGGGACGTCTTCGGCATCGGCCTGAACTGGCAGACCGGCATCCCCACCTTCGACGGCGCGGTGCCCGTGCAGAGCGACGCGCAGATGGCGGCCTCGCTGATCGGCCAGGGCGGGGTGCGCATGAACCCGCTCAATGTCGCCTCGCTCTCCGCGACGGTCCGGGCCGGCTCCTTCCACCAGCCGTACATCGTCTCGCCGTCGCTGGACCACCGGACGCTCGCCAAGGCCCCCCGCACGATGAAGCCGTCCACCCTCAGCGGACTGAAGTCGCTGATGAAGCTGACGGCGACCTCCGGTACGGCCGCCGAAGCGATGGCCGGGGTCAACGGTGACATCGGCGCCAAGACCGGCTCCGCCGAGGTCGACAACCAGAAGAAGCCCAACGCCTGGTTCTCCGCCTACCGCGACGATGTCGCCGCGGCAGCCGTCGTCCCGGCAAGCGGCCACGGCGGCTCCAACGCGGGCCCGCTGGTCCGCGCCATCCTCACCGCCGGCTGACCGGGCGAGGCGCCCGCCCCGGGCCCCTCATCTCATCGTCCGGATTCCGTTCGCATGGCCCGCACCGCCTTCGCTAGCGTGCGGGCCATGAGCGATTCCCGGTCCGGCACCACCCCGGAAACCACGCACGCACCTGCTCACCCCCGCTTCGCCGAGGCGCTCACCGAACTGGGCCTGACCGTGGAGGTCCGCAGCTTCCCCGAGGCCACCCGCACCGCGGCCGAGGCCGCCGCGGCCATCGGCTGCGAGCTCGCCCAGATCGTCAAGTCGCTGGTCTTCACGGTGGACGGGCAGCCGGTGCTGGTGCTCATGGACGGCGCCTCCCGCGTCGACATGGAGCGGGTGCGCACGGAACTCGGCGCCGCCGAGGCCGGCCGCGCCGATGCCGCCCTCGTCCGCGAGACCACCGGCTACGCCATCGGCGGCGTCCCGCCCTTCGGCCACCGCACCCGCACCCGGGTGCTGGCCGACCGCGGCCTGCTGGCGCACGACACGGTCTGGGCCGCCGCCGGGACCCCGCACACGGTCTTCCCGCTCGCCCCCGCGGCCCTGATCGAGTACGCCGGCGGCCGGGTCGTCGACGTCCGCGAGCGCACCGCATGACCCCGCTCGTCGTCGCGGCGGTCCTGCTGGCCGCCGTCACCCACGCCAGCTGGAACGCCATCGCCCACGGCATACGCGACCAGCTCCTGGCCTTCACCCTGGTCGGCGGCGGCGGTGCGCTCTGCGGCCTGGCCATGGCTGCCGTCACCCCGCTGCCCGCGGCCGGCGCCTGGCCCTACCTCCTGGCCTCCAGCGTGGTGCACATCGTCTACCAGGCCCTGCTCATGCAGTCGTTCCGCCTGGGCGACTTCGGCCAGATGTACCCCATCGCCCGCGGTACCGCGCCCCTGGTCGTCACGGTCCTGGCCGCCGTCTTCGTCCACGAGGTCCCCAACGGCTGGGGGCTGGCCGGTGTCGCCCTGGCCTCCGCCGGGCTGGTGGGCGTCGCCCTCTGGGGCATCCGCGGTTCGGGCACCAGGCCGCACTGGCCGGCCCTCCTCGCCGCCCTCGCCACCGGCCTGGCCATCGCCTCCTACACCACCGTCGACGGTCTGGGCGTCCGCGCCTCCGGCACCTCCCTGGGCTATATCGCCTGGCTGATGATCCTCGAAGGCATCGTCATCCCCGCCTACGCGCTCGCCACCCGCCGCCGTCAGCTCCTCACCGAGCTGCGCCCCATGGCCCTGCGCGGCATGGCCGGCGGTGTGCTCTCCGTCTTCGCCTACGGCCTGGTCCTGTGGGCGCAGACCCGCGCGCCCCTCGCCCCCATCGCCGCTCTGCGCGAATCGTCCATCATCGTGGGCGCCGCCATCGGCGCCCTCTTCTTCAAGGAACGCTTCGGCGCCCCCCGGATCGCCGCGGCCGGCCTGATGGTCATCGGCATCGGCCTGATGCTCCACACCGGCTGAGGGAGCGGCGCCCCGCGGACGGCTCAGGTGCCGGCCCGTGCGCCGCGCACCCGCCGCACGAGGTCGTCCGCTGCGCCCCGCCACTCCCCGTGGTCAAAGGTGAATCCCGCTTCGAGCAGGCGGCCGGGCACCACACGGCGGCTCTTGAGCAGGAGTTCGGTGTCGGAGCGCAGCGCGAACGCGCCCAGCGCGGCCATCCACTTCGTGGCCGGCAGGCCCACCGGGACGCCCCAGGCGGCCCGCAGCGCGCGCATGAATGCACGCTGCGGCAGCGGGGCGGGGGCGGCGAGATTTACCGGCCCGGCGAGGTCGCTCCGGTCGACCAGGAACTCGACCGCGCGGACGAAGTCACGGTCATGGATCCAGGACACGTACTGCGCCCCGCCCGCGACCGGGCCACCGAGCCCGAGCCGCGCCAGCCGCAGCAGGACGTCGAACACGCCGCCGCGATCGGGGCTCATCACCATGGCGGAGCGCAGCGCGACCTTCCGGGTGCCCGGGGTCTCGGCCTCCTCCTGCGCACGCTCCCAGGCCTTGGCGATCTCGACGCTGTACGCCCAGTAGTCCGGGACCCCTGCCTCCGCACCGCCGACCACCCCGGTCGCCTCGTCGTTCGGGGCGTCGAAGCGGTGGGCGTAAACGGTGGCGGTGCTCATCTGCAGCCAGACACGGGGCGGCCGGCCTGCGGACGCGATCGCTTCCCCCACGACACGGGCGGAGTCCACCCGCGAGTCCATCATCGCCCGGAGGTTGGCCGGGGTGTAGCGGCAACTGACGCTGCGTCCGGCCAGATTGATCACGACGTCGCTGCCGTCGACCGCCGCGGCCCAGGGGCCCTGCGTCACGCCGTCCCACTGCACTTCCCCGGCCCGCACCGGACGCCTGGTCAGGATGACGACCTCGTGCCCCGCGGCGGTCAGCGCACGCCTCAGGATCGTCCCCACCTGACCGGTCCCACCGGGTATCACCATCTTCATCGGGCTCCCTCCCCGTGCGCCTGACCGACCGTAGCCGCTTGCCGTGCTGCCGGGGGCAGGAACGCCTCGCGCAGGGGGACCCGGCGGGGGGTGGGGTCTGGGCGGGGGCCGCGGCTCGCCTCTGCGGGGCGGTTCAGGCGGGGGCGAAGGAGCTGAAAGCCCAAAGCTCGGCCGCGTCGTGGCCTGGCTGATGCTCGGGATCTTTGGTCTTTCTCCTGTTCCCCACCGGGGTGCGGAACAACGGACGAGGCAGGGCGGATCACCCGACAACGCGGGAAACGGCTCTCACCATCGCCTGGGGGCGCGGATCCGCCGTCACATTCCGCTGCATCCCGTTCGTGACGTAGCCGAAGGCGACCCCGCTCTCGGGGTCGGCGAAGGCGAGCGCGCCGCCGCGGCCGGGGTGGCCGAAGGAACTCGGGCCCAGGAGCGGCGAAGCGGGGCCGTGGAGCATGAAGCCCAGCCCGAAGCGGGTGGGGACGAGGAGGGTGCGGTCGGGCCCCGCGGACTCCTCGGTCCGGGCGAGGGTGAGCGTCGCGGGCGCGAAGAGCCGGGGGTGGCCGTCGACGCCCCCGATGAGCGCGGCGTAACAGCGGGCCAGCGAACGGGCGGTGGCGATGCCGGCGGAGGCGGGCAGCTCGGCGGCCCGGTATGCCGGGTCGTTCTCGTCGGGCGCCGGAGTGATCGCGGCGAAGGCGCGGCTGGTGAGCGAGTCCGGGTCGGCGTAGGCGTCGGCGAGGGACGGCTTGGGGCGGACCCGCAGGCCCGTCGCGGCGGGCGGGGCCGGTGCCCCGACGGCGCCCAGTCGTCCGACGCGGGACCGCGCCGCCTCGGGCAGGCCGATCCACAGATCGAGGCCGAGCGGCCCGGCTATCTCGTCGGCGATCCAGCTGCCGACGCTGCGGCCGGTGACCCGCAGCACCAGCTCGCCGATCAGCCAGCTGTAGGTCTGCGCGTGGTAGCCGTGGTCGGTGCCGGGCTCCCAGAGGGGTGCCTGGGCGGCGACCGCGGCGGGGCCGCTGACGCCGTCGATTGCCTGGCCGGGGGTGAGCGGGGCGTCCAGGGCCGGCAGCCCGGCGCGGTGCGAGAGCAGATGGCGGACGAGGACGCGTTCCTTGCCGGCGGCCTTGAACTCGGGCCAGTACGTGCCGACCGGCGCATCGAGGTCGAGCTGTCCGCGCTGGTGCAGCAGCAGCGGTACGAGGGCGGCGATGCCCTTGGTCGCGGACCGGATCACCTGGGCCGTGCCGGCCTCCCAGGGCGCCGCGTCCGCCGCGTGCTTGCCGGCGTCCCCGTCCTTGGTGCCGCCCCACAGGTCGACGACCTTGCGTCCGTGCCGGTACACGGCGACCGCCGCGCCCCGCTCACCGCGCCGGTCGAAGTTGGCCATGAAGGCGTCCCGGACCGGCTCGAAGCCGTCCTCGACCGTGCCCTGGACGTCCACCACTGATTCCTGCTTCCCACTCATCCGTCGCTTTCGTGACCCATCCATGGTGCAACGCGCGGATCAGTGCTGATGACCAGGACCGCACCCCGTGGCGTTCGTCACACGGGTGCGTCAGGGCCCGCGGCTCACCGGGGTCGGGGCGGCGAAGGGTCACCGTCGGAGGGGTGAAAGGGCCTTCGCCGGGCCGGGTTGGGCCGGCGAAGGGGCGCCGTCGGGCGGCGGCGGGTCACCGCGGGATGTCGACCGACCGCGGGTCGAAGCCGAAGGGCAGCTCCAGCCGGTGGGTGCGCATCAGTTCCTCGTCGCACAGCAGCTTCTGGGTGATCCCGTCGGCCACGAGCACCCCGCCGGAGAGCACGACGGACCGCGGGCACAGCTCCAGTGCGTACGGCAGGTCGTGCGTGACCATCAGGACGGTGACGTCCAACGACCGCAGGATGTCGGCGAGTTCACGGCGGGAGGCGGGGTCGAGGTTGGAGGACGGCTCGTCGAGGACCAGGATCTCCGGCCGCATCGCCAGCACGGTCGCGACGGCGACCCGGCGGCGCTGCCCGAAGGAGAGGTGGTGCGGCGGACGGTCGGCGAAGTCCGCCATGCCGACCCGGGCGAGTGCTTCGGTGACCCGCTCCTCCAGTTCGGCGCCGCGCAGTCCCGAGGAGGCCGGACCGAAGGCGACGTCCTCGCGGACGGTGGGCATGAACAGCTGGTCGTCGGGGTCCTGGAAGACGATGCCGACCCGGCGGCGGATCTCCGCGAGGTTTTCCCTGGCGACCGGGAGGCCGGCGACCTCGACGGTGCCGGCGCCCGCTTCGAGGATGCCGTTGAGGTGCAGGACGAGGGTGGTCTTGCCGGCGCCGTTGGGCCCGAGCAGCGCGACCCGCTCGCCGCGGCCGACGGTCAGGTCCACGCCGAAGAGCGCCTGGTGGCCGTCGGGGTAGGCGTAGGCGAGCCGGGAGACGGCGAGGGAGGGGGCGGGTGCGGTGGTGCTCAAAGGGTCCATCCCAGGAGGCAGACGGCGAGCGCGGCGAGGGGGAGGGCGGCCGCGCCCGTCCATTGTGCGCGGGTGACTGTGGCCTCGCCGACCTGGGGCATGGTGCCGGTGTAGCCGCGGCTGACCATGGCGAGGTGGACCCGCTCCCCGCGCTCGTAGGAGCGGATGAACAGCGCGCCGGCCGACTTGGCGAGCACGCCCCAGTGGCGGACGCCGCGCGCCTCGAAGCCGCGGGAGAGCCGGGCGATCCGCATCCGGCGCATCTCGTCGGTGATCACGTCGCCGTAGCGGATCATGAAGGAGGCGATCTGGACGAGCAGCGGGGGCATCCGCAGACGCTGGAGGCCCAGCAGGAGTTCGCGCAGTTCGGTGGTGGCGGCGAGCAGTACGGACGCGGCGACGCCCAGGGTCCCCTTGGCGAGGATGTTCCAGGCGCCCCACAGCCCCGACTCGCTCAGGCTCACCCCGAGGACCGCGACGCGCGGCCCCTCGGCGACGAACGGCATCAGCAGGGCGAAGGCGACGAACGGCACCTCGATCAGCAGCCGCTTGAGCAGGAACCCGGCCGGAATCCGGGCGGCCCCGGCGGCGGCCGCGATCAGCAGCGCATAGAGCCCGAACGCCCAGGTGGCCTCCCGCGGGGTGGAGACGACGACGAGCACGAAGCAGAAGACCGCGGCGATCTTGCAGTGCGCCGGCAGGGCGTGGACCGGTGAATGTCCGTGCCGGTACAGCTTGTGCGCATGGCCGGCGCCCATCTCAGGCGCTCTCCGACGAACGCCCGCTGCCCGCGGCCGGCTGCTCGCCGCTGCCGGCGTTCCTGCGGCGCCGGAGCACGACGAACACGCCGGTGCCGACGGCGAGCGTCGCGCCGACCCCGATCACACCGGCGAGGCCGCCGGCCAGGCGCGGGTTGGTGATGTCCTTGACGCTGTAGTCGGCGAGCGGGGAGTCCTTGGCGGCGTGATCCCTGGCCTTCGCGTCGATGCCCTGGTCGTGGGCGACCTTCTCCAGGCCGTCGGGGCTGGCGGAGGCGTAGTAGCTGATGCCGCCCGCGCACACCAGGGCGGCGACGAGGCCGGCCAGCCAGACCCGGCGGGCGGAGCGGCGCGGGGCCGCGGAGGTCGCGGCGGCGGCTGCGGGAGCGGCGGAGGCGGGTGCGGCGGCTGCGGCGGCCCGGGGCTCGTCGGCCGGGGCGGACTCGTCGGCCGGGGAGGCGAGCGGCGAGGTCCGCAGCTCCAGCGGCTTGGTCAGGCCACGCGCGCCGTACACCAGGTCGGGACGTACGGCGATCACCGCGCCGACCGTCAGGGCGGTGATCGCCGCCTCGCCGATCCCGATCAGGACGTGGACGCCCACCATGGCGGTGAACACCTTGCCGATCGACACGTCCGAGGTCCCGCCGAGCGCATAGATTGCGGTGAAGGCCACCGCTGCCGCCGGCACCGACAGCAGCGCGGCGACGAACGAGGCCACGGTGACCGAGCGGCGACGCCGCGGCAGCACCTTCACCAGCCCGCGGAACAGGGCGTAGGCGACCACGGTCGTCACGATCGCCATATCGGTGATGTTCACGCCCAGCGCGGTCAGCCCGCCGTCGGCGAACAGCACGCCCTGCATCAGCAGCACGACGGAAACACACAGCACACCGGTGTACGGGCCGACGAGTATCGCCGCCAGCGCACCGCCCAGCAGATGCCCGCTGGTGCCCGCCGCGACCGGGAAGTTCAGCATCTGCACGGCAAAGATGAACGCCGCGACCAGCCCGGCCAGCGGCGCCGTGCGCTCCGCGCCCGCGACAGCGCCCGCGCCCGCACCCGCCAGCTCGCGCCGGGCGCCGCGCAGGCTGACCGCGACCGCGGCGGCGGCGACCACACCGGTCGCGGCCGACACCGGCGCATTGATGAATCCATCGGGTACGTGCATCTCAGGCTTCTTCCGCTTCAGGCTCTGCAACCCACCAATGGTGGTGTCTCCTGCAAATAACTCGCAAGAGCGCCCATGATGCGAAACGGCCACGGCGAGCGCAAAAGCGGGTCCCACCTGCACACCCCTCACCCAGGGGAACATGCGCACGAATGAGGGGGACGAGGACCGCGCCGGGCCGCGCGCTGCGCACCGGCCCGGCGCGGTCCGTCAGACGCGGTCCGTCAGACGCGCACCGCTTCGCGCGCTGCGCTCTCGTCCGGCCCCTCGGTGGTGCCGGTGCCGCAACCGCCGCCGCTGTCGCTGCCGCCGGGCTGCGTACGCAACCCCTCCCCCTCGACATCCACGTTCGGCAGCAGCCTCTGGAGCCACCGCGGGAGCCACCAGGCGGAGCGGCCCAGCAGCGCCAGGACCGCGGGGACGAGGGCCATGCGGACGAGGAAGGCGTCGAAGAAGACGGCGATGGCGAGGCCGAAGCCGATCATCTTGATCATCGAGTCGGAGGAGCCGATGAAGCCGGCGAAGACGCTGATCATGATGACCGCTGCGGCGGTGACCACGCGTGCGCCGTGCCGGAAGCCGGTGATCACGGCCTCGCCAGGACGCTCACCGTGGACGAAGGCCTCGCGCATCCGCGTGACGAGGAAGACCTCGTAGTCCATCGCCAGCCCGAAGACCACGCCCACCATGAAGATCGGCATCATGCTCATGATCGGGCCGGTCTGCTCGACCCCGAACACGTCGGCCAGCCAGCCCCATTGGAAGACCGCGACGACCGCGCCGAGCGCCGCCACCACCGAGAGCAGGAAGCCCAGGGCCGCCTTGAGCGGGACGAGCACCGAGCGGAAGACCACCATCAGCAGCAGGAAGGCCAGGCCGACGACCAGCGCCAGATAGGGCACCAGCGCGTCGTTCAGCTTCTGCGAGACATCGACATTCATCGCGGTGGTACCGGTGACCAGGGTCTTCGCCCCGGTGTCCCGGGCGATGCCGTTCGCCGTGGACCGGATGTCGTGCACCAGGTCCTCGGTCCCGGTACTGCTGGGCTTCGACTTCGGGACGACGTTCAACAGCGCGGTGTCGCCGGCCTTGTTGAAGGTGGGCGGGGTGACGACGGCGACGTCGTCCAGCTTGCCGACCTCCTTGGCGACCCGCGCGGCAGCGGACTTGGTGGTCTGCCCACCGTGCGCGCCCCGCCCGTCGACCACCAGCATCAGCGGGCCGTTGAAACCCGGGCCGAAGCCGTCCGACAGCAGGTCGTACGCCTTGCGCTGGGTGGTGTGCGTGGGCTGCGATCCGTCGTCCGGCAGGCCCAGTTCCAGTGAGGCCGCGGGGATCGCGACGACGCCGAGGCCGACCACGCCCGCGAGAAGCACGGAGACCGGACGCCGCAGCACGAAGCGCGCCCAGCGGGTCCCCATGTTGGGCCGCTCGCCGGTGGCACCGGACCGGCTTCGCCCCGCGCCGGCCGCCTTCCCCTTCTCCGTCCTGTCCGTATCCGTCTTACGCGCCTTACGGGGCAGCACCCGCGCCCCCGCGAAGCCCAGCAGCGCCGGGATGAGGGTGAGCGCGATCAGTACGGCGATGACGACGGTGCCGGCCGCGGCCAGGCCCATCTTCGTCAGCATCGGGATGTTGACGACGGTGAGGCCGACCAGCGCGATCACCACGGTCAGCCCCGCGAAGACGACCGCCGAGCCCGCGGTGCCCACCGCGCGTCCGGCGGCCTCCTCGCGCTCGCGGCCCTCGGTGATCTCGGCGCGGTAGCGGGAGACGATGAACAGGGCGTAGTCGATGCCGACGGCGAGGCCGATCATCGTGGCCAGCGTCGAGGTGGTGCTGGAGAGGTCGAGCGTGCTGCTCAGCGCGGTGATGGTGGAGACGCCGATGCCGACCCCGATCAGCGCGGTCAGCAGCGGCAGTCCGGCCGCGATCAGCGCACCGAAGGTGATGACGAGGACCACCGCGGAGATCGCGATGCCGATGACCTCGGTCGCACCGGTCTCGGGCATGGCCTGCAGGGCGTTGCCACCGGTCTCGACGGTCAGTCCGGCATTCCGGCCGTCCTTGGCCGCGTCCTCTAGGGCGTCCTTGGAGGCGTCGGTCAGTTCAAAACCGGTGACCTTGTAGGAGACCTGGGCGTAGGCGGTGCGGCCGTCCTCGCTGAGGGCCCTGGCGGTGTACGGGTCGGTGACCCGGTCGACCTGTGAAGAGCCCGACTGCAGGGCGTGGACGGTCCGTTCGACGGCCGCCTTGTTCGCCGGGTCCTTCATCGTCTCGCCCGCGGGGGCCCGGAAGACCACCCGGGCCGTGGCGCCGTCGGCGTTCGTGCCGGGGAAGCGCTGGTCGAGGAGGTCGAAGGCGCGCTGGGCCTCGGTGCCGGGAATCGAGAAGGAGTCGGCTGCGGGTGCGGCGGCGGTGGCGGCTCCGACGCCGGCAACTGCCAGCAGGGCCACCCATATCAGGGCGACGAAGCGGCGCCGCCGGAAGGCGAAGCGGCCGAGTTTGTAGAGGAAAGTGGCCATGAGACCGGGTGCTCCCGTGGGATGAAGGGCGTACATGGGCGTACAGAGGCATGCGCCATCACCCCGGCGACGAGAGCGGCGTGCCGGGTACGAGGGCTGGGATGAAGGGGAGTGTGAAGAGGAGTGGGGCGGGCGGGATCAGACGCCGAGGGCGGGGAAGACCACGGCGTCGAGGTAGGCGGAGAGGAACGCGGCATCGGCGCAGCGGTCCTCGATGAGCTGCTGGGCGATGAGGGCGCCGGCGAGCATGTGCGGCGCGAACTGGAGCGCGGGACACCCGGCCGCGATCTCACCGCGGTCGATGGCGCGCTGCAGCATCGCGTTCAGCCCGGTCACCTCGGGGTCGAGGAGGACTTCACGCAGGGCCTCGTGGAGCTCGGGGTTGCCGTGGATGGCCATCCCCAGCCCCCGCATCAGGGCCGCGTCCTTCTCGACATGTCCCTCGTCGTCGGCCCGGCGCACCAGCTCGTGGAAGTCGCCGCGCAGGCTGCCGGTGTCGATGTCCGCGGTGCTGACCGGCTTGCAGTGCCGCAGCGCCCTGGCGACGAGCTCCGGCTTGCCCTGCCACTGGCGGTAGAGGGTGGCCTTGCTGGAGCGCGTACGGGCGGCGACGGCGTCCATGGTCAGCGCGTCATAGCCCACCTCGCACAGCAGATCGAGCACGGCGTTGAAGAGCTCGGCCTCCCGCTCGGGAGTCAGCCGGCTGCGCCCCATGACACCTACCTCCTGGTCGGACCGTACGCACGCGCCCACCTTACCGATGACTGCGAACGAAACGGTTTCGTACACCTCGAAGATAGACCCCCACCGATCGAAACGAAAGCGTTTCGCTCGTGGCCTGCGTCACCGCGGGCGGTGTCAGTGCGCGATGACCCCCTCGGGGCAGGCTCCCGGCACCCCGCGGACCGCCGACCGTGAGGGCACTCGCCGACATATGCGGCGCCCTCAAGTGGCCATCCGCCTGCTCCCGTTCGGCGCGGCCGCGGATGCGGCGGGATCCGCAGAGCGGTGGTCGGCCGAAGAACGGCGGGTGGCGGGAAACCGCTCGCAGCGCGTTTTCGCGGCCCCGACCCTCGTCGCCGTGCCGCCGCCGCCCGCCCACCAGGCCGACTTGCCGCCGCTCCCCCGTCCCGGAACGATGGTTGGGTGAGCGATGTACCCGAGGACGTCGGGCCGCGCCCGGAGTCGGAACCCGCCAAAGCCCGCGGGCGGCTGCGTCGGGACAAGGCCCGCGGGCGGCAGCGTCGGGGGCCGACCGCCACGGGCCCGCCGGGGAGGTCGGGCGGCGCGTACCTGCGGTATCCGCATCTGCACGACGATCTGCTCTGCTTCGCCGCCGAGGACGACCTGTGGATCGCCCCGATCGCCCCGGACGGCGCGGAGCCCGGCCGCGCCTGGCGGCTGACCGTGGACCGTACCCGCGTCGGCCACCCCCGCTTCTCCCCCGACGGCGCGCACATCGCCTTCACCACCTGGCGCAGCCTCGACCCGGAGGTCCATCTCGCGCCGGTCGACGGCGGCCCGGCCCGGCGGCTGACGTACTGGGGCAGCACCGATGCCCGGGTCTGCGGGTGGACACCGCCCGACCACGAGGGACAGGCGCACGTGCTCGCGGTCTCCTCGCACGGCCAGCCGTTCTCGTACTACTCGTGGGCCTACAGCGTGCCCACCGACGGCAGCCCCGGCGGCCAACTGCCCTGGGGGCCGGTCTCCGACATCGCGGTCGCCGACTTCGAAGGGGAGCGCCGCACCCTGCTGCTGAGCGGCAAACCGCCGCACGAGCCCGCCTCCTGGAAGCGCTACCGGGGCGGGGCGATGGGCCGGATGTGGCTGCACGGCACCCGGCTGCTGCCGGATCTGTACGGGCACCTCGACTCGGTGATGTTCGTCGGCGGCCGGGTCGCGTTCCTCTCCGACCACGAGGGCATCGGCAACGTCTACTCCTGCCTCCCCGACAGCACCGACCTGCGCCGGCACACCGACCACGCCGACTTCTACGCCCGGCACGCCTCCAGCGACGGCTCGCGGATCGTCTACCAGTGCGCCGGTGACCTCTGGCTGATCGACGATCTGAGCCCGCAGGCCGTACCGCGCAAGCTGGCCGTACGCCTGGGCGGTCCGCGGGCCGGCCGGCGGACCTACCAGGTGCCGGCCGCCGCGCACGTCACCGGGCTCGCGGTGGACACCACCGGGCGGGCCAGCGCGGTCGGCGTACGCGGCAGCCTGTACTGGCTCACCCACCGCGACGGTCCGGCCCGCACGATTCACGACACCCCGGGCGTACGGGTCCGGCTCCCCGAAATGCTGGGTTCCACCGGCCGGATCGCGTACCTCACCGATGCCGAGGGTGAGGACGCGATCGAGATCACCAACCTGCCGCGGGCCGGCGCGCCGGGCGAACCGCGCCGGCTGGCCGCCGGTGAGCTGGGCCGGGTCCACGAGATGAGCTCCGCACCGGACGGGGAGCGGCTGGCGGTGGCCTCCCATGACGGCAGGCTGCTGCTGGTGGACGTGTCCCGGCCGGAGGAAGGGGAGGCCGGGGAGGGGGCGGCCGGCGAGGGGCCGGGGGCGGGAGACGAGGAGGCGGCCGCGGGGCCCGGCGGCGTCACCGAGCTGATCCGCTCCACCAACGGACCGGTGCGTGATCTGGCGTTCTCGCCGGACTCGCGCTGGCTGACCTGGTCGCACCCCGGCATCGGCCGGACACTGCGGCAGATCAAGATGGCCCGGCTGTCCGACCGGCACATCGTCGACGTCACCAACGGACGGTTCGAGGACGAGCAGCCGGTGTTCACCCGCGACGGCCGCTATCTGGCATTCCTGTCCTGGCGCGGCTTCGACCCGGTCTACGACGTGCACACCGGCGACCTGTCGTTCCCGCTGGGCTGCCGCCCGTACCTCGTACCGCTGTCGTCGGCGACCCCCTCCCCCTTCGCGCTGTCCCCGGAGGGCCGGCCCGCGGCGGGCGGCCTGGACCCGGACGAGATTCCGCCGCCGTCCGGCGAGGGGCCGGTGCTGGTGGAGGTGGAGGGGCTGGAGAACCGCGTCACCCCGTTCCCGGTGGCCGCGTCCAAGTACTCCTCCCTGGAGCCGGTCAGCGGCGGCGGGCTGGTCTGGCTGCGCTGGCCGATCTCCGGTGCGCTGGGCGAAACCTTCGCCAACCCGGCCGACACCTCGGGCCGGCCCACCCTCGAACACTTCGATCTGACCAAGGCGCGGCGCACCGAACTCACCAGCTCGCTGGACGCCTTCGCGCTCAGCGGCGACGGCACGCGGCTGGTCGTCAACGACGAGGGCGACCTGCGCGCGGTGCCCGCGACCGAGTCGCCGGACAGCGACTCGACGGTCTTCCTGGACCTGCGGCGCATCCTGCACGACGTCGATCCGGTGGCGGAGTGGCACCAGGCGTTCGACGAGGCGGGCCGGATCGCCCGGACCTACTTCTGGGACCCGCAGATGTGCGGCCTCGACTGGGACGCGGTGCTCGCGCAGTACCGGCCGCTGCTCGAACGGGTCGCCTCCCCGGACGAGTTCGCCGATCTGCTGCGCGAGGTGATGGGCGAACTGGGCACCTCACACGCCTATGTCGTGGGTGCCCGGCGCAACGAGGGGCCGCCGCACTACCAGCGCGCCATGGGCCTGCTCGGCGCCAACCTCGTGTGCCGCGACGGCCATTGGGTGGTCACCCGGATCCTGCCGGGCGAGTCCTCGGACTCCAAGGCCCGCTCCCCACTGGCCGGTACGGGCATCCGCGAGGGCGCGGCGCTCACCCATGTCGACGGCCGCGGGGTGGACCCGGTGACCGGCCCGTATCCGCTGCTGGCCGCGGCCGGCGGCACCACCGTGGAGCTCACCTTCTCCCCGCCGGAGGGCGAGGGCCCACCGCGCCGGGTCGCGGTGGTCCCACTGGTCGACGAACGGCCGCTGCGCTACCAGGACTGGGTGGCCAAACGCCGCGCCGTGGTAAGGGAGTTGAGCGGCGGCCGGTGCGGCTATCTGCACATCCCCGACATGGGCGGCTCCGGCTGGGCGCAGTTCAACCGCGATCTGCGGATGGAGGTCTCCCGGCCCGCGCTGATCGTGGACGTACGGGGCAACGCGGGCGGCAATATCTCCGAGCTGGTGATCGAGAAGCTGACCCGCACCATCATGGGCTGGGATCTGACCCGCGACGCCGAGCCCGTCTCGTACACCAGCAACGCCCCGCGCGGTCCTGTGGTGGCGGTCGCCGACGAGATGACCTCGTCCGACGGCGACATGATCACCGCGGCCTTCAAGCTCCTGGGCATCGGCCCGGTGGTCGGCATGCGGACCTGGGGCGGGGTGGTCGGGATGACCGGCCGGCACCGGCTCGCCGACGGCACCGCGATCACCGTCCCGATGAATGCCGCGTGGTTCCGGCTCTACGGCTGGGGCGTGGAGAACCATGGCGTCGAGGTCGACATCGAGGCGCTGCGCTCCCCGCTGCACTGGGCCGAGGGCCGGCATCCGCAGCTGGGCGTCGCGGTGCGCACGGTGCTGGAGCTGCTGGAGCGGCATCCGGCGTCGGCCCCTCCGGACCTGTCGGACGCGCCGGACCGGCGGCGCCCGCCGTTGCCGCCCCGGAGCGGGGGCGCGGCGGAGGCGGCGGGCTAGCCGTTCGTGCGAAGCTCAAGGCCGTCGCCTGACCTCGGCACTCAAGGCCGTCGCCTGACCGTCGGCTGACAACGCGGTGGGGCGCACCCGGTCGACCGGGTGCGCCCCTTCACGCATGACGCGTACGCCGCCGCGCGTGATGTTCAGGACGAGCCGTGTCAGCTCTGGAAGCGGCCCTCGGCGGCGTCCATCGCGTCCTGGGCGGGACGACCGCCCTGCTGGCCACGCTCCCGCGGCGACTGGCCACGGTCCTGGCCGCCCTGACGCTGACCGCCACGCTCCTGGTCCTGACGCTGACCGCCGTGCTCACGGTCCTGGCGCTGACCACCGCGCTCGTGACCCTGCTCGCGAGCGTCGCTCCGGGCGTTCTGCGCCTGGTTCTTGAGCTCGTTGGCCTTGTCCTGGAACTGGTCCTTGATGCCCATGCTGTTCACTCCTAGTGGGGTGTAGGGGGGTTGGGCCCCGTTCAGCGTGACACGCCCGGACATTGCTCGCATTTCGATCACGGATGACTACGCTCCGTGATACGCGCGGCTCGCTCATCGGCCGCCCACCAGATACACGCCGGGCGCCGACCAGCCGCTCAGGGGCAGGTCAGGCAGGTCGCAGGCCGTCCCTCGCCCGGCTCACCGGTCCGCCCGCGCCTTCTCGTCCGCCGCGCCGCCGGCCCCCATCAGGCCGACCCGCATACCGTCCAGCCGGCTGCCGAACCGCCGTACCTCCCGCTGGCCCACCGATCCGATGAGCGAGGGCAGATACCCGCGGAGCGACTGCATCCCGCGCAGCCACCACTGCCCGTAGACGTGCGCGGAACGGCGCTCGACGCCCGCGACGATCCGGTCGACGGCGGGGCCCAGCGGATAGGTCTTGTTCGACGGCCACGGCAGCCGGGAGCGCAGCTCGCGCATGACCTCGTTCTGGTCGGCGCCGCGCACCATATCGGTGTCGGTCCAGCTCAGATAGCCGACCCCGACCCGTACGCCCTGGTGGCCGACCTCGGCGCGCAGGCTGTGCGCGAAGGCCTCGACGCCCGACTTGGAGGCGCAGTAGGCGGTCATCATCGGCGCCGGGGTGATCGCGGCGAGCGAGGCGATCTGCAGGAAGTAGCCGCGGGACGCCATGAGGGCCGGGAGGAAGGCGCGGCCGGTGACCGCCCCGCCGATGAGGTTCACCTCGATGACCCGCCGCCAGGAGTCCGGGTCGGAGTCGGCGAACGGGCCGCCGGTCGCCACCCCGGCGTTGGCGACGACCACATCGACCTTCCCGAAGCGGTCCTTGACCTCGCCCGCCACCCTGACCATCGCCTCGTGGTCGGTGACGTCGGCATGCCAGTGGTGCGCCGGACCGTGCAGCGAGGCCGCGACGCCCCGCAGTTCGTCCGGCTCCAGACCGACCAGCGCCAGCGTCGCCCCGCGCGCCGACAGCTTGCGGGCCAGCAGCGCACCGACCCCACGGGCCGCGCCGGTGACGACCACGACCTGGCCTTCCAGACTCCTGGACCTGCTCGCGCTCATGCCGACTTCTCCTTCTTCTTCTCGGCACCGGCGCCCGTCGGCCGCAGATGCTCCTCGACGAGTGCGCGCAGCCGGCCGGCGACCGCACCGGGGTCCTCGATCGGCGTCATGTGCCCCAGGCCCGGCAGCTCGGTCAGGCCGAGGCAGTCGGGGAGGACGGAGGCCAGCCGACGGGCGTGCACGAGCGGGGTGAGCCGGTCGGCGGTACCCGCGAGGACCGCGGTCGGCAGCTCCAACTGTCCGACGCCCCCGGTCAGTTCGAGTCCGGCCAGGACCTTGCCCCAGCGGGCCCGCACCCCGGGCGGACAGGCGTGCACGATGCGCGCACAGGCCTCGATCTGCCCGGCGGTGGCGCCGGGGCCCATGGTGGCGTACCTCAGGGCGCGTTTGGCGAGCGGCGATACGGGACCGAGCGGCGCCCGGGAGTGCAGCATCAGCCGGTGCGCACGGCGCCGCCCCTGCGGGCTGCGCAGCGGGAACACCCGGGATTCGGCGGGCAGATCGGCCATGCCGGTGCTGCACAGCAGCGCGGCGGCGGCCCGCTCGCGCAGCTGCGGCCGTCCGGCGGCGGCCATGATCGTCATTCCGCCCATGGAGTGGCCGCCCACCACGGCGCGTTCGTCCGGCCGCAGGGTGGCTTCCAATACGGCCACCAGGTCGTCGGCGAGCGCATGGGTGCTGTGGCCGGCCGGCCCGGCGGCGGGGCTGCGGCCGTGACCGCGCTGGTCGTAGACGACGACCTTGTACTCGGGGGCCAGGTCGCGGACGACCGGCGCCCAGAAGGCGGTCGAGCAGGTCCAGCCGTGCGCCAGGACGACGGCCGGCGCGTCCTTCGGGCCGTGGACCTCGGCGTAGAGCCGGGCGCCGTCGGCCGAGACGACGGGCAGCGTCGTACGGGGCACCGGCGGCGCGTACGGGCCGGTGGTGACGTGTCCGGGCCGGCGGCTCATGCGGCCACCTCCGTGCGCGGGCCGGCGGCGGTCCGGTCCCCGGGCCGGCCGGCCGGTGGCCGCAGCACCTCGTACTCCGCGAGGTCGACCTGCCGGGTGACCTTCTTGAACTCCCCGGTCGTCCCCGGCCAGACGGTGGTGTTGCGGCCGTTCGCGTCCAGATACCAGCTGTTGCAGCCGCCGGTGGTCCACACCGTGCGCGCCATCCGCTGCTGGAGCGTGTGGTTCCACGCCCTGACGGCGGAGGGCCGGGCGTCGAGGGCGATCTTCCCGCCGAGGACGTCCAGCTGGCGCATGAAGTCGGCCAGGTAGTTCAGCTGCGCCTCGATCATCAGGATCATCGAGCTGTTCCCGAGGCCGGTGTTGGGCCCGATGACGGTGAGGAAGTTGGGGAAGCCGGCCGCGCTGGTGCCGCGCAGCGCCTCCATGCCGTCCTTCCACTCCTCGGCCAGCGTCGTCCCGTGGGCGCCGGTCACCCGCTGGGCGATCGGCAGGTCCGTCACATGGAACCCGGTGCCGAAGACGATCGCGTCGGCCTCCACCTCGCTCCCGTCGGCCCCCACCAGGGTGCTGCCGCGCACCTCCTTCAGCCCCGCGGCGACCACGTCCACATTGGGCTGCGCGAGGGCCGGGTAGTACGTGTTGGAGAGCAGGATCCGCTTGCAGCCGATGCGGTAGTCGGGGGTCAGCGTGGCCCGCAGCACCGGGTCCTTGACGGCCTTCTTCATATGGTTCCGGGCCAGGAGCTCGACCAGTCCCAGCTCGTTGGGGCGCTTGGTGAAGGCGCTGACCTGCAGTTCCCTGAGGCCCCAGAGCAGTCCGCGGCGTGCGGCCCGGGTCGCGGGCACCTTGGTGTGCAGCCACTTCTCAGCCGCGCTGATCTTGCGGTCGGCGCGCGGCAGCACCCAAGGCGGGGTGCGCTGGAAGAGCGTGAGGCGTTCCACCTCCGGCTGGATCGCGGGCACGATCTGGATCGCCGAGGCCCCCGTACCGATCATGGCGACGCGCTTGCCCCGCAGGTCGTAGTCGTGGTCCCAGCGGGCGGAGTGCGAGACCTTGCCGGGGAAGGTGTCCAGCCCCGGCACGTCGGGAACCTTGGGGTCCGACAGCGGCCCGGTCGCGGAGACCACCACATCCGCGGTCAGCGGTCCGCCGGCCGTCTCCACCTCCCAGTGCAGCGCCTGAGTGTCCCAGCGCAGGCCGTGCACCTCCGAGTTGAGGCGGAGGTGCGGACGCAGTCCGAAGGTGTCGGCGACCCGTTCCAGGTAGGCGCGGATGTGCGGCTGCCCGGAGAAGTTCCGCGGCCACTCCGGATTGGGCGCGAAGGAGAAGGAGTACAGATGCGAGGGCACATCGCAGGCGCATCCCGGATAGCTGTTGTCCCGCCAGGTGCCGCCCACCGCACCGGCCCGCTCCAGGATGACGAAGTCGGTGATTCCCTGGCGCCGCAGCCGGACCGCCGCGCCGAGACCACCGAACCCCGATCCGATCACCGCAACCCGCACATGCCTGCGCTCGCGCTCGGCCATTGCGCCGCCTCCCGAGTTCGACGTACTTCACTGCCATCTTCGGTGCCGTGAGGTCCGACGCCACAGCCGCCCACCCCATCGCGCCAGCAATCACTGGCGCAGTTGGAGCGTAGGGCAGCCGCGTACCGAGCGGTAGAGGTCGGACGGCGGAAAGTTGCCGCTGGTTGCCGCCCCGGTCCCGTGCCACACCCCCGGGCATAGGCTGAGCCCGTGGCAGCGAACGAGAACTCCGAGGACGCGCGCACGGAGGCGGCAGCACACCCCCCGGCGCGCGAAATGCGCATGGCCGACCTGGCCGGGGAAGCCGGCATCACGGTCCGTACGCTGCGCTTCTACCGCGAGCGCAAGCTCATCCCGCCGCCGCGCCGCGAGGGCCGGATCGCCTGGTACAACGAGCATCACCTCGCCCGCCTGCGCACCATCGGCGCCCTCCTGGAGCGCGGCCACACCCTGGGCGGCATCGCCGATCTCCTCTCGGCCTTCGACACCGGCCGCGATGTGCGCGAACTGCTGGGACTGGACAACACCCTGGTGGCGCCCTGGTCCGAGGAGACGCCCGTCCGCCTCACCCCCGAAGAACTCGCCGACCACTTCAGCGAGGACATCACCCCCGAAAACCTCACCACGTCCCTGGACATCGGCTACCTGGCCGTCGACGGCGACGAGTTCGTCCACATCAGCCGCCGCCTGCTGGACGCCTCCACCGAACTCGTGGGCCGGGGCATCCCATTGGCCGACGTCCTCGAAGCCGGCCGCCAGGTGCGCGCCCACGCCGACGCCCTCGCCGACATCTTCACCACCCTCATCCGCACCCACATCCTCTCCGACGTCCTCTCCCGCACCTCCACGGGCGAGCCCCCCGGCCCCGGCGAGGTCGACCGCGTCGCCGAGGCCGTCGAAAAGTTCCGCCCGCTCACCAAGGGCGTGGTCGAGGCCGAACTCTCGATGGCCGTGGACCGCCGGGTCCGGGCGGAGCTGGCGGAGTGGCTGCGGGAACAGGAGCAGGAGGGGGAAGGGACGTGAACCCGGACCGCCGGGCGGACGCACCTCAGCCGTACGGCGCCTTGGACCGGAGCAAGTGGTCGAGCAGGCGCCGCACGGCCAGGTCCTGATCGGACCGCGATTCCTCCGCCCCGACGAGCTGCGCGGCGTAGCTGTGCACCAGCCCGGCCCACACATAGTGCCCCTGCGCCTGCTCGGCAAGCAGATGCGTGTCGCACAGCTCGGCGAGGTGCCGGCGGGTGTGCTCGATCTCCCGGCCGGCCAGTGCCGCGGCGGGCGGGAGGCCCACGCAGGTGCGGGGGTGCAGTCCGAGGATGCGGAAGAGCCGGGCGGCGCCGCTCGACAGCGCGCGATAGCTGCGGTAGATGCTGGCCTCCACGGACAGATCGGCTTCGGGGGCGGACAGCTCGCGCAGCCGACGGCGCTCATCGCCCAGCTTCTTGGTCCAGCACCCCAGCGACCAGTCAGGGTGGGCCATCAACCGTGCCGCGGCGATCCGCAGCGCCAGCGGCAGCCGGTCGCACCGTTCGACGAGTTCCCGGGCGGCAGCTCCCTCCGCCGCGATGCGCTGCCTCCCCAGGGCGGTGCCCAGCAGCTCCAGAGCCTCGTCCGCGGGCAACGGCCCCACCGTGACCAGCGCCGCCCCGTCGTGGACCATCAGCCCGCTCAGTCGCCTGCGGCTGGTCACCAGCGCCAGGCAGCCCGGTGTCGCCGGCAGGAGCGGGCGCACCTGTTCGGCGGTGCCGGCGTTGTCCAGCACCACGAGCAGCCGCCGTCCGGCGAGCAGTGAGCGGTAGAGCGCCGAGCGCTCCGTCACGGAGTCGGGGATCTTCGCGCCCGGCACCCCCAGGGCCCGCAGAAACGTCCCCAGCACGGTGCCGGGCCGCATCGGGGGACGTTCAAAGCCCCGCAGGTCGGCAAAGAGCTGCCCGTCGGGGAACTCGGCTTTGCGGCAGTGCGCCCAGTGCACCGCCAGCGTGCTCTTGCCGGCCCCTCCCCCTCCCGCGATCACCACGCAGTCCGGCCTCGGCACCCGGTCCAGGTTCTGGTCCAGCGCAGCGAGCTCCCGCAGCCGGCCACAGAAGTCCGGTATGCGAGGCGGGAGTTGGGCGACAGGAGGCAGCGGCGCCGAGGGGCGGCCGGGGGCGTACGGCACGGCGGGGCCGGGACCGGCCGGCGAGCGGTCGGGGAAGTGCGGCGCGAGGGCGGGGAAGTGCGGCGCGAGGGCGGGCTTCCCGCCGAGCACCGCCAGGTACGTCTCGCTGAGGG
This sequence comes from Streptomyces sp. NPDC048516, assembly GCF_043199875.1. Taxonomy (NCBI): domain Bacteria; kingdom Bacillati; phylum Actinomycetota; class Actinomycetes; order Kitasatosporales; family Streptomycetaceae; genus Streptomyces; species Streptomyces sp. NPDC048516. The sequence goes on along the minus strand of NZ_JBICWS010000023.1, from coordinate 23,239 downwards.
CCGGGCCGGGATCGATGCCCAGCTGGTCGTTCAGATGCCGCCTGGTCCGGTGGAAGTGATCGAGGGCTTCGGCCTGCCTGCCGCTCGCCTGCAGCGCCCGCATCAGCAGCGAGGTCAGCTCCTCGTGCAACGGGTGCTCCGCGAGCCAGGCGGTCAGCTCCGTGACCAGCTCCCCGTAACGGCCGAGCAGCAGCAGCCTTTCCCCGAGCTCCTGCAGCGCCGCCACCCTCGCCTGGGTCAGGCCGACGCCCAGCGTCCGTCTGACCCGGTCGCCGGGCACATCCGCCAGCGCCTCACCACGCCACAGACCGAGCGCCTGGCGCAGTTGCGCGACGGCGGTCCACGGTTCGGCCTCACGGGCGCCGGACACCAGCTCCCGGAACCGGTTGACGTCCACCGCACCCGGATCGGTGATCAGCGCGTACCCCTGTCCGCGGGTGGCGATTTCGGCCTGGTCGGCCAGCAACTGCCGCAAGCGGTGCACATGGTTGTGGACCACGCCTCTCGCCCTGGCCGGCGGGTCCGCGTCCCATGCCAGGTCGATCAGCCTGCCCACCGGGATCACGCGGTTGACCTCGCTGATCAGAATCGCGGCCACGGTGCGCAATCGGCCCGTTCCCAGGCTCAGCAGTCGCCCATTGTTCACTTCGATTTCTACCGGCCCCAGTAGCCGCAACTGAACCATTGTGCCCCCGAGTTCATGCCGTCGATGCGTGCACAGCAAACCGCCCTTTTGCCAGCAAAGACCACCGATGGGAAGGCCAGGTTCCGTTTCCCTCACCGCTCTCACTATGTGGACGCAGTACGTGGGCTGACGGAAAGTCAGTGAAGTGTGCGGACCACCCGCGACGTACGTGACCACGATGTGAGCGGTTCATGAGCGGGGCCGCGAAACATCGTTCCTGTGCCGGTCGCAGCGGCAATCCCCCAGCCGCTGCCCGGCCGGCTCTCCGATACCCGCTTCCGGGACCGGAGCGAAATGCCATCCGTACACACGAGGAGAACCATGTTCACCAAGAACGTTGTGAAGAAGGGCCTTGCGACGGCAGCGCTGTGCGCGGCACTGAGCAGCGCGGCTGTCGCCTTCCCGGCGACGGCATCGGCCTCGCCTGCGGCTCCCGCCGGCCAGGCCGCGGCGGCCGCCGGCTCGCCGGTGGGCGGCAACGTCAACCTCGACGTCCAGATCGACCCGCTCGCCATCGCCAACAAGATCGAGTCGTCGATCAAGACGTCCGAGAACCGTCCCGGCTTCGTCAACAACCTCAAGGAAGCGGCATTCCACGCGGCCGGCGGTAAGTACAACGTGGTCGTCCAGAACCTGAGCACGGAGTACAACGCCGACAACCTCGAGGGCGTGAAGATGTAGGCCTCGGCCGTCTACGACCACGCCACCTTCGGCGTCTGGGTGTTCGAGAAGGGCGTGTTCCAGAGCCTGGGCGACCGCAGCAACGACACCTGGACCTTCCGGGGCAACCTGGCCGCCCGCGGCAGCGACGACGGCAAGTGGGGTGCCGACGTGGTCTTCGCCCCGATGGGCGAGCCGACCCCCTCCCTTCCCCCCGAGGCTTACAAGCCGTCCGGCGAGTGATCGAGCCCCGCTCCCCCACCACGGCCCGCCGGTGCACCCGGCGGGCCGTTCCGCTGCCCGGGGCCCCGGGCGCCGGGCGTCAGGCGCCCGGCAGCTCGAACACCGCGGTGACCGGCGCATGATCGGACCACCGCTGGTCATGGCTGGCCGCCCGCTCCACGTACGCCTTCACCGCACGCCGCGCCAGACCGGGCGTGGCCATGGCGTAGTCGATGCGCCATCCCGCGTCGTTGTCGAAGGCGCGGCCCCGGTAGGACCACCACGAGTACGGGCCCTCGGTGTCCGGGTGCAGGCCGCGGACGACGTCCACATAGCCGCCGCGGGTCTCGTCGAGGACATCGGTCAGCCAGGCGCGCTCCTCCGGGAGGAAGCCGGACTTCTTCCGGTTGGCCTTCCAGTTCTTCAGGTCGGCCTCCTGGTGGGCGATGTTCCAGTCCCCGCACACCACCACCTCACGGCCGTCCGCCGCGGCCCGCTTGCGCAGGTCGACGAGGTAGGGCAGGAACTCCGCCAGGAAGCGCTCCTTCTCGTCCTGCCGCTCCGTGCCGACCTCGCCGGAGGGCAGGTAGAGGCTGGCCACGGTCACACCGGGCAGGTCCGCCTCGACGTACCGCCCGCTGCCGTCGAATTCCGCCGACCCGAAGCCCACCTGCACCCGCTCCGGCTCCCGCCGGGTGTAGAGCGAGACCCCGGCCCGGCCCTTGGCCGCCGCGGGGGCGTGCACGGTGTGCCACCCCGCGGGCTCCCGCACCTCCTTCGGGAGCTGAGCGGTCTCGGCCCGCACCTCCTGCAGGCAGAGCACATCGGCCGCGGTCCCCGCCAGCCACGGGACGAAGCCCTTCTTGGCCGCGGCGCGCAGCCCGTTCACATTCACGGTGGTCACGGTGAGCACAACATGCTCCTTGGTTTCGCAGGCGGGAGAAGGCTGCCCCACACACTGACAGTGGTCACGGCGAGCATCCCGGCACGATACCCATCCCCGGACCTCATCGCGCCGGGCGCCCGCTCACCCGTACGATTTCTGGAATGGAGATACGCCCCGTCCGCTACGACCACCCCGACGCGGTCGCCCTCGACGCGCTGGTCCAGCAGGAGTACGCCCGGCGCTACGGCGATGACGGCGACATCACCCCGCTCGCCCCGGAGATGTTCACCCCGCCGCGCGGCACGTATCTGATCGCGTACGACGGCACCCGCCCGCTGGCCACCGGCGGATGGCGGCTGCAGGAGGACGCGGCGGAGGGGTACCAGATCGGCGACGCCGAGATCAAGCGGATGTTCGTGCTCCAGGAGGCGCGCGGGCGGGGGCTGGCCCGGCGGATCCTGGCCGCCCTGGAAGCGGACGCGCGGGCCGCGGGGCGCTCCCGGATGGTGCTGGAGACCGGAACCAAGCAGCCCGAGGCACTGGAGCTGTACGCCTCCAGCGGCTATGTGACGGCCGAGAAGAAGTTCGGGCTGTACCGGACCTACGAGGACAGCCGGTGCATGACGAAATCGCTGGTGGAGCGCGTCTGAGGGACACCGGGCCGACGCATGCCGGCTCCCCCGCCCGCGCGTGCGCACGGGCGGGTCCTGAGTTTTGTTGACAGGCGTCCGGGCCGCTCCCCATACTCATTCCACTAATCAACTAGCTAAAGGGGGGATCCGGGTGAGCGACGCGAGCCCATGGGCCATCGAGGCCGAAGGACTGGGGAAGAAGTACCGCCGTGGCTGGGCGCTGCGGGACTGCTCCTTCCGGCTTCCCGCCGGCCACATCTGCGCACTGGTCGGACCGAACGGCGCGGGCAAGAGCACGTTCCTGGGCACCGCGACCCGGCTGATCCAGCCGACCACCGGCACCCTGAAGCTGTTCGGCGTCCCGGTCTCCGACCCCGCCGTCCTGCAGCGGGTCGCCTTCCTCGCGCAGGACAAGCCTCTCTACCCGCGCTTCACCGTGGCCGAGACCCTGCGCCTGGGCCGTGAGCTGAACCCGCGCTGGGACCAGGCACTGGCCGAGCGGATCGTACGGTCCGGGAAGGTGCCGCTCAGCGCCCGGATCGGCACCCTCTCCGGCGGCCAGCGCACCCGCGTCGCCTTCGCCCTCGCCTTCGGCAAGCGGCCCGAGCTGCTGCTGCTCGACGAGCCGATGTCCGACCTCGATCCGCTCGCCCGGCACGAGTTGTCGGGGCTGCTGATGGCCGAGGCCGCCGAGCACGGCACCACGGTCTTGATGTCGTCCCACATGCTCGCCGAGATGGAGGTCATGTGTGACTACCTCCTGGTGCTCGCCGAGGGCCGGCTGCGGATGGCCGGCCAGACCGAGGAACTGGTGCCCGCGCACCTGCTGGTGACCGGCGTGGCCGGTGACGACGGCGGGGTGCCCGAGGAGCTGCGCCGGCAGCACACCGTGGTCGAATCCCGGGTCACCGGGCGGCAGTTCAGCGCCCTGGTCCGGCCGCACGGCCCGCTCTCCGACAGCTGGGATGCGCTGACGCCGAGCCTGGAGGAGGTCCTGCTGGCCTACCTGCGCTCGCCCGACGCGCCCACCCTGATCGCGGACGAGGCCCGCACCGACGGACCGCACGAGGCCGCCGCATGAGCCGGACCGGCACGTCCGTCACACCGGGCGTAACGGACACGGCCGCGGACACGGGCCGCGGCCCCGCCCCCGCGGCCGCGGCCCGCCGCGAACTGCTGCACGGCCTGCCCTGGCTGGTCTGGCGCCGGCACCGCGCGCTGCTGGGCACCGGCCTGCTGATCACCGTCGCGGGCTGTGCGGCCTTCGCCTACCAGCGCATCGGCCTGATGGACTTTTTGCACACCAAGGGCGCCTCGGCGGGCCCCGGCAGCGAGGTGTCCACGGAATTCCAGAACACCTTCGGCACGACGTTCAGCCGCGATATCGGGTTTGTGCAGCTCCTGCCCCTCCTCGCAGGCATGTTCCTCGGCGCACCGCTGATCGCGGGCGAGCAGGAGCGCGGCACGCTCAAGCTGGTCACCACCCAGTCCGCGAGCCGCGGCCGCTGGATCGCCGCCACGCTCGGCCTGCCGCTGGCCCTCGTCGTGCTGTGCACCACCCTGCTGTCGGCGGCGTTCACCTGGCTGTGGTCCCCGGCCCACGCCCTGGTCGCCGACGGCGACTGGCTGGAGAGCGGCGCCTTCGACGCCACCGGACCGGTGCCGGTGGCCACGGCCCTGTTCCTGGCCTCGTGCGGTATCGCCCTCGGCGTGCTGATCAAGCGGGTCACGGCGGCGATGGCGGCCACCGCCGTCCTCGCCGTGGCCACCAACGTGATCTGGGACGAGGTGCGCCCCCTCCTCGGCACGCTGCGCAGCGTCAGCTACCCGTACGGCGGCGACGGCCCGTCCCTGCCGGCCGCCTCCGTACGGATCGACGACTGGGTGTCCACCGCGGACGGCAAGCTCTACGGCTTCGGCACCTGCACCACCGGCGACGCCGAGGCCTGCCGGGCCAAGCTGGGCATCGTGAGCCGGGTGACCCAGTACTTCGACTACGGACAGATGGCGGGGATGCAGTGGCTGGGCGCGGGGATTCTGCTGGCGTCGGCAGCCGTGGTCCTCGCGTGCGTCGTCCGGCGGGCACACCGGCGGCCGCTCTGAACGGCACGACACGTGGCGGACGGTGCGGCCGGCCGCCCGCGGGCCGCGCGCGTAAGGGGAACCCGCCGGGTGGCGCTTTGACACCCGGCACGACCGGCCCGATCATCAAGCGGTCGGGCAGCACGGTCCCGGCGGCCCGCAGGGCGGCACCTGCGGCCCACAGGGCGGCAGCCGCGGCCCGCAGGGCGGCACCGGCGAAAGAAGCAGAGAGGTGGTGAGCGTCGTCGAATTCCGCATCGACCGCCGCAGCGGCGTCGCCACCTACCTCCAGATCGTCCAACAGGTCCAGCAGGCATTGCGGTTGGGCATCCTGGTGGAGGGCGACCGGCTGCCGACCGCCGCGCAGGTCGCCGCCACGACCAAGGTCAACCCCAACACGACCCTCAAGGCGTACCGCGAGCTGGAACGCGAGGGCCTGGTCGAACCCCGCCCCGGCCTCGGCACCTTCGTCAGCCGTACGCTCGCCCGCCCGGAGTCCGCGGCGGACGCCCTGCTGCGCGAAGAGCTCCGCTCCTGGGTGGACCGGGCCCGCGCGGAGGGGCTGGACCGCGAGGACGTACAGGCGCTGATGAACTCGGTGCTGCAGGACCGGTATCCGCAGGGCTGAGCCCGACGGACCGAGCGGGCGGTGGAGCGGCTTGACCCTCACCCCACGTCAGGTTCCACCCTGAAGGACGGCACGGCCCGCCACCGGTGGCACCCCACCGGGAAGGACGGGCCGGCCGGACGGACGGGATGAAAGGCGCTGCGATGAGTTACTCGGTCGGGCAGGTCTCCGGATTCGCGGGCATCACGGTGCGGACCCTGCACCACTACGACAAGGCCGGCCTGCTCTCCCCCAGCGACCGCAGCCCCGCCGGCTACCGCCTCTACAGCGACGCCGACCTCGCCCGGCTGCAGCAGATCCTCTTCTACCGGGAACTCGGCTTCCCGCTCGACGAGATCGCCACCATCCTGGAAGATCCGCAGGCCAACGCCCTCGACCATCTCCGCGCCCGGCACCGCAACCTCAACGACCAGATCGCCAAGCTGCAACGGCTGGTCGAGGTCGCCGAGAACGCCATGAAGGTCCAGGAGACGGGCGTGCAACTGACCCCCGAGGAGCGTTTCGAGGTCTTCGGTGAGCTGACCTTCGACCTCACCTATGCCACCGAGGCCCGTCTGAAGTGGCAGCACCTCGAAGGCCACCAGCGCTCGATGGCGCGGGCCGCCGCGCACTCCAAGGAGGACTGGGCGACGCTCATGGCCGAGCACGCCGACTGGCGCCGTCGGCTGACCGCCGCCTTCGACGCCGGGGAGCCCGCGGACGGCGAGCGCGCCATGGACCTCGCGGAGGAACAGCGCCGGCACATCGCCCGCTGGTTCACCCCGTGCCCCACGGACATGCACGGCCGGATCGCCGACGACTTCGCCGCCGACCCCCGCGCGTTCGCCCTGGTCGTCCCGCCCAGCGAACAGCGGCCCGGCCTCGCCGCGTATGTGCGCACGGCCGTGCACGCCAACGCCGTACGCCAGTCACCGGCCTCCTAGGGGTCCTCAGGGCGCCCAGGGGTTCCCTTAGGGCCTGTCCTCAAGCTCCCGGCGGCCCCGCGCACCCGGTCCCGCGCCACCCAGCCTGCACCGGACGGCACCAGCCCGCCCGCCCCGGGCCACACCGCCCTGCCCTGCCCCGCCCTGCCCTGACCGCCCGGTGCCGCACCACCTGCCCGCACCACCCTGCCGCAGCCCACTTCCCCTGGCCGCTGCCGCCCTGACCGCTGCCCGCCCTGACCGCCCGCCCTGCCCGAGAAGGCCGACGACCATGACGAACATCCTGATCACCGCCGCCGGATCGTACGGCGACGTCGCCCCGTACACCGGCCTGGGCGCCCGGCTCCGTGCAGCCGGGCACGAGGTCGCCCTCGCCACGCACGACACCTACGCCGGCCTCGTACGAGCCGCCGGCCTGGAGTTCCGCCCCTTGCCGGCCGACCCCCGCACCCGCCGCCCCGGTGCCGCCGGACAAGCGCAGCCCGCCGGGCCCGCCGGCAACCGCGCCCTCATGCGCCAGGCCGCCGCCTTCATCAAGGAACTGGGCGGCGGAATCGCCGAGGCCGCCCACGCGGACACCGGCCTCCTGCTGCTCTCCGCCACCACCGCGCCGCTCGGCCACCATCTGGCCGAAGCGATGGACATCCCGTACCTCGACCTGCCCCTCGTACCCGGCGCGCCCACCGGCGACTTCGCCCCGGTCGTCAGCGGCGGCCGCTCACTGGGCCGCCTGGGCAACCGCGCCGCCGGCCGCCTTTCGCTCCGCATCATCGACCGCCTCTACGCGGACGCGACGGGCGACCTCCGGGCCCGCCTCGGCCTGCCGCCCGCCACCGCCCGCACGGCCCGCCGCCGCGCCGAAGCCGCCGGCCGGCCGGTCCTGCACGGCTTCAGCGAGGTCCTGGTGCCCCGCCCCGCGGACTGGCGTGCCGGCCTGGACGTGGTCGGCAACTGGTGGCCCTGGCATGCGCCGGACGCCCAACTCCCGCCCGTCGTCGAGGACTTCCTCGCCGCGGGCCCGCCCCCGGTCTTCATCGGCTTCGGCAGCATGGCCGGCGGCGACGGTGAGCGTCTGAGCGCCCTCGCGACTGCCGCCCTGCGCCGCGCCAAGGTCCGCGGCATCCTCCAGTCCGGATGGGCCGGGCTGACCACCCGGCACGCACCCGGGGACGCCGACATCCTCACCATCGGCGACGTCCCGCACGCCCTGCTCTTCTCCCGGATGGCCGCCGTGGTCCACCACTGCGGCGCCGGAACCACCGCCGCGGGGCTGCGCGCGGGCGTCCCCACCGTCCCGGTCCCGGTCACCGCCGACCAGCCCTTCTGGGCCGCCCGCCTGGCCTCCCTGGGCGTGGCCACCGCCCCGATCCCCTTCGCCGGCCTGTCCGCCGACCACGCCGTCGCCCGCCTGGCCCACGCTCTCACCCAGGCCACCGCCGCCCCCGACCGCCGCAACCACGCCGCCGAGGCCGCCCAGCGCCTCGCCGCCGAGGACGGCGCGGGCCAGGTCCTCAAGGCGGTCGAACGCCTGGAGGCCTGAGGCCCCCGCCCGCCCCCGCCTCTCCCCGCACTCCCGCACCTCCCCATCCGGCCGCCCGGCCCAACGAGGCTCACCCGCCGGGCCAACCTCCACCCGTTCGGCGGCCCGGCGGCCCGCCCCGGGATGCGACCACCCGCCACAAGGCGTGGGCTCGCCACATGACCCCATTCCGCACCCACCCCCCGCTCCGCAGGATGCTGCTCCACGCCATAGCCACGGCGGCCATGGGCTCCGTCCTCACGCTGACGGCCTCCCAGGTGGCCCACGCCGCCGCGCCCACCGCCGCCGGCACCCGCTCCGGCAAGTGGACCCACCCCACGACCGCGCACTACCGCATCAGCTCTCCCTACGGCGCCCGCGGCCACTGGCGCGCCGGCCACCACACCGGCATCGACCTCGCCGTCCGTTCCGGGACCCGGGTCAGATCCGTGGGTTCGGGCACCGTCGTCCTCGCCAGGAGATCGGGCGCCTACGGCAAGGCCGTGACGGTCCGGATGAAGGACGGCCGCTACATCCTCTTCGGCCACCTCTCGCGCATCACCGTCCGCCCCGGCCAGAAAGTCCGCGCCCGCACCCGCCTCGGCTACAGCGGCGCCACCGGCCGCGTCACCGGCCCCCACCTCCACCTCGAGGTGCGCAAGAGCCGCCGCTACGGCTCGGACATCAACCCCCTCACCTACCTGGCCAGACACGGCGTCCGCCTCACCTCACGGTCCTTCACCCGCTGACCCCCTCCCCGCCTCCTGATCCTCCGCCCTCGCCTCCCCATCACTCTTCAAACTTCCCCAACCTTCCCTATTCCCTCCCCCAACAGGGAACGTTAAGGTAGTTTCGTGAGTGAACCCTTCTACTCCGTGGAGCAGGTCGCCGAACGCCTCGGCCTGCACGTGCGCACCATCCGCGGCTACGTACGGGACGGACGGCTCCCCGCGGTCCGCATCGGCAAGCAGTACCGGATCGCACCCGAGGACCTGGAAGCGTTCACCGGCCGTCCGGTGCCGGCGCCCCCGGGCGAGACGGGCGGGCGGCAGCGGCATACCGAGGTGTCGAGCATCGTGGAGATCGACGCGATCAGCCCTGAGACGGCCGACCGCCTGACCATCCTCCTGGTGGGCTCGGCGACCAACGGCCGGCCGGGGGACGAGCCGCTGCGGATCGAAACGGTCTACGACCAGGAGCGGGCCCGGATGAAGATCATTGTGCTGGGCGGTCTGGGAGCCACCGCCCGGCTGCTCGACTACGTGGAGGGGGTGCTCTCATCATGAGCACGATTTACAAGTCCGAGGACGGCGCGAACGAGATCCAGCGGCGCTACCAGGAGGCGCTGAGCGCCTGGCCGGTCCCCGCCGAGCACATCCGGTTACCGACCCGGGAGGGCGAGACCTTCGTCATCGTCTCCGGCCCCGAGGACGCACCGCCCCTCCTGCTGTTGCACGGCAGCGGGGCGAACACGACGGTGTGGCAGGACGACATCGCCTCCTGGTCCCGGCATTTCCGTACCTACGCCGTCGACGTCATCGGCGAGCCCGGCAGGAGCGCGCCGTCCCGCCCGTCCCTCGCCTCCGAGGCCCCCGCGCTGTGGCTGGACGATGTACTGGAGGGTCTGGGAATCACGCACACCTCGATCGTGGGGATGTCACTCGGCGGCTGGCTGGCGCTGGACTACGCCACCCGCCGGCCGCAACGGGTGACCCGCCTGGCCCTGCTGTGCCCCGGTGGCGTGGGGAGGCAGAAGATGGGCCTGGTGTTCACGTTCCTGCTCCTGCGCCCCTTCGGACGCCGGGGCGCGCTCCGGTCGGCGCGAGCCGCCACGGGCCTCGACACACCGCAGACCCGGCACCTCCTCGACCATGTGTCGCTGACCTTCAGGCACTTCAAGCCGCGCACGGAACGGCTCCCCGTGTTCCCCGACAGCGCCTTGCGCAGCCTGACCATGCCGGTGCTGGTGACAGCCGGCCTCCGCGACGCCATCTTCGACTCGGAGGAGACCGCCCGGCGCATGCACCGATGCGTCCCGCACGCGACCGTGAACCTCCTGCCCGAGCCCGGCCACGCACTCCTCGGCCAGACCGCGGCCGTCCTGGCCTTCCTCCAGGGCTGACCCCTCCGGAGGGCGGCCCGCAGGAACTCATGCGATGACCATTCGTCACCGTCCCTTCTCTGATAGTTATTTCAACGGGGTACGGGCGCAGGCCCGTAGCGGCATCCCCTGGACGCCGCAGGGAGGATGCACATGAGCGCCACCACACGCGATGAGGTCATCGCCGTCGAGCAGAAGGCGGTGGACCACGCCTACGACTGCTACCGCGCGCGGCTGGCCCAGATGAGCGGGGCGTCGGCCGCCACGGCTTCGGCGAGCGGCAAGGACAGCATCGCCAACCGGATCGAGGCGGAGGCGCGGGCCGAGGAGTACGGCGGGCTCGGCGACGAGTCACTGGTCTTCTCCCGCGTCGACGCGCCGGAGGAGCCGGGCGGCGAGCACCGTCCCTGGTACATCGGGCGGCGAGGCGTACGCGACGACGTGAACGAACCGGTGGTCCTGCTGTGGACCAGCCCGCTGGCGAAGAAGTGGCTGGAGGCACGGCCCGAGGCGCCCGGGGAGGTGAGCCTGCGACGGCAGTTGCGCTGTGTGCAGCGTGTGGTCGAGGGCTACTTCGACGAGATCGCCCGGACAGCTCCCGCTGCCCCCGCAGCCCCTGTATTACCCACGCCCACGCCCGTCCCGGCGCCGCGGCCGACCGCGGACGACTCCCGTCCTGCGGCCACACCCGAGGCCCCCGTCGCGGCGCCGGGGAGGCAGCGCCCGCCGTCCCGTACACCCGGCGATGCCGCCCGGCGACGGCGAGTCAAGACGCTCCAGCCGGACGACTTCCTGCTGCGGGAGCTCCAGCGGTCACGCAGTGGCCGTATGCGGGACATCGTCGAAACCATCCGCCGGGACCAGATGGACCTGGTCACGGGCTCCCCCTCCGACATCCTCGTGGTGCAGGGCGGCCCGGGCACCGGCAAGTCCGCAGTCGGTCTGCACCGCGTCACCTGGCTCGTCAACAACGAGCACTTCAAGGCCCAGGACATCCTCGTCATCGGCCCCCACCAGCGGTTCCTCGATTATGTCGGGCAGGTCCTGCCCACCCTCGGGACGCGGGACGTCAACGCCGTCCAGTTGACCCGCTTGTGGGACGGCGAGATCCGCGGCACCGACACCCCGCCGACGCGGCTGGTGAAGTCGGACGAGCGCATGGCGGCCGTCCTGCGGCGCCGGGTCGAGAACGACTGCCGGCCCGAAATCCTCGACGACCTCACCACCGCCCCCTCGTTCGAGGGCGACGAGCCCGCGGTCGTCGTCACCGCCGGCAGCACGACCCTGCGCGTCCCGCGGACCGAAGTCCTCGCCCTCCTCGACGAGGCGCGGGGCGGCGACGGCGCCTACCGGGAGCGCCGCGAACGCTTCCGCAGCCTGTTCGTCGACCGGCTGCTGCGGGAACTCGCCGCCATCGCCCCGCGCCGCGGACAGGGCGGTACGATCCGCCGCGACCTGGAACGCAATCGCCGGGTCGAACGGCTCGTGGAACGCCTCTGGCCCTCGCCGGGCGCCCGGGAGGCCCTGCGCACTCTCTACGACTCGGCCGACCTCCTTGCCACCTGCGCCGCCGGCATCCTCGACGACGACGAGCAGGCGGCCCTGCACCGCCCCCGGGCCGCCACCGCCGATGCCGACCCATGGACCCTCGACGACCATGTCTGCCTCGAAGAACTCCGGTTCCTCATCTCCGGGGAGATCCCGAGGCGCTACGGACACATCGTCATCGACGAGGCGCAGGACCTCACCCCCATGCAGGCCCGCGCACTGCGCCGCCGTTGCGCGGCGGGCGGCTCCATGACGGTCCTCGGTGACCTCGCCCAGGCCACCGGCCCCCACCCCCACACCAGTTGGGACCGCCTGGGCACACTGCTGTCCGACCACGGGGACTGGCACGTCGCCGAGCTGACCACCAGCTACCGCGTGCCGGCGGAGATCATGGAGTTCGTGGCGCCCCTCGCCCGTGCGGTCGCCCCGGCCCTGCCCTACCCGCAGGCCGTGCGGGAGGCGGGCGACGACGCGGTACGGACCCTGGCGACCGAGCCGTGGAAGCTCCTCGACGACACCGCCGCCCAGGTCACCCGTCTGGTGGGCACCAGCGACGGGAACACCCCGCGTTCCGTGGCCGTCATCGTCCCCGACGACTCGGGCTGGCTCGACGAGATCAGCCGCCATCTCGACGAGCATGCCGGCCTCACCGCGCAAGGCCGCGAGACGGTCTCCGTCCTGGCCGCCGCGCAGGCCAAGGGCATGGAGTACGACCACGTCCTGGTCGTCGAGCCCGCCACCATCGCCAACCGCGGCCCGGCCGGCCGCCGCCAGCTCTACATCGCCCTCACCCGCAGCACCCAGACCCTCACGGTGCTCCACACCTCCGCCCTCCCGGAAGTCCTCACGAACCCCAACGGCACCCTCGACACAGCCGGCGACCCCACCGCCGAACCACCCGAAGCACCCGAAGCACCCGAAGCACCCGCCACCGAAACCGACGAATCACCGGGCACCGAAACCGAACCCGAACCCGAACCCGGCACAACGCAAGGGGGCATCCCCCCGATCGGAGCCGACATCCGCGTACGGGTCATCGGCCCCGGGCCGGGCGGCCGCTACAAGGTCAAAGCCCTGGCCCCCGATACCGACCGTCCACTGGTCCTGACCGTCCGGCACGGCTCCGCTCCCCCGCGCCGAGGCGAGAAACTGGACTGCTGGGTCTTCGCCAACGAGACCAACCAGAGCGTGCTCACCACCGACCAGCGCGGCCGCAAGCCCCTCTCCCCCACGATGGCGGAACGCTACGCAGCGGCACTCGACGTGCTCCACGAGCTGGTGACCGGCGACGGAAACATCCCCCAGGACGCCCGCAGCCGGCTGTCCGATCTGCAGTCCATGGCCCACCGCGTCCTCCGCCGCGACCAGGCGGACTGGGTGGACGTACGGCGCGTGCTCGGGTCCCCGGACAGACCTCGTCTGGGCGTGCTGCGCGACCTCATGGCGGGCGCCCACCGCGCGCTCAAGGACAACACCCTGGACGCCAGCCGGTTGCAGCACGAACTCACGCGCTCCGGCTGGACCCAGGCCCTGGCCGAAGCCCGGGAAACCCTCCGGGCCCGCCTCGCCACCACCGACACCGAAACGGACGTCGAAAACCTCCCCACCACGCCCGCCACCCCCACCATGCCCGCGCCTTCTCAGCCCGACCCGAAGGAATCCGACCCCGTGCCCACCGTCGCAGACGTTCCCACCGCACCGGCCGTGACCACGAAGGAGGGATTCCTGCGCGCACTGGAGACCTCGGCGGCCGCCGACCGCACCTGCAAGAAGCACGAGGCGGTGCGCCACGCCCTGAAGTCCGCCCTGCTCTGGGCGGACCTCCAGCCGACGGACTCCCCGCTCGTCGACGTCAGCTGCCTCACGGAAAACGGCCTGTTCCTCTACGAGGTCCTGGGCGCCGGCCGCTCCACCTACGAAGACCTCCGCTCAGGAGCGACCCGTCTCCTGGAGATCAACCACACCCTGCCCACCCCGGCCGACAGCCTCTACCTTGTCCTCTCCGAAGCCCCCACGGAGGACTGGTCCGCCGACACCGTCCACGACGTCTTCCGCGTCCACGTCCTGTGGCGCACCCCGGACAGCTGGGGCGGCACCAACCCGGAGTCCGCCCTGGCCCCCGGCCAGAAGTAACACCGCCGCCCTGCGCCCAAGCCAATCCGTGCAGTTGGGCGCATCGGTAGGAAACTCAGTTACCTGGTGTGCCCATCCCAGACCGACGGGCCACCGGGGATTGCCCCGGACGGAACGTGCAGCTTGCCGCCGGTTTTGCCGCGGTCGGCCGGATTCGGCCCGGCCGACCGCGGGATCGCGGTGACCATGGAGATCCATCCGCACGCGCCCTCGGAGCCGACGCGGAAGGCGCTGCGGAAGCTGGGGCAAGCGCCTTCGGCCATCAGCTGATCCCACGCAGTTGCTGCACTTCACTGCTGATACGACAGGAAAAAGCCCCCACCAAATCATCCCGGTGGGGGCTTTGACGCGCTGTGGGGTGTTCACGAGTGGTGGTGCTATGCGGCGGAGCATCCCGGTTGGAGATCGTTTCCCGTGCGTCGGAAGATCGTTTCCCGTGGATGGCGGCGAGATGACGGTGTCGCCGTACAGGGTGGGCGGGCCCCAATGGACCAGCGCCCACCTTGTACATGGTGTGTCGGTGTCAGTCCTTGGCGCGCATGGCCGGACGCGGCGCGCGCTGACCGTGGTCAGCACCTGGGCCGGGCGTCCTTCGGGAAGCCGCTCGGCCAGTCCCCTCGTCGGCGGCGAGGAACAGCACGGCAAGCAGCAGAAGGGCCGTGCCGGTGAGGACGGTCGCGTTGGGCCGCTCGCCGAAGGCCAGGATGCCGATGACCGCCGCGGTGAGCGGCTCCACCAGGGCGACCACGGAAGCAGTGGTCGCCCGTACGACGCCGAGGCCGACGAAGAACAACGTGTACGCCAGCGCCGTCGGCACAGCCCCCATGTAGAGGATCAGGCCCAGGGTCCATGCCGGACGCTCCATGTCGGGCAGCAAGCCTTCCAGCAGAGCCATCGGCAGAAGGCAGACCGTGCCGACCGCGAAGCCGGTCACCGTGGACTCGAACGCGCCACCGGCGTTCTTTCGGCCGGAGGAGCGGCCCAGCAACGTCACGCCCGCATAGCCGGCGGCGGAGAGCAGCGCGTATCCGATGCCCAGGAAGGGAGCCGGACCGGTACTCCCGTCTGCGCCTCCCATCAGCAGCATCAGGCCGACGACGCCGCTCGCCATCGCTGCGGTTCCTGCGGTGCCGGTGCGCTCGCCCAGCGTGAGCCGGGCGCCGACGGCGACCAGTACCGGACCCGAGCCCAGGGTCACCACCGTGGCCACGGTCAGCCCGGCCTGCTGCACGGAGGCGAAGTAGGCCGTCTGGTACACCGCCAGCCCGAAGCCTGTGGTCAGGGTTCGCCGCGGGCTCGCCACGAACGTTGCGCGCAGTGACAGCGCCGTCTCCGGCCGCCGGGACCGTCGGATCAGGTGAGCTGCCAGGAGCAGCCCGAGTCCGGTGAGGAACCGCCAGAAGGAAACGGCGATGGGGCCGATCCCGTCGACGTCGTACAGTTCGGCGGCCACTGCACCACCGGTGCCCCACGCAGTGGCTGCGATCGCGACGTAGAGAACACCCTGCCGAACGGGCAGGGCGGAAGAGGACTGCAACTGAGGTCTCCTCGATTGATTGCCATCACGATGTCTCCGTGGGCAACCTGCGCAGCCACCCCGGTAACCCCGGGATGGCTCTGCATGACTGCCCGCCTTAAGCGGCGGGCGGCGGAGGTGTCAGAAACAGCTGCATGTGATCATCCTACCCACCGAAGGGGTACGCGTTCCGGCATCGGCTTTCAAAGGATCTCCTCGGCAGGCGACCGGGCGGTTCAGCGCGCCCCGGGCCGGGAGGCCATCTCCAGGTTGGATTCGATCGCCCGCACCTGGGCCGTGAGGTATTCGGCCCTCGGCGGGTCTGCCAGCGGCTGAGTCCGCATGCTGCAGCGAGTTCGAGCAGGGTCCTGCCGGCGGGTGCGGTTCGGAGCAGAGCGGTGCGGACGAGGTCGGCGTGGCGCTCCGCGGTCGGGGAGCGCTTGTCCACCGCTATTCACCCCGCAGGAGGCGGGTGAGTTCGTCGTCCATGTCGACCTTGCCGGTGTCGACGGCGGTCTCGATCCAGTCGAGGGTGGCGCGGACCTTGGCTATGTTCTGGTGGACGATGGTGCGTTCGTCGTCGGCGAGGGTGCGGTCGCGCAGGCCGCGGACGGTGCGGCCGGCTGCGGCGACGAAGGCGTGGCAGGCGGTGACGAGGTCGAGGAACTCCGCGGTCCGGTCGATGTGCCGGACGGCCGGGGCGACGGGGCTGGTGCGTTCGAAGGTGTCGCGGGCCTGACGGCTGCGCTCCACCTGGGCTTGGTTGACCTGGGACCGAGCCGTGTCGTCACCCATTGCCTTGAACGCGATGTCCGGCCGACGCAGCAGGTTGGTCGCCGCGGTCGTGGCGACCTCCTCGTCGCGGGTGAACTCGTCCACCATCTGGGCCTTGTTCTCCGGGGACAGTTTGGCCGCGACCTGCGGACGCTTGAGGAAATCCGTCGTCACGGTCGCGGCGACCTCTTCGTCGCGGGCCAGGTGATGGATCTCGGTGATCTTCTCCTGCGGGGTCTCCGGGTTGTCGACCCTCCACCCCACCCGCCGCTTGGCTTCATCCGGCGTCCACCGGGTCTTTCCCTTGGGTGGTGTCCTGAGCGCGGCGAACCTCTCCTCTTCGTACCTCGACATCCTGCGCAGCTGGACACAGACCAGCACACCCGCCGCTGACGAGTTCACGCTCACCGAGGAGACCACTGGGAGCGACGGACAACGGCCATCCATCTCGTCGACGTCCGGGATTCCACCGCCTGCCGACACCCGCATCACCCAGGCGACCTGACACCACCGCGCCATGACCCGGGCTTCGGCCTGCCCCGCGGCGCCCTCGCCCCGTCTCCCGCACCGAACCACCACCGATTCCCCGGCGACGTCCCCACCAGTGGCCACCCGTGACGCCCCGCACATTCGGACACCGCCTCGAACTAACCCCAGAAACGCCGAAGATCCCGCCCGATCTTTCGATCGGACGGGATCTCGTCAACTACCCCTGAGCTAACTCAAGAACAGTTGCGCTGTGGACCTGAGGGGATTCGAACCCCTGACCCCCTCGTTGCGAACGAGGTGCGCTACCAGCTGCGCCACAGGCCCTTGCGACGAATGAAACTCTAGCATCTCGGTCGCGGTGCTCGGAAATCGCTTCCGGTGCTGGTCAGCCGAGGGCCGTCACTCGTTCGCCGCGCGCGGGCGGTCCTCGTTCTCGTACTGGTCGAAGAGAGGGGTGCGGCCGCGGGTGCGGCGGCCGGGGTGGGTGGGGCGGTCCTGGGAGGGGGTGTCGGCATGCGGGTGGTCGGGGGCTGCGCTGGAGCGGGCGGAGCTCCAGGCGTCCTCGGCGTCCAGGTCGACGTGGCTGGTGGCGCGGGGGGCGACCGGCGCGGTGACGTAGGTGGGGAGGGGGACAGGGACCGGGTCCCAGCTGCCGGCGGCGGGGCGCGGGCGTTCGCGTTCGCGCTGCTGGTCGACCCACTCGGCGTGGTCGGTCTCCTCGACCAGGGCGCGGCGGCCCGCGGTGTGGGCGGGGGTCGCGGGGCGGGGCGGTTCCGGGGCGGCGTCGGGCGGGGCGTCAGCGCGGACGTCGGCCGGGTGGTCGGCGGCGGGCGGCTGGTCGGCCGCCTGCTGAGGGCGGGCCCGGCGGCCTTCCCGCAGGCGCTGGGCCGCGGCCTCCGCCTTGCGCCGGTCCATGGTGAAGGTGAAGCGCCGCCGCTCCTGGGCGCGCAGGTAAATGATGTACGCGGTCAGCAGGAGCGCGGGCAGCGCGGGGGCCCAGAGGAAGGGGAGGCCACCGACCGCGGCGACGATGGCGCCGGCGGTGAAGGCGAGGAAGAGGATGGTGGTGGTGCGCCGGCGGCGGGCGAGGACCTTGGCGCGCTTGGTCCGCTCGGCGGCGGAGGGGCGCGGCGGGACGGCCTGCACCCGGGTGTGGGGAGCCTCGGCCGGGTCCGCCGCGGGGTCGCCGAAGGCCCGGGCGGCGGCCTCGTCGGCCGGGGCGTCCGGGTCCACGTCGTCGCCCGCATCGTCGGCGGGGTGCTCCCCGTGTGCCTTGTCGTAACGGCGCTGCATCGCCGCCCGTCCGGACAGCAGCCGGATGGCGGTGCTGAAGCGCTCGGTCGGACGGGCCTCGTTGAGCTCGTCCTGCCTACGGAGCCACATCGGCACCAAGTAGGCGGCCCAGGCCCCGACGATGACTGCGTAGATGAGGCCGCTGCTTCTCACAACTCACACGGTAGAGGGGTTTGCAGGGGGCCATCCGCCAATTGGGCCGGTGTGTCGCACGATCTGGCTGATATCTCGAACTTTTTTGTGATGGTAGAGATCAGTGTCTCCGCCGATCCGGTCAATCAGAGAATAGATTCGAACATTTATTTTATTTATGGGGTGTGCCGGGAGTACTGGGCTTCTCCCTGCGCCAGCGGCTGAGCAGGCCTTCGGGCACTTCTTCCGCGGTGAGGGCGAAGACCAGGTGGTCGCGCCAGGCGCCGTCGATGTGGAGGTAGCGCGGGCGGGTGCCCTCTTCGCGAAAGCCGAGCTTTTCGACCACCCGGCGGCTGGGGACGTTCTCCGGGCGAATGCAGATCTCGATGCGGTGCAGTCCCACGGACCGGAAACAGTGGTCGGCGGCGAGCGCCACGGCGGTCGGGATGACACCGCGGCCGGCGACTTCCCGGTCGACCCAGTAGCCGATATGGCCGGAGCACATGGAGCCCCAGGTGATGCCCGCGACCGTCAGCTGGCCGACGAGCCGGCCGCGGTACTCGACGACGAACGGCAGCATCCGGCCCGCGTGCGCCTCGGCGCGGAGGTGGCGGACCATCTGACGGTACGTGGGGCGGTGCGGCGGGACGAGGCCGGGCGGGGGCGGCGGGACCGTCGCTTCCCAGGGGCGCAGCCAGTCGCGGTTACGGCGGTTGACCTCGCGCCAGGCCCGTTGGTCGCGCAGCTTTATCGGGCGGAGGGTCACCTCTCCGTCCGTGAGGACCACCGGCCAGGGCGCGTTCAGCTCGGGCTCCCGGATGGTCTGGGGTGGTCGCCGCCGCGGATCTGGTCGACGGCGTGCGGCAGGATGCCGGTGAGGACGGCGAGGCCGTCGCGGACCCCGCCGGACGAGCCGGGGAGGTTGACGATCAGGGTCGTACCGGCGACGCCCGCCAGTCCCCGGGAGAGCGCGGCGGTGGGGACCTTCGTGCGGCCGGCGGCGCGGATCGCCTCGGGGATGCCGGGGATCTCGTAGTCCAGGACCTGGCGGGTGGCCTCGGGGGTGCGGTCGGTGGGCGACAGACCCGTGCCGCCGGTGGTGAGGACGACGGCGTAGCGGGCGGAGGCGACGGCGCCGCGCAGGGCGGCTTCCACCGGTTCGCCGTCGGGCACCACCTGCGGGCCGTCGACCTCGAAGCCCATGGCGGTCAGGCCCTCGGCGAGCAGCGGGCCGCCCTTGTCGGGGTAGATGCCGGCCGCCGCGCGGTTGGAGGCGGTGACGACCAGGGCACGCCCGGGGCTCATGACCGGCTCCAGTCGCCGGACTTGCCGCCGGTCTTCTCCTCCACGCGGATGTCGGAGATCACCGCAGCCTTGTCGACGGCCTTGACCATGTCGACGACGGTGAGCGCGGCGACCGAGACGGCGGTCAGGGCCTCCATCTCGACTCCCGTGCGGTCGGTGGTCTTGACGGTGGCCGTGATCTCGACGGCGTCGTCCGTGAGGGAGAGGTCCACCGTGACGCCGGAGACGGCCAGCGGGTGGCACAGCGGGATCAGCTCGGGGGTGCGCTTGGCGCCCATGATGCCGGCGATCCGGGCGGTGGCCAGGGCGTCGCCCTTGGGCATGCCCTCGCCCCTCAGCAGCTCGATGACCTGCGAGGAGATCAGGACGCGGCCGCGGGCGGCGGCCGTGCGGGCGGTGACGTCCTTCGCGGAGACGTCGACCATCCGCGCCGCGCCCGCCGCGTCGAGATGGGTGAGGTGTTGCTGGCCGCTGCTCATCGTTCTCCCGGTACCCAAACTGCCGCCTGTGGGACGACACCGTACCCCTGGCGGCAGCGGGCTACCCGAGCAGGACGAGGTCCACCTCGGCGCCCGCGGCGACCTCGGTGGTGTCCTCGGGGACGATGATCAGCGCGTTGGCGTGCGCCATGGCCTTGATCAGGTGGGAGCCGGCGCCGCCGACGGGGGTGACCGTGCCGGCGTCGGCGTCGTAGGAACCGCGCAGGAACTGGCGCTTCCCCTTGGGGGAGGAGGCGATGGCGTCGGCGCACCGGGCGGGGGTGACGGGGCGGTGTACCTCGGGCAGCCCCATCAGGGCCCGGATGGCGGGCCGGACGAACAGCTCGAAGGAGACGTACGAGCTGACGGGGTTGCCGGGCAGCGCGAGGAGCGGGGTGCGGTCGGGGCCGATGAGGCCGAAGCCCTGGGGCTTGCCCGGCTGCATGGCGAGCGTGCGGAACTCGACCGTCCCTTCGTCGGCGGACAGGGCGGTCAGCGTCTCCTTGACCACGTCGTACGCGCCGACGCTGACGCCGCCGCTGGTGACAAGGAGGTCGGCCCGGATGAGCTGGTCCTCCAGGGTGGAGCGCAGGGTCTCGGCGTCGTCGGCGACGGCGCCGACGCGGTAGGGGATCGCGCCGGCGGCGCGGGCGGCGGCGGTGAGCTGGTAGCTGTTGGAGTCGTGGATCTGCCCGGGGCCCAACGCCTCGCCGGGCTGGACCAGTTCGCTGCCGGTCGACAGCACCACGACCCGGGGGCGGGGGCACACCATGACCGTGCCACGGCCGATGGCGGCGAGCAGGCCGATCTGGGAGGGGCCGAGGACCGTGCCCGCCCGCAGGGCCGGCTCGCCTTCGGTGGCATCGCTGCCGCGGGTGCGGATATGGGCGCCGGCGGCGGCCGGGCGGTGGACGCGGACCTCGCCGGCGGCGTCCTGGGGGGCGGCGCTGTGGGCCCGCATCGTGGCGGCCGGCCCCTCGCCCGTGCCGCCGTCGGTCCATTCGACGGGGACGACTGCCTCGGCGCCGGGCGGCAGCGGGGCGCCGGTCATGATGCGGGCGGCCTGGCCGGGGCCGATCTCCGGCAGTCCGCCGCTGCCCGCCGCGACATCGCCGAGGACGGCGAGGGTGACCGGTGCCTCTTCCGTGGCGCCCGCGACATCGGCGGCGCGGACCGCGTAGCCGTCCATGGAGCTGTTGTCGAAGGGCGGCAGGGCGACGGGGACCGTGATGTCCTCGACCAGGACGCAGCCCTGGGCTTCGAGGAGCTGCAGCTCGATCGGGTCCAGCGGGGCGATCTTCGCCAGGACGTCATCGAGATGCTCGGCCACCGACCAGACGCGGTCCTGGTGGCGGGTCCGGCCGGTGGCGTGGTTCAACGTCTCACATCTCCTCGGTGACGTAACTGCGAAGCCAGGCCCGGAAGTCCGGGCCCAGGTCTTCACGTTCGCATGCCAGTCGGACAATGGCACGCAGATAGTCGCCGCGGTCGCCGGTGTCATAGCGGCGGCCCTTGAAGACCACACCGTGCACCGGGCCGCCCAGGGCGGGGTCGGCGGCCAGCGCCTGGAGGGCGTCGGTGAGCTGGATCTCGCCACCGCGGCCCGGCGCGGTCTTGCGCAGCACCTCGAAGACGGCCGGGTCGAGGACGTAACGGCCGATGATGGCGAGGTTGCTGGGCGCCTCGGCCGGGTCGGGCTTCTCGACCAGGTCGGAGACGACCACGACATCGTCGTCGCCGGTGGGCGCGGCAGCGGCGCAGCCGTAGAGGTGGATCTGCTCCGGGTCGACCTCCATGAGGGCGATCACGGAGCCGCCGTACTGCTCCTGTATCTCGACCATGCGCGCCAGCAGCGGGTCACGGGGGTCGATCAGGTCGTCGCCGAGGAGGACCGCGAAGGGCTGGTCACCCACGTGCGGTGCGGCACACAGCACCGCGTGGCCCAGCCCCCTGGGGTCGCCCTGCCGTACGTAGTGCATGGTCGCCAGGTCGCTGGACTCCTGCACCTTGGCGAGCCGGGACTCGTCGCCCTTGCGGTGCAGGGCCTCTTCGAGCTCGTAATTGCGGTCGAAGTGGTCCTCGAGCGGGCGCTTGTTGCGGCCGGTCACCATCAGCACGTCGGAGAGTCCGGCGGCGGCCGCCTCCTCCACCACGTACTGGATGGCGGGCTTGTCGACGACCGGAAGCATCTCCTTGGGTGTGGCCTTGGTGGCGGGGAGAAAGCGGGTGCCGAGGCCGGCTGCGGGGATGACAGCCTTGCTGATCCGTGTGTGCGATGGGGTCATGCGCGACACCATAACCGGCCCTATCGGAACGATGATGAGGGTCTGGTGAATAGAGCATGAGAGCGGGAGCAAGGGCACACCGTGAGCATTGACGACGATAGAAAGCGCAGGTTGCGGCGGCATCTCCTGGAGGTGAGGAGAGCGTTGCCGGCGGATGTCGTCGCCGTGACGGGCGAGGCGCTGGCACGACGGACGCTGGAGCTGGACGAGTTGGCCGCGCCCGTCAGAGCGCGCCCCGGCGACGCCGACGGCCCCGGCGACGCCGACGGCCCCGGCGACGCTGGCGGCCCCGGCGGCCCCGGCGGCCCGCCCACCGTCGCCGCCTATGTGTCGATAGGCGGCGAACCCTCCACCCGCGCCCTGCTGGACCGGCTGCGGGCGGCCGGGGTGCGGGTGCTGCTGCCCGTCCTGCTGCCGGACAACGATCTGGACTGGGCGCTCTACGAAGGCACCGAACGGCTCGTACGGGCCGGCCGGGGGCTGCTGGAACCTGACGGGGACCGGCTGGGCCCCGAGGCCGTCACACAGGCCGACGTGGTGCTGCTGCCGGGGCTCGCGGTGGACCGCGGCGGGCTGCGGCTGGGGCGCGGCGGCGGCTCCTACGACCGGGTGCTGGCCCGGCTGGAGCGGGCCGGTGCGCGGGCGTCGCTGGTGGTGCTGCTCTATGACGCGGAGGTGCTGGCCGAGGTGCCCGCCGAGCCGCACGACCGGCATGTGCATGCCGCGGTGACGCCGTCGGCGGTGCACCGGTTCACGGCGCCGGGGGGCCGTACGGAGGGCTGAGGCGCAGCGCGGGCGGCGCCGCGGAAAACCGTCGGGGGGGGGGGGGGGGGTGGGGCCCCCCCCCCCCCCCCGCGGGAACCCAGTGGCGGCACAAACGCCCCCCCGCCCCCCGGGGGACCCCACCCCCACGGCGCCCACACACCGCCCCACCCGAGCCGGTGCAT